>NZ_JBHULN010000009.1:0-270527 GCF_042684525.1 Spirosoma soli | reverse complement strand
TTGGTTAAGGAGTTGAAAAAACGTAGTAGTTTTAAGCGGGCAAGCGGTAGTAGTCATGGTTTTGTAGTGTTGCAACCACAAAAGTAGAGCTAACTGCTACTTGCCCGTTTTTATAAGAAAGCCCTGTTGCTTGTATTCACTTCAAATATGGTTCAATAAGCAGAATTGGGGGGTAGCCAACGTATGTACGAAATGTTCCATATACAAGCGGTAATGAACTTATTACAATGCAGTTATTGACCTGTGAATTAGTCTGTAATAAAGGCTATTTCCTTTTTATTGAAGAACGCCCTGATTAATGTAGGGTTTGCCTCTAACTGTTTAACTTGCTTGAGAATGGCTTCGGTCAACTCGTCTAAATTGGTAAATACTTGATTTTTCAGGCTGCCTTTAAGTTGGCTCCAGACCAACTCGACGGGATTCAATTCAGGACTATAAGCCGGTAAGCGTTCTAAGTGAATACGCCCGGGCCATTCACCCAGCAACGCCTTAACAGCTTCGCTTCGATGAATGGTGGCTCCATCCGCACAGATTTCCATGGTTTATACAAGTGCTGGCGTATAGTTTTTGTCATATTTTTGTTGACGGTGCACTACCGAGCAGACTCGATGAATCAGTTTGTTGCGAACTGCATTCAGCACTAACATCTTGTTCTTACCTTCTGCCACCTTGCGCTGATAATAGTCCTGGAGTTCTCCTTTGACTCGGATCGCCGACATTGCTGCTAAATGAAACAAGGATTTCAATCGTTTTCTAGCGTGCTGACTTACACTGGTTCTACCTCGTACACTTGTCCCTGAACGGTATTCAAATGGAGCAACCCCTGCATGACAAGCGAGTTTTTTAGGCTCATTGATGGCGTTAAATTCATCGGTTGCTACCAACAACTCCGTTGCAGTGGCACTACCCAAACCCGGTATGGAGGTGATCCAATCAAACAATTCTTTCAACCGCTCATCTTGCTCAATCAATGTCTGAATTTGCATTTCCACTGACGCTAGATCAGCTCGAATCGCCGTTAATGCAGCTTGACAAGTTTTACTTAATTGTTTGTGCAGGGACGTCGCCCAAAAAGTTTGTTGTTCGGCTAAGGGTTGCTCGAGTTGTCGACGCACCCCAATAAGTCGTTGCCGAAGCGCGCTGAGAGCGGCTAACTTTTGTAGAACGGGCCGTGGTGGTTGCCATAAGCGCATTTTGTCTCGAAAGCGAAACGCATATTCAGCAATGCGAACAGCATCAATAGCATCCGTTTTACCGCGTTGCAAACCACCGGCCTTCTTGATCTGTAGGCTGTTTTCCAACCATAGAGGGAAGGCTAATTTATGAAGGTGGTTCAGTATATGAGCGTTATAAATACCCGTATGCTCCATGCAACAAATGGAATGTGCGATGGTAAAGCCAGGTAGGGCTTTTATGAGTTTAAGCATGGCCTTAATGCCCGCTTCTGAGTTATCAGATTGAGCTTGTAAAGCGATGGTTTTACCATCAAATACAGCCCAGTCGAGCGTAGCTTTAGAAATGTCAATGCCAATGTAAAAGCGAATGTCCATAAGTAGTAGCGGTCATACTGAGCTAAAATTTGGAATGGGAACAGTAACTCACCTTATTTCTCAAACCCTTACTAATGGGCCTTGATGCCCGAATTTCCATTTGAGACGGAGGTAAGAAAGACAGAAAGGGGCCTGAATCTGAGCATAGAGCGAAACCTCTGCGGCCCTGTAGGGAAACCCTCTCTGTTACCTTTGGGTAAACTGCCAAATCTTGAAATCCTACTACACCACAAACCTAAAGGGCGGCCCTGCCAGATAACTAACAAATCCCGCTTTCGATAGCGGCTACAGAGTTTACTTAGAAACCAAACAATGTCCTCACCGCTAAAAGGCTGATCCTGCCCCGCTACATAAATCCGACCGTTGGGCGCAATAGCCGCAATTAGACTTAAGTGCGCTCGTCCAGCCTGCTCAATAATTACAGGCGTTTGGCCCTTTGGCGCCCAACTATGCGCTAGTAAGGGCAACAGATAACAGGCACATTCATCAACATAAACAATGACACGACCTTCGTCTTTAGCTTTTTTTAAGCTCGGGTAAGCGTTCTTCTCGCCATTGAGCAACGGCTTGTCCATCTTGCTGTCTGGCTTTGGGTTGCGGTTTTTGTCGACTCCAGCCTACTTTCTTCAAAATACGGCCCACTTGAGAAGGATCATAGCTTACCCCGAACAGCTTCTTAATAACTTCATTAATACGAGGTCGCGTCCAGATGGCACCCTCAAAGCCATGCGATTCAGCCCCTTTGCTGAGTTCAGTTACTAATTGGCCCAGTTGGTCAGCCGATAAACGAGTTGGTGCTCCTGTTCGTTTGCCCTCCAGCAGGGCCTGCTTGCCTTGCAGCCGATATTTCTTCAGAGTTCGACTCACCCAGGGTTGAGTCAACCCAAACGCCTGAGCAATCGCCGATTGCTGCCAACCCTGTTGGCTGAGTTCGACACAGCGCCGTCTTAGAGCTTCATAGTCTGATTGTTTATAGATTGCCATTGATACTAAAGCATCTCACATAACAGACTTACTCACGCGTCAATAACACTTTAACAACCTTTATAGATGTACTTCCATTTGGGTGGCACTGCTTTAAACATAATGTATTGACTAGTCAGATAGACAGTGAAATTTGCAAACTTTTCAATTAGTAATAGTGCAATCTGCTTATTGTCATGCAATTACATTATTTTGGCGGTACAAAACGTACGAATGTTGGCCACCCCCCATTGGTAATCCGCTACGGTTGATAAGCTTTTCTGCGTCAGCAGTCCTGATATTTTTGTTGTACTGTTACGGGTACCTCACCTTTGGCCTGTATAAATAAATCATACAGCCATGCTTGGGTATATCTTCTTTGCAATCACCGTTTTATTCTACGTGGGTCTGGCGTTGTTTACGGCGTCTAAACCGTCGTTAGTGGGCGAAAACGCCATGGGGTACGGCCTGGGGCTGGCTTTTTTCGGCCTGGGCTTTGCCGTCAGCAGTTTAGTGCTGACCATTACCCTGATCACGACCGGCAAAGTCAGTTGGGTGGCCAACGAGGCTGAGTGGCGTACCACTATTGTACTCGTAGCCTGGTTATTCGTTGTGCTGACCACTTTTTTCTGCGCTATTTTCAAATGGGAGTGGCACAGTGATGCCGACAATACGTACCCTCAGTTTCTGCACGGGTTAGCCGTGGGGCACGGTCTGGTTTGGATTCCGTTGCTGTGGTTAGTCGCCTGTTTTCTGTCGCTCAATACCAGTTGGCAAGCGAACCTGTCGCTTATTGTGTTAAAAAGCTCTTTTTTTGCAGCATTAGCCATTAGTGGGTTATACAGCGGAGGACTGTTGCTAGGGTACGTCCGAGATTCGGCCAGGCAATCAGAAGCCGAAATGGCCCGCCGAAAGGAGCAGGAAAACCAATGGCACCAGCAGACGTTAGACTTTATTGCGTCGCAGAAACCCGAAGATTCAATTCTTGGTCTGCTGGTACACACCAATCAGTTTCGCGAGAATGACATCCGTCAGGCAGCCCTTGCCAAGATCAAAGCTCATCCTGACTGGGAGGCCGACATCTTAGCTTTGCTGAAGAACGAACACTGGTATCGGGAGGTGTATACCTTCCTGGACGGTAACCGGGTGACCCGGTCCAGAGAATTTGCCGAGGCCCTGAACCAGAGTGTCGCACGGCTGGCGGGCGACGTAGTCGATAACATTCAAAACAGCAATAACCTGCAACCCTGGAGTTTCGACTCGTATGGGATTTCTGAACTGCTCCGGGCCATCGACGAGCAGTTTGGAGAGCAGGGTGTTGACTTTCGCCCGAACGTTCGCAAGCTCCAGCAGGCCCTGAAGACCACGCCCCCCGAACGCTTCCGGGACGTAACCTTCAATGCGACGCATGAAGTTGATGCGTGGCTGGCGAAACAGAACCGATAATATCGCTCAAACACCACCATGAAAACGTCTCTACTTGCCTTTCTCGCCCTTGTGGCGCTGCTGGCCTGCCACTCAGAGCCCCAGACTAACCACGAAGCTACCACTCCGGGAAGCAGTACCCCCGACTCAGCAGCCGTTGCCGACGCCGTGCATGGCTTTTACCAATGGTACGTAACCTTCCTACAGGACCCCACCAAACAAATCGATTTCACCGACGATAGCGGTGAGCACCTGCAATTAATCCGGCCTAAGCTCGAACGCTACCTGGCACACGTTAAAGCCAGCGGGTTTGTCAGTGATGCGTTCATTGCTGGTGAGGCAGCGTTCTATCAGCAGTGCAGCCAGGTCTGGCAGAACGAACCCATCGACGAGGTGCCTTCCTGTCTGGATGGCGACAGATACTTCTGCGCACAGGATTGGGACGCTACCTTCTGGACCCGGTCGCCCGTGCGGATCAAAACCATCGGCCCGAATAAAATTCGGGCTACGCTGTACGGCAGCTACTACAACAATGTAATGGAGCGGAGTATTGAGCTGGTCCGGGAAAATGGCAAATGGCTCATCAGCCATATCGACTGTGATTAAGGAGCAAAGAATAGAAAGAAGCATTACAGCAAAAACGTCAGTTGATCAGGTAGTTCTGTGAGAGTGATCTTGAAGTACAGGCAAACGCCGGTCATTCCGGCAATAGCCCTCTTCCTGATGAGTGGATCGATAGCTTTATGGTTCATAAGAAGGTAATGCAGAAGCCGCCCGGTCAGACACCTGTTCGTGTCGTGACGAAAGCGGCAAATAGTTTATCCATTGCTTAAAACAACGTCAGATCATTTCGAGCCAAGTCGCGCGGTCAGTTCTTTTTGCAAGGCGGTCAGGTAGGGTTGGCGTTCGGTGGGGCTTCCATTAGTAAGATCGATTGCTTCATTGAGCGTCTGTAATACGTCGGTCCGACCGAGTAGTTGTAGAAGCGCTTCGGCACAGTTGCAGCGAATCAGGTAGCTAACATCATTGCGAAGCAGCACCCTGAAGAGTACCCAGCCAGCCTGGTGTACGGTGGCGCGTTCGGCCAGCGCATACCAGATCATATTGTATGCGCCATATTGTCCCTGACCAACCTGAGCAAGCAGGTTTTCAACAGATACCGTCTCGTAAGTATTGCTCTCGTTTCGAGCCGCGTTTTCGTAGTGTTCCTGCCAGGACATGGTACAAAGAGGGATGAGTGATCGGGCTGCTTTGCGTACGTAAAAAGCAAAGCAGCTCAGGGTTGAAAGTGGCCGAAGGTTAACGCCAGCGAAGCGATGCTGAAGGGAATGCCGATGAACGTCAGCACTAACGTGACGAGCCAAATGCTCATGAACTCGTCTACTTCGGCACTCTCCGGATTCGCCGGTACGTAACGGACACCGACTGGCTCACCAACGGCATGACTGGGGGTGGATGATCCCACCGATGAGGTGAATGAAACGAGCTGCCCCGTTTGCGTCTGATAACGAACCACCGGGTAGTAGACGATGTCATACCGTTTGTTATCGCGGTCGAAGCTATCGACTGACTCTTTGCCCACATGATCGATGACCTCGCCCGAGGTGCGAACCGTATTGGCTAACCACGTGCGGGTTTTGTTGTAGCTAAAGAAACCACCCAGCAGCATGTTTAAGCCGATGAATCCAAATACGGCCGCCAGAATGGCCGGGGTTGTTGCCGGAATCCGACCGCTCAGAAAACCGTAAAGCCCAAGCAGCAGGGCAACGGTGTCGATTAAAAAACAAAAACGAATCATAGTTATAAAGGCGTGTTTACGTTAGTTCCACCGAAATTTTTCGCCGGAGATAAGACCAGGGAGCATTACGACTGCCATGAGCAGAAAGAACAAGCCCATCATAACGGAAAACCCAGCGGGAATTGCTGCCAGCACGCTGGCCAGTGTTGATTGGCCATTCTGGTAAAGCCAGTAACTAACCGGCAGACCCAGCGCCAACCCGCCGAGAACGACGGCCCAGGCATTGAAGTAGTCGCTGTTGGTGGCGTTACGGAGTCCGTCCAGAAAGAAGAAAATCGCAAGAAGTAGTGTGAAACCATTGATGGTCCAGCATATACGGATCAGCGTCATGAGTACACGAGTTAAAAAGTTAGAAAAGAGGGCAATTCCAGCGGCTTATTGGCATAATGAACAGGAAAGCCGACCGGGTTACAATAGATAGCATAGCACCAGGAGTGCGTGTTGTTTACGTGCTTATGGCCCAAAACTAGGGCTGGCAGCCCGGCCCAGTCAAAGAAGATTCGCTGAGGGGTGATTTATGGGTAACAGACGACGCAGAAAGCCCTATGAATTGCGAATTAATGCCTGCTCAATCTTTCTCTATTCTTCCGTTAAGTCCCTGCTGAATGCGCGGACGCCATCTTTGCTTGATTAGGCGGTTCGTTGACTCGGGTTTGGGGTTGGCCATTAAATTCTTGAACGCAAGCCAATAGGCGGCTCAACTTTGTTCGGTCAATCAGCCTACTGTGGGCCTGACGTTGATCTCATCATTCACTTTTTTTCAATACAACCAACACACATGAAACACGCAATGGTGCTACTGGCCCTGGCCGTATCAGTAGGCCTGTCGTCCTGTGACCAGGATGCTTTCAATGACCCGGCTGAAGAGCAGTCGGCCCCTGACGCTCAGACTCAGATAACGTCGGTCAACGCAAACGACCGTGTACCGCTGATCCCCAAACTCGTTAAGTACGGCAATGGTGATGCTTAGGCCGACGAGAATATACTGATCTACAACAGCAATGATCGATTGGTGATGTTAGCCTGTTGAATTACTACTTTTTTCGCTGTCTGCCCATTTGCGGTAAGTCGAACAACGTTCGTTCGACGCGCGAAAACTACCAAAGCACTAACGGGCGAAACGACGTCCGACTTCAGACTCGACTACACCCTCGACGCGGATGAGTAGGTAAGCCGGAACTAACTAAACGGTTGGTAATCAAAAAGACGGTGGTTCAAGGCCCGCCTTGCGTCACTCGCTGTCAAACTTTTGGTGCCTGGCAGGCCACCGAGCCACCTTTGACCCAGGCAACCGCTCCTGAACCACGTCCGGTGTTACTGGGGTGGGCCGAAACTGTAAACAAGCTAATGAACCTTTGATAATGACAACCCATCGATTCTTCTCCGTGTTTCTATCAACCCTTTTTATCGCAAGTGAAGCGTTAGGGCAATCGAACAAACCACCCAAAGATTACCTGGCGGTTGCGGGACCGATCCGCTTTGCCAATACCGCTTACCACTTAGCCTGGACGGCCCATCTTTCCGCTACGTTCTACAAGCAGGAATACGTAGCGGCCGGCGATAAGCCCGAGCGTTTTAAAACTATGCTTCTATTGGATGTTGTCACGAGCCCACTCAAACTCAGCGATGTGGTCCGGGCGAAGGTTGACGAGCTGCAACGGCTTAAACAGCAGAATCTGGTGGTCAGCTATGAGGTGTTTGAAAAAGATGGCGAGTACCTGCTTGATTTTCTGCTGAGTCAGAACACCCCCGACGGTAAACAGATCAGTATTGTGGAGCGGAACGTGTACCGTTACAAAACAGTCGTGACCAGGTCAGGCCAGCCCGCGGTGCTTTTGTTTGGCGTAAGCACCCGAGCGTACGATGCTGAGGTTACGCCGTTTTTAACTAAGCTGAAGGCAGACCGGTCAACCCTGCTGCGTCAGGTTAGCCAGGTCAGCATGCCCCAAATAGCAATCGCTAAGTAACGAAAGGCTAACGTATCGCTATGAAACTCTTTCCTTATCTGTTGTTTTTGCTGGTTGCGCTGTCCTGCTCGAAGGAGAGCAGGCGACGTACCGACGGCTCTGCTGGGCCTTTGCCGAAAAAAGACACCGCTACCTTTACCTGGGCGACCGAATTATGCGACTGCCAGAGTACGTATAGCCCTGACCGGTACACGAAAGCGCAGCTCCGGGCTACCCACGCCCTGTGGCTGGACAACTGGTATCTGGAAGCACCAGCGGTAGCCGCCACTCCCGACGAACTGCCTAACCTGCGTACTGATAAACTCCGCCAGGATTATGAGCAAATGCGAACTCACCTCCAAAACCTGACGCCCGTTGATGTCTCCTTTTGGCAGCAGCTGAAGCAGCGGAGATTACAGGCTATGGAAGCCGAGTACGCGCTCAAGCGGCTGGCTATCAGGGCGCACGCACATCCGGAGTTACTGCGCCAAAGCCGGTATGATTCGGTGGGGGCTGTTTACGTGGATGCCCTAATCTCCGGCGATACCACCGCTTTACTGACGGCCTGGCAACGGCTCCATGAAGAACAGAAGAAAAACAGCGGCCTTCCCAAGCAACTTGACGAAGAATTTACCAGGAAATTCAATGCTGCCAACCGGTTGCAGTTGGCCCGGGTGGAGCTGATGGCCTACGGCTGGTGGTACCACACCAAACCTGCGGTGCCGTACGTGGAAGGTGACGAACGGATGGAGGCCGCATTTAAAGCCCTGTTCACCGCCCATAAAACCACCCGTAGCGAACCTAACCCATCAAGATAACCTGTTTATTAAGAACACGTGGGTGGGTGTACGAGCTGGTGAATCTGGATATAAAGCAGTAAACAGCGTCGGCGCAATCGGATGTTTTGACCACCTGAATCAACAGGCCGATCCTCAAACGGGGGTCGGCCTGTTTGCTTAATGGCTTGACACCCATGAGGCAACTAAGACTGCGTATGACAAGGCGGCAGTACTGTGAGAAAACGGCCCGACGACCGAAATGAAGAATCAAACGATTCGTTGCCTGGCCTGCGTCATTAGAGCTGAAATTTTTGCGGATGGGGGAGTGGAAGGGGCAACTTTGGCTAAAACAGATGCTATTGAACAACCTTTCAACAAGTACACTATGCAATCTCAACCAGTACGTCTCCTCCCACTTTTTACGCGGCTTGTAGCCGTTATTCTTGCGTTACTTGCGCTATTGCCCTCGCTCTCAAAGGCGGAGAAATTACCAGCAGAGTCAGCTAATTGCTCAATTAATAAACCTACTGTTACCGATGGGCCAGTCTGCGTGGGCGGAAAATTTACCGTAACGTTCGATTGGAGTTGCCAGTTCGCTGCCGGAACAACTTTCCAGATCGTGTTGTCGGATAATAACGGGGCGTTTAGCTTTTTAGATACACCCATTCAGGAGGTTACATTGCCAGCCGGCGCTACGTCGATCACTCAGTCAGTGACGTTGCCGGGTTACAAAACGGCGGGTACTTTTTACAAGATTCGTGTTGTAGCGAAAGCAGACGGGGCTACCCTGGCTACTAGTCCGGATAGCCAGCCGTTCGTCGTAAATCCTCGGGGGTTTACGAGTGCACCCGTCGTAACAGGTACGCCGGTTTGTGCAGGCGGCAAAATCAACGTGTCCTTTGCCTGGACTTGTCCATTTCCATCGTTTCCGTTCAGCACCAAGTTTAACATCATCTTATCAAACCCTAGTGGGCAGTTCAATCAGTTTACCGTGCTGAAAAGTTTTTCGGCCCCGGAAAACGTGTTTACTGCCAATCAGTTGGTGGATATACCCGCAAACATCCCCACCAGTGGTCAATACAGAATACGTGTTTCAGCTACCACTACTATAGGCGATTTTCTCGCTGCAAGCCCAGATAGTGACCCATTTGCGATCAATGCCGTCAAGTTTAACGGAGCGCCTACCGTAATCGGTGCCCCGGCTTGCGCTGGTGGTAAAGTCAACGTAAAGTTCGACTGGAACTGTCCGTTCCCTAGTGGGACAAGTTTCCTGATGATGTTATCAGATAAGAATGGGCAGTTTGGGATTTGGGACATCCCTGCTAAAGAAATACCGATGCCTGGTGGCAATCAAACAACGGTTGATCACGTAATAGATATTCCGGCTAATAAAGCCACAGGTAGCCAATACAAATTTCAGATTGTTGCTAAGTTGGGAGGACAGACGTTGGCTACCAGCCCCATCGGTTTAGCCTTTACCATAAATGCGCCGACGTATGTCGGAGCGCCTACTGTGACGGGCGCTCCAGTATGTGCGGGAGGAACCTACAATGTGAAGGGACAATGGACCTGTGCCTTCCCGCAGGGTACTCAATTACACATCTACTTATCCGATGACTTTGGCTTCTTTTATGAGCAGACTCCAGCTGCCAAAGTCGTTTCCTTGTCGGATGGAGCTTTGTCTATCGATGAAACTGTGAACGCTCCCAATTTTGTTTTTCCTGGTAGCCAGTACAAGGTTAAGTTGGTGGCGAAAACGATGAGTGGAGATGTCCTCCTTGCCAGTGATCCAAGCGCAGTTTTTACGATTCAGATGGGTAACTGTAGCAATAAACTAACAGTCAGCCCTTCGGCGTTAAGCGGTTTTTCTACCACTCAGGCTCAACCGTCGGCCATACAATCCTTGCTGATTACCAAGATTTCGGCTCAGGATGCCTTTGAGGTCGGCTATACCCTGCCTGCCGGTTATGAAGCCAGTTTTAGCGCAAATGGCCCATTCTTGTCCGACGATGATGCACCCTTTACGCTTTGGTCGGCCAATGAACCTGTCACCAAAACGCTGTACGTTCGCTTGAAAGCAGGGATTAGTCCCGCAACCTACATTGGTAATGCGCTCATAGCGACTAAGGTTAACGGAACCACGAAATTTGTATCCGTTCCCTTAAATGGTCAGGTGACTGCGGCTCCGGTTATTAACCAGCCGCCCGTGTACAACGACGCGTTTCTCAACCGGACACTCACGCAAGGGCCTATTGATCTCATTATGCCGGGCAACTCTTTCACCGACCCGGAAGGTCAGACGCTTACCTGGTCGGCCAGTGGTTTGCCCAACGGCTCGTCGCTTATGGATTACAACATCACGGGTCACAAGATCACGGGCACAGCATCGGTACCAGGCACCTACAACGTCACCATCACCGCTACCGACCCGGGCGGGCTGTCGGCCAGTGGCACCTTTACGCTGACCATCAAACCCGTGATACCCGGTCCGTATGTTGCCGTTAATCCCAACTCGTTAAGTGGTTTTGAAACCACCCCGGTAGCGCCATCAGCCCTCCAATCGCTGGTCATTACTAAACTTATTCCCGATGATGTGTCCATATTAAGTCTTTACTTTCCGTCTGGCTACGAAGCCAGTTACGACCCCAATGGTCCGTTCAAGGACTCCGACAATTTGTCCTCAAGCGAATGGAAGGCCAACGTGTCTGCTACCAAAACAATCTACATTCGGTTAAAAGCAGGCTTAGTGCCGGGCACTTACTCTAATGAACTGGGCGTTATGGCGAGCGTTAATGGCACCCTGAAAACAGTGAAAGTGCCGCTAAGTGGCGTAGTTAAGGCCAGTCCAGGCAATCTGGGCGGGGAAAACCTGCAACTGCTGGCCCCGGACTACAACTGCCAGACGGGGGCCTTCACCTTCAAAACTTCGGGGGGCGACGGTTCGTCTATTGAGTACTATGCCGTACCGGGCATCACCGGCTGGACCACCAACCCCAACCAGTTTGTGGATGCTGAGATGCGCACAGCCGCCGATGCACCCGTCATTACGCTTCGTGCGCGTCAGGGTGGTAAAGAAGTGACGATGTCCTGGAATATTCGGGTGCTCTGCCCCGTAGAGGAATCTGGGCCGGTTAACAACCCTAGTCCTGGTATCGAAAGCGATTTACAACTGCTGGCCCCAGCTTACAGCTGCGAAACCGGTGCCTTTACCTTCAAGACGAGTGGCGGCAATGGTAGTCCCGTTGAGTTCAAAGCTATCGGCATCACCGACTGGACCACTAATCCTAACCAGTTCGTGGACGCTGAGCTGCGGATGGCTCCGGATGCTCCCAGTATTACGTTACAGGCCCGGCAAGGTGGCAAAGAGGTAAGCTTGGTCTGGAACATACGAGCCGTGTGCCCTCTGGATGGACCTAAGCCAGTAGATAACCCTAACCCAAGCGGTGGAAGTTTGCAACTGCTGACTCCGGACTACAACTGCCAAACGGGTGCTTTTACTTTCAAGACCACAGGGGGCGACGGTTCGTCTATTATTGAGTACAGGGCCATCGGCATCACCGACTGGACGACTAACCCTAACCAGTTGGTGGATGCTGAGTTGCGCACGGCGGCTGATGCTCAGCCCATCACCTTGCGGGCTCGTCAGGGCAATCAGGAGGTGACGCTGGTCTGGGACATCCGCTCGCAGTGCCCCGTGGGGGCCGCCCGCAAAGCAGCTGTAGCGAAAGGCGAAGCCGGGTTTCAGCTGAATGTAGTGGCTTACCCAAACCCAGTGGTCGATCAAGTAACCGTTGAGGTAAGTGGAGCTGCGGGATTGCCAACGACCTGCCGGTTACTAAGTATTAACAACGAAGTCATTGGCGAGCAGCGATCAATGGATGGAACGGGTCGGCGCTTCAGCTTTGACCTGCAGGGTAAGGTAGGAGGGATGTATCTAGTGCAGGTGAGCGTACCGGGTCAGCAGCAAGTAATCCGGCTGATTAAGCAGTAAGTGAGATACATAACCTTACTGTTAGCGGTAGTTACTTGAATGGATTTGCACCAAACGAAAAAGAGGTCCTGATTTTTCAGGACCTCTTTTTCGTTTGGTAGTAGGAAGTAGCGGGCTCGAACCGCTGACCTCTGCTCTGTCAAAGCAGCGCTCTGAACCAACTGAGCTAACCTCCTATGTCGCCGAACGCGTCGGACGGTCTGCAAACTTACAAAACTTCTGCTTTCGCCAAACGAGTGCTGTAGATTTTTTGCGACGGAATGCGCCACAACAGCACAAAGCCAATCACGAAAAACACCAGCAACGCCAATACGCTGTTGCGCATGCTACCCGTTAATTGTTCGATCAGGCCGTACGCCAGCGTACCAATAACAATGGATGTCTTTTCGGTGACATCGTAGAAACTGAAGTAGGAGGCCGTGTCGGTGGTGGCCGGGATGAGCTTGGAGTAGGTCGACCGTGACAGCGACTGAATGCCGCCCATTACTAAACCCACTACGGCGGCTAAGCCGAAAAACTGAGATTCTGTCTGCACGAAATAGGCCGCTGCACAGATACCGATCCAAATCACCACGGCCACCATCAGCGCATACGTATTGCCGATACGCTCTGAGAGCCTGGAGAAGCCGTAGGCACCCGGAATAGCCACCAGTTGAAGCAGAAGGATAAGGATGATCAGGCTTTGCCCTTCCATCTTTAGCTCGTCGCTCCCGAAGATCGTAGCCACGTACATGACCGTTTGTACGCCCATGTTATAGACAAAGAAGGATACCAGAAAGCGCTTGATTAAAGGTCGTTCCTGTAATTCCGTCCAGACGATACGCAGTTCTTTAAAACCGTTGAGCAGATAATTGCCCTCCTTGGGCGCTTTTTTTGTGCCGTCGGGCAGGCGGCTAAACGGAATCTGCGCAAAGCCAATCCACCAGAGACCAACCGTCAAAAATGCCAGTCGGGACGCCATGCCTTCGGATATATTGCCGAACCAATCGCGTTTCAGAATCACCAGCAGGTTCAGAATCATCAGCAGGACACTGCCAATGTAACCCATGGAAAATCCCCGGGCACTCACCCGGTCGAAGCGGTCTTCGGTGGCGATGTCGGGCAGGTAGGAATTATAAAACACGATACTACCACTCCACCCAATCAGGCTCAGCCAGAAGCAAATCACGGCGAAGGTGGTGGTTTCCTTTGTGAAAAAATACAGCAGGCTACAGCTGACGGCTCCCGTATAGCAGAAGGCTTTCATGAACGCCTTTTTCCGGCCGCTATAATCGGCAATGGCGGTGCAGAAGGGGGACAGCAGGGCCGTAAACAGAAAAGCCGCCGAAACCGTGTAGGAAAACAGAACCGAGTTTTTGATCGAGACACCCAGAAAGTCAATCATGGGACCACCTGCTTCATTCAGGGCGGTGGCTGAGAAGTACACTGGAAAGATGCTGGACACAATTACCAGTGAATGCACGGAGTTGGCCCAGTCGTAAAAGGTCCAGGCAGTCAGAGTACGGGGGTCATTTTTCATGTAACTGGTGTAGTAGACTTAGGTGTAGTGTAGCATTACAAGGCTGGCACAAACACCAGGTTTATCTCGGCATTTTTGCCATCTACAGGAGCAGTCTGGCGCAGAATGAGATTGGAACGGTCCAGCCGCACGATCGGGAAATTACCTTTGAAGCCCGTTACGTCGACATCAATTGATTTGTTGTCAGCTGCCAGTGCCCAGGAACCACCGTTTACAACTTTATTCGATTGTTTAAAATCGAGCGCCCGAACGGAGCCATCCTGACGAAACTGCATGTTAAGACCAAACAAATATTGTGTGACCAGGTTTAATCGACCTTCGTTAATCTCCTGTCCATCTGGGGTTGTTACCTGCTTGGTTTGCCAGTTGTTGGCAACCAACAGTTCGGTTTGTGAAGCCTGGGTTGGCTCCGGGGTTTCGCCACCACTACCTTTACAACCAATAATGAGCGTAACTAACACGAAAGCAACAACGAGCGGACGAACGATATTCATAAGCATTGGCATGATTATTCGATAATTAATACGTTAAGAACGTGCTGATCACATACAGCGTATGTGAGCATGACCTCGACAGAGACTAACGTCTTCTGCACAGTCAAGACCAAAATTCTGTAGTTTTGGCGAAATTCCAAGGTATGCAGGTCCGATTTGATACTTTCTTCATCTGGGTAATTAGTTTGTGGTTAGGCGCAAGCTTGGTGGGAACGGCCCAGCAGCAGTGCGCTGATCCGCTCGCATTCACGCCCGTTAGCCAGCCTAATCAGATTGAGTGGAACAAATTCCCGGAGTTCAGCTTGCCATTCACGATTATTTACGGTGGGCCACGTTTCAACGACAATCAGGCAAGCCCACTCCGGCACGGATTTAGCCACCTCATTAACCTCAACAACGAATTCATCCGGCCGGAGCAGCGCGCCGTTATCTATTATGGGTTCGCTACCGGCATCAATCAACCCTGGGAAACGCTCGACAGCCCCTGGGCAAACGACCTAACGGCCTACCGCGCCAAGTGGGAGCAGTACCTGGCCGAACTATCGGGCGGGCAGAAAAACTCCGCTGGTCTTTACATCCTTCCAACGAATCGGTTTGCTTTAGACGTTGAACGCATCCGTGAGTCGAATGCGCAGATTCTTCGGTTGAAGCAGGAGGCCAGTGTCCCCCAGATTTATCGCAACCTGCCCGATGCCGAGTTTGTCAGTGCCTATAAAAAAGCCATTCGAAACCTCTACGCAGAAGGGATGCGCTACGTCCGCCAACGTACTGATCTGACGAACGTGTCGGTTAGCAGCTATGCCGATACCCCCATCCTGAACACGTACCTTAATGTACCAACGTATTCCTGGACGGATTGGACCACCAACCTAAACCAGGTTAATTACTTAGTCAAAGATTCTACGGAACAACGGGTGGGCGGACCATATTATGACCAGCTTGACGCTCTGTCGCCCTCGGCTTACTATTATTATGATTACCCGACGGCGTTGGCAAAGGACTATCTTTCTTATCTGCTGTTTCAGGTGGAGGTGAACCGGGCGTGGAGCAACAAACCGGTGTTACCCTGGGTGTGGCTGCGTTACCACAACAGCTTCAGTAGCTATCCGAACTTCATCCAGCCGTTCATGGCCGAGGCAACGGCGATCTTTCCCTTCTTTTCGGGGGCTGCTGGTTTATGGTTGTGGGATGAACCCGGTATCGAAACCCGACGTAACGATACGTATGCGGCATACGAGCATTTCACCCACGGACTGTACCGGCTTTCCCGCTTTGCCGACATGTTCCAGGGCCAGTATGAACTCGTGATTGAAACGCCCGCCCGCGATTTAATGGAAAAACAGCTGCCCGTTTGGCGGGGCGTTGTCAAGAACACTAACATTCTGATTGCCGCCCAGAACCCGTATGCTAACGATGCCCAGAAAACAAGCCTCACGGTTCGGTACAAAAACTGGCAGCGGCAAATTGAGCTAACCGGCCGGGAGGTGTATTTGTGTCGGTTCGATATGAGCGCCGTTACAGCGACTGAGCCCGTTTTAGGGGACGTCAGCGTATCACCCAACCCGGCCAGCACGTCACTTACGGTATCGTTTTCACGTGTACCAGCTCCTCAAACCGAACTTCGGCTGCTGAACATACATGGTCAAATTCTGTTGAAAAGGCAGGTTAACAGTGTTAAAGAAGTGATCGACAGTGCTCATTTACCAACCGGCACGTATTTCCTGCGGGTCAGCAACGACACCGCCAGCCAGACCAAGAAAGTCATTATCACGCGGTAAGTTCGTTCCGCTAGTTACTCAACGCTATGCCTAATCAGCTCATTTACGAAACCAGCCCTTACTTACTCCAACATGCCGAAAACCCCGTCGACTGGTACCCCTGGGGAGAGGAGGCATTAAATAAAGCCACCAACGAAGACAAACCGATCATTGTCAGCATCGGTTACTCGGCCTGCCACTGGTGTCACGTAATGGAGCGGGAATCGTTCGAGAAGGAGAACGTAGCCAGGGTGATGAACGAGTATTTCGTTTGCATCAAAGTAGACCGCGAAGAGCGCCCGGATGTTGATGCTATTTACATGGAAGCGGTGCAGGCGATGGGCGTGCAGGGGGGGTGGCCGCTGAACGTGTTTCTGATGCCCGACGCCAAGCCCTTTTACGGAGTTACGTATTTGCCTACCCAGAATTGGGTGCAGCTGCTGGCCAGCGTTCGGGCCGCTTTCGACGAGCACCGCGATGACCTCGCGCAATCGGCCGAAGGGTTTGCCACTGAGCTAAACCTCTCGAATGCCGAACGCTACGGCCTGACCCAAAACGACCCGCTATTTGCACCCGAAACCCTCGATGTGCTGTACCGGAAAGTAGCCGTAAAAGCTGATGACGAGAAAGGGGGCATGCGTCGGGCACCTAAGTTCCCAATGCCGAGTATCTGGCGGTTTCTGCTTCGTTATTACGATAGCACCGTGTCCACGTCGGCCGGCAACGATGCAGCCCTGCATCAGGTTACCTTAACCCTCGACCGGATGGCGCTGGGGGGCATTTACGACCAGCTCGGCGGTGGTTTTGCGCGGTATTCAACGGATGCGGATTGGTTTGCGCCCCATTTCGAAAAAATGCTGTACGACAACGGTCAGCTGCTAACGCTCTACGCCGAAGCCTACAGCCTGACCAAAAGTCCGCTCTACAAGCACGTTGTATACCAGACTATTGCCTTTGCGCAACGTGAGCTACTGAGTCCCGAAGGTGGTTTTTATTCAGCGCTCGACGCCGATAGCGAGGGCGTGGAAGGCAAGTTCTACACGTTCACAACTCCGGAACTTCGGGAAATTGTGGGCGAGGACTACGACTGGTTTGCGGACTTATACAACCTGGCCAAGAACGGCAACTGGGAACACCGCAACATTCTCCACCGAACGGAAAGCGATGAGTCGTTTGCTGAGCGGATGGGTTGGTCGCTGGCCGATTTGAACGTCCGTTTGGATGCTACTCATACCCGGCTTTTGCGCGTCCGGAATGAGCGAATTCGGCCGGGCCTGGACGATAAAATCCTGTGCTCCTGGAACGGGCTGATGCTGAAAGGCCTGGCTACGGCGTATCGCATTTTTGGCGAACCGGAGTTTCTGACGCTGGCGTTGCGTAATGCGTTTTTCCTGCTCAAAAAAATGCGCGACGCCCGCAACGGTCGACTTTGGCACACCTACAAAAGCCGCGAGGGCGGACAAGGTAGGGCCACTCAGCCTGGTTTCCTGGATGATTATGCCGCCGTAATCGATGGCCTGTTGTCGCTGTATCAGGCAACATTTACGGAAAGCTGGCTCATCGAGGCCGATCAACTGATGCAGTACGTATTGACCAACTTCGCCGATACCACGGAGTCGGAGGGTGGCCCTGATCCGATGTTTTTTTTCACTGATAAAAACGGTGAAGAACTCATTGCCCGGCGCAAAGAGCTGTTCGACAATGTAGTGCCGTCGTCTAACTCCATGATGGCCGAAAATTTGTATACCCTAAGCTTGTTGCTGGAGCGCCGTGGCGACGGACCGTCCGACTATGCCGAACGCGCCGACCGGATGCTGGGTCGCGTGCAGCCGCTGGTGCAGCAAAACGCCGATTACCTGACTAACTGGGCGGCTCTGTTCGCGATGCGCGTTCGCCCGACGGCCGAAATCGCCATTGTTGGCCCTGAAGCCGAATCGTTCCGAGCGCAGCTAGACGCCGAATTTTACCCCAATAAAGTGCTGTGTGGCACTTCTGAAACCAGTGAAGTCGGCAGAAACGCTTTGCCCTTGCTGCAGCAACGTAGCGCGGTAAACGGCCAGACAACCGTGTACGTCTGCTATAATCGAGCCTGTCAGTTGCCCGTTACCAGTGTCGCCGAGGTGTGGCGATTGCTACGATAGATTTCTTGCTTACTCCCCCCAGGCGGTCAATACCAGTGTTCGTAACCCGCCCTGGTTGCGGTGCTCACCCAAATAAATACCCTGCCAGGTGCCCAGGTTAAGCCGCCCGTTTGTGATGGGAATGCTGACCGAGTGGCCCAGCATGGCCGCTTTCAGGTGCGCGGGCATGTCGTCGGACCCTTCGTAGTTGTGTTGGTAATACGGGGCATTTTCCGGAACTGTCTTATTAAAGAACCGCTCAAAGTCACCCCGAACGGTCGGATCGGCGTTCTCGTTGATAGTGAGACTGGCCGACGTGTGTTGAATAAACACATGAAGTACGCCTATGTTAATCTGCTGTAGGTCTGTGAACTCTCGCTCGACAATACGGGTGATGAGGTGGAAACCACGTGAATAAGCAGGGAGCTGTATCGTTTTTTGAAAGAACGCCATGTTAGGTAGGTAGATTAGACCGTCTATCGAAGTTTGTTGAATCGCTTCAACACCGTTCAAGGGTATTTCGGTGTAAAAAAAGTGCTTTTAGAGGAAAGCTAACCTCCAGACTATACTCTCTGAACTATGAAATGGTGGATTACGGCTGTATGAGCATAAGACAAGGGTTCAAAACAATCCACTGCCTGTACGTAAAGTTTTACTTTAAGAAAGGAACCCAATTTTTCAGCCGCGTTACAACCATATCTTTATTGTGAGACTCTTACCGTTAAACGCTACGTATTATGAAAAACTACCTGTTTACCTTATTAATAACCAGCTTACTGTTCTATCAGTGCACCCAAAGTAAAGAAGTCGCTCCTAATGCTCCTAACATAGATTATGATCAGGAGAGTATAGAATTGATGAAAACTTTGGCTCCTCAAATCGTTGGACAGTGGAAGCTGCGCCAAGTAAAGATCAAATATCAAAATTATAATACCTCTCAAAAAGAGTTAAAAATAGCCAAGGACACTACGCTGCTTGACATAGCCACTCTTACAATTGTGCCCGCAGCAGTACCTCGTTCTTCGCCCAGAGATTTTCGCCGGGGCGAATATGACGGTACCATCAAGTATGGTAATAAAACCTATCCTGTTCAATTCGATATGCTAGCGAATGCTGACTGGATCATTAACAGAAAAGGCCCCCAGACTTTTTTCTTGTTTAGTTATAGATTTCCGAATGGGTCGCACTTGACTGAGCCCGAAGAAGCATTTTTACAGAAGATAGGGCTAGTGGGCGATAACTTCTCTTTAGAAACGACGAGTAAGCAATCAACTATGATCTGGCGCGGATTAAACAGAGGAATTGAGCAGATCGAACTTGTTAAGCAATGACATAAATGCTCGCTCGAGTTTAACAGCAGGATAAAGGGCTGGTCAGCCTATCAGCAAACTGAACTTGTCATACGTATTAGCATTAAGCCGAAAGACGCAGGATTCGTGAGTATGACAAGTTCAGTTTGCGATACACTATCCGTTTCAGGCTGTCGTCAGCGTAAAAATTGACAGTAGTTAAACCCCGTAAATGTTGCGCTGTTGTAATTTTAGCCGACGAGAAGTTGGTTGCTCAAAAACGCAATGGCCTTGTGACAGCCCTGTGTCAGTAGGCTATGAACAAAAACGTCAATGTCAATTACACGATGAAAGTCTCTTTTGAGGTACATAAATTTACAGCATGAACTTGATCGGAAAAGCCTTCTTCTGCTCTTTAATCGCGTCTCTACTTTCCCTCCAACTGGCTGCTCAGTCTTCTTTTCGAGAGGGAATCCTTATCTATAAGACGGATACAATAAAGCGGTTAGAAGCTTATCCGGCTGGCTACATTCCGTCTAAAACAGTTGTCTACAAAAAAGGCGACCTATTTCGTCTTGAAATTTGGCGAACGAATCCGTTCACTCCTGGCGATATCCAGAAAGATATTTATATCAGAAATGAGAAGGGTACCTATCTGTTTGGAGAGTCGTCCAGTACCATTAAGGATACAACAGATAACATGGCTATTTTTATGACGTACGAGGATGAGAAACTATTCAAATCTGAACAGGCCCTCCTTGGCGTTGACACCTATACCGTTGAAAAAGTAATTCAGAAAGTAAAGTGGCTCAATCTACCCGCCAAAAGAGTGTCTCTCAAGGGAGGTGAACCAGGTGAACTGCTTGACGCTATTGTCACAGATGCCATTTACGTCCCAATTGGCACCTTGTTTGACCCCATACGCAAACTACCGGGTACTGCCTTACAGTTTACGATTAATGAGCGAGGGTGGAGCACACGTTACACCGCAATAAGTTTAAAGTCTGAACCGGTAAAGGATTCCCTTTTTCAAATCAACTCCAGCTATAAGCTAATGAATCTTAGCGAAATGAGTAGGCAGATAGAATCAACGAAATGATCCGTTTCTCAACGCTGAAATAACGTGGTGAAAGCTCCATGTAAGTAATTTACAAATAGTGCGTCCGCTTATCTCAGCCAACATTGTTCGCGCTACGCAATCCGGTTGGAGTTTTCGCTGACAAAAGCCCCCCAGGCTCCTTTTTTTGTTTTCTTATTCGACACGGTCGGCAGCGCGTTTTCGTGGAAGTGGTGGCAAACAGCAATGGCAAGCGCGTCGGTGGCGTCGAAAAACTGCGGATTCAGATCTTCTTTCAGCAGATGGCCGACCATGTGCGATACCTGGTCTTTAGACGCGTTCCCGTTACCCGTAACGGATTGCTTTATACGTCGGGGCGCATACTCAACGATCGGAATATTGCGGGATAAAGCCGCGGCCATCACAACGCCCTGCGCCCGGCCCAGTTTGAGCATCGCCTGCACGTTTTTACCAAAAAACGGGTCTTCAATGGCCATCTCATCGGGCTTGTGCTCGTCGATAATGCGCAGGATGGTTTCGTGGAGTTTCTGAAGCTTCAGTTGGTACGTACTATATTTGCTCAACTGAATGACGCCGTACTGAATCATACTCATCACACCTCCCTTAATCATAATGACGCCGTAACCGGCCACCTGGGTGCCAGGGTCTACACCAAGAATGATTTTCTCGGTGGTCCGGCGATCCGGAACGACGACGGGTTGAGTGGGTATGATCATGTTAAATCGCTAAAGCTTTTTGCAAAGTAACGTTTTCTCATACGTTTTGTCGCTGAAACCCTCTAAAAAAATCGGCTTTTGGGTTAAAATAGCCGTTTTCGCCGGACTGTTAACCTATATTGGCCACGTTTTGCAACAGCAACGGTTTGACTGGAGCAGTGTGCAACGACAGCTCCAGGCCGTTCAATACCCCGAACGATGGGCAGCGGCACTCATAGTACTTACGCCGGTTAACTGGGGATTTGAGGCCGTAAAGTGGCAAATTCTGCTTCGGCGCGTTGAGTTGACCAACTTCTGGGACGCGTACCGGGGCGTACTGGCAGGGGTGTCGCTTGGCTTTGCCCTGCCCGCTCAACTGGGCGACACGTCGGGGCGGGTGTTGTCGTTACGCACGAATGAACGGGCAAGGGCCATCGGCGCTTCGTTGGTATCGGGCGGTATGCAGTTCTACGTCGCGCTTGTATTTGGTTCCCTGGCCTGGGCGCATCACCTGACAATCGTCTCCAGTCGCGCCAACACCGCCGGACGTTGGCTACTGGTGCTGCTGGTGGGCCTATCCGGATTAGGTGTTGTGTTTGGACTGACTCGTCGACCACTCTTACAATGGCTGGAAGGAAGGACGATCATGCGCCGGTTTGTGACCTATTGGAACGTAGCAAGCCAGTATAGCGACCGGGAAATTGTTTTAGCACTCGGGGCCGCCACGCTGCGCTATCTCGTTTTTTCAACCCAGTTTTACCTGGCCATACGTTTGCTGGGCATCGACCTACCTACGGCAGTGTCGGTCTCGGGGATTGGGCTGGTGTTTCTTGCTAAAACACTGACACCAGCGTTTAATCTGTTGAGCGACCTCGGTGTCCGCGAAGCTGCATCTTTGTGGGTATTCGCTCCTTTTGGGGTTCCGGCCCCGGTATTATTATCGGCCACACTGACCCTCTGGGTGGCTAACGTCCTGATGCCCATACTGGTTGGGCTAATCTGGGTGTGGAAACTTAAACTGACCGCCGAATGACAACCATCCTGGTGGTGATTAGCCTCCTCTACGCCCTGTTTACACTAACGCTTTGGATTACCTGGCTGCGAATACCACTGTTTCAGCCCGCGCACAATCCGGCAACCGGGCCTTTCATCACGGTCATAATTCCGGTGCGGAACGAGGCTGATAACATCGGCCGTTTGCTCGCAGACCTAAGTCGGCAGACGTATGTTCACTTCGAGGTAATCGTCGCCGACGATTCGTCTACAGACAATACGCTGGCGATTGTGCAGGCGTACAGCAAAACCGCGCCCTACGCCCTGCGCCCGTTGCCCCTAACCGACGAGCGGACGGCCTCACCTAAAAAACGGGCCATCAGCCAAAGTATCGCCCTCGCCAACGGTGAATTAATCATCACCACCGACGGCGATTGCCGGGTGGGGCCCGACTGGCTGCGTTCCTTTGCTCAGTTTTATGGACAAACAAACGCAAAAATGATCACAGGTCCGGTTACGTTTACAACCGAAGCGTCAGTTTTTGACTCCTTACAAACGGTAGAGTTTTCGAGTCTGATTGGGTCGGGGGCCTGCACCCTGGCATTGGGTCAGCCAACGATGTGCAACGGAGCCAACCTGTGCTACGTAAAGGAGGTGTTTTGGGAGGTAAATGGGTTTGCCGGGGTGGATCATCTGGCATCGGGCGACGATGAGTTTCTGATGCACAAGATCGCAGCCCGGTATCCTGATGGCGTTCGATTTCTGAAAAGTACGCAGGCTATTGTCACTACCCAGGCGCATCGGTCCTGGCGAGCATTCTACAACCAGCGCAAACGGTGGGCCAGCAAATGGCGCGCTTACGAGAGCTGGTTACCCTCGCTGCTGGCCGTGTTTGTGTTCTTGAGTAATGCCGCTCCGGTAGTGGCCGTACTGGGCTGGTTGATGGGAGTTATGCACGGAAATTCGGTTCTTTTCGTTGTTGGGCTGAAGGTTGTTCCGGAGTTTTTGTTTTTACGGCAAGTTCTTGTTTTTTTACAAAAAAAATCGTCGATAAACATTATCCCACTGACGCAGTTATTGTATCCGTTCTACGTCGTATTCTTCGGGTTAGCGGCTCAGGGAAAAGGCTACCAGTGGAAAGGACGTAATCTTAACTGACTTTCGATGTTACATGTACGACTGGTTACGTACCGATGAAATCGTACATCGTAGGTCATAAATCATATACTACTTTGTCCTTCTTCTTACATAAAGCCAACTTTTTGCTCCGAACGGTTTACCCAGAGTTCTGGTGGAAAATCGAAGACGACGCTGAGCCCACGATCTACCTGACGTTCGATGATGGGCCAATTCCTGAAGTGACGGAGTTTGTGCTGGAGCAACTCGACAAGCATGCGGCTCAGGCCACCTTTTTCTGCATCGGCGACAATGTGCGAAAGCATAGAGATGTGCTTTACAAGGTGTTAGAAGCTGGGCACAAAGTCGGTAATCATACCTTCAACCACCTCAACGGCTGGAAAACGGAGGATGAACTTTATCTGGAAAATATCCAAAAATGTCAGCAGCAGTTAGGCATCGAAACCAAGCTGTTTCGACCGCCCTACGGACGGATCAAGAAAACGCAGGTAGCCCAGGTCATGGAGAACTATTCCATTGTCATGTGGGACGTGCTAACCGGTGATTTCGACCGGAATCTGCCCGCTGATGTATGCCTGCGTAAGACGATTCAGTATACCGAGCCGGGTTCCATTGTTGTTTTTCATGATAGCCTGAAAGCCTGGCCCACGATGCGGTACGTGCTCCCCCGGATGCTGGCGCATTTTGCCGAGCGGGGCTATTCGTTCCGGGCCGTTCAGCAACCCGTTTATGCCGCTTACTGACGTTCTGCCCGGGAGCACGCTTAAGCCGACCCATCGGCCGGACGTTAGTATTCTGATTGCTGCCCGGAATGAAGAAGCTACCCTGCCGAACTGCTTACGGGCGATAAGTCAGCTCCAATATCCGCCCGGCACGGTAGAGGTGCTCATCGGTAACGACAGCTCTACCGATAACACCAGCGCCGTCGCGGCTACGTTTATCAACGATAATCCCGACTTTCACCTGATCGATGTTACCGAAAGCAGGACAGGGCTGGTGGGTAAAGCAAACGTGCTGGCTCAACTGGCCTGGCGGGCGCGGGGGCGTCTGTTCCTGTTTACGGACGCCGACACCCAGGTACCTGCCAGCTGGTCAGGCGAGATGAGTCAACAATTTGTCGGCAACGTCGGCATCGTTACGGGTATCACGCTGCCTCAGGGGCCAACCCTCTTTCACAAGCTTCAAACGATTGACTGGCTCTACAACCTGACCCTGGCGCATGTATTGAGCAGTTTAGGTATTCCGGTGACGGCGATGGGCAACAATATGGCCGTAAGCCGCGAAGCCTACGAACAAGTTGGCGGTTATGAACGACTACCGGTTTCGGTAGTCGAAGATTATGCCCTGTTTAAAGCCCTGGTTGGCGTTGGGTACGAATTTAAAAATCTGCTGTCAGAGTCCGTTCTAGCCATTACCAAACCTGTTGATACGCTGCGGGATTTTCTGCATCAACGTAAACGGTGGATGCAGGGGGCAACGGACCTGCCCGCCTGGATTGTCGCCGGGTTATATGGGCAGTACCTGGCGGGGCCATTGTTATTCGGACTTTTTTTGCTGGCCCCCGTTGCCGCTGTTGGGCTGTATGTGCTTAAGCTATTCTTACAAACGCTGGTTATTTCGTTTGGATTGAGCCGACTGCGGCAAACCAACTTATGGCCCTACGTGTTGCTGTTTGAAATATACCAGCTCATCATTGGTCCTGTGTCGGTCGTTTTCTACCTCTTGCCAACGCGAATCGAGTGGAAAGGAAGACACTACAGCTGACGTAGGGATAGCCATTAGTGTTTATGCAACTTATTGATACCCACGCCCATATTTACGACGAGCAGTTCGAGCAAGACCGCGATGCCATGCTCGATCGGGCCGAAGCCCAGCAGATTAGCCAGATCTGGATGCCGAACTGCGCCCGCGAAACAGTACCGGGCCTGATGGCCCTGGCCGAACAATATCCCGAACGCTGTTTACCCATGATGGGTCTGCACCCGGCTTACGTAAACGATACGTACGAAGACGAACTGGCGGCTGTTGAAGACCAGCTCAATCGGAACGCATTTATGGCAGTAGGGGAGATCGGGCTGGATTTTTATTGGGACATGACCTTTGTCGACCAGCAATTCAGGGCCTTTGAAACCCAGTTACGGTGGGCTTCCGAGCAAAAATTACCCGTGTCAATGCACACCCGCTCGGGGCACGACCGCAACGCCTTTGCCGAAGCCGCCGACCTGATCGAAAAGCTGGCCCTGCCTGACCTGACCGGCATTTTCCATTGCTTTGTTGGTACGCTTGATGAGGCCCGGCGAGCGATAGAGCTGGGTTTTAAGTTGGGCATTGGCGGGGTGAGTACGTTCAAAAACGGTGGATTAGACAAAGTCCTGCCGCACGTTGGTCTTGAACACCTCGTTTTGGAGACGGATGCACCGTATCTGGCTCCCGTGCCGCACCGGGGTAAACGTAACGAAGCGGCTTATATCCGACTCATTGCCCAGCGCGTTGCCGACCTGAAGCAAATCAGCATTGACGATGTAGCTCGTCATACCACGGCCAATGCCGTATCGCTGCTTCCGGCGTTGTATGCTAACTTGCTGCCCTAATCAGGTTGGCGTTACGATCGACGTCCAGCCGTTATTGAACGTGCAAAACGGACGCAGGTTCGTATCAGAATAGAATGTCTTACAAAACAGTACGCATTAATCCTGCTTTGCCCAAACGGCCGAGACAGGCGGTTTTAGTCATTTATACCGGCGGTACGTTCGGTATGGTCTATGACCGAAAGGCCAACCAGTTGATTCCTTTTGATTTTGAACAGGTACTCGATCGATTACCCGAATTAAACCGGCTCGATTTTGAGATTACCCTCATTACGCTGCACGACATCATTGATTCGTCGAACATGAAGCCGGCCGTTTGGGTCGAACTGGCGCGCATCATCCAGAAAAATTACGTGCAGTATGACAGCTTTGTCATACTGCACGGAACAGACACCATGGCCTACACGGCGTCGGCCTTGAGTTTTATGCTGGTTGGCCTCAACAAGCCCGTTATTCTGACTGGTGCTCAATTACCTATTGGAGTCGCCCGAACCGACGCCCGCGAAAACTTCATTACGGCGCTTGAAATTGCAGCCGCTGTAGACACCGATGCACAAGGAAATGCACGACCGATTGTGCCCGAAGTTTGCGTGTACTTTAACTCCAGGTTACTGCGGGGCAATCGATCCACTAAACAGGAAAGCGTTCAGTTCAACGCCTTTGCTTCCGAAAACTACCCGCATCTAGCCACGGCTGGGGTGAGCATTGATTATAACCGACCGTTTATTCGGGCCTATGAGCCTGGCGAATCCATAACGATTCGCACCGTGCTCGACCCGAACGTAACGATTCTGAAGCTCTTTCCGGGCATTACGCAGCCCGTGGTGGAGTCTATTGTGAACATCCGTAACCTGCGCGGGGTCGTACTGGAAACCTTTGGTGCTGGGAACGCCCCAACCGACAGTTGGTTTCTGGACACGCTCAAAGAAGCCATTGACCGGGGCGTTGTGGTTTTCAACGTATCACAATGCGAAGGCGGGCGGGTTACGCAGGGGCGCTACCAGACCAGTAAACTACTCCGGCAAATTGGCGTAGTGAGCGGAGCCGACATTACTACTGAAGCCGCCATCACGAAACTCATGGTGCTGCTTGGGCGCGAAAGTAGCCAGGACCCGGCTGCCGTCACTCGACTAAGGACATTGCTGGCTCAGCCCATCAGTGGTGAAATGAGTGAACCGGGCGATGATGCGTAACCGAAATTTTTGGGAGCGGGGTGTTGCGTCATAAACCGCAATCCTGCATATTTGCACTCCCAAATGCCGAAGAGAGCTGCCGGAGTGGTCGAACGGGTCTGATTCGAAATCAGAAGTACTCGCAAGGGTACCGGGGGTTCGAATCCCTCGCTCTCTGCAACCCCATCGCAGGGTTTATTAGAAAAGCCAGTTTGCCAGTAGCAGACTGGCTTTTTCGGTTCTTAATTCTTCGGATTGTCTAGCCGGTACACCAGAGCGCGCCGTTAATTTGCTGACTATCGTCTGAATCGATAGTTTAGCGTTTATGAAGCGATTACTGATCAAGAAAAACACGACTATCAATACTCCTTTTGGAAAAGCCGAACTGTTTTTTCAGACTAAATTCGCTGATCATGTTATTGAAAATTACCGGGCTGATCTGACCAAGCTTGACCCTGCCAAACGACACCATGATTTAAAATTTTCGGACATTGCCAGCCTGTTACGGGGTAATGTCAGTGTACAACCTATCAAGGGCGATGAAACCCAATTTGAAGCTAGGGGACGGCACTACTTAACTTTGTTTCACGTTGCCAAACGGGACGATTCGGATACCCTGTTTGCCTTTATTGTCACCAGCTATGTCACAAACGAAAAACGGTACCTCGAACGCTACCAAAACTATCTCGAAGACCTCCGGAAAACGTACCGGAAAGATTAAGCCAGGGGCTTACTTCATTGATGGCAAAGGGCAGATGTACAAGTGGGATGAAAACGGAGAGCCGCATAAATTCACCCCACCGGAGGTGCCAACGCTGCCTAAAGCGTAGCCGGGTGTGTGGCCTGATTGCCTCCAGAAGTGGTTGTTGGTCAGACTGAGCAGACGACGGGCCACCGGCCGCCCTTTTGTCCTTCGCTACTGTATTTATTACTTATTCTGCTTTACAATTTTTCCGGACTGGGAAAAACGGCTTTTCTGATTAATTTTGCAGGACTTTAGAAGCAGAAGGCTAAGCAAATGTTCTCTGCCGTCAAGTATAAGACACCTTAATGTCTTTCATGGTTTCTTTTTAGAGAGGTGTCCGAGTGGTTGAAGGAGCACGCCTGGAAAGTGTGTATGCGGGCAACCGTATCGAGGGTTCGAATCCCTTCCTCTCTGCCAAACAGCCGTTTAAATGACAAAGTAGAGCTGGTCATTTAAACGGCTGTTTCCTTTATCACCCAATTTTAACCTAAATAAACCGTTTAGTACATGTCAGGCATTGACTGGTTGCTTCCTGCATGAAGTTTACTACGTTTGAGCTATGCAGTACCTTGTTTGGGTTATTTACCTTCTTGTCATTGTCTTTACATTAGCGGTCGGGCTCTACTATTACCGACTTATTAAAAGACGCTGGTTGCAGCCCGGCATGAATGTGGCGCTCCTGATTACATTGATCCTGTGCTTTTACGTACTGACGAACATGACACGCATGCTGTTTCCTACTATGCCTCGGCTAGTCTGGCATAATTTTCCAGTGCGATAAGTAGCTATTTGGTGACTTATTTTGTTTTGTAGGCTAAACAGGAGAAACTCTATTACTTTATTGCTAATCAGTTGGTTGGGATAGAAAAGTAGGCTTATTTTAGCGAACCTCTTTTCCTCAAACTGATTCAATATGAACCCGTCCACTATTTCAGTGCTGTTCCTGGCTGGGCTTGTCATTGGCCTCCTCTTGTTTTACCGACCAACCCGTCGGCACCAATGCCCATACTGCGGTGAAGCCGTCTCCATCGATCGAATTGCCAGACCCCTGTGGGTCAAAATGCTTATGTTTTTTCTGCCAACTAAAAGCTTTAAGTGCTTTGCCTGCATGAAACCGTTTCTGATGATCAAGAAATAAGATGCAGCTTCAAAACGGTCTACGTTGTAGAGCAAACCCGCTGCTTGCTCGTCGGCCAATAAACTTTGCGATCCGTGTTGCGGTTGTAAAGTTATAACTTCCCATTAGCACCTTACTTTCCCATGTGGCAGGAGCAGGATAACCAACTCATCCGCGAGTTTACATTCAATGATTTTAGCGAAGCCTTTTCGTTCATGACCCGTGTGGCCCTGCTTGCCGAAAAAATGGACCATCACCCCTGGTGGTCGAACGTGTACAATCAGGTGACCATAAAGCTATCGACGCACGATGCGGGTAATATCGTCACGGATAAAGATCGTCAGTTAGCCGCGGCCATTGACAAGTTGTAGTTTACGGTTTTCGGTGCATCGTTTTCAGTGACGTAAAGCGGTTTTATGTTCACCCCCGAAAACAGTAAACCGAAAACCGCACCCTATCTTGCAGCATGAAATTGTACCTAGTGCCGACGCCCATCGGCAATCTTGATGATATTACCCTGCGGGCCATCAATGTGCTGCAAAGCGTAGATGCTGTCCTGGCGGAAGACACCCGCACATCGGGGGTTCTGTTGCGTCACCTGAACATCAGCAAACCCCTTCACAGCTATCATATCTTTAATGAGCATCAGACGGTACAGCGGCTGCTCAATCAGTTGAAAGAAGGCAAAACCTTCGCCTTGGTTACCGATGCCGGTACGCCGGCCATTTCAGACCCTGGGTTTCTGCTGGTGCGGGCCTGCATTCAGAACGATATTCCCGTGGAGTGCCTGCCCGGTGCAACGGCCTTTGTACCCGCCCTGGTGAACTCTGGCCTGCCCAACGATCGTTTTACGTTTGAAGGATTTTTGCCCCACAAAAAGGGCCGCCAGACGCGCCTGGCTGAGTTAGCAAGTGAGGAGCGAACGATGGTTTTCTACGAATCGCCCCACCGGTTGCTCAAAACCCTCGGGCAGTTTGCCGAGGTGTTCGGAGCCGACCGTCCGGCCAGCGTTTCGCGCGAACTGACCAAGTTATTTGAAGAAAATCGACGCGGGCCGTTGTCCGAACTTATTACGTACTTTGCCGAAAAAACAGTAAAAGGTGAGATTGTTATCTGCGTTCAGGGAAAAGAGCCCAGCCGGGAGAAAACCCGTAAATACAGCCGCGATGAGGAGGATGAAGACGAAGAGTGAACCTGGCCTAACCCAGTTACTCTCTCGCACGCTTCTGGTTTTGTGCTTCATCGTGTGGAGTAGCCATTTTTCGTTCAGCCAGCAGCTTTCCCCCTCGTCGCGGGTAAGTCTGATCACCTACGGGCCGGGAAATGATGATATTTCGTCAGCATTTGGGCATACCGAAATACGGATTGTTGATCCAGTGCTCAGCCTCGACCGTGATTATAGTTACGGCGGGTTTGATTATAGAGCAGATTGGTTCATATTAAAGTTCTTAAGAGGTACACTGCCTTACTACGTAACCGCTCATAATTTATATCAGGTTGCTTACTATTATCAGCAAACAAATCGCAGCATTCGGGAACAACAGCTGAATCTTTCTCTTACACAACGGCAACGGTTATTCGCAGCGTTGGAGGAAAATTATCTTCCCCAAAACCGGGAGTATCGGTACAAATTCTATTACGACAACTGCGCTACCCGTCCCCGCGATATGATTGCTAATGCGTGTGGCGATAGCCTGAGCATTCCATCGCGCTCACGCATGACCGGCAAGTCGTACCGTGATCTGATGAATGACTATCTGAATGACAAGCCCTGGTATCAGTTAGGCATGAACTTGGCCATCGGCCAGCCGTCTGATGAGCAAACGGATGGCTGGCATGCCATGTATTTGCCCGATCAGGTGCATGACCAACTGGCTCACGCTACGGTAAGACAGGCTAATGGGCAGATAGTACCACTCGTTCAGGGCGAACAGACATTGTTTGCAGCACAGCAGGTATTTCGAAAGCAAGTCCCTTTCATATTCGATCCAGATGTTGTCTTTACCATACTGGGCGTGGTAGTTACTCTATTTACTATCCGGCGTTATGTGAGAGGGGGTAAAGTAGACCGCTGGCTCGACCGATTGTTGTTCGGCGTATCGGGTTTTCTAGGATGGTTTTTGTTTTTGCTGTGGATGATACGAGATGATGGTGTTACGGCCTGGAATCCAACCTTATTGTATCTAATGCCGCTGCATCTACCCCTAGTCTATTGGGCTACGGGTTCAAACACGACCTCTCGTCGACGGACCACGTATTTTGGTATCACGGCGGTGCTTATTCTATTGGGTATGTTCCTGTCGAAGGTACCGGGTGGGGTTGATGTCGTCTATCCGCTGATGTTGCTGGTTCGTTGCCTTGTTAATTTTCAGCCTGTTCGACGTGGGCAGCAAACGCCCGCCCGTGTTGCCTGATGGCCACTGGTTATAATTTCGAGTAAAGCTGCTTTAGCAGGGAGATCGTGTTCATCATTCCCTGAATTCCATGAAAAAATGTTTGCTTCCCAGTCTGCTACTGATCTGGGCCAGCACGGCACTGGCTCAACCCGTCGAACGACTCGTTAAAGTTCTTGTTACCCCCGACCATGACAATTGGTTGTACAAAGTAGGCGAACCGGTAAAATTCAACGTAGCCGTTTACCGCAACAATGTCTTGCTGAAGGCGGCCAAACTGCGGTACGAAATAGGGCCGGAGAAGATGGAGCCCGTCAGGAAAGAAACCGTTACGCTACGCGATGGAACCCTCGCCCTGGACGGTGGCACCCTGCGTACGGCTGGCTTTTTGCGGTGCATTGCTACCGTCGAAGTGGATGGCAAAGAATACCGGGGCCTGACAACGGCGGGTTTTGAGCCACTAACCATCAAGCCGACTGTCGACAATCCGGCTGACTTTCGGGAGTTCTGGGATAAAGCAAAGGCCGATCTGGCGAAAGTACCCATCGACGCCCGCATGACCCTACTACCCGAACGTTGTACCGAACTAACCAACGTTTACCAGCTCAACCTCCAGAACATCAATAACTCGCGCTTCTACGGGATTCTGTGCGTCCCAAAAAAAGAAGGCAAATACCCGGCTATCCTGCGGGTGCCCGGTGCGGGTGTCCGGCCCTATTACGGCATGATTGCCGAAGCAGATAAGGGCTTTGTCACCCTGGAAGTAGGTATTCATGGCGTGCCGGTCACGATGGACCCCAGCGTGTATGACAACCTGAGCCGGGGGGCGCTTAACGGCTACCAGGCCGCTAATTTGGACGACCGCGATCGGTATTACTACAAACGCGTGTACCTCGGCTGCGTACGGGCCGTCGACTTCCTGGCGAGCTTACCACAGTACGACGGCCAGAATCTGGCCGTTACGGGTGGCAGCCAGGGGGGAGCCTTGTCTATCGTAACGGCGGGCCTTGATTCCCGGATTAAGTGGGTGGGCGCCTATTATCCGGCCCTGAGCGACATGACCGGCTACCTGAAAGGACGGGCCGGGGGCTGGCCGCACTTGTTCGCGGGAGATAACCTGGCGTTCAATAACAAACCCGACCGGATCAGAACCGTCGGGTATTACGATGTCGTGAACTTCGCCCGACTGGTGAACGTGCCTGGTCGCTATTCCTGGGGCTTCAACGACGAAACCTGCCCGCCAACGTCTATGTATGCGGCTTATAACGTTATTCCAGGCCCTAAAATATTAGATACCGATAACCTCGATACGGGCCACTGGACGTATCCCGAACAAACCGAAAAGATGACGAACTGGCTACTGGGACAGCTGAAAGGGGGCGAAGTCGGGAAACGCTAACCAGGACGCAACTAAACGGGTAGATTTTACGTAAAACCAGTATGCAACTCTTTGTAAATACCGCGCTGAGCGACACCCTTAAAACTACCCTCCAACGCAGTTTGCCCCCAGGCCCCGGCAATCAACCCATAGCTGTTGTTTTTCGACACGATTTATCGGAGGATAAGCAAGCGGCTGCTTTCCGGAACGCTCAGTTTGTACTGGGCAATCCACCCGTTGCCTGGTTTGACGAGTCTTTACCCAATCTACTTTTCTGGCAACTCGATTCGGCTGGCTTCGACGGGTACCGCGATGTACGGGTGAAAGCCCTGGTCGCTAACATGGGAGACTATTTTGCCTGGCCATGTGCTGAGACGATGGTCGCCGGCATCTTGAGCCTCTACCGACGTATTCCGGAGTTAGCTTTACTGCAAGACCGTAATGAATGGGTTGGCGCGCCGATTCGGGCCCGCACCAACATCATGCGGCATAAACAGGTCATCGTGCTTGGCACGGGCACTATTGGTCAGGCTGTGCGCCAGATGTTGAGCGGTTTTGATTGTTCTGTTAAGATGCTGGCGCGTACGGACCCCAACGCTGATCTGCATTCGGCCGAGGAGCTAAAGCGAGCTCTGCCCCACACAGACATTGTGGTAAACTGCCTGCCGGGTACAGCTACGGGCTTTTATTCGGCCGAACTGATTGCGGCTATGAAACCGGGTAGCCTTTACGCCAACGTAGGGCGGGGGAGCACCACCGATGAGCCCGCCTTGATTGCGGCCCTGCAAGCCGGACAGCTGGGTGGCGCTGTACTCGACGTAACGGCCGTGGAGCCGTTGCCAACCGACAATCCCCTTTGGAACTTGCCGAATGTGTTGCTCACCCAGCACACAGGGGGCGGACAACCCGACGAAGAAGCCGGAAAGGTGGCGCAGTTTTTACGGAATCTGAATCATTACCTGACGGATGAGCCTGTAGAAAATAGAGTTGAGCTGGGCAGAGGATACTAACCAGAAGGATAGTTTATCTGAGTTTGCCTTTTTAGCCTAATTAAGGCGGTTTTTCAACTTTTTTTCGTATATTTAAGGAGCCGAACAATAACTAATTGAACGGCCTGACCCGCCCACTTTAATAGAATAGTCCCGAAGTAATTCATGATGAACGACGAGAATCAGGAGCCGATGGACGACGATTTGCAGCAACCCGACGCAGCCTTGTCTGCCGACGATGAAACGTCAGCCGATGCCATCGAACCCGATGAACAACCGATTGATACAACCAATGACGTCTTACATGCCCAGACCGTTGTGTCGGGTTTGTACGAAAATTATTTTCTTGATTACGCATCCTACGTTATCCTCGAGCGGGCCGTACCGGCCGTAGAGGATGGCCTGAAACCAGTGCAACGCCGTATTCTGCACGCCCTGAAAGAAATGGACGATGGCCGTTTCAACAAGGTGGCGAACGTGATTGGGCAAACCATGCAGTTTCACCCGCACGGCGATGCTTCCATTGGCGAGGCTCTGGTGAACATTGGCCAGAAAGAACTGCTCTTCGATACGCAGGGGAGCTGGGGCGATGTCCGGACGGGCGATGGAGCCGCTGCGCCACGTTACATTGAAGTGCGCCTGTCCAAGTTTGCGCTGGATGCGATTTATAACGACAAAACAACCGAGTGGCAGCTGTCGTACGACGGACGGAAGAAAGAGCCGGTAACTTTGCCGGTTAAATTCCCATTGCTGCTGGCGCAGGGCGTGGAAGGAATCGCGGTTGGATTATCCACCAAGATTTTGCCGCACAACTTTAACGAGTTGATTGATGCATCGATCCAGATCCTGAAAGATAAGCCCGTTTCGCTGTTTCCCGACTTCCAGACCGGTGGACTGATTGACGTGAGCAATTACAACGACGGTCACCGGGGTGGTAAAGTGCGGGTGCGCGCTAAAATTGAGGAGGTCGACAAAAAGACGCTGGCCATCCGCGACGTACCCTTTGGGGTTACTACGTCGCAGTTGATCGACTCGATCGTGAAAGCGGCCGAACTGGGTAAGATCCGTATCAAAGCGCCGAGCCGCACTACCGCGGCTGTGGTCGACAACACCGCTAAGGATGTCGAAATTCTGGTACACCTCCAGCCTGGTGTGTCGCCCGACGTAACGATCGATGCGCTCTACGCCTTTACGGACTGCGAAGTGTCCATTTCACCCAATGCCTGCGTTATCATTGGCGATAAACCTCATTTTGTCAGCGTTACAGATATTTTGCGGGTCAACACGCACCAAACGGTGCAGTTGCTGCAACGCGAGCTCGAGATCCGGCGTAGTGAATTGATGGAGCGGTTGCTGTATAGCTCGCTCGAAAAGATATTCATCGAGAATCGGATCTACCGCAAAATAGAAGAGTGCGAAACCTTTGAAGCTGTATTACAAACGATTGACAAAGCACTCAAGCCGTTTAAGAAGCAGTTTTATCGGGAGATCACCGAAGACGACCTGATTCGCCTGACCGAGATTAAGATCAAGCGAATCTCAAAGTATGACGGCTTCAAGGCCGAAGAATTAATGCGTCGGCTGGAGCAGGAACTGGCCGAAACGGAAGATAACCTCGCGAACATTACCCGCTACGCCATTGCTTATTACAAAGACCTCCAAAAGAAGTATGGTAAAGGACGTGAGCGGAAAACCGAGATTCGAGCCTTCAACACCATTGCGGCTAACGTAGTAGCTGCTGCCAACCAGAAGCTGTACGTAGACCGGGAAGGCGGTTTCATCGGTTACGGGCTGAAGAAAGACGAATACGTCAGTGATTGCTCCGACATCGACGATATTATCGTGTTCCGGCGGGATGGTAAATGCCTGGTCACAAAAATTCAGGAGAAAGTGTTTGTCGGCAAGGATATTGTGTACGTTTCGGTGTTCAAGAAAAACGACGAGCGTAAAATCTACAATATGATTTATCTTGACGGTAAGTCGGGTATCTCGATGGCCAAGCGATTCCCGGTGACGGGCGTAACCCGCGATCGGGAGTACGACTTGACAATGGGTAACCCCAAGTCGAAACTTACCTATTTCAGTGCCAACGACAACGGCGAAGCCGAGGTGATTACGATAAACCTGACGGCGCAGAGCTCGGCGAAGATCAAGCAGTTCGACTATGACTTTGCGTCGGTAGGCATTAAGAACCGCTCGGCGCAGGGGAATATCCTGACAAAATATCCGGTTCGTAAGATTACGCAAAAAACGGGTGGGGTGTCGACGTTGGGTGGCCTGGATATTTGGTATGATGACCACCTCGGTCGTTTGAACCGCGACGAACGGGGTAAACTCCTGGGCAATTTTGATGCGAAAGACAGTATACTGGTCGTTTATAAAGACGGGCAGTATGAGTTAACCAGCTTCGATCTGACGAACCGCTACGAACCAAACGACATTGCTGTGCTGATGAAGTTTGACCCTGAAATTGTGCTGTCGGCGGTGTATTACGAAGCCAACCAGAAGGCGTGGTACGTGAAGCGCTTTAAAGTGGAGACGATCTCGTTGGATAAGAAGTTCAGCTTTATTGGGGATGCTAAAGGATCAAAATCGTTAGCCGTAACCGTTGATCGTTATCCTCGTATTGAGATTGTGCACCAGGTGAAAGAACGTGGGCCGCTCGAAAAGATGGTGTTGGAACCCGAAGGCTTTATTGACATCAGAGGGTGGAAGGCATTAGGAAAACCGTTACCTTTCGCCAAGGTCAAAGAAGTTAAACTGCTGCCGCCAAAAATAGTGAAAGAAGCCGCGAAAGTAGAGCTGCTTACCGACCCTGTTGCGGTCGAAACGGCTGATGCCGACTCCGCTGAACCAGTGCAATTAGGCTTGTTCTCGTAAACAACTCAAGCGGGGAGATCGTCATGATTTCTTCGCTTGAACCAATAAGAATGGACAGTAAACCATTTTTAGGGCTACGGACGGTGATCTATGCTGCGCCGACCCTCGCCGAAACGAAAGCATGGTATACCAAGGCATTGGGTACGGCCCCGTATTTCGATGAACCCTTCTACGTTGGTTTTAACGTAGGCGGTTATGAACTTGGCCTTGACCCAGACATACAGCCTGCCGACGGCAGCACGTTAGCGTATTGGGGAGTTGCCGATATCAGTGAGGTGGAGCAACGCCTGCTTAACTTGGGAGCTACACGCCACGCTGACATTCAGGATGTAGGTGGAGGTATAAAGACCGCGGCTGTCAAAGATCCATTTGGCAATGTAATTGGACTGATTGAAAATCCACATTTCAATTTGTGATATGAACACCATGTTGGCCACGACTGATCACAGCAGCGATACACCCCGAGAAACGGTTGGGGTACGTGTGGTGAAGTGGACCATTAAACTTGGTGTGATCGTTACGTTCACTGGGGCAGTTGTCGTACTGATCTGCAACTGGTGGGTCGTACACAATACTCGAAATCAGATTTACTTTGACATCAATGAGCTTCCTACCAACGACGTTGGTTTGGTGTTAGGAACCAGCAAGTTCGTGCGTACGGGAAAAGAGAACCTGTTCTTCCGTTACCGCATGGAGGCTACAGCCCGGCTCTGGAAAGAAGGAAAGGTCAAGTATCTAATTCTTAGCGGTAATAACGACTCGGAATACTATAACGAACCGGTCGATATGCAGCGGGCTTTGATGAAACTAGGCGTACCTGAATCCGTGATGACCCTCGACTATGCCGGTTATCGAACCTTCGACTCGGTGGTTCGGTGCAAGGATGTATTTAACCAGGAGAAAATCACGATTATCTCGCAGAACTTTCACAATGCCCGTGCGCTCTACATCGGTAACCACGAAGGTATTGAAGCCATTGCATTTGCGGCTCAGGATGTGCCGGACGGTTATTCGTTCCGCACTCTCATCCGGGAATACCTCGCCCGTCCTTATGCCTTGCTTGACGTTTACGTATTGAGACCTCAGCCCGAAAAAGGAAACACAAAGCGTAAATAAAAGGCCCAGCTGGTGTTTGTCCGCTGGGCCTTCTTTATTATGAATGGTGGTCTCGAAAGGCGACTAGTTGATTGCTACCAAACGACTAGGGGTACTGGGCTGATTTGTCGAAAGAGTTAATTTATGAGTGGTTGTGTCTACACCGTTTGTGATTTCTATTTGGTATGCGCCGTCGGGCAGATCACTCAAGTTCAGGCGAAGGCGCGCTGTTTGTTCTTTCTTACCCAGGTGCTGAGCGTACAAGACTTTACCCTCCGCGTTTTTCAGCTTTATGTCAACTGGCCCCGTTTTTTCCTTATCCAGAGCAATTTGCAGTTTACCATCAGCAGTAGAAAAAATTCCTGTTTTGTACGTGGCTGCTGCGGTTGGGCGGCTCCCTGGATTAATAGCGGCCGATGAAGTAGAAAAAGTAACCACACCTAAGGTGAAAGCAACGAGCAGGGATTTAATGAAGGTTTTCATGGCTTTATAGTTTTTATGGTTTGATCTAACATGTAGTCGGGTTCTTCCCGATTGGTAGACCAAAGGTATATGCTATAGATGGTACTATGTATAGCAAACTACCGGAACGGTAAAGCGCCTTGATGAGTGGACTAAAACAATGCCGATTGAGCGTACGGTATGGGTGAAGAAGATTGTGAGTAGAAGATATTTGGTAAAAAACCGGCGGTGGGCTTGTTCATCCAACAAACTCATCGTCTTAATCTTAAAAGGATTTGGCAAGAGCTTCTTTGGTTGCGAGTGCAATGTGTGCTACGACCAGGAGGCCGCTCAATCGTAGCTGTTGAGCCAGCAACTTCAAGATTCTAGGTCCTCATGAAGTACGTTAAATGCTATCTACTAGCTTGTACTGCTACCTATTATTAATTGAAATATTAAGTAACTAATTAGAGTGTATGTAAAGTATATGTAATAAAATATTATTATTTGGTATAATAAATGGGTAAGTATACCGTTTAATCAACAAATATACCCCAATTATTGCATGAAAAGTACTTACCTACTTGGTGTCGCTGCTCTTTTGTGGGCTACGTCCGCTTGTCAATCAGATCGCGAATCCGCACAAACGCCAGCCCCGGTTATGTCGTCGGTGTACAGAGACGGGCAAGCAAATGGAGTGGAGCCTACTTACCCAAATCTCTCCGGCGCCCGGGCGGCCGCTGCTACCACTGCACAGCAGCAGGAAGTCTTAACCTATATCAATCAGGCTCGCTCTAAGCCTTGCCAATGCGGTACAACAACATATCCAGCGGTTCCTGCTTTAACCTTGGACGCGCAACTCAATGCTGCTTCCGATAAATACGCCGTTGATCTGGCTACCTACAACTACTTTAGTCATACCAGCCGGGATGGGTCGCAACCCTGGGATCGCATGACACGTGAAGGCTATATCTGGCGGGCGGCTGGCGAAAACATTGCCGCTGGTTATACGACACCCCGCGCCGTGGTCGACGGGTGGCTTAAATCATCAGGCCACTGTAAAAATATTATGAGTGCTAATTTCCAGAATGTAGGGGTAGGGTATGGCTATAGCGCCAGCAGTACCTACAAGCATTACTGGGTGACGGATTTTGGCACCAGACGGTAGTATGTACAGCACGAAAAAAGCCTGGCAAGTAGTTAGATAGCTACTTTGCCAGGCTTTTTTCGTAAGAACAGGTAAGTAGTAAGCAACGCCTGTTTGGTAAATCAAGAGTAAAGATTGTTCAATAGAAGAGTGATTAAAGGAGTTGTTCGCAATACATCCGGCGGATCTTGTCGCGGGTGCGTTTCAGCCGCATTTTCACCGCACTGTTCTTTAAATTGAATTGCTCGGCAATCTGTTTTACATCAAGGCCATTCTCATATTTTAAACGTAGTATCTCGGTTTCTTCGGGTGAAATAGTCCCCATCACTTCGGCTAGTTGCTGTAAACGGAACTCCAGGTTTTCATGGTCCGAGGACTCGCTCCAGTCATACTCTTTATCGTGCTCAAGAGAGATCGTAGTGGTCCGATTTGCATAACGAAGCTGGTCCATGCAATAGTTATAAGAAATAGAATATAACCAGGTCGAAAACGCGGAACGCTCTTTGAATTTACCCAGATTACCATGCACCCGTAGAAAAATGTCATGCGTGAAATCTTCGGCCTGGGCTGAGTCTTTCGTCAGTGATAAACACCTCCTGTACACTTTACTGACGTAGCGGTTATACAACGTCTCGAAATAGTTGTTTTGCTGCGAGTGCAGATGCATTTTGATCAACTCTTCATCCTTAAGCTCCTGATGAGTCGCCATACTAATTTTAGGGTTAGAGAGGGTAAGAATTACAAACTGTTACTACGTGTATATAAAGTAACTTTTACTTAATTCTGGTTAATTACAAATCCATATCTATGCATAAAACGCTATATATAGATTATGTATTTATCAAACAGTTAATAAGTAAGTCGTTTTGATTCAGGAAGTTAGCCAGCTGAAGTTTTACTTGAATACTGATTTAGCAACATTAAGAGAAGATTTATTTTTCGGTAGGTCTTTTTGATGTATAGATTAGATAAGGATAAAAGTAAAGCTTAAATAAAAGGCCTTAAATAAGCTTAAATTAACCGATCAGCGCTTGCGACTTTGGCCTTGTTTACGAATGCCCAGGTAGAAGCCTACACTGTTATCATACAATTCGCCAAAGTCGGCAGCGACGCTGGCATTTGCCGACACGCCATTGAGGATGTAAAGGGGAGAGGAAACGGTCAGTACTGAAGAAAACTGACGTAGCGCGTAAGGAAATGGTTTTTCGTAGGTGCCCAAGTTCTCGCTGTAAGAGGCTTTCAATTGAAACCGAAAGAAATCAAGGAGCTGCCCCGAGAGGCCCAAATGCATGACGGATACCCGATTGTTGTTCGTAAAGCCATACTGGGGTAAATCACTTCGTCCATCGCCAGACGGGCTGATGAACGGTGTGCCGATCGTGAGGCCGTAGCGCGACCAGCCGTCCTGGTACTGAGAGTGATTAAAGTAATTATCACGACCTCGCTGGGCCAGGTCATCCGAAAAAACAGCGCCCCCCTGATTTTGGGTGTACAGATACTCCAGCACTACGTTCTGGATCTGAACGCCGTGCGGTTTCAGCGGGCGTCGATTGCGGATGCGTAATCCGTTGAGTCCATCACGGATATTGAGCAGGTAAAATAGTGACCCGTCTTCATAGATATTTTGTCGATAAGCAAAAATGGAAAAAGAAGGGGCAGTATATTCAAATCCCAGATCAACCGTTCCCAGGTGATTGCCGATGCGGTTTTCCCGGTCGAATAAGCTGACCCGATTCGTATCGACATCGGTACGGTTGCCTAAGCTGTTGCCCATCACCACATCCACATAATCTCGGAAGGTAGCCGGAAACTGGTTGTTTTTGATGAGTGAACCGGGGAGCCGTTCGGTTCCACCGCCCCACATTACCTGATGGTTGAAGCCTCCGTATAGTTTCAGCCGCCAGTTTGGCTTGCCAACGCGGACATAGAGTGCTTTCTGGTGAAGTAGGGTGTTCTTGACGAAACGATCCGATTCAAACCAACCGTGGGCGTAAAAGCCTTTAAAGCTAAACAGGCTCCGTTTGGGATAGAATTCAGGAATGGCTACCTGAAATTTGAGCATGGGTAGTGCGTTACCAGACACGGCAAAGGAACCCGACGACAGTGTTGAATCGACTAGCCCAACGAGTTCGCGTCGTCGGCCGCTCCAAATTTCAATAGCACCAAGCTTCACTTTAACGTACGCTTCGGGAATCAATACCTGATAGGAGTAACCGGCATTTAATACGGCCTCGGCCCGCCAGCCCCAGTCAACCCGTCGGTTCACGGCACGAAGACTATCCAGTTTAGTAACTGGGGCCTCGTGGTAGTCTACCCCCATAGCATGGCGTACCGTCATGATGGCATGCTCGCGCGGCACGATTCCATACTGATTGGCCCGGAGCCAGAAAGGGTTTTGCCCCGACGTGGAAAAATAACTGCCTACTTCAGATTGATACCGGAGTGGTTTAAGCGTCTGCCCAAAACAGCCGGGTATGACTAAGAGACAGAGAATCAGCAGGCGCATAACTGAATGATACGGTGTGTGTATTACTTAAGTCGTTGCATAGGCGCGTACGTCACATGTGCATTCGCCATAAGGGTGGCATAAATAGTGCATAAAATATGCCATTTTCTTCTTACGTATTGGCTGAATTAGTTACGAAATCGTTTGCGGGGATTTTTTCGGAAGACCGTCAATATTAACTTACCTTTGCCAGGAAACTCTATTTGCTCAACAGGCTGAAAGCAATGAACAAGGCCTGCTTTAATACGGTAGTCGGCTGATGGCGTAGCATGAGGCTGTTTGGTAGGTAGTTGATTCAGTAGCCCCGGCGGTATAAGGTCGTGAGCTAATTATATGTAACGCATGTTTCCTCTGACTATCAATGGTTTACTGGTAGTAACTCTGCAAGGTATAGTGGCATAGTATCGTTACTGCAACCAAGTAGGATTACGCTATTCACAGACGCATTTATTATGATTTCTAACGATGAACTAATACGCATCATTGACTTGCTCAACACTACCTACGAAAGTGAGGAAGCCTGGCACGGTCCCTCTGTTGTCGAAGCGTTGCGGGGTGTAACGCCCGATATGGCTGGTCGGCGGATTACGCCGAATACGCACAGCATTGCGGAGCTGGTTTTTCACATGACGAGCTGGCGCATTTTTTGCGTGAAGAAGATGCAGGGCGATGCGCAGTTCGATATTACCACACCCGAGAAAAATTTTGGAGCTCTCCCCGACAAGATCGACGATTTCGAGTGGGAAGCTCTCGAAATGGAATTGAGCCTGAGTCAGGAGGAGCTGATTAATGAACTCGACAAGCGCGATGATGACGAGTTTTTGGAAGATATTGTACCCGGACGCGACTACACCTACTATGACATGCTACACGGGATCATCAACCACGATCTGTACCATACCGGTCAGATTATGATCCTGAAGAAAGCGTTAACGTTTAAAGTGGCTGGTTCGCGCTACGAAGACGATGAAGACGAATATGGCTCGCCTTTCGGAGGCAACCAGGAACACGATGATTATTATTGATACCGTGTGAAAGTGCTTTGTAGCCGCGGAGTGCTTTTAGACTATGCTCATTCACTCTATCTTTTTTGACTCAGTTGAACTATTGGCTTGTTAAGTCTGAGCCCGACAAATACGGGTGGCACCACTTCGTTGAACAGGGACGCGCTATATGGGATGGCGTACGCAACTACCAGGCTCGTAATAACTTAAACGCTATGCGGGTTGGCGATCAGGTCTTATTTTACCATAGTGTAACAAACCCTGGGGTAGTTGGCCTGGCTAAAGTAGTCAAAGAAGCGTATCCCGATCCAACCGCAGCCAATGAGCTAAACGCACCCTCGACCCGCTGGGTTGTGGTGGAGTTAGAGCCGGTTCTCGCGTTACCAGCACCTGTTACGTTATCCCGGATTAAGGCCGAGCCGTTACTGGCCAATGTGGCACTTATTAAGCAATCGCGTTTGTCGGTCATGCCGATCCGACCCGATGAATTTGAAATGATCTTAAAATTAGGGCAAGATTAATCGTATTTTTGCCATCCGAAGCCTCTCCAACCGGGGAGGCTTCGGTATTTGCACTATGGCTGACATTCAACTTATTACTCCAGCGTCCTGGGACCAGTATGAACTTATCGACTCGGGTGATTTTCAGAAACTCGAGCGTTTCGGGGAGTATGTGCTGGCCCGGCCCGAACCACAGGCCATCTGGAATAAATCTCTGACAGATACGGAATGGGAGCGGCAGGCGCATGCCGTTTTTCGGCGCGACCGCCAATCGCCGGAGCGGGGTGACTGGCAAACAAGCCCTGATATGCGTGATCCCTGGTACGTGTCGTTTAAGCAAGCGGGGCTTAACCTGAAATTTAAGTTAGCCTTAACCAACTTCAAACATGTAGGGCTATTTCCTGAACAGGCGGATAACTGGGCGTACATCTATCGCAAAATCAAAGCTATAGCCTCAAACGTGCCACAACCCAGGGTGCTAAACCTGTTTGCCTATACAGGAGGGGCCTCGCTGGCTGCCCGACAGGCGGGAGCCGACGTAACCCACGTCGATGCCGTGAAGCCCGTGATTAGCTGGGCGCGCGAGAACATGGACCATAGCGAGTTAGACAACATTCGCTGGGTGGTTGAAGATGCCGTTAAGTTCGTTCGGCGTGAAGTGCGCCGGGGCAATCGTTACAATGGTATGATTCTGGACCCACCAGCCTACGGTCGTGGACCCGACGGGGAAAAATGGGTGCTTGAAGAGCAGTTAAACGACCTGCTTAAATCATGCGCTGATCTGCTCGATCGCGACGATTTCTTTTTCATTATCAACCTGTATTCACTGGGCTTTTCGTCGCTGATTCTGGAAAACCTCATCGGGCAAACCTTTGGGAAAGTACCAAACCCCGAATGGGGCGAATTATATATGGATGATGCGTCGCACAAGCGGTTACCATTAGGGGTATTCTATCGATTTGCATCGGTTTGAAAACGTATCTTTGCAGGCGTATGAAGGAGCGAAAGAGTGAAAGAACGAAAGAGCGAATCGGAGCGCCGAGGCATCATGAAAGAGTAAAAGAGCCAATAGTTGAAAGTGCAGTAAAGCAAACCAGTTCGCTCGTTCGCTCGTTCAATCCGATTTACTTGTTTACTCATTCACTCATTCACTCATTTGCTCTTTCACTCTTTGGTCTGTTTCTCCTGTCATGTGGCAGCGATAACCGGCAGACGGCTTACATTCCGGATTTTCCGAAGCCGGGTGATAGTAGTCGCACCAAAGGGGCCTTGCGAGCATTAACACGGGCCATCAACCAGTCATCGCCCTCGTCTGCTTATGCCAAACGGGCCGTTATATTGCTGACAATGGGCCGCGTAAACGAAGCGTTGGCTGATATTAACGAAGCCATTGATCGCAATGACAATGCCGGAGTGTATTATTTGACACGCGCTCAGATTCTACGGGTATTGCAACAGCCAGGCAAAGCGCTGGAAAATGCGCAACGGGCCGAAATACTGGGCGTCGATACCCCCGAGCTTTACACCTTACAAGGCGACTTGTTACAGCAGCAGAACGAGTTCGATAAAGCTCGGCTTTATGTAGCGAAAGCCCTTCAGATGGCTCCCTACGACGGCGAAGCGTATTATTTTAGTGGTTTAATGGCGGCTAAGCAAGGCGACACTGCCCGGGCATTGGCCCTCTATCAGCAATCGCTACGACTAAAACCCCGTTATCTGGAGACTTATAATCAGCTGGCCTCGGTATACCGAACCCTGGGCGATTTGAACTCCGCTATGGCCTACAATGGTCAGGCAATAAAGTACTTTCCCAATAATGCGAAGCTTTTCTTCGGTAAGGGTTTAATTTACCACGCCTGGGGACAACTCGATAGTGCTCTAGTGTATTACCAGCAAACCGTGAAGCTACAACCGACTTATTATCAGGCTTATTTTCAGACCGGGCTGATCAACCAGAAATTCCGGAATTATTACAGCGCCTTGGCTAATTATCAACGAGTGCAGCAACTCCGGCCGCAGTTTCCCCGCATTGATACGTATATCGGCTACTGTCATGAGCAAATGGGACAGTATGACGAAGCCATAGCCGCTTACACAAAAGCCACGCGACTAAATGTGGCTGACCGACAGGCCGCTGCTGGTTTGTGGCGATCGCAACGACGGCAATATTCGCAAAACTCATATAACTCTTTATTTTTGCCCAATACGTCTGATGAGCCGCTGAACCAGGCACGAAGCCGGGCTACGTTAGATACAACGCGTGTCCGGATTTCAACGATTCAGCCCAAGGCACGCGTCACCACCGGATCGAGTGACTCGCTTCGACGAACGGTTCGCCCCATTGGTAGTCAGTAACAGTATAAAACGAGTATAATAGGTATAATGAAAGCAAAATTTTGTTATACCAAAGAGTAAGTGGCTTGCAGTTGTAGGCAGGCCGCGGGTGCCCATATATAAACAAACAAACATGATTGCGCAGGACGAACAAATCCGCGTGACGCTGCCAGATGGGAGCGTACGGCAGTATCCCAAAGGAAGTACCGGGCTGGACATTGCCACCCAAATCAGCGAAGGCCTGGCGCGTAACGTGCTGGCCGCCAAAGTAAACGGCAAGGTACAGGATGCTACGTTGCCTATTCAGGAAGATGCCAATGTTCAGCTTCTGACCTGGAACGATGCTGAAGGTAAGGCTACGTTCTGGCACTCGTCAGCGCACTTACTGGCCGAAGCGCTCGAAGCGTTGTACCCAGGGGTGAAGTTTGGCATTGGACCGGCCGTTGAGACCGGGTTTTATTATGACGTTGACCTCAACGGACAGGCGTTCTCGCAGGAAGACTTCAAAAAGGTGGAAGACAAAATGCTGGAGTTGGCTCGCCAGAAACAGCCCTACGTCCGGAAGCCAATGAGCAAGGCCGATGCGGTCGCTTATTTTGACCAAAAAGGCGACCCGTATAAGCTCGACCTGCTGGAAGGCCTTGACGATGGTACGATTACCTTTTATACCCAGGGCGATTTTACGGACTTATGTCGGGGACCACATATCCCGAACACGGGTTTTATCAAAGCCGCCAAGATTATGAACGTAGCCGGTGCCTATTGGCGCGGCAACGAGAAAAATAAGCAGCTAACCCGGATTTACGCCGTTACGTATCCGAAGCAAAAAGAGCTCGACGATTACCTGTACTTGCTGGAGGAAGCTAAAAAGCGCGACCATCGCAAGCTCGGTAAAGAGCTGGAGCTGTTCGCGTTTTCGGAGCGGGTAGGGCAGGGGTTGCCATTGTGGCTACCCAAAGGTACGATGCTGCGGGAGCGGTTAGAAAACTTCCTGCGGAGGGCTCAGGTGCGGGCGGGCTACTCACCCGTGGTGACGCCCCATATCGGAAGCAAACAGCTCTACGTAACGTCGGGGCACTGGGAAAAATACGGCGAAGATTCGTTTCAGCCGATCAAGACGCCCGACCCGAACGAGGAGTTTCTGCTGAAGCCGATGAACTGTCCGCACCACTGCGAGATCTATAAAACCAAGCCCCGTTCGTACCGTGACCTGCCGTTGCGGCTGGCCGAATTTGGTACGGTGTATCGCTACGAGCAGTCGGGCGAGTTGCACGGCCTGACCCGGGTGCGTGGCTTTACGCAGGACGATGCGCATATCTTCTGCCGGCCTGATCAGGTGAAGGATGAGTTCATGAAGGTAATTGACCTGGTGCTGTACGTATTCAGGTCGCTTGGCTTTGAGGACTATAGCGCGCAGGTATCGCTTCGTGACCCCGAGAACAAAACCAAATACATTGGTTCGGATGATTTATGGGAAAAAGCTGAGTCGGCCATTGTTGAAGCTGCTGCCGAGAAAGGATTGCGTACAGTAACCGAGCTGGGCGAAGCCGCTTTCTACGGGCCAAAGCTCGACTTTATGGTTCGCGATGCTCTGGGCCGTAAATGGCAGTTAGGAACTATCCAGGTAGATTATAACCTGCCGAACCGCTTTGAGCTTGAATACATCGGGGCTGATAACCAGAAGCACCGCCCCGTGATGATTCACCGGGCTCCGTTTGGCTCCTTGGAGCGATTCATTGCTATTCTGATTGAAAACACCGGCGGTAATTTCCCGCTCTGGCTGTCCCCCGATCAGATTGCCATTTTACCCATTTCGGAGAAGTATGAAGACTACGCTAACGATCTGTTCTTTACCTTACAGGAAAATGACATTCGGGGCTTTGTGGACCTGCGCGACGAGAAGATTGGCCGTAAAATTAGGGATGCTGAAGTAAACAAGGTTCCTTACATGCTGGTTGTTGGCGAAAAAGAAGCCGCTGAAGGTAAGGTATCTGTTCGGCGCAAAGGGCAGGGCGACCTAGGGAGTATGTCCATCGACGAGTTTGTTCGGACGTTCCAGGCAGAGGTAAAAATCTAAAGGGGTAGTTCACGGTTTTTGGTTTATAGTAGGCTGACGCATCAGCACTAGTCGAGCGTCAGCCTGTTGTAAACCAAAAACCGTAAACCAATTTCAAACTTGCACGGAATCAGTATTTTCGATAGTTTCCCGAACTTTTTAACAACCGGTACGTTATCCAAGCGATCAAAAGTTAGTTACACTAAACACAATCTATGGCATTACCCCAACGCAGACCACCCCGTCGCGTGGTTGAAGAACCCTACAAAGTCAATGAGCGCATCCTGGCCCGCGAAGTGCGGGTGGTCGGTGAAAATGTAGAGCAGGGAATCTACGACATAAATAAGGCGCAGGCGATGGCTAAAGCGCAAAACCTCGATCTCGTAGAGGTGTCGCCCAACGCTGTACCGCCCGTCTGCCGTATCGTCGACTACTCCAAGTTTAAATACGAGCAGAAGAAAAAGCAGAAAGAGATCAAGGCGAACGCTACCAAAGTTGTTATTAAAGAAATTCGCTTCGGACCCAACACCGACGACCACGACTTTGAGTTTAAGCTTAAGCACGCCATTAACTTCCTTAAAGAAGGGGCAAAGGTGAAAGCCTACGTTCAGTTCGTAGGACGGGCCATCGTCTTTAAAGACCGGGGGTTCCAACTATTGGAGCGATTCTCGAAGGGGTTGGAAGATTACGGTAAAGTTGAAGCTGAACCTAAGCTTGAAGGCAAGCGAATGAGTATGTTCCTGTCGCCTAAAGTCGCTACTCCTAAAAAGTAACATCATCTCAGCGATCAGACTCAGATGTTCTGTTCGTACGATACCCTATAAAAGCAAGCGGTGGTCGGTTTAATTAAACCGACCACCGCTTGCTTTTATATAATTGCCATAAGTCCAGACGTCATTATCGCTTAACGGGCACTCAGGATTACCATGTTTGCTTAAAAGCCACTATCACACAAACGCTAAAGACGTATATCCGGGGCTGCTGTGTAAGGGAATTGATATGCATCTCTTAAAAAGTCTTCGTTGAATTGATACGGATTCACGGCCGATGATTAACAGTTTTTTCGTATCTTTGCGGCCTGTTTACTTAATTTTCCACGAAAGCGGGTTACGATAATGCCAAAAGTAAAAACAAACTCGGCCGCCAAGAAGCGTTTCAAGCTGACGGGTACCGGAAAAATCAAGCGGAAGCACGCCTTCCACAGTCATATTCTGACGAAAAAGACAACCAAGCAGAAGCGCAATCTAGTGCACGATACGCTGGTTAATGGTTCTGACGAGCGTCGCATTAAAGCGTTGCTGAACGTCTAAGGACAAAGAAAAGACGCGGTTGCGTCTTGGTTTCACGTTTCACCCGATTACTGGCAGTAAAGTACCCGTAAAACGGTCGCCAGTCGTCAAAAAACATCTTATAAACAATGCCACGTTCCGTCAATCACGTTGCCTCACGGGCGCGTCGGAAAAAAGTAATGAAGCTGGCCAAAGGCTATTTCGGTCGGCGTAAAAATGTTTGGACGGTCGCTAAGAACGCCGTCGAAAAAGGCTTAGGGTACGCGTATCGCGACCGTCGGGCCAAGAAGCGGGACTTCCGGGGTCTTTGGATCCAACGGATCAACGCAGGGGCCCGGATCAACGGCATGTCGTACTCGGCTCTGATGGGTGCTCTGAATAAATCAGGCATCGAACTTAACCGCAAAGTACTGGCTGATCTGGCCATGAACCACCCGGAAGCATTTGCCGCCGTTGTGGGACAAGTAAAGTAAACAGACTTGAATAAGAAACGCCCTGGTGATGAGCCAGGGCGTTTTTATTTTGTTAGTCCTCAGCAGTGTACTACGTCTGCACAATCTTCGTCTTGAGACCCACTCGTTCGCCGTCGGCTTGCCGGCCCAGAACATACACGTCTATTTCGGACTCGCCGACGTAAAAGACCTGTCGTGCCGTTAACTCTTTTTCGAATAGCTGTTTCAGGTGTTGAAATTTCGCCGTACGCTCTTTTTCTTCCTCGCCATACCACTCTTCCTCTGTGATTACTGGGGCCCAGAACTCCGTTTCCGGTCTTTCTTCAACGTACACTTTGGGGGGCAACATCTGCCAGTCTTTGATCTGGCTGACGGTTAAAGGTTCGGCTTGTTTCAGGTAGCAGGTCACTGCTTCAACCGGTTCATCGGACTCACTGGGGTAAAACAAATCAGTAAGTAGCGGAGTTAGTTTGTCGCTGAACGAGACTTTTTCGGAGGGGGGATCGCTATGGGGAAGTTCTTCGTTTGGCATGCGCACAAGAGATTTGCGACAAAGTAACGAATTAATCGATTTAGAGCCGGTGATAAACCTATTCTAAGTTGGGGCAACTACAAACGGCTAAACCAGTATAACCGCTACAATCATGTTTGAGACCTTAATGAATTTAGTACAGCAGAACGCTGGCCAGTCGGTCATCAATAACCCGGCAATTCCGAATGATCAGAACGACAACGTCATGCAAACCGTTACGAGCAGCATCATGAATGGACTGGGGCAACAGGCGCAGGGTGGAGGTCTGGGCAGTTTGCTGGGGATGGTCACCGGCCAGGGAGGAAGCGTCGAAAGTCATCCCACTACGCAGGGGGTTCAGCAGCATGTTCAGCAGGATCTGATGAGCAAGCTTGGGATTTCGCCCCAGGTGGCCATGTCGGTAGCGAGTACGCTGGTGCCTATTGTACTCAGTAAATTGATGCACAAAGCTAACGATCCCAACGATTCGAGTGTAGACGCTGGTAGTTTGATGAGTTCGCTTGGTGGCGGTCAGGCCGGTGGTCTTGGTGGCATGCTGGGCGGTCTGTTCGGCGGTCGATAAGTAAAGAACGTTACCAGTACGCAGTTAGTGAGGCACCCGTTGGACGTCGTTCAGCGGGTGTTTTGTTATTATCATGTATAGTCTGACAACTACGGCACACCACGCCTACCCATAAACGTCAATATGGCCCATCCGCTAATCTTAGTCTGCCAATCTGACAGCAAACCAAACAAATTCTCCGGCTGGCATTTCTATTGATAGATAGGTGATGTCTGTCAGTTAACAACCGCTGCAACAAGAAGCTAAACCACTATTGAATTAGGCATTATGGGAAAGATTATTGGTATTGACTTAGGAACCACGAACTCGTGCGTGGCCGTCATGGAAGGTAACGAGCCGGTCGTTATCCCAAACAGTGAAGGTGCCCGGACGACACCATCGGTCGTGGCATTCATGGATAACGGTAACGGTGAACGTAAAGTAGGGGCTCCGGCCAAACGTCAGGCCATCACCAACCCGAAAAACACGATTTCTTCGATCAAGCGTTTCATGGGTAAGCGCTACAGCGAAGTTACGAACGAAACAAAAAACGTTGCCTACGACGTAGAGAACGGCCCTAACGCTACTCCTCGCGTTCGTATCGGCGATCGTCAATATACACCACAGGAGATTTCGGCTCTGATTCTGCAAAAGATGAAACAGACCGCCGAAGATTACCTGGGTCAAACAGTAACGGAAGCCGTCATTACGGTTCCGGCTTACTTTAACGATGCTGAGCGTCAGGCCACCAAAGAAGCCGGTCAGATTGCCGGTCTCGACGTAAAACGAATCATCAACGAACCAACCGCAGCCGCGCTGGCCTATGGCCTGGACAAAACCGACAAGGACCAGAAGATTGCCGTATTCGACTTAGGTGGCGGTACGTTTGATATTTCGATTCTGGAACTCGGCGATGGCGTATTTGAAGTAAAATCAACCGATGGTGATACCCACCTGGGTGGTGACGACTTTGACCAGGTCATTATTGACTGGCTCGCCGACGAATTCAAGAAAGACGAAGCCATCGATCTGCGTCAGGACCCGATGGCCCTGCAACGCCTGAAAGAAGCGGCTGAGAAGGCTAAAGTTGAACTGTCGAGCTCAAACTCAACAGAAATTAACCTGCCGTACATCATGCCGGTGAACGGTATCCCTAAGCACTTGGTACGTACCCTGAGCCGGGCGAAGTTTGAGCAACTGGCTGATTCGCTGATTCAGCGTAGCCTGGAGCCATGCCGTCGTGCCCTCAAAAATGCAGGTCTATCGGCCAACCAAATCGATGAAGTGATTCTGGTGGGTGGTTCGACCCGGATTCCGAAAGTGCAGGATGAAGTAGAGAAATTGTTTGGCCGTAAGCCATCGAAAGCCGTTAACCCCGATGAAGCCGTAGCGATTGGTGCTGCCATTCAGGGTGGTGTCTTAACGGGTGAGGTGAAAGACGTCTTGCTGCTCGACGTTATCCCGCTGTCGCTGGGGATTGAAACGATGGGCGGTGTCTTCACCAAGATGGTAGAAGCTAACACAACCATCCCAAGCAAGAAAGTAGAGGTATTCTCGACCGCTTCGGACAACCAGCCGAGCGTAGAGATCAACATTCTGCAGGGGGAGCGGCCCATGGCGCAGCAAAACCGTCAGCTAGGCCGGTTTATCCTGTCGGATATTCCACCAGCACCACGGGGTGTACCTCAAATTGAAGTAACCTTCGACGTGGATGCCAATGGTATCCTGAACGTAACGGCGAAAGACAAAGGCACCGGTAAAGAGCAGAAGATTCGGATTGAAGCGTCAAGCGGCTTGACCGACGCTGAGATCAACCGGATGCGCGAAGAAGCTAAAGCGAACGAAGCCGCCGATAAAGAAGAGCGTGAGAAAATTGAGAAGGTGAACGCGGCCGACTCGATGATCTTCCAGACCGAGAAGCAGTTGAAGGACTACGGCGATAAACTGTCTGCTGGCAATAAAACCGCCATCGAAGACGCCCTCGGCCAACTTCGCACCGCCCACGGTTCCCGCGACGTAGCGGCTATCGACGCAGCGCTGGAGAAGCTCAACGCAGCCTGGACTACGGCTTCGACCGAAATGTATAACGCTACGAACGGTGCAGGTGCCAACCCAACGGACGGCGCTGGTTTCGACGGTGGCAACACCAACCCAAATCAGGGTCAGCCAACCGGGGATAACGTATCGGACGTGCCTTACGAAGAAGTGAAGTAATCGTTTAGATTTTATAATTTATAGAGCCCCTGCTGGTAACGGCGGGGGCTTTTTGTTTGTATTTTCCAGACAAATATTTGCCAAGAGCATGCAGGAACTACTGAGGGAACATATCGAAAAAAGAGTACCGCTAACGGATGATGAGTTTGGGTTTGTGCTTGATCACTTCACGGTGAAACGGTTTACGAAACACCAGTTTCTCATTCAGGAAGGCGAACCCGTGCGCTTCGCTTATTTTGTCGTTTCAGGACTTTTAAGGCTGGTCTACACTGATGAATCGGGTAAGCAGCACATTGTCTCATTTGCCATGGAAGACTGGTGGGAATGCGACTTTGGGGCCTATTTCACCCAGACCGAAGCGACCATGTCAGTAGACTGCCTGGAAGATACGGTGGTGTTCTGCCTGTCGCTGGAAAACTACCAAACGCTATGCGCCAGCCTCCCGAAGTTTGAACGCTTCTTTCTTCAATTGGTCATTGCTGGTTCGATTGCGGCCCAGCGACGCATCTTGTCGTTGCTGACAACCCAGGCCAGGGAGCGGTACGAACAACTGCTCAAACAATATCCTTCCTTAGTTCAGCGGGTGCCTAAAACCATGCTGGCTTCCTATTTAGGTGTGTCGCGCGAAACCCTGAGTCGGCTTACTGCATAGTGTGACCTACATCACTCGATAATTGTGCTACAGGTCACGGTCAAATCATGGGTTGCTTCCCAACTTTGCCCTGTAAAAATTCACGCGGCAGGCGTGGAAGTGTAGCCGCAATTTTATCCATAACACGCCTGACCACGGTGCCTGCATGGGCATAGACTAAACAAGCTAAACAGATGGAAAAACGAATCATCAATCCCTGGCAATGGCAAGATCAGCTTAGTTATGTGCAAGCTGTAGAAGTAAAACAGCCAGTCGGCACGCTCTATGTTTCGGGCCAAGCCGCCGTACACGCGGATGGGCAATCCAGTACCGACGACATGAAAACCCAATTACTTCTCGCGATCCAGAACTTAGAACAAGTTATCAGCGAGGCTGGGTACGAATGCCGGAATATTGTGCGGCTAACGATCTACACCACGTCTCATGACGAGTTTTGGCCCAACTTTCCTATTTTCCAAAATTGGATAACCAAGCATGGTATAAAGCAAGCCACTACATTAATGGAGGTAAAAAGTTTAACCGAAACCTTAAAAGTTGAATTGGAAGCTACCGTTGTCAAATAAGCACTCAAGGATGTACAACGCTACAAACGGCGCAGGTGCCAACCCAACGGATGGCGCTGGTTTCGACGGTGGTAATGCAAACCCAGGTCAGGGTCAGCCAACCAGCGATAACGTTTCGGACGTGCCGTATGAAGAAGTGAAGTAATAAGTAATTTGGATTTTGATATATTTAGCCCCGCTGAGGTTTCTTAGCGGGGCTTTTACTTTATTACTTTAATAGATACTATAGTTATGAATTCAAACGATAATAATCCCGCTATGCGTTATGAAGAATTGGCAAGAGAAGTATTAGGAGCTGATGCAAAATGGGGTGATCCTTATTGTAATGATTTGAGAAGGGCTGAGTCGCCAGTTCATGCCATAATTTCAAGAGATATTTCGCTTCAACGGCGCAGGTGGTTAAGGTACGGCCTTTGGCGTCTGCGAACTCAACTTCATACATGTCGTCGGTTAGTTCTTCGACAATTGTGCCAACCTGACCAATGCTCACTTTCTCGTCAGGTGTCTCGGCTAGCAGGGCCACAACGTACAATAAGTGAAGTCTGTCGGTCAAAGGTTTAGCCTTCAGTACTATAAAAACTGGTTAAGCGAGGTGTTTCTTGCTAGTGCGGATCAAAATTAAAACTCCCTTAACATTTCTTCTGTACCCTATGACACCCTAAACAAACCGTTGAAGCACGAAGTTACTTCCCGAGTAGTCTATAAAGTAAATGGCGCTGATTGGCTGCCTGTTACAGATAGACGCTCCGTTTGTGAACACATCAATGGTTCCTCAGTTTCTCTTCGCTACCGGTATCGAAAACAGCAACCCCACGATTCAGGGCGGCAAAATTCGACAGGATGAGCTGGCCAAATGCGGCCATTACCAGCATTGGCGCCAGGATTTTGACCTTGTGGAAGAGTTAGGTATCCGGTTCCTGCGCTATGGGCCGCCGATTCACACTACGTTTCTGGGGCAGCAACAGTACGACTGGTCCTTTGCCGACGAGACCTTTGGGCATCTACGACAACGCGATATTATTCCCATCGTAGACCTGTGCCATTTTGGTGTGCCTGACTGGATCGGCAACTTTCAAAACTCAGATTTTCCGGTTCTCTTTGCCGAATACGCCCAGGCGTTTGCTCAGCGCTTTCCGTGGGTTCAGCTCTACACGCCCATCAACGAGATGTACATCTGCGCCGAGTTTTCGGCGCTCCATGGCTGGTGGAATGAGCAACTTGCCAACGATACGGCGTTTGTGACTGCGCTCAAGCACATTGTAAAAGCCAATGTACTGGCCATGAATGCGGTTCTGGGCGTAAGAGCCGACGCCATTTTTATTCAGAGCGAATCGTCAGAATACTTTCACGCCGAGAACCCGGCGGCTATCAAACCGGCCGAATTATTGAATGCCAAGCGGTTTCTGTCATTAGACCTGAACTACGGGCGTCGAGTCGATTCGGAGATGTACGAATACCTGATGGACAACGGCATGACCCGCGACGAGTACCATTTTTTTCTGGGGCAGGATCTTAAGCAGTACTGCATCATGGGCAACGATTACTATCAGACTAACGAGCATCGGGTATCGGCCGATGGGAGTACGCGGGCGTCGGGGGAGGTCTTCGGCTATCACGTTATCACAACGCAGTACCACGACCGTTACCGACTGCCGGTTATGCATACCGAAACTAATTTGTGGCAGGGACCTAACGGAGACGAAGCCGTCAACTGGCTCTGGAAAGAGTGGGCCAATGTACTGCGGGTACGTAATGACGGGGTGCCCATCATCGGGTTTACCTGGTATTCGTTGACCGATCAGGTGGATTGGGATACGGCTTTGCGGGAAAACAACGGTACTGTTAACCCTCTTGGCTTATACGACCTCAATCGGCAGATCCGACCAGTCGGGCAAGCGTATAAACAGCTTATCAAAGACTGGCAGCAGGTGTTGCCAGCGCATAGCGTTTGTTTGCAGGTTCCCATTGTTATGCCCAGCGAGAGTAATGAATCCTGGGCGCATAAAAAACAGAATGATGCCAAAGCGGCCCGTCAGTATGGCGGCAGCCGGGCATCTCGAACGAATCCATCTAACGCGTAAAGCAACATGCGATTTCAGGATAAAGTAGCTATTGTGACGGGTGGGGCTAGTGGGATTGGGCTGGCAGTGGCCAAGCGGCTGGGGTCGGAAGGGGCCCGGCTTGTGCTGGCCGATCTAAACCAGGATTATCTCGACAAAGCGCTGCCTGACGTAAAAGCGGCTGGTGCTCCCGATGTGTGGACCAACGTCTGCAATGTGGCCATAGAAGCTCAAGTAGAAGCGACCGTGAAAGGAACGCTGGACCGCTTCGGGCGTCTGGATGTGGTTGTGAACAATGCCGGACTAATGGAGTTCAAGGCGTTAGAAGAATTGACCGGCGACGACTGGCTACGCGTTCTCAACGTAGACCTGCTCGGCACTTTTTACTTTACTAAGCAGGCCTTTCTGTGCATGAAGCCCGGCGGGAGCATTGTTAACGTATCCAGCATACATGCCGTTGAAACCGAACCACTTGTGGCGCCCTATGCCGCGGCCAAAGCCGCTGTGTTGTCGCTCACACGATCATCGGCACTGGAAGGTAACTAAAGGTATTCGTATTAACGCCGTGCTTCCTGGAGCTATTGATACCCCAATGTTGTGGGATAATCCCAATGTTAAATCTGGAGTCGAAAAGATTGAGCGTTCGGATGTTGGCAAACCCGAGGATGTAGCCGCAACCATCGCGTACCTGGCGTCCGACGAGGCTGCATTTGTACAAGGGACCGAGGTGCGCGTCGATGGGGGGCGGCTGGCTCAACTCTGAATAACCAAAGTACCGGAATGAGGCACTCATATCGATATGTCTCCGGCTTTTGCTAGCTTGGCAGGATTTTACTACCATTTACATCGAGGAGTTGATGCACGCCAACCGCCCCATAACCATCAAAGACATCGCCCGAAAGTTTAAATGCTCGCCGTCGACGGTTTCCAGGGCTTTAAATGACCACTACTCGATTAATGAAGACACCCGTAAGAATATCCAGGAATACGCCAAAAAAGTAGGATACCAGCGTAATTCGGTATCGCTAAGTTTGTTGAACAAAAAGACGGACTCACTCGGGATTGTGGTGCCTACGATCGGTAACTACCACGAATCATCAATCATCGACGGGTTGTACTCGGTACTACAGCCACAGGGGTATATCCTTAATATCTGCGCTACCAATGAGAGCTTTTTGCTGGAGGCCGAATACATTTCTAAACTGTTGGCTAACCGGGTCGAATGCATCTTTTTATCAGTCTCGCAGGAAACCTACGATGCTGGTCATAATGAGCATCTGGAAACCATTATCCAGCGGGGCGTACCGCTAATTTTCATTGATCGGGAATACGAGGGGTTTACGGCTAGCCGGGTGACGGTTGATGACTATCATGGCGCCTATGCGGTTGTCGAGCACCTGATCAATATGGGCTGTAAACGAATCGCCCATTTAAAAGGCCCTAATGCACTGACCGTATCCGAGCAGCGGTTTGCGGGTTATCTTGACTGCCTGAGACGTCACAATCTGCCCATTCGCGAAGAGTTGATCATTAATACCAATTTTAAGGTGGATAGCGCCATTTTGCCGACCAAGCACTTGCTGGAGTTAGCCTCTCCTCCCGATGCTATCTTTGGGGTAAATGACCAGGTCGCCATCGGAGCCATGCGGGTCGTGAAGGATAAGGGCCTGAACGTTCCGCACGACGTCTCCGTGGTAGGGTTTGATAACTCGCCCATCTCGGCGTATACATATCCTTCTCTGACGACCGTCTCGCGTCCTGGCCGCGAAATTGGCATTGAGGCTTCGCGACTATTTTTAAGTCATCTGACGGCCCTTGCCGAGTCGCCAATAGAAGCCATCCGACTGCCCTCTAACCTGATTATTCGGGAATCTTCCCTGCGTATGATGAAACAAAGCCCTTAAGCAGTCTGCTTAAGGGCTTGATGATTGTCGTATGAAAAGCAGAAAGAATTAATAGCCCGGATTCTGCGTAAGGGCGGGGTTAAGCGTAAAGGCGGTGGTGGGTATTGGGAAGATCCGGCGGTTAACGTCAGTATCCGTCTTAAAGCCCCATTTGCCTTCGTACTTACCGAACCGGATCATGTCATTCCGGTGCCAGGCTTCCCAGGCAAATTCCCGCGTGCGTTCGGCGTAGATATCGTCCAACGTAACCGCTGTTAGGGCCGGGCTTGTGGTCCGATTGGCCCGAACTTGGTTCACCAGCGAAACGGCCGTCTGGCCCCCTGTGGGCGTTCCCCCGCGCAGTATGGCTTCGGCTTTCATGAGAATAATGTCGGAATACCGGAACATGGGCACATCGTTGTTTTGATTGCGGGAAGTCGAAGAGGCATCCGGGTAAAACTTGATGTTCCGGTAGCCCATGTTCCAGGCAATCTCATCATTACCACAGTCGAACGCGGCTTCACTTTGGCGCAGCGTTATGGTGGGCGTCAGGTTGACCTGGTAGGTGTAGGGCGCATTACCGTCCGCTCCAGTGTACGTCTGATCGTACCCTTTTTTGGTGGTGGTTACGGTTAATGGGGTAACCCCATCGTTCATAAACTGAAGGCCGGTGAGCCACTGTTTATTCCGTACATCGTTTGGGTCGTTGAAGCTGGCGTAGAACTCAGGCAGGGTGCTTTCGGGAGCACTAGGCGTAAACGGCAGGTTAAACTTCTTGGTGGCGGAGCGGGGCACGTCGTAGCGGGCGTGGTACATCATGCCGTTCGTGCCCGGCATGGGCCCTGCGCTGGGATCGTACGGGATGGCAAAAATAAACTCCTTCATCTGCGGCCCGTTGTTGGGGTAAAACATCTGAAGGTAGGTTTCTTTCGGCTCCAGCGCGTATAATCCCGAGCTGATCACGCTATCGCAGGCCACGATGCAGTCCGTATAGCGGGGCGTACCGGTATAATACTCGGCATTCAGGTACATCTTGGCCAGCAGCGAAAAGGCGGTGTATTTGTTTGCCCGACCGTAGGTTGTCTGGCCCGATGCCTTACTCAGGTAGGGGAGAGCCCGCTTCACTTCGGTTTCAATAAATTCGAAAATCTGCTTGCGTGGTAAGTTCGGATGCGGGGAGAAGTCACCGTAAGCGGTATCAATCGGGACCCTGCCATACAAATCCATCATCATGAAATACGACAAGGCACGAACCATTTTCAACTCCGCCAGATTTGTCTGTTTCGAGGCCCCGGCGGGTACCGTCTGATCCAGGATTGACAAGGCCTGATTGGTAGTACCGATGACGGTCGAGAGCCAGGTCCAGCAGCTGTTTGTCCAGCCGTGATCTTTGGTCCACGAATGGTAATGAAGCATTCGGTAGTTCTGGTTATCGAACCAGTTACCGCCCCGGGCGGGCAGAATCGCTTCGTCTGTACTGAGTGACTGCATGAACCAGTAGTCCAGCGAGAACGCGCCCCGCAGGGCCGCATAGGGTGGTCCCGATGCCTGAATAAACTGCGCTGAGTTCTGGGGAAAAATGTCGGGGGTCAATTGGGTGGTTACGGGTACGTCTATGTCGTGACAGGCCACCATAACAAAGAGGCTAAGCGTCAGGAAAGCACCGCATATTCTGTTTTTTTTCATGAATGTAAGCTCGCTGTCAGGAGTTAAAAAGAAAGGTTTACGCCCACTAATACCGTGCGGGTTTTAGGGTAGAAATTGTTCGAGTCGACGCCCGGCGCAATGCCGCCCTGGTTTACTTCGGGGTCGATGCCGGTGTACTTCGTAATGACGAAGGCATTGTTAACCGATGCGTACACGCGCAGTGATTTGACGTACTGGCCCAGGCTTTTAAAGTTGTAGCCCAGGGTCGCGTTATCCAGCCGGACGTAGCTGCCGTCTTCAATAAAGCGGGTCGAATACTTAAACGCGTTGATATCGGCAATCGACTCACCCGCTACGTCCGTCAGGATGTTCGTGTATTGCGCAGTGCTGGGTCGGAACAAATCAGCGCGGGTGGCATTGAATATCTTATTACCAAAAACTCCTCTGATGAATAGGTTCAAGTCGAAGTTGCCCGACCGGAACGTGTTGGTCCAACCCAGCAGCAGTTTCGGCTGCGGACTTCCGGCATATTTGTAATCGGCACCGATAACCGGGGTCGTGGTCAGGTTACCGTTGCGGTCGACATACTGGGACACGCCTTTCTCGTTTTTGCCCGCGTACTCGAGCGTAAAGAACTGGCCAATTGGCTTTCCCGCTTTCAGGATCTGTAGCGAACTACCCGTCTGGCCACCTCCCTCGGGTTGAGTGATCCGGACGGAGTCGCCACCAGCAAACAAAGGGTTCTGCAGGCTGGTGATTTTGTTATTGTTGTGCGCCAAGTTTAGTCCTGTACTCCAGCTAAAATTACCGGTTCGAACGGGCGTTGCATTCAAACTCACCTCAATACCTCGGTTATTGATGCTGCCGCCGTTGGCGATGATGCTACCCACCGGAACCAGGATTGGATCGACCCGGTACGAATAAATCATGCCGGTGGTGTTCTTGTCGTACCACTCCACAGTTCCGCTCAGTTTTCCTTTCAGGACGGTGAAGTCGAGGCCGATGTTGGTGGTGGCCGTCTTTTCCCACCGCAAATCCGGATTAGCGGCCTGGGTAGGTCCGTAGGCGGCCGTTTGGATCCCGTTATAATAGTACGTTCCCAGGCTACCCGACAGGAATTGGGCGGTGTAGGCGTTAAAGCCCGACGAATTACCGGTAACTCCGTAGCTGGCCCGTAGCTTCAGGTCATTGAACAAACTTTGATTCTGCATGAACCCCTCCTGACTGATCCGCCAGGCACCACCCACGGCCGGAAAGTAACCCCACTGATTATTCTCGCCGAATACTGAACTACCATCGCGCCGGACGGATGCCTGGAGGAGGTATTTTTCTTTGTAGTTATAGTTTAGCCGGGCAAAGTCCGAGATCAGTCTGGTTTCCTGATAGATGCCATCGAGCCCGAAATTAACGCGGTAGGAGGGCACGGCATACGGATTGCTCAAGGCGAAGTTATTGTACCCGATATTATCCACGGGAAAATTCGTGCTCGACGCCTGGAATCCGTCTCCGTTGGTGCTGCCCTGCCACGAATAGCCCAGTACCGCATTGACCGAATGATCGCCGAATTGCTTATCCCAGGTCACAAACGTTTCTAACACCTTACGGACGTTCTGGTAGGTGTTGCGCAAGGCCGAGCCGTTAGTGCCAAAGTTAAGAAGGCTGTGAACCAACGGCGGATCGGGGTTATTGTAGAAATTGGCGCTGTTATACTGCGAATAATAGCTACCGTAGAACTCGCCGTGCAGCGAGGAGTAGTTCTGGTAGGAGAGGTTCAGATCATACGTCAAGTTAAAGGGCAGCTTAACCTGGGCCGTAAACGCGCCCACCAGGTTATTGTACTTCGTGTTGTCCTGCGCTTGCTCGATCATGGCCACCGGGTTGAAGTAGCCTGTATTGGTGAAATTTTCAAAGTATGTCCCGTCCGGGTTCCTGATTGGCGATACGGGTAAGTGGTTGATCATTTGTAACAACACATTGTTGCGCAGGGGCGTGTTATTGGCGTTGCTGTTCGAGTTGGTAACCGTTAGCCCCAGCTTTAGTTTGTCGTTGAGAGCGTACTGTTCAACGGCCAGCCGGGCAATGACGCGGTTTAATGAGCTCCCCTGAAGAATGCCCGGCTTGTCGATGTAGTTTATACTGGCGTTGTACGTACTATGTTCCGTGCCACCACTGACCGACAGATTGTGGTTATGGGAGATGGCCGAACTACGCTGAACGGCATCCTGCCAGTTGGTGTTCGCCCCTTTGTCGTCATTGGGAGAAAAGGATTGGCCATTCTGGGTCAGAAACGCCCGCAGCTGGCTAGCGTCCATCATGTTTAACTGATTCGAGACGGTTTCAACCCCGGCATAACCGCTGTACGATACCACCATCTGGCCTTTCTTGCCCCGCTTAGTCGTAACAATAATGACCCCATTCGCAGCCCGGTTTCCGTAAATAGCGGTTGCCGCTGCGTCTTTCAGCACATCGATGGAGGCAATGTCGTCGGGCGCAATGATGGAAATATCTGCGCCGGGTACGCCATCAATGACGTAAAAAGGTCCCTGCGAGCTGTTCAGCGTCGACGCGCCCCGCAGAACGACGGCCGCGGGCGCGTTCGGGTCACCATTAGCCGATATGTTCAGCCCTGGTACTTTACCTTGTAGCAGCTGGCCTACATCGGCGATTGCGCCCCGGTTAAGATCTTCGGGCTTGACGGTGCTAATGGCGCTGGTGAGGTTCTTACGCGATTGGGTACCGTATCCAATTACGACTACTTCACCCAGAGTCTTTGTGTCGGCCACCAACGTAACGTTAATGACAGATCGGTTGTTGACTGGTACTTTCTGAGCCACATAACCTACGTAGCTGAAAACCAGTACGCCATTGGCCGGAAGCGTAATTTTATACTCACCGTTAACATCGGTTGTTGTGCCTGTCTGTTTCCCTTCGATCAGCACATTCACCCCCGGCAAGCCCTCACTACTCCCCGTAGAGGTTACCTTGCCCGTTACGGTAATATCCTCCAGCAGATGGTCTGTAAGGTTGCTTGGTTTACCAAATCCGTTTGTGGCGCTAACCACACAGCTTACCAGGCAAAGGCTCCAAAGCAGTATACTGTGCCGGAGAAACTGATAAATGTGAAGTTGGCCCGGAGGTGGCGTAAAGGAATTCTTCATCGACATGCAGTTAAATGAGCAGGAACTTACCGGCTACATCGCCAGTAAAGACATTTAACCCTGTCTTATAATAGGCAGGCCTTGGTGCAAACGTTTGAATTTATGCGCAAACGTTTGCACCAAGGCCTGCCTCAACGTCACGATCGGATCTGCAAACTGCCGTTGTCAAGCCTGATGCCGACGAGGAGCCACTGAAAGAAGCAGCCCAAACTTTATAATTTAAAATGGATAGGCAGATTGAAACGTACGTTAACTGGTCTTCCAGCCTGCTTGCCCGGTATCCAGTTGGGCATGCTACTAACGAGTCGAACCGCTTCGGCATCTAGCTCCGGGTCTATGCTTTTCAGGACATGCGCATCTTGAATAGCCCCTTCGTCGGTTATGATAAAGGTGACAAATACCCGCCCTTTCCGCTTAGCATTCCGGGCGGCTTCTGGATAGCGCAGATTTTGGTCAAGATACTGGGCCAGTTTCTCCATGCCTCCCGGAAACTCAGGGCGCTGCTCTACGACTGTAAACACCAGGCGCTCCGAAGCCGGCTTTGCGTCGGTTTGTGCCTGTGTCGGAAGCCAAAGCCCGACGAGAAGCAGAATGATGTATGCTTTCATTCTTTTGTAGATAATTAAGTTGATAAACGATACGTAGCGTTTTCTTGGCGACGACTGCGGCTTTTCGTCGTTTATTTTGCTGGCTAAGGAAACATCACCGGCTGCATCCAATGAAAGGGCATCGCTTTCTGGCGGGTGGTTTGCCTCAGGAAAGCATTTGGGGCTTTTGGGAATAAAACGAGCAAAGGCCTTCACTGCTTGCTGCACGATGAAGGCCTCTGTTACCTAGTACCTTTACTTACTTCATATTCTTGTCAATCGTGGTTATACGCTCCAGGTGTTTCTGTAAGGTTGGAAGCGTCTTGGCGGCATACGCCTTTAGGGCTGGGTCATCATCGCTTTTAGCGGCTTCCTGAAACAATTTGACGTCTTCCTCGTGGTCCTCGACCATCAGGTCAACGTACTTCTTATCAAATTCAGCGCCGGAGAGTTTAGCGAGTTCATCGACATGCTCCTGGCCTTCTTTGCCCAGGGTGGTCGGCAACGTAATGTTCTTCGTGGCGGCTATGCTTTTCAGCTCATCATTGGCTTTGGCGTGATCGGCCAGCATCATCGCGGCAAACTCTTTAACATCGTTGCTTTGCGCTTTCTCCCGCGCCAGACGCCCAAGTTCCATTTCCAAAAGGCCACCATTCGCTGCTTTCACGGCGAAATCATTGGTATCGTCGCTCTGGCCCGTGTCGTTTTGCTCTTTCAAATCATTGGCGTCATTCGCATTTTCGACGCTGTCGTCACTGGCTTTCTTATTTTCATTGCAAGCCTGAAAACACAGGGAGCTCAGTGCCAGCAACACCATCAAAGAGATCTTTTTCATAACGTTGTCATTGTTTATCGCTAAGTAGAACCGTTGATGATGGTCTAAGGTTTAAGCCCGATTTTCAAGTCCCGCTTTTTGGAGAAGAACTCCCCCCGGAGTGGCTGGTCTTGCTGGCTTTAGGCTGGGAAGCGGATGATTGCTTCGACGCCTTGGCAGCTGATGAGCCATCGGGCGATGACGATCGGTTTTGGGGGGGGGAGGGGGGCGTATACATATAATCGCGGGAAGCTCCTTCGTCGGCAATGGTCATGCTTTGCGGATTGCTGGCGGGCAGCCGCTTGTCAGAGCTGGTATAGCCTGCACCGGTTGAGGCTGAGGAACCACCGCTTTTGCCACCCGTGGTCGACTGGGCCTGGCTGCGTTGCTGTACTCCAATTACTACTAATGTTGCTAGTAGCGTTATCGTTTTTAGGGTCATAGCGTTGTTTGCTTACCGCATTTTGATTTGTTGGATACTGATTAACCTATAGCCAGGAGGAATAGCCGAGTTTAAGCCATAAATTGATGGAATGGGTGAATATAGATTGTGTTTCAACTACTTATCCGAACCGCTGTTTGGTTCGTTAAGAACGCTTAGAACGTAACTTTTAGCAGCGTAGCATCGCCTAGGCTGGTCCGATAAGCGGTATGACTATCCGCTATTTTAGGTCGGTTGGCAAGTTCAGCTTGTCAAGTAGTAGATCGCGGGTGGTTCCTCGGGCGCGGGTGCACTCGCCATTGTTAACAATCAGTCGGTCAACACTAGTAAAACTTCGCCCTGCCTCCCTTTGGAAGTAAGAGGTTTTACTAGTGCTGACCGTACCCCCTCTATTGGCCATTCGTTTCCTTCAACCTTTAATCGTATTGCTGCGATGAAACCGTCAAGACGTAATTTTTTACAATCACTGGGTATTGGCGTAGCTGGTTTAACTACAGCTCACGAGTCTACCGCCACAAACGTACAACCGCCTAAAGTTGCCAAATCAGCCGGAGACGATCAGGTTTTGTTTGTGGGCGATACCATCGCCATTGCCAACACGGAACATGGCAAAGTCAGAGGCTTTATTCTGCGGGGCATTCATCAGTTTTTAGGCATACCTTACGGGGCCGATACGTCGGGCAAGAACCGGTTCATGCCCCCGCAGAAGCCTACGCCCTGGACCGATATTCGTCCGGCGCTTTGGTGGGGCAACTCGGCTCCCCAGATTATGGAAAAACGGTACGCTAACCCGTATGCCTCGTTTGTCGATCATTGGAACTACGACGATGTATCGGAAGACTGCCTGAAACTGAATGTGTGGACGCCCGCCCTGGACGCGCAGAAACGCCCCGTTGTGGTCTGGTTACACGGGGGGGGCTTTACCAACGGGAATGGCATTGAACAGGACGGCTACCACGGCGAAAACCTGTCCCGGCTGGGTAATGTTGTTTTCTGTTCGCTCAATCACCGGCTCGGTCCGTTGGGATACACTCACCTGAAAGCCGCCGGTGGCAATCCTCAATCTGGTAATGTCGGTAATCTGGATATGGTGGCGGCCCTTGAATGGGTAAAAAACAACATAGCCAATTTTGGCGGAGATCCAAACAATGTGACGATCATCGGGCAGTCAGGAGGAGGAGCCAAAGTAACTACTCTGATGAATATGCCGTCGGCGAAAGGGCTGTTTCACAAAGCCGTAGCGTTGAGCGGGAGTTCGCTGGCCGGAACGAATAAAGAATACGCCGAGAAGTTAGGACTGAAGGTTATGGAAGAGGCTGGCCTGAAGCCCGGCGAAGTGGATAAGCTCCAGCAGATTCCGTGGCGAGAGTACATTGACATCGCTAACCGGGCTGCCGAAAAAATGGCCGACGAAGCCCGGCGGCTCAACCTTCAGCGAGGAGGGTTCTCACCGGTAGCCGATGGTGTAGCGCTCAATGAAGGCCCATTTTTCCGTGACCCCAATCACTTCTCGGCCGATATTCCGCTCATGATCTGCTCGACCTTCCATGAGCAAAGCCCCAGCCGGACCGATGCGTCCCTGGAAACCATTTCGCTGGCCGAAGTGAAGGAAAAGATCAAACCCCGCTTCGGCGATAAATCAGGCGAAATCGTCGACGCGTACGCGAAGAACTTTCCGAAGGCGCGTCCGATTGAGCTTTGGGCATTGATCGTGTCTAACCGGAAGAATGCCGTGGCGGCTGCTGATGCGAAGGTGTCTCAGCAGAAAGCCCCCGTCTACGTAGCCTGGTTTGGCTGGCAACCACCCCTGTTCGATGGCCGGATGCGGGCTTTCCACTGCGATGATATTTGCTTCTGGTTCTACAACACTGATCTGATGCTTACGCATACGGGAGGTGGCAAACGACCCCGGGCATTGTCGGAAAAGATGGCAAAGTCTTTTATCAACTTTGCCAAAACCGGTACTCCAAACGGGGGCGGTTTACCCACCTGGAAACCCTATACGACCCAAAACGGCGAAACAATGGTATTGGATGACGCCCCCGCGCTGGTCAACGATCCCGACCGGGAGGCCCGGAAAACACTGGTATAATTGGTAAACGAGCTGTTCAGAAAAGCCCTGAAGGCTACTAAATAGTTGATTCTGATAAACTCCTTTAGCAGCATTCAGGGCTTTATACTTTCTAACATAAGATAACAACTTTAATTTACGTAAGTACGTATAGCTTCCATGAGCCAAATCAAGAAAGACGACCTCAAACAAGAAGTGTTTGATTTGTATGATGACTATGCCCATAACCGCATTGACCGGCGTGAGTTTACCCAAAAGCTGTCATTATACGCCGTAGGAGGCCTTACTGTAGCGTCACTGATGAGTTTCCTCATGCCCGATTATAAAGGAGGTGTTCAGATCAAGGCCGATGATCCGCGCTTAAAATCAGACTACGTAACGTATCCATCGCCCAAAGGAGGTGGATCGATCAAAGCGTTGCTCTCGAAGCCTGCTGATGCCCAAAAGCCGCTTGGCGGGATTATCGTTGTTCATGAAAATCGGGGGTTGAATCCGCACATTGAAGACGTAGGCCGACGAGCGGCTCTGGCCGGATTCGTTTCGATTGCGCCCGATGCATTAACTCCCTTAGGGGGCTATCCGGGTAACGATGATGCAGGTCGTGAACTGCAAAGCAAACGGAACCGGGATGAGATGTTACAGGATTTCATGGCGGGGTTCGACTACCTGAAAGGCAACAAAGACTGCAACGGTAAGATTGGAGTGGTTGGCTTTTGCTTTGGTGGATGGATTGCCAATATGATGGCGGTGCGCATTCCCGAGCTATCCGCATCGGTACCGTTTTATGGCGGTCAGCCAGCGGCCGAGGACGTCCCTAAAATCAAGGCGCCTTTGCTCTTACATTACGCGGCCCTGGACACGCGGGTGAACGAAGGCTGGCCAGCCTTCGAAGCGGCTCTCAAAGCGAATAACAAAGACTATACCGCTTATATGTACGAAAATGCCAACCACGGCTTTCATAACGATACCACCCCTCGTTATGACAAGGCAGCCGCCGAACTGGCCTGGAAACGCACTGTTGACTTTTTTAAGGCCAGGCTGACCTGACAACGGAGTCGTCTGTCAGTACTGGCACACTTCACTTAGCCCGTTCAAGTAAACGGCTAAGTGAAGTGTGCTGCATTTACAATTGCTTGCCGGCGAGTATTTTCGGGTGGGCATAAACAGTGCATAATGAAACTATTTAGACAATTTTCTCAGTTGTCAAGACAAAAGTCTTATGTTTGTGCACTATGATCCAGAATCGCACCGCTATCGTTCTATCTGCCCTGAAAGGAATTCCGGCGACTACCTTTTTTGACATCGCTGATTTAACCGGCTACAAACGGGAGCAACTGGCTGAGGTATTTGATACGTCGCTTAAGACGTTCCAACGTTATGAGCGCGAGCACAAAAAGTTAAATCCGCAGGATAGTGAGAAGGTCCTTAAGATTATGGCGTTGTTCCAGACAGGCGAGTCAGTGTTTGGATCAGCTGAAGCGTTCCGGCGCTGGATGGATAAACCGGCTTACGGATTAGGTGAGCAAATCCCTTTTGACTTGCTGCATACGTCTGGAGGGATCGATCTGGTCATGGAGGAGGTGGTTCGTATTGAGTATGGCGATCTGGCCTGATTCTATTGAAGATCCATCCGGTTGATGTTGGTTTACCGAATAACTAAAGCGATTTACGCCGATCGGCTGGTTGCCTCGGGAGGAGCCGCCCGATGGAATAGCCGGGGTCAGTTTGTGATTTACACGGCTGCAACCCGGGCCTTAGCGTGCCTGGAAAACGTAGTACACCGTAGTGGTGAAGGCCTATTAGAAAGCTTTCGGGTGATGGTCATTGAGGTACCCGACGAGCTATTCATCGAGACAATCGCTGCTGACTCGTTACCTGCTGACTGGTTTACTTTCCAGCAGTACGATACGTGCCAACGGATAGGAGGGGAGTGGCTACGAAGTGGCCGCTCGGCGGTATTAGGCGTCCCATCGGCTATTATTGCTAACGAGTGGAACTACCTCTTAAACCCAGCGCATCTGTCATTTAGCCAAATTCAGTTAGTACGTACCGAACCTTTTTTGTTTGCCCCAAGAATTAAATCATAACTAAAGAGAGGCTTGCCTGAACCATTACTGATTTAATTACAGAGGCTACGTTTTTGTTGAAATAGAATTGTATTTCAAGTAGACGACAATACTGAAGCAGTGGCCGTAAAATAGGGGATACGAATGAGCGGTTGTTTTCCTGTTTTAGGCCATTTATAGCCCCGTTTACCGTATTATTTCCATTTTTACTAAAAATTTTGTATATTTGTCTATATAGCGGTTTGCGTGCAACGCGTGAGCCGGAATAGTAATTTTCTGCGAAACTCATTTGTCACATGGCGGAAGAAAATCCCGACCTCGAATCACCCAGTAACATTATTCCCATTAACATTGAGGACGAAATGCGTGGTGCGTACATTGATTATTCAATGTCGGTTATCATCTCGCGGGCGTTACCTGATGTGCGTGACGGGTTAAAGCCCGTACACCGTCGGGTGCTGTTTGGAATGGCTGAACTGGGGGTTAATTACAACAAGCCTCACAAAAAATCAGCACGTATCGTTGGGGAAGTACTCGGTAAGTATCACCCACATGGCGATTCGTCGGTATATGACACCATGGTCCGTATGGCCCAGGACTGGTCATTGCGTTACCCGCTAGTCGATGGACAGGGAAACTTCGGATCAATAGATGGCGACTCCCCGGCCGCCATGCGTTATACAGAAGCGCGTCTGAAGCGTATTGCCGAAGAGTTGCTGACGGATATATACAAGGAAACGGTTGACTTCCAGCCAAACTTCGATGACTCGCTGGAAGAGCCAAGCGTAATGCCCGCTAAACTGCCGAACCTGTTGCTGAACGGCTCCTCGGGTATTGCGGTGGGGATGGCCACTAATATGGCACCGCATAACTTAACGGAGGTTGTCGATGGTATCATTGCCTATCTAGACAATTATGAGATTACCGTTGAGGAGCTAATGCAGTACGTCAAAGCGCCCGACTTTCCAACGGGGGCTACGATCTACGGTATGGAAGGCGTTAAATTAGCGTTCAAAACGGGCCGTGGTCGCGTCGTTATGCGGGCTCATGCCACTATTGAAGAAAACCGCGGCAAGACCCAGATCATCGTGACGGATGTTCCGTACATGGTGAACAAGGCGGTGATGCTTGAGAAAACGGCCGAACTCATCAACGAAAAGAAAATTGAAGGCATTACAGCCTTCCGCGATGAGTCAGACCGCGACGGTTTACGGGTGGTGTATGATCTTCGCAAAGACGCTATCCCGAACGTAGTGCTTAACAATCTCTACAAGCACACGGCTCTTCAATCGTCGTTTAGTATCAACAACGTAGCGCTGGTAAAAGGGCGCCCCATGTTGTTGAACCTGAAAGATATGATGAAGTACTACGTCGAGCACCGATTCGATGTGGTAACCCGCCGGACGCAGTACGAACTGCGTGAAGCTGAGAAACGGGCACATATCTTGGAGGGTTTGCTGATTGCACTCGACAACATTGATGCGGTCATTGAATTAATTCGTTCATCACGTGATCCTGAGGTGGCGAAAACCGGCCTTATGGAGCGCTTCGAATTAAGTGAGCTTCAGGCCAAGGCCATCCTGGAAATGCGTCTGCAGCGATTAACCGGTCTGGAGCGGGATAAACTGCAGGCGGAGTACGATGAGCTGATGCGCGAAATCGCGGATTATAAAGAGATCTTGGCCAGCGAAGAACGGAAGCGGCAGGTCATCAAAGACGAGCTCATTGACATTCGGGCTCGCTATGGCGATCAGCGTCGCACGGAGATCAACGCCCTTGGCGACGGAAATATTAGTGATCTGTCTTTGATTGCCGATGAGGATATGGTGATTACCATTTCGCACGAAGGTTATATCAAACGGACACCAACCACCGAATACCGCTCACAAAGCCGGGGTGGAGTAGGAGCGAAGGCGGCTGTTACCAAAGAGGAGGACTTTACGGAACACCTCTTTACCGCAACCATGCACAATACGTTGCTGGCCTTCACCCAGAAAGGACGTTTATACTGGTTACCCGTCTACGAACTACCCGAAGGGTCTCGTACGTCAAAGGGACGCCCATTAGCTAATTTCATCAATATTGAATCGGATGACAAGGTCAGAGCGGTAATTAACGTATCGGATCTGAAGAACGAAGACTACATTAACAATAATTACATTGTGATGTGTACTCGTCAGGGGACGATCAAGAAGACCATGTTGGAAGCGTTCTCCCGGCCCCGTCAGAATGGTATCATTGCCATTACAATTGACGAAGACGATCAGCTGATTGGCGTTTGTCTGACCAATGGCGATAATGATATTGTTATTGCGTCCAGTGCTGGTAAAGCCGTTCGCTTTCACGAAAGTCGTGTTCGCCCGATGGGCCGTACTGCCGCGGGCGTACGCGGAATTTCCCTCGATGAGGAAGATCCAACCGATCATGTTGTGGGTATGGTTTGTATCAACTCGGCCGACGCTCAGTTGCTTGTTGTCTCCCAGAACGGTTACGGAAAGCGGTCTGACATCGAAGGCTACCGGGTCACGAACCGGGGGGCTAAAGGAGTGGGTACCTTGAAAGTGACCGATAAGGTTGGTCGACTAGTGGCCGTGCTCGATGTCGCTGATAACGACGATTTGATGATTATTAATAAGTCGGGTATAGCCATTCGCACCCCAGTGGATGAGATCAGTGTGATCGGCCGTAATACGCAGGGAGTTCGTCTGATTAGCCTGCGCGACGGGGACGAAATTTCGTCAGTAACTAAAATTAAGAAAGAAGAAGGCGAAGAAGGAATCGTTATCGAGGAAGCGCCCGTTGTTGAGTAAGTGCCACAGAATCAATAATTTGAGCCGATCGCGCTGATTTACAGGAATCAGTCGGTCGGCTCAAATTATTTAGGTACGTTCATGCTTATACGGATTGATTCCGTAATTTCGTTTTTTAATAACAAAAACACACAACCCCATTTTACACATGAAACCAGTTTTCTTAGTTCTGGTAGCTTGTTGCCTGTCCGCAGGAGTACATGCCCAGAACCAACAACAGGGACAAGGCCAGGGTCAGGCCGCATCCGGAGCCTCTGCTTTAGACCAGGCTGCGATGGATGCTGTTAAGAAAGATAAAGACAAGAGCGACAAAGATATTACGGATGCTAAAAGTGCAGGTAAAGCAAGTACCTGGATGGATCGTGCCAAGACGTATCAAAGCATTGCATCTCAATACATTCGTCTTGATTCGTCGGCGGCCACAACGGCTATGGATGCCTACAAAAAAGTTATCGAACTTGATAAGGACAAAAAGGGTGGTCCTGGTCGGTTAGCAAAAGAAGCTGAGGAAGCATTGAAAAGTCCAGCTTTGTACAGCGCTTTTATGCAGCAGGGGGTAGCTAAATTCCAAAGCAAGAATTATCCGGATGCGATCAAATCTATGTCGGTGGCCGGTGAGATCAATCCTAAAGATACGTTGGCGCCGTTGTATACCGCCATTGCTGCTCAGCAGGTAAAAGACAATGCGACGGCTAAAACCCAGCTGGAAAAGTATATTGCTGGGGGCGGTAAGGACCCTCAGATTTATGGTTCGTTAGCTATGTTGTACCGTGGCGATAACGAAGTTGATAAAGCGTTGGCTGCCCTAGATAAAGGTATTGCCTTAGCTCCGGGTAACAAAGATCTGGCTAACGAGAAGATTAACATCATGCTGGCGAGCAATCGGATGGATGAGGCTATTGCTGGTATGAAGCAAATGATTGAGAAAGATCCGAACAACGTACAGAACCTGGTTAACCTGGGGATTTTGTATGATAACGCTGCGCAAAAGTTTGACGCCGAAGTGCGGAAGCTAAGTGAGCAAACAAAGAAAACCGGTAACCCGGCGAACAAGCTTGCCGATGCAAAGGGCTTAGTCGATACCTACAACGGCGAAGTGGCTCGTTTGACGGGATTGATTAAGAAGCAACCGAAGAATGCTGATCTGAAGCGTCAGTTGACGGATGTAAAAAAAAAACTGGCTGATCAGAAAACTGCAGTAGCTCAACTGGAGGCTGAAGCTAAACAAGCGGCCAGCAATCCGGCAGCATCAGGAGATGCCAGCAAGCAATTAGCTGATGTTACGCAGAAGCGGAATCAACAGAAGGACATGGCTAAGGAATATTACACAAAGGCTCTAGCGGTTGATCCTAATAATTATGATGCCAACTATAACATGGGGGTATTCTTTTTTAACGAGGCAGTTGAAATGAAGAAGTCTGTCGACGCAATGGATATGGCTGAATACAACAAGCGTGGCAAAGAAGTAGACGGCCAGGTATGTGGTAAGTTCAAGCAGGCGCTACCGTATTTCACAAAAGCAAAGACGGTAAAAGATGAAGCTGATTTGAATGAAAACTTAACTAATCTGCAAAACATCCTAAAGCAGTACGAAGAGCGGAAGGTTGTTTGTGTAGAGAGCAAGTAATTGAAGAGGGCCAGTACTTCTACCGGCCCTCTATTTTAGAAACTTTACTTAACATAATATAAATTATATAACAGATGTATTACTCTAAACTTAATGCTATATACCAGATCAAGTTTAATACTTAAGAACATAAAATATACTAGTGATAGAGTGAATAACTTGTTCAAGATAGTCTCCGGCGTCAACTACTCCATCTTGAGCTTTCGCCACAGCGTTTCGGCTAAGTTCAGGTGGGCGAGTAAGGCGGCAAAAAGAAAACAGACAGACCATGTCGCTGCAAGGCAGACGCCAGCCGTGGGGCACATACCTTTCGCTACTGATCTGGCTTTTATCACCGTAGAACAAGCAAAAATCTCACAGGGAGACTGTTTCACTCGTTTGCCATGCGCTTGTAGCATCCACTTGCTGGTCGCCGAGTGTATTGCGATACAAGAGTTTGCTTCTTGGTAGTTATACCATTGCTTTGTGTTTCCTTGATGAATGTTGCCCAGCCCTGTCGGGAGATTAGCATATGTCGTATGTTTCCGGCTTGGATAATCAATACATCACTTGATAGCTGCATCCCAGCACAAGATGATTAAGAACAAGCCAACCCCTGAGCTACTTGACTGTCCAACAAGATATATTACAAGGCACATAAGGTTGATACTCGCCGAATCTTGGTGGTAATACCAGTAACCAAAAAATTGGTCTCCTTGAAACAAATGGCAGTGTCAAAATTATGTCAGTTTGAATAATTAACGCAAGCGCAAATAAGTAAGCTACTGCCGGGATAGATTTGATTCCTGTCGGTTACTTGTATTCTTACACTATGTATAATGAGAATTGGATTCGTATTACTCTTTAATATCACTTTAGATAAGGCTTTATATGTCACCTCTTATAGAGCATTTTATAAGTTTACACATGTTTTTCCACAAGTTATCCACGTGGAACATTAAAGCATTGCTTCACAAGGAGTTAGCTTAAAATAAGCCTTAAAAACGCTGTCAGGGCCATTAAATGCAATTTTTTAATAGAATTCAAGCCCCTCCAACAGCCCCCCAAAACGCTCTTAAAGTAAATATTTAACTCCTTTGTAAGCACATTTATTAATTTAATTATGCCTAAAAATATAATTATAAACTTCACGGAGTACGAAAAGAAGTAGACTGTACTATTTATATATAGACTAAATAAACACATAGGTTTTATTAATTCGCAGGTGAATATTCACGGAATGACCCGTCGGTATAGAAGATAAGAATTCGTTCTACCTTTTTTTCTGAGGTCGGTGTAGACGTTGGTAATGGTGCAGATTGAATTTCCTGTGGTTGGGGAGCTAGTTGGACAGGGGGGATTTCGTTTCGCTGTGTCCGAATTAGTGGACTAGATGGTGTGTAGTTAACCGTGGGCGTATCGGAGTTAAAACGGTCAGATGTTGGACGGCTGACTGCTCTGTTGTTAAAAGGAGTTTGATTGCCAACTTGATTATCTTCTTCCATAATCCACTCATAACCTAATTCTGGAAAACGACGGATTATCTTTTGAATAATATCAAAGCTTGGTCTGTTACGGCCCGATAAGATGTGTGAAATACTGGATCGTTGTACACCAATCTCGTCGGCAAAGTAGGACGGAGTTAAATTCTTATCAATCAATATCTGTTTAATTTTGTCATTTATAGTCATCACTGTAGTTGTTATAAGGGTATGATCTGCTACAAATATAAATGTAGAATTGAATAAAGCAAATGTAAACTTAGACTACAAAAATCAAAGGGTCGTGTAAGAATGTTACACGACCCTTTGATTTAATATTGTATTGTAATAATGTAAATATATACAAAACTAAACGGATACATTATTTTCACGAAGTGCATCATTCAACGAAGTTTTCAAATCGGTGGACGATTTGCGTTGGCCGATAATAATTGCGCATGGCACATGGAATTCGCCAGCTGGGAACTGTTTAGCGTAGCTACCCGGTATTACTACTGAGTTAGCAGGAACGTAACCCTTATATTCTACCGGTTTAGTACCCGTTACGTCTATAATCTTGGATGAGCCAGTAATTGTCACTCCGGCTCCTAGTACAGCTCGTTTGCCAATTCTTGCTCCTTCGACAACAATACAGCGTGATCCTATAAAAGCGCCATCTTCTACTATAACTGGAGCAGCTTGTGGGGGTTCGAGTACTCCCCCGATTCCTACCCCACCACTCAAGTGAACATCTTTACCAATTTGTGCGCAGCTTCCTACAGTCGCCCACGTGTCAACCATTGTGCGCTCATCTACGTAAGCACCTATATTGACGTACGATGGCATGAGAATAACTCCCGGAGCTTGGTAGGAACCATAGCGAGCAACTGCTGGGGGTACCGCCCTAACTTTGGTTTCGGCGAAGTTAGTTTTCAACGGGATCTTATCATGAAACGAAAAAATCCCAACCTCTTCCGTTTTCATCTGCTGGGTAATGAAATAAAGTAGGATAGCTTTTTTTACCCATTCATTAACAGTCCAATTTCCTGACTCGCTGGCTGGTGGAGTGGCAACTCGGAGTACTCCCCTATCTAATTGATCTATTACGTCTCTAATTACTTGGGTGGATATAGGGTCGTTGAGTAGCTCTCGGTTTATCCACAGATTCTCAATTTGGGCGGTCATTAAACTGAAGTAAAAGTTTAAATAAAACAAGTTAACTGACTGATATATAGACTATTTAAAATATTGAACAAAATTATATTTTGCTTCAATTGACCACAGTCTACTACTCATGCTTGGCTTCATCAAAGGTAAGTGTTGTACGTGTATAGTTGAAATATACAGCTTAAATTATTTATAAAGGCTATCTACAGTTATACGGCGTACTCTCAAAAATTCTTGTGCGATGAATTAATTCCAAGGCTCATCGCTATCGAATTTAGATTAACCAAAAGCCTACAAGGTATTAGGAGAATAAATCGATAGTGATTATAAGAATGGTATGATGATATATCGAGTCAGTTCAGCGACCCAATAAGTCTGGGATTGTCTAAACGCCTTGCCTTGATCGATTCTCTTCACTAGGTGGCGACGTCGGTAGACCTCATCACTGCTCAGGTGGAAATCTTTTCTGATTGTTTCGTTTTTCCCAATCTCAATTTCGCTTTACATCAGCCTCCGCATCTGCTTCCAGTTGTGCAACGTGTCTTTGGTAATGCTATGCTGACGAATGATCTACGCAACGGTTAAACCTGTTTGTTCTAGTTGAGAATAGCCAGAGACCCGGACTCATTACATCGTTTTGCTTCTTTATTGATGAAAAGCTAGTTTTCACCTAGGGATGATGCTTGCACATCGACAAGTAAGGTAAAAAGCCTGTAATACTAAATGCGTAAAGTACTTTATCAGCTATACTATCTTATAACATAATGTACTTTTTATGAGGGTGCATTTAGAATTATCATAATACACTTAGTGAATTATAGTTCATAGCAAAGAAAAGGTCTTTCAATATCTTATTACTAAAGCATGATATAGGACGGTATCAGATCTTATAAGCTTAGCTTATTATGGGTAAACTGTCTGAAATTGATACAAACTAATAAACACACTTCACTCCCACCCTAATTAGCACCAACGCAGTAGATATTAGCAAACACATATTAGCAAATAAAGTATTTTAGTATAAAATTAGCGTATTACTAAATAATATTAGCATAAATTTACTAAATTACTATTAATTTTAGCATATATTAGCCAAAATACTAATCAATTTTCGTTTATTGCTAAATAAGTTGCTATGTATTGCTAACTAAATTAGATATGTATTCCTTCCTAGTTGCTTTAAAAGGGTTTTTTAATAGCGTATATTTGGCCCCGCAAACAAACCAATTATTTGTACATGGAAAAAATACGCGTTGCTATCAATGGCTTCGGTCGAATCGGTCGTCTTTCTTTCAGACGCCTAATTGAAAAGGAAAACATTGAGGTTGTTGCAATAAACGATCTGACGGATAATGCAACGTTAGCACACCTGCTTAAATATGATTCGGTTCACGGCAGATTCCCCGGCGAAGTACAATCTGATAACGAAAGTTTAACGGTAAACGGACAGCGTATCAATGCTTATGCCGAGCGCGACCCCAAAAATCTTCCCTGGAAAGATTTAAATGTGGATGTAGTTCTTGAATCCACAGGTCGTTTTGTCGATGAAGCTGGAGCAGGTATGCACCTCCAGGCAGGTGCTAAAAAGGTAGTAATTTCAGCGCCCGCTAAAGGAAACATTCCGACAGTTGTATTAGGCGTAAACGATGATACCTTAACCGGCGAAGAAACGATCGTCTCGAATGCCTCCTGCACTACAAACTGTTTAGCACCGATGGCTAAAGTGCTTGACGATGTATTTGGCATCGAAAAAGGTTACATGACCACCATCCATGCTTACACAGCCGATCAGAATCTACAGGATGCCCCTCACTCTGATCTTCGTCGTGCACGCGCAGCCGCTTTATCGATCGTACCAACGTCTACAGGTGCTGCTAAGGCGGTGGGGCTGGTTTTACCTCAGTTAAAAGGTAAGCTGGACGGAAATGCGATGCGTGTCCCAACTCCAGACGGGTCCCTCACGGATTTAACCGTAATTTTAAAGCGTGAAGCGTCAGTTGAAGAAATTAACAACGCTATCAAAGAAGCGTCGGAAAGCACACTAAAGGATATCATTGAATATTCGGTTGATCCAATCGTATCAATTGACATTGTGGGCAACCCTCACTCCTGCATTTTCGATTCAAAGCTGACTACCGTTAACGGAAATCTCGCAAAAGTTGTTGGTTGGTACGATAACGAGTATGGATATTCAAGCCGAGTGGCTGACTTAATGACCAAACTGTTCAAGTAATTAAACAGTGATATTTACAATGATAAATATCACTTGATTACAAGTTTAAATAGATTAACTATTTACAATGTAAAACGGGTGTTGATTTACAATCTTCACCCGTTTTACATTGTAAATAGTTAATTGTAAATCCCTTATCGAAAAATAGTTTTTCGTATCTCGTCTTGATTCCAAGATGTAAATCATTCAATGGTGAACTGTACAAATCAGTTGTATATTGTAAATTGTTGAATCCAAGTTCTCTTACTTTATCTAAGCTGTAAGCGAAAAACTGCGGATTATCCGTTTTTAAATGGAGCGTGCCGTTGCGGATCAGTACCGATTTATATACGGTTAAAAAGCGCGGATGCGTTAGCCGATGCTTCTCTTGCTTCGGTCTGGGTTGCGGATCAGGAAACGTAATCCAAAGCTCACTTACCTCTCCTTCTTCAAAGAATTCCTGCAGATAATTAATATCCGTTCGTAGAAAAGCCACGTTAGCCAGGCCCAGTGATTGAGCCGCCTGAGAACCTCTCGCTATCCGGTCGCCTTTAATATCAACACCAATGAAATTTTTATCAGGAAAGGCTTGCGCCAGGCCCACCGTGTACTCACCTTTCCCACAAGCCAACTCAAGCACAATGGGATTGTCATTCTTGAAATAATCACTACGCCACTTACCACGAATGGTTTTATAAAGCGGTTTACTAACTTCAATAACATTCGAGCTTTCTGCGTTTTGCAGAAAGCGGTGTTGTTTTCGACGAGTCACGGTTTATAAATCAGTTAATTCGGCAATGATATAATTGCTGCCCGTTATTAAAATTAAGTCATCTGGCAGCGCAGTTTGTAATGCCACTACGAGGGCAGCATTCACATCTGAATATGCCTCTCCAAACCGCTTCAACTGGGCTGCCTCAGCTTGCAACGCATCGGCTGGCAACGATCGGGGAATCTGGGCCTGACAGAAGTAAAATACGGCCGTTTCAGGTAATATAGCCAGCACCTTAGACCGATCCTTATCTGCTACCAGACCAATCACAATATGCAGCTTTGCATACGTTATGGACTGAATGGTTTCAAACAAAGCGGCTAAACCAGGTTGGTTATGGGCTGTATCGGCAATAACTCTGGGGCGTTCACGAATAGTCTGAAAACGGCCTTTCAGTCCGGTTAAGGCAGTTACAGCACTTAATCCATCCCGCTGTGCAGACGATGACACATGAAGTACCGGTTGCAAGGTAGCTACTGTAGCCAGAGCAGCGCCTGCATTACGTAGCTGATAGCTGCCCAGCAGATCCAGCGAAAGTTTGAGGAGTAAATCCTGCTGATGATATACCTCTACCACCCGGATCCCATTAACAATCCCTTCGTCTTTAACCGTATATTCCTGATCGCTGAAGGTAATAGGCGATTCCAGTGAATTGGCTACGTCCTTGAAAACAGACTCGGTTTCGGTCTGGGTCTCTCCTACTATCACCGGTACGTGTGCTTTGATAATTCCGGCTTTTTCGGCCGCAATCTGGGCTAAGGTTTCACCCAATAGATCGGTATGGTCGTACCCAATATTCGTAATCACCGAGGCTAACGGCGTTATGATATTGGTTGAATCAAGGCGCCCCCCTAACCCGACTTCGATGATGGCAACATCGACGGCTTTTCGGGCAAAGAAATCAAAAGCCATCGCCACTGTTACTTCAAAAAACGAAGGTTCAATCGCTTCGATGGATGCCTGTTGTTCGGTCACAAAAGCAGCTACTTCGGCCTCAGCAATGGGTTGACCATTGAGCCGAATGCGTTCGGTAAACGACTTTAAATGGGGGGATGTATACAAACCAACCCGGTAGCCCGCTGACTGGTAGACAGCCGCCAGCATGTGCGATGTACTCCCCTTGCCATTCGTACCGGCGACGTGAATACTACGAAACTTGTCTTGTGGGTTGCCCAGGGCTTCACACAGTTTAATAGTATTACCGAGCCCCGGTTTTAGGGCTTTGGGACCAATCCGGTGAAAAACAGGGAGCCGACTGTATAAATAGTCGATTGCTTCCGGGTACTGCATTTACTTGGAGGTAATAATAAAGGTAATGGTACCAGTGGCCGATTCAGGGGTGGCCCCGCCTTTGGGACGTAGTCGAAGCCGTTGCACCGCCTTCCGATAAACATCCACAACCGTGGGGCTAACGGTTGTTTGCAAGGTTTGTACGTTAATAATATCCCCACCACTATCAACTTTGATCCGGAATATGATTTTACCCGTTTCATCCGAATCGTCATTCACACTGGGCCGTCCTGCTAACGCCCAGCCGGATACGTCGAAGGCAACTCCCGAAGACGCCCCCCCTGGGGTTCCATACAACGATTTAGCGTCAATCTTACCATTAGGATTTCCTTTATCGCCTACGCCACTGGCATCATCGCCATTGTTATTGCCCCCGATGCCCGATGCTTTACCAACCGTACCGTTAGAGCCGCCCCCTCCGGATGATTTTTTAAAGAGGGCGTCATTATTGACCGTTTCCACTTTTTTAGCGGGTGTGGGCGGGGCTGGTCGTTCCACGGGAGCCGCTGGCTTCGGGGATTCAACTCGTTTAGGCTCGGGGCGCTCGGGGGTTGTTACCGGGCTTTCTGCCTTGCTGGCGATGATCGGTTTTTCCGTAGCCGTTTTCGCGGGCTTGGCCTCCTCGACCTTCGGCGTTGGCGTAGCCCGGGTCTTTTCCAGACGGGGCGTCGTGTTCACTTTGGGGTTCGGTCGCTTTTCGGCCGCCTTTACGTCTTCCGGGTTCGGTGAGTCAGACGCTTTATTGTAGGTCTGGATCTTGCCACTTCCCCGCGCATCCGTTCCGAAGTTAACCTCCACAAACTGGATAGGGGGCGGATTCGGAACTGTTTGGGACAGATGCACGAAAAACAAGATCACAACCAACAATAGATTGATGGCCGCAGCACCAGCAAATGACTTTACCCGGATTTCTTTTTCGTTGTCGAATGTAATTCGGTTCATGCTGAAGAGATTTTCGGTACTATAACGCTCACGATAGCCGCTTCGTTTATATAACAAGTAGGCTACCTGAGCAAAGTAACGTAAAATCTATGAGAGATGGCCGGATGGTCATGCGCTTCATTCGTTATGTTTGCGTCCCCAACGTATTTAATTGATCATGCCTATTCTTCAACCGATCGTTAACCTGGCTGAACTGCTTGCCCGGAAAGGAATCACCGATGTTGTTGTTTCACCTGGTTCCCGTTCGGCTCCTTTAACCCTTGCCGTAGCCCGCCATCCCCAGTTACGGGTTCGCGTTATGGCCGACGAACGGTCCGCTGGCTTTGTTGCGTTGGGAATGGCACAACAAACAAAACGGCCAGTCGCCGTTATCTGCACGTCGGGTAGTGCGGTGTATAATCTGGCACCAGCCGTAGCCGAAGCTTTTTTCCAGCAAATACCGCTGCTACTCCTTACGGCGGATAGACCCCACGAATGGCTCCATCAACTGGATGGACAGACCATGGATCAGGTTGGCGTTTATGGTCCTCAGGTGAAGCGCAGCTACGACTTACCCGCCGACTACCATCATCCGGATAGCCGCTGGTTTATGGAGCGAACGGTTCAGGAGGCAATTACGCTAACTCAGTTGCAGCCTGCTGGCCCGGTTCACGTCAACGTACCACTCCGGGAGCCTTTTTATCCCAACGCCGACGAACCATTTCAATACGAACCGGTTCGTCTTATTACTACATTAACCGCTCAACCCTCGCTTTCTGCTGAAACCTGGCATGAGCTGTTAGATGAATGGGAACGGAGCGAACGTATTCTGATTGCCGTCGGACAACTTCCCCGCGACCCTGCTTTACTAACTGTTCTCGGGAAAATTAGCAACGAATTAGGTGTTCCGATTGTAGGAGAAATAATCAGTAATCTGCCGGTAAACGACCACTTCATTACCCACACGGATACATTCTTGTCAGGCATCGGTGCAAAAACGGCTGATGCGCTACGACCTGACCTGCTCATTACGCTCGGCAACTCGTTCTTAACCCGGAACCTGAAAACGTTTTTCCGTCAATACCCCGCCCGTCGGCACTGGCACCTTCAACCGACAGTCGACCGCATCACGGATTCGTTTCAAAGCCTGACAACGCTTATCCCGGCCGACCCACTCGCCTTTTTAGAGAAACTATTCGCCGATCTGGATTATCAACGCTTCCTGCAAGGGGATGATGACGACGAAACCAACGAGTACCTCAACCAATGGCAAAGCATTAATCGGCGGGCAGCGCGGTTGGTTGAGCAGACCCTATCCCAGCCCAACCAACCATTGACGGACTGGTCAGCGGTTCAGCTTGTTCTCGAGCAACTTCCCGAGCGGTCGATCTTACACCTGGCCAACAGCATGCCCGTCCGCTACGCTAACCTCTGCGGCTTGTCGGAACAGCAACACATCAGCGTAGCCGCCAATCGTGGGGTTAGCGGCATCGATGGTTGTTTAAGTACAGCAGTTGGAGCAGCTTTGGCAACCGATCAGATCGTGACCTTACTAATTGGAGACGTTGCCTTTTTCTATGACCGAAACGCCTTTTGGTCGGCACCCGTTCCGGCCAACCTACGGGTCATCTTGCTGAACAACGATAGCGGTCATATTTTTCGGATGATCGACGGGCCCGGTAAACAACCCGAGTTGGAAACCTATTTTGAAACCCCCCACGGCTACACAGCGAGGAATACAGCGAGCGATGCACACGTAGCGTATCAGGCATGCGATTCGCTCGCATCGCTACAGTCGCTCCTCCCCGACTTCTTCCAACCAAGCGATCAGGCGAAACTACTGGAATTATCAACCGATAAGATCCAAAACCAAAGTCAGTTTGCTACCTATAAATCTAAGGTTAAGCAGATACCCAAGCAACTATAACGATAGTTATAGTTGCTTGGGTATAACTTCTTTGATGGTATGCGTAAAATAGTTCGCTATACTCGTAACATTGGTGGTTGATTGGTTACCTGCAGTTGAAAGACATCCGGTCGGGCGTAGTGGCCTACTGGATCAAAATCGAGTTTGCTTTTCGCCAGGGTCGTAAAATCAAGTTCTGCCGTTAACAACCCTTCTTCATTCCATAAGGGGCCGGCCAGCAGTTCCCCCAAAGGAGAAATAATTACACTACCTCCACTGCTCATAAGAGCCGGTTCATCTAGCAGGTCAGCCTGATAGCGTTCGGGATAATCGGTTTTTTGGACAAACTGATTACTGGCCAGAACAAAACAACGCCCCTCTAGCGCAATGTGCTGCATAGTGGCCTGCCATGACGTCCTAGCATCAGCTGTCGGCGCCAGGTAGATTTGAATGCCCTGCTGATACAAAGCCGTTCGGGCCAGGGGCATGTAATTCTCCCAGCAGATAAGCCCACCAATCTTCCCTAAATCCGTGTCAAAACTAAGGAGTGTACTTCCATCACTTTCACCCCAGATATACCGCTCCAGTCCCGTTGGTTTTAACTTCCGGTGCTGCCCGAGAAAACGGCCCTTTTGATCAAAGTAAAACAAGGAACAGTATAACGTCCCTCCTATTGGGTCTCGTTCCGTTACGCCCAGCGCCACAAACAAGCCTGATTTCCGGATAGCCTCGCTGATTCGGGTCGTATGCACAGACTTCGCGTCAATACTATTCGCCCAGTAATCTAACCACATCGTCCGGCCCTTTTCGGTTCGTCGGCCGATGATAGCGTCAAAGGTTAAGCCCCGTGGGTAACCCGGAATGAATGACTCCGGAAACAAAACGAGTTGACATCCAGCTTGGGCCGCTTTCTCTAGCCACTCAATGACCAGATCAACACTTCGTTCTATATCAAATAGTGCGGGGGTAGCCTGCACAACCCCCACTTTCACGTTTTTAAACTCCATCCTATTCCGGTTTACGGTTACAAGTGAGGTTTTCGGTACACGCGGTTCTCGCTGATCTTATTTGGGAAAGTAAAATAAGCCATTCAAGAAACGGGTTCATTAGCGACAGGCTTTCTTGCGGGCGGTAGCAGCCTGTTCGTCGCCAGCGGATTCGCCCCGTCGCCAGGCTTCGCAGGCGCCTGTGGCGTTTCCAACCGCTAATTCCGCCGTTCCTATATAATAATAAAGCTGGTCGACGGACGCATCTATTTTTTCAGCCTGCCGAAATTCGGTCAGCGCTTTGGCTGGTTGCACCTGATCGAGAAAATAGATCCCCAGCGTTCGGTGTGCCCAGGCATTCTGATTATCTAACCGGAGCGACTCCTGAACGAGAGGGAAGGCATCGGCCGGCCGGTGCAACATCAACAGTAAGTAGGCTTTATTGTTGAGGTAGTATGGCTGGTTGGATTTGATAGCCAACGCCCGTTCCACGTAAGCCAGTGCTTCGGCGTACTTACCGGTTCGGGCAAGCAACAAACTTTGGTTGTTCAAAGCGGCATCCTGCTTGGGGTTCAGCTGCAACGCGCGCTGGATATCGTGTTCGGCCTGTTCGTATTGTTTCTGGCTGTAATACAAGGCTGCTCGGTTTGTCAAAGCCTCAACATTATCAGGATCAAGCTGGATAGCCCGGTCATAGGCCGACTGCGCCAGAGCCGGATTATTAAGCCGGACGTAGGTATCCCCCAGTCGGGTCTGGTAAAATGTAGAATCCCGATACTGCTTTTCGATGCGTTGCAAATCCGCCAGACTTCCGGTGGCGTCGCCTGTTTCCAGTCGAACCTCGGCGCGATTAAAATAAGCAGTACCAAAATCGGGGTCAGTTTCAATCGCTTTAGTATAGTCAGCCAGAGCCCCCTCCCGATCATCGTTCCGGAATTTGGCTAAACCCCGATTGTTGTACGCATCGGCAAAATCATTCTTCTTCTCAATAGCCTCCGTATAGTACCGGATGGCTTCCCGGTACTCTCGTTTCTGCAATTGGACATTACCCCGCAGAAAGAATTGAGCGGCTTCGTCGCTGCTCTTGGTGCAGGAGAAAACAATAAGTGCTAAAGAATAAATGATCAGCAATTCGACAACAAGTGGACGAATCGAGTTACCTACCTTTGTTATACTATGTCGACCTATTGAAAAATCATTCATCATGTATAATCGCACCGGCGAACCGGTCATTAATAACTTATGCGTTTCGTTCAGGATATTCCACATCCCCAATTTCGTATCGGCTTGTACGCCTGGAACGGCAAATATATTGTCAAAATTGAAGCCGGTCCTTATGAACAGACCTACAAGGTCAGTGAAATGGACCTGTCGACTCCCGAGGACATAACAACAATGCTGGATAATGAATTCTTGAACCAAGTACGTCAACGCTTTCAGGATATGGACGCTGACTGGCAGGCCACCGGCGAACGTAATGATATCTTCCAGTAGTTAGGAGCCTGGCCCAGTATAACTGGAGCTTATGGCCTATAACCATAAGTTGGGGGAAGGGCGAACTTAAGGAGCCTGGAAAAGCTTTATACTTGTGCGAACATACAACGCCGGATACCTCCGGCGTTTCGTTTTAAAGAATAAGTTGATTAACTCTATAGACTAATATATAATCATGTCTATCCAGCTCACCGACAACGTAAGTCCGGCCGCCCGACGCGACATCCTTGATCTCGAACAGAAGATTTCATCATTTCGCTCGGGGGACATTCCTGACGAAGCATTCCGCAAATTCAGATTGACGCGGGGTGTTTATGGCCAACGGCAACCCGGCGTGCAAATGATTCGGATTAAACTGCCGCACGGCCGCATTACAGCTGATCAACTGATTCGTATTGCCGATCTGTCGGATAAATATGCAACCGGCAACCTCCACGCGACTACCCGGCAGGATATTCAGCTTCACTTTGTGAAGCTAGCCGATTCTCCTCAGCTTTGGGCGGATCTGGAAGATGCGGGTATTACGTTAAAGGAAGCTTGTGGTAATACGGTTCGGAACGTAACGGGTTCAGCTCGTGCGGGCGTTGATCCGACCGAACCCTTCGATATTACGCCTTACGCTTACGCCGTTTTTGATTATTTCCTGCGGAATCCGATCTGCCAGGATATGGGTCGTAAGTTTAAGATCTCTCTTTCATCCAGTGAGGCCGATTCGGCCTACGGCTACATGCACGACGTTGGCCTGGTTCCGCGTATTCGGGACGGCAAGCGTGGCTTTAAGGTGATGCTGGGCGGTGGCCTCGGGGCTCAACCCTTCCCGGCTCAGACCGCAACCGAGTTTCTGGAAGAAGATCAGGTTATTCCGTTCATTGAGGGTGTCATCCGGGTATTTGACCGCTACGGCGAACGCGTTAAGCGCCACAAAGCCCGCATGAAATACTTACTCAACGACATTGGTTTAGACGAACTGCTGCGTCGGGTAGACGAAGAACGGCCCGCTCTACGTGTACAATCTTTTCAAATTCCGACGAATGGCGAAAATGATGTTCCTGCAACGTTACCAACATTCCTATCAACACTGACCGACCGTTCGGCTGTCGAAAACACAGCTAAGTACCAGGCTTGGTATAAAACAAACGTGTTCGAGCAGAAACAAGCGGGGTGGTACGCCGTACAGTTACGCGTTCTTCTGGGTGATATGCATGCAGACACGGCGCGGGCGTTGGCACAAATTGTGAAGCAGTATGCCGCCGATGATATTCGCGTAACCGTTAATCAGGGTTATCTCCTCCGGTTTGTCCGTCCTGACAATTTACCAGCCGTATTCCAAGCCCTGGATGCACTGGGGCTGGCCGAGCCCGGATTCGACACCACGGCCGACATTACGACCTGCCCCGGTACGGATACCTGTAACCTCGCCATTTCGAGTAGTTATGGAATCACCCGTGCTCTGGAACAAATGATGCACGATGAGTTTCCGGATCTGGTTTTCAATGACGATATTAAGATTAAGATCTCGGGTTGCATGAACGGCTGCGGCCAGCACTCGGTCGCCAACATTGGTTACCACGGCTCCTCGCTGAAGAATGGTGCTTATGTGTTACCGGCTCTTCAGGTGCTGCTTGGTGGTGGATTTAACGGCAAAGGCGAAGGTTTGATTGGCGATAAAGTCATTAAGATTCCAACCAAACGGGGGCCCGATTCACTGCGGCTGTTGCTACGCGACTACGAAGCGAATGGCTTTGATGGCGAGTACTATAGCGATTACTACGCCCGCCAGGGCAAAAATTATTTTTACCAATTGCTCAAGCCGCTGGCCGATCTGAAAACCCTCGTCGACACCGATTACATCGACTGGGATCATACAGAACAGTACGTTACGGAGGTTGGTGTCGGCGAATGCGCCAGCGTATTGATCGACCTCGTGGCAACAACCCTGACCGAAGCGGGTGAAAAACTGGGCTGGGCCCGCGAAGCTTTCTCGGAAAGCCGCTGGGCCGATGCGCTCTATCATGCCTACAACGTGTTTATCACCGGTGCCAAAGCGGGTCTGATGAGCCGGGATATTTCGACCAACACCCAGCATGGCATTGTCAGTGATTTCGATAAAACCTTCGCTGGCGAAGTCGACTTTCACAAAGCCGAAGGCGACTTCAAGACGTTGGTATTCAGCCTAAATAAGCAGGAGCCATCCGAACTGTTTGCCCGGCAGTTTATCGCGCAGGCCGAAGGCTTTTTACAAGCCATTCAGGCTTATCGTGAGACACAGGTTATCCAGGAAGGCGCTCCACACTTGCAGGAGCTAAGCCAGGCACACGACAGCTGATGTAAAGAGTGAAAGAGCGTTTGGCTACCCCTCACTCTTTCACTCATTCACTCTTTATCTATGAAACTTACTCTCGTTGGAGCGGGTCCGGGCGATCCGGATCTGATAACGGTTAAAGGCATTCGGGCGCTGCAACAGGCGGATGTCGTTATGTATGACGCGCTGGTGGCACCGGAGTTACTGGATTACTGCCGACCCGATGCCCTGAAAGTGTACGTCGGCAAACGGCGGGGTGCGTACTCGTGCATGCAGGAAGATATTAACCCCCTCATCGTACATTACGCGCAGCAATATGGGCATGTTGTGCGGCTCAAAGGCGGGGATTCGTTTGTGTTTGGACGCGGCTTCGAGGAAATGGAATACGCGAAGCAATTCGGTATAGAAACCGAGGTAATCCCCGGTATTTCCAGCAGTTATGCCGTACCAGCTTCGGCGGGGATCCCACTTACGACGCGCGGTGTTTCCGAAAGCTTTTGGGTAGTTACCGGCACAACCAAAGCCGGTCAGCTATCGGCAGATTTGCAGTTAGCAGCTCAATCAACAGCTACGGTGGTTATCCTGATGGGCATGCACAAGCTAGCGGAAATCACGTCTTTATTTACTCAGGTCGGTAAGTCAGAAACCCCTATTGCCATTATTCAGCATGGAACGCTTCCTGACGAACGCGTTGTTGTAGGACGCGTTGCGACCATTCTTGAAAAAGTGGAAGAATCCGGGCGTTCGGGCGAGCCGATTGGCAATCCAGCCGTGATTGTTATTGGTGAAGTAGCCGGGCTACCAAACGGAACCTATCAGCAATTTATCAACGCCGTTACCACTCAGGCCGAGAACTAGAATGAGTAAAACCCAGCGGTATGGAGGTTTACACAGACAACAAAAAACCTTGTGAACTCTGTGATGCCTCCATACTGCTATGTTTAAGAGATTATATACTGCTTACAGCACTTGCTTCTAGCGCCTTTCTAACGGCCGGTGCCACAACAGTGCCTAACAGCTCAATCGACCGCATTACGTTGGCGTGAGGCAATGTACCCACACTGATGTGCAGTAAGAAACGAGTGAGGCCAAACAACTCGTGCTCCCATAAAATCTTATCGATCACCTGCTGCGGACTACCAACCAGCAATGAACCCTCGGGCGAGCGCATGAATTCAAACTGCGCTTTACTCATGGGCGCCCACCCTCGCTCACGACCAATCTGGCTCATCACGTAGGCATATGGCCCATAGAACTCATTGGCTGCCTTCTGAGAATCATCTGCAATGTAGCCGTGTGAGTGAACACTCAATTGAAGCTTGGCCGGATCGTGGCCAACTTTTGCCCAAGTGTCTTTGTAGAGCCTGGTAAAAGGCACAAAACGTTCCGGCATACCTCCGATGATGGCCAAGGCCATTGGCAGACCGTAATTGGCAGCTCGGACGACAGATTCGGGCGTACCGCCCACCGCTACCCAGATCGGCAATTCAGATTGATACGGTCTTGGATAAACACCCCGGTTATCAATGGAAGCCCGGTGGTGTCCCTGCCAGGTGATTTTCTCGCTTTTGTTCAGCTTCACCAGCAGGTCCAGCTTCTCGGCGAATAGTTCGTTATAGTCGTTCAGATCATTCCCAAACAAGGGAAACGACTCGATAAACGAGCCACGTCCGGCCATGATTTCCGCCCGGCCCTGCGACAGCAGATCCACATGCGCAAAGTCCTGAAAGACGCGCACCGGGTCGTCTGAACTAAGTACCGTTACGGCGCTCGACAGCTTGATCTGCTTTGTTTTAACGGCTGCGGCTGCCAGGACAACCGCCGGCGACGACACGACAAAATCGGGACGGTGATGCTCCCCGATGGCGAATACATCTAAACCAACCTGATCGGCTAGTTCGATTTCTTCCATTAGGTTCATCATCCGTTCATAGGGACTTAATAGCTTACCCGTAGCGGGATCGGGCGTATTTTCGACGAAGGTGGAGATTCCTAGTTCCATAATTGATGTAGCTACATCTTTTCTGGCATAACACAGAATCAGTGGCAAAACGTTGCAAAAGGGTTTCATTTGCGTTATGCTGTGTGTATGCCAATATGCCGTGGCCAGCGCATGTCGTACTACTTTACACATTGAATCTTCTCCTTATAACCTTTGGGTTAATCACACAGTTGCTTCCTCGACGGAGAGATAACTTTTTGTTACACCGAAAAGCCTTTAGGAACGATAAGTATGGTTTTAACAGCCGTAGACCGCGGAAACGATATCAATGACACCCTTACGTCAACCAATAAAACTATTGTCTTGGCAGGCGCCACCGGTGACCTCGGATTTCGTATCGCTCAACACGTACGTCAACGGGGAGCCATCGTGAAAGCATTGATTCGTAAGGGAAGCTCTAGCTTAAAAGTCGCTTCGTTACGCAATCTGGGCGCAACTATCGTTGAGGTCGATTTTACTAATATTTCGGAGCTGGCCCAAGCCTGCTTAGGTGGGTCCTGCGTTGTTTCAGCGGTGTCAGGCCTGCGAGACGTAATTGTAGAGACGCAGACTAGCTTGCTTCAGGCGGCTGTAGAAGTGGGCGTTCCCCGGTTTATTCCGTCTGATTATTCAATCGATTACACCAAGCTTCCCAGAGGTGCCAACCGCAACCTCGACCTCCGCCGGGAATTTCAGGAACGGCTCGATCAAGCGCCCATCGCGGCCACCTCCATCTTCAATGGTATGTTCATGGACTTGCTGACGGGTCAGGCTCCGGTTATTTTGTTTGGACTGAAGCGGGTCGTCTACTGGGGTGACGCTGATCAGCCACTGGACTTCACAACCGTCGACAATACGGCCGCTTACACCGCTACGGCTGCTCTCGATCCCTCTACGCCCCGCTTCCTGCGAGTAGCTGGCGAGGTGGCAAGCATTCGGGGCTTACAAAGGGCCGCGAGTGAAGCCACCGGAACGCCATTTAACTTACTCCGCGCTGGTGGCCTGGGCGTGCTCAGTACCCTGATTAAGGTGACCCGTACCTTATTTCCGCAAAAAGACGAGGTATTTCCGGCCTGGCAGGGCATGCAATACCTCCACAACATGTTTACCGGCCTTCCCAAGCTGACCCCTCTGGACAACAACCGCTATCCAGACCTTCAATGGACAACCGTGCGGGACGTACTGGCGAAACGCCCATCCTGATCAAAGCGAAGCGTTGCCTTCGATGTTGTAGCCAGGCGTTGCTAAGGATAGCACTTCGTGCATGAGGCACTTTTGCAAACGCAGTCTTCTCTTGATACAGTAAGAAATAGGGCTGGTGGGCTTCTTTACCCGTGCTGCGTGACATGTCAGGCAAATCGTTTTTGAACCTTTCCGACGAGTACCCTATAATGAACTGGTTAACAAGAGTATATTTTTTCCTTTGTTTTCTACCTTCAACCGGCCTAATCGGTCAACCACAGGCCAGCTCGGCCGTTGAACTGCGTTGTAACTTCTGGACCGAGCCTTTAGGCGTTGATGGAACGAAACCGATGTTGGGCTGGACCATTAAAACCAATTCCCATCGAAGAGCCATGCGCCAGTCGGCCTATCAGGTGCTGGTGGCCAGCTCATCAGCTCTGCTCAACCAGCATACGGGCGACGCCTGGAACTCGGGCAAGGTCAAGTCAACTGCTATGGGCCAGATCGAGTATAAAGGTATAGCCCTTCAGTCCAGTAAAAAATACTGGTGGAAAGTTAAAATCTGGGATGAAAAAGGAATTGAATCGGCTTGGAGCGAGCCCGCCAGCTGGACAATGGGAATTTTGGAGCAGCAGGATTGGCGAGCAAGTTGGATTTCGGCACCCGGTGCCGAAAAATACGCGCGTACGTATGCATCGGCTCGCCTGGATTTCAGAGTAAGCCGGGAACTGCCCGAAACCTGGGCTAATCAACCCCGCCCCGATGATCCGAATTATTCATCCATGCTGCTTCGTAAAGAGTTTGTAGCCGATGCGAAGCTGGTTCGGGCGGTTGTACACGTATCCGGCCTTGGGCAATACGAGTTATCCATTAATGGGCGAAAAGTTGGGGATTACCTGTTGTCGCCGGGCTGGTCCGATTACCGAAAAACAGTGCTTTATGATACCTACGATGTAACCCGGCAGATCAGAACCGGCCCCAACGCCATTGGGCTGATTCTGAGCAATGGCATGTACAATATTCAGCCCGATTCGATCAGGTACGTTAAGTTTCTTAATTCGTACGGCCCGTTAAAGGCCATCGCGCATCTACGGCTTGAATACGACAACGGCACCGTTCAATTCATCGGCACCGACAACACCTGGCAAGTCTCGCCCGGACCGGTAACTTACATGAACCAGTTTGGTGGCGAAGACTTTGACGCCCGTTTGCTGCCTGCGGGCTGGAATCGCCCTTCATTCCGGGCAGGCCCCCGATGGTCTAAAGCAATCGTCTATCCTGATACGGGACCCACCCTGAAAGGTCTTTCCTGCTCGGCACCGCCCCTTAAAGCCATTGAAACGTTATCTCCCGTACACGTGAATCAACTCTCGCCTACCGTTTGGGTGTATGATCTTGGCCAAAACGCTTCGATCATGCCGGAGATTACGGTGAAAGGTAAACCTGGCTCCTACGTGCGGATTATTCCCGCTGAGCTGTTAAAACCCGATGGTACGGTCGACCGAAATTCAGCGACTCAGGACGGTATCCGGCCTGCCTGGTGGCAATACACACTGTCGTCCACTAACCAAGAGACCTGGTTTCCGCAGTTTTTTTACCAGGGCGGCCGGTATCTACAAGTAGAGGTTTTTCCGGCCGATGGCGATACGACTTTGCCCCAGCTCGAACAGTTGAGTGGTGTAGTGGTGCATACCTCGGCCGCCCCGATCGGTAACTTCTCCTGCTCAAACGAGTTGTTCAATCGAACCTATTCGTTGGTTCGGTGGGCACAACGAAGTAACCTGGTAAGCATCATCACGGACTGCCCCCATCGGGAAAAAATGGGCTGGTTAGAACAGTATCACCTGAATGGCCCCTCACTGCGGTACAATTTCGATTTGCTGACCCTGTTCGCCAAAGGCATGAACGATATGGCAGACAGTCAGTTGGATGATGGTTTTGTCCCGAACATTGCCCCTGAATTCTTTCACGCCGGCAAACAGATAACCGGGAATGGTTTCAGAAACTCGCCGGAATGGGGAAGCTCGTTTATCATCGTTCCCTGGCAGCAATATCTTTTCTCCGGCGATAAGTCGTTGATTAGCCGGTATTACCCCGCCATGAAGCGCTACCTTGCTTTTCTGGATCATATGGCGAAGGATAATATTCTGAATTTTGGCCTAGGTGATTGGTACGACATTGGCCCCAAAGCGCCCTGGGGATCACAGCTTACTCCGGTTGCGTTTACAGCCAGCGCTATCTACTTCTATGACTATAAAATTATGGCACAGGTGGCTAAAATCATCGGTCAGTCAGCCGATGCGCAACAGTTTGAGGTAAAGGCTGAAGCCATCCGAACCGCGTTTAACAAAGCGTTTTATAAACCCGACGAGGGTATCTACTCGACCGGGTCAAATACGGCCCTCGCCATGCCGCTTTTTTTAGAAATACCTGATCCTCAAAATCGTAAACGCATAATTACCAAATTAGTAGCCGACATTCGCGCCCGCGGCAACTCCTTCACCTCTGGCGATGTGGGTTACCGATTTCTCTTAAAAGCCTTAGCCATGGAGGGCTATTCGGACGTCATTTTTGATATGAATAATCAGTCCGACAGGCCAGGTTATGGTTACCAGCTGAAAATGGGAGCCACCTCCTTAACTGAAAAGTGGGACGCTAGTGTAGGAAGCTTTGGTTCGCAAAATCATTTCATGCTGGGTCAGATCAACGAGTGGTTCTTTAACGACCTGTTGGGCATTGGGGTTGATGCCCAGGGAGCTGGCTTTCGCCAATCCATTATCAAGCCCATGCCAGTTGGCGATCTGACATGGGTAAAAGGCTCCTACCAGACGGTGAGTGGATTGATTTCGGTGGATTGGAAACGTAATGATGACCAATTTCTCCTTAACGTCGCCATTCCTGCAAACACATCAGCAATCGTGTATGTACCAACCGCGAACCAGAACGATGTCAACGAAAGCAACAGGCCCATCAAAAATGCGAATGGCATTCGATTTATAAAGATGGAGGACGGCAAGGCGGTTTACGAGCTTGGATCGGGAAACTATCGATTTGCGTCAACGCTCAGGAAGAAAAGCTAAACTGCCCAAGCCACCCTTGCGATGTCACGTTGGAACGGCTCGGGCAGTTGTCCGGGGTAGATTATCCTTTCACGATCCAAAGCACCTCGTCGGCACCGAGCTTTTTCTGCTCACCGGTCACCATGTTTTTAACCGAGAATTGCCCTGTCTGCACTTCCTCCGAGCCAATCAGCACTACGTACGGAATGCCTTTGGCGTTGGCATAATCCAGCATCTTTTTCACCTTCGACAGATCAGGATAAACCTCGGCCGCTACGTCTGCCCGGCGAAGTTTGGTCAACAAGGGGAGCGCTACTGCCCTGGCGTCGCTATCGAAGGGCACGATCAGCACTTGCGTTCCCTGCCCCGCCGACGCCGGAAACAGGTTCAGCTCGTCCATGACGTCGTAGATACGGTCAACCCCAAACGAGATACCTACACCCGATAAGCCTGGCATACCAAATGCGCCCGTCAGATTATCGTAGCGACCTCCTCCACTGACGCTACCAATTGAAACGCCATTGGCTTTCACTTCGAAAATAGCGCCTGTATAATAGGAAAGGCCGCGAGCCAGAGTTGGGTCAACTTCAATCTGAGGTTTTTCTAAGCCATATTGCTCGACTAACCGGAGCATTTCTTCCAATTCGTCAACGCCCTGCTGACCAATTTGGGATGCATTCAGTTTATGTCTGAAATCATTCCAAATCTCGCTGTTGGTTAATTTTTGGCCTATCCAATCTACTACTAATGTCTCTATTGCCTTTTCCGAAAAACCGCGTTCGCGCAGTTCATCTTTTACTTTTTCGGGCCCAATCTTGTCAAGTTTATCAATAGCAACCGCCAAGGGCCCCTCCTGCCCCGGGGCACCAATAACCTCAGCCATCCCCGCCAGAATCTTTCGGTTATTGACCTTTAGGGTAAAGTCCTGAATGCCCAGGTTACGAAACACTTCGTGAATCATCAGTACAATCTCGGCTTCGCAGATCAGCGAATCGGTACCCACCACGTCGGCATCGCACTGATAAAACTCCCGGTAGCGGCCTTTCTGCGGTCGGTCGGCTCGCCAGACGGGCTGCATTTGATACCGCTTGAACGGCATGGTCAAGCTGTTTCGATTCATGACCACGTAGCGGGCAAACGGAACCGTTAGATCGTAACGCAGGCCTTTTTCCGCAATCTTGGGCGTTAATTTCTTATAGCCCGATGCAATGTCGAGTTCGGTCAGATCCGCGGCAAAATCACCTGAGTTCAGAATTTTAAAGAGTAGCTGGTCACCTTCGTCGCCGTACTTTCCCGTCAGCGTCGAGAGGTTTTCCATGGACGGTGTTTCTAACGGTTGAAACCCAAATCGTTTAAACGTTTGGCGGATGGTGTCAAATATAAAAAGCCGTTTGCGCATTTGCTCCGGCCCGAAATCACGAGTGCCTTTGGGTAAGGTCGGTTTTTGCATAGCGCAAAAATAAGCACTAAGCGTAAAACTCTGCCCTACCATTTACTTTGTCTAATAAAAACACTATTTTTGCGCTCTGATTTTTTGAACTGACACGAATTAACTAAGATACAGTCATGGGAGTAACTGAATTAAAGCGTAAAGGTCGCCGGAACCGCGCCATCGCGAACAATAAAACGGCTGCTATTAAGCAACTGCTACGTAAGCCAATCATTAAGAACGTAGACGTAGAAGCCATCAAGGCATCGTTCTCTGAGAAAAAAGCCGCTTAATCGAGAAGTCGATTGACTGGAATTCAATTTGATCCTCACTCAATCGGGTGAGGATTTTCGTTTTCGGCGCGCCAGATCCCGCTTCTTAAGCTCCCGACGCACAAATCGCCGATAATCCAACTGCACCCGAAAGCGCACCGCCTGCCCAAACAGCGATAATCCTCCATTAACGAGAATAAGGCCGTAAGTTCCCAGTAAAAACCACTGCCGAAACGGTGCTCCAGTCTGTTTTAGGTGACCGGCTTCGCTTACCACGCATAAACCAGCCCCAATAAACATCAGGCTTAACGGAGCTAGAATCAACCACTTTGTCCGGGTACTCATCCGTTTGACCAATCGGCGCCCCGGAGGCTGGGCAAGCTTTGCCATGTGATCTTTGTTATAGTGGGCAGGTACAGGCATAACGCTATCAATCAGCCATTTGTTAACATTTGGATAACATTAGGAAGGATACTCGATGCTTGCGCCAGTTTCTCGAAATCCTTTCGGTTCGCGCAACCGCTTCCAGCCTTCGCTCATGAAACCTACTCCATAGCCAATCAGCTGCACAAAAGCGGCCACGACACTGAGTAAACCGACTGTCAAACTTTTTTCCTGGCGTGTAGCGTCCTGCAAAATCAATACCGAAAACAGCAGTAAGATACCGATGGCCAATCCGAATAGCACCGGGCTGATAAACGCCCAAATAGGTACCGAAAAGACAAACAGGGTGAACAGTGCCGGAAACGTATGAACAAGTTTCAGTTCGTTTGGGTAATAACGGGAAATGTTAATCCGGGCGCGGCCAAAAAACCGAAGCTGACGGAAGAACTGACGAAAGCTCGTTCGGCGTTTGTGGTAGATAAAGGCATCGGGTATGAGTCCAGTCTTAAACCCATGCTCAATGATACGAATGGCAAACTCAATATCCTCCCCCATTCGACTGAGCCTATACCCACCAATGGTTTCCCATACCTTTCGAGACAGACCCATATTAAAGCTTCTTGGGTGATACGTGCCCCCCAGATTTTTCTTGCTGCCCCGAATGCCGCCCGTTGTGAAGGGTGACGTCATGGAGTAACTAATTGCTTTTTGGATTGGGCTAAAATCGGGATGAGCAGTATCGGGCCCACCGTAAGCATCCAGCCATTGATTCTGTACCTGTTGCTCTATAGCGGCAAAGTAATGGGGTGGCACGAGCGCATCCGAGTCGAAGATGACAAAGTAATCGCCCTGTGCTCGCTCAAAACCATAATTTCGGGTGAAGCCCTGCCCCGAATTTTCTTTGAAGAAGTAGTGAATACTCAATTGTCCCTCAAAATCAGCTACCACCTGATCCGCTCTGTTCGTTGAGCCATCTTCTATGACCAGCACCTCGAAGTTCTTATAGGTCTGTCTGGTGAGGCTGTCCAGCAACTCACGCAGCTCATCGGGGCGATTAAAGACAGGAATGATGACAGAATAGAACACGGATAACGCAGATGTCACAGATTAGTACGGATTCATAAACCTACGGATGACATTAATGCGACAAATTATAAGTAATCCGTCGCATCAGTGTTCTATACATGCGCGAACAACCACTCGCGAAACGCGTCTACGGACTTAAACAGATAATCGGGCTGTAGCTTTTGTAACTCCAGCCCATCCGCAGTCGTTGCCCAGGCGGCCGAAGCAATCGGCACACCCGCTTTCCGACAGGCTACTATGTCACTCGGCGCGTCCCCAACGTACAGCACCTCCTCGGGCGTTAGTTGCCAGTCTGCCACAATACGGTTGATATTGCCCGTTTTGCTGTTCATACTCAAATCACCATAGCCAAAGGCACTGAAATAAGGCGTCAGGTTATAGAATTGCAAGGACATTGCCGCACTACGTTGACCTTTGCCCGTTACTAAAGCCAGCTTAACCTCCTTTGTTTGTAGTTCGTCCAACAGAGGCTGAATGCCTGGAAACAGGTCTGGGTAATCGCTATGAAACCGTTCATAATGAGCCAGGTACTCAGCTACTCCCTCATCGTAATAGTCCGGTATCAGCGCTTTTATAGTTCCTTCTTCCGACGGGCCAAACGTGGCAATAATTTCTTCATTACTCACCGGGCGGCCCAACCGCGGCTCAATGGAATGCCGAAACGCCCGAATGCAAAGCGGCAATGTATCGGCTAACGTACCGTCAAAATCAAAGATGACTCCCTTGATGTTCATGCGGCAGATACGGCTTCTAATAAACTTTCTTCATTCGCCTGAATCACCTGTTGGATTAAATCATCAGTCAACACCGTCGATAAAAACAAGCTTTCGAACTGCGACGGTGCCAGATAAACGCCCCGTTTCAGCATGGCATGAAAGTATCGCCCAAACAGCGGTAAATCGCAGGACTTTGCCTCCGCGAAGTTGGTCACCGGGCGCTCCGTCATGAACAGGGTGAACATAGAGCTGATGTGGTTGATGGTATAGTTGAGCCCCGCTTTTTGCAAACCCGCCCGGAAACCGGCGGTTAGTTTTTCGCCAATTTGATCTAGTTGGGTGTACACGTCTGGGTGATCGTTCAGGTGATGTAGCATGGCTAGTCCGGCCGACATTGCAATTGGATTACCCGATAATGTACCTGCCTGATACACAGGACCAGCCGGGGATACAACATCCATAATTTCTTTGCGGCCACCGTAGGCGCCAACGGGCATGCCTCCCCCAATAATTTTACCCATGGTAGTCATATCGGGCACGACGCCAAATCGCTCCTGCGCCCCGCCCTTAGCCAACCGAAAGCCGGTCATCACTTCATCGAAAATTAAAACTACCCCGTGTTTGTCGCACAAATCACGCAGCCCTTCCAGGAAACCAGGCTCCGGTAGCACGCACCCCATGTTACCAACTACCGGCTCCAGAATTAAGGCAGCCACCTGATTTTGGTTATTATCCAGGAGCACTTCCACAGCCGCCAGGTTGTTGTAAGGCGCCGTTAACGTATCAGCCGCTGTAGCTTTTGTGACGCCCGGCGAGTCAGGAATGCCCATCGTGACCGCTCCGCTACCGGCCGCAATCAGAAAAGAATCGCCATGCCCGTGGTAACAGCCTTCAAACTTGATGATCTTGTCGCGCCCCGTAAACCCACGAGCCACCCGGATGGCAGCCATGGTGGCTTCGGTACCGGAGTTCACCATCCGAACCTTCTCAACCGAAGGCACCATATCAATGATTAACTCGGCCATTTCGACTTCCTTTCGGGTTGGTGCCCCAAAGGAAAACGAATGCTGGATGGCCTCACGAACGGCTTTTTCAACTGGCTCGAACGCATGACCCAGAATCATTGGTCCCCACGAATTGATAAGCTCAATGTATTGTCGACCGTCTTCATCGTAAACATAAGGTCCTTTGGCCGACTTAATAAACAACGGAGTACCGCCTACCGCCCGAAACGCACGTACTGGCGAGTTAACCCCACCTGGAATCAGCGTTTTAGCTTTTTCAAATAATTGTTCGCTTGTTGTCATGGTTCAAAGAGCCAACGAATGAACGAGTGAACGAGCGGGTTATGGACTACTCGCTTTTCACTCGTTCATTCGTTGGCTAATTAATTTTAGTAAACCGCCCGTCCTGATACTTAACGATGGGGACGATTTGATTTTCATTGGCTTGTGTATAATCGAAACCCGACAGCAGGTAATCGTCCGTATCGGAACGTAGCGCCATCCGGTTGCGTAGCTGAGTGCCATTTTTTGCTAACTGCCGCCCAAAAAATAACATCATATCATAGCCCTGACTGGCAAATACAGATGGAATGGTGTTCCGGGTCGCCAGATACGATTCCTGAAAGGTAATAACCGGCTCCCTTGCATTATCAATGAAATCGGGATACAACAAGTATAAATCCCGCCGAGTGAATGTAGACGTTGAACTTCGATAGAAATCGAAGGCGGTTGCCGTAGCGATCAGTGGAGCGCTCACCCGACGGCGGCTCAGGGCGTCCAGGATACGGGTCCCATCATCTTCGTTACTGCTGGCAAAAAAAACGTGGCCTAAGGTAATAACTGCGGGCGTGGTGCTGGTAGCTGTCTGAGGGGCGGGCGTTACCGCTCCCAACTGCATGGTACTGGCCATGGCCGAGCCATTACCGGTCAGCTTACGAAAATCGACGATTTGATAATTCAGCCGTTTCAGTTCGTTTTGGTAGGCTAGTGCCAGCAGGGAGTCTTTACGGGCCGAGCCGAAATAAATGGCGGCTCGACGTCCCCCGCCCATAGCGCGGGCCTGTTCAGCTACTTTTTGCGCCTGCCTGGCCAATGAAGGTTGTGCCAGAAATGACATGGGCTGATTGGCCACCAGTTCGCTGCTGGTCGCTATCGGGTTCAGCAAGAGCATGTTATTCTGATTGGCGAAGGCCGACACAATCCGGTTGGGCTCCACGTATAATGGACCAATGATTAAGTCGGTTTGGGCAAAGGCCGGGCTATTCACGAGTTCAAGGGTTCTGTTAGCATCGTTGTCGACGTCGTACGCAAACAGATTAATAGTGATGCCTTCCTCTTGTAGCTTATCCTTGGCTAGTTTAATGCCATTATACAGATCGTAAACGTACTGGTTCGACCGTAGTCGCTTATCGGCATCAAACCCATCCACGCGAAAGGGAAACATAACGGCCACGTTATAGTATCCTTTAGGACGCGATGAGCGAGTCGGCTGCGTAACTGGATCTGCCGGACGAGTCGTAGGGGCTGGAGATGCTGCAGAAGCAGACGTCGGCCGAGCCGAAGCGTTTGCAGGTAAACCAAAACGATTGGTCAGCCGATCTGAAAGCTCTAGATCATCTTTATCACTGGCGGTCCGCTGAATCAGGTCGATCAGCGCTAAACCGACGGTGCGGTTATCCGGAAATTCCTTGTTTAACTGCTTTAACCGGCCCAGCTCCGTGATTCGCGGAATAAAGCTTTGCTCTAGTTTAGTAACGTCGGCTCGTAGGCTGGGGTCGCCAATACGTTGTAAAGCAGCCAGCGCATCTTCATACTGACCGGTTTCCATACATACGGCTGAAAACAGATAACTGGCATCGTCCATCTTCTGCCAGTTTGGAAAGCGGCTCATCAACTGCTTCAGCATCAGCCGGGCCTGGTTGAAGTTCTTTTCTCGAAATGCTGCGAGGGCGTAGTAATAATGGGCGTACGGCGCTAGTGGCCCATCCCGTTGAATCAGCGGGTTCAACTCAGACTTAGCGCGTTCGTAGTCACCGGTTTGCACTAGCCGAACAGCCGCTTTATAACGTTTTTGTGTTTCAGGCGATGGCTGAGCCCAGGCGACCGACTGCCCCATAACCCAAAGCAGCCCCCAAACTACCAGCTTACATAAATAAACTCTACTGTTCATGTATTCGTGGGTTCACACACAAAAGCAACGCGTGGGCGTTGCTTTTGTTAGACGTAATTTCGATATATAGTTTTCGTGTACGGTGTAAAAGCGGAGTGTACTCAGCGTATACCGAAATCTGTATACCGTATTTACTTCTTTTGTTTGGCTTTCCGCTGGGCTTCGTCGGCTTGTTTGCGGGCCTCTTCGGCGGCAGCTAACTGTTTTTGTAACATAGCCTGGAATCCACCCGGTTTCTTACCCTGACCAGATGCATTCTTACGCCGATTTTCGTCCAGAATAGCCTTGATTTTATCTTCATCGACAAAACGACGGATCAGCTGCTGCTGCGTAATGGTTACAACGTTCGAGACAAAGTAGTAAAACGTCAGACCAGCTGGGTACGAATTCAGCACAAACATGAACATTAGCGGAAACACGTAACTCAAAGCTTTCATGTTGACCGGTCCCGGCTGCGTTGGCGTCGTCTGGTTGTTGTAGTAGGCATAGGCAATCGACGAAGCCGTCATCAGCACGGTAAACAAACTAAGGTGACTACCGACAAACGGCAGGGCCGGAAACGTAATAAAGGCGTCGTAAGTCGATAAGTCCGGCGCCCACAGGAACGACTTCTGACGAAGCTCAATCAGGTTCGGGAACAGCATGAACAACGCAAACAGAATTGGCATGGTTGCCAGCACGGGCACGCAGCCGCTCAACGGGCTCACGCCTACCTCCTGATACAGCTTCATCTGCTCCGACTGCTGCTTGGCCATATCATCACCTACCCGCTCCTTGATCTCATTAATCTCCGGGGCCAGCACGCGCATTTTGGCCATACTAACGTAAGAGCGGTAGGTTAACGGTGTTAGAATTAACTTCACAAACACCACCAGCGCAATAATGAGTAACCCGTAATTGGTGATAAACTTTTCGAGTACGTTAAATACCGGCACGAAGAAGTACTTGTTGATTGGCTTCAGGATTGAATAGCCTAAGTACACGTTCTGGTCAAACTCGGGCGCCACATTTCCCAGCAGCTGAAAGTCGTTCGGGCCGTAATAAAACTTGTATTGCCCTTTACCGCTTTTTACGTCAGCCATTGACAGCGATACGTCGGAAATGGCCGTTTTTACCACACTTGAGTCGTTAGGATCAACGAGGGCTTTAAAACTAGCCTTGGTGAGCGGGCTGTTTTGCGCCACAAAGCCCGACAGGAAATACTTGTGTTTGATGGTAAACCACTGCACCGGCTCTTCGAGCGTAGCTTCCTGACTGCTTTCGCCTTCGGTCAGTTTATCAAAACTCTCGTCGGCGGTAAAGTAGTTGATGGTAGCCGAACGACGGTTGTTTGCCAGGTCGTTTTCGTATTGCCGCATCTTGTCTTCCCAAACGAACCGAATGTTGTCGTTGCCAACCACATTGTTCAATCCATTTAGCTTGAGATTATAATTCAGCACGTAACCTTCAGCCGGCACCGTATACACCTGTTCTACAGATTCTCCCGGCGCAACCTCTGCTCGAAATACAACTTGCTGCGGTTGAGTACTTACCGTACCGCTGCGGGTCGATGTCTGGTAATACAGCTTGTGTAAGTCGACTTTGCCTCGATTTGTGGGTAACTCCAGAGAGGTTTTGCTGCTCTGCTGATCGACCAGCACCAGTGGTTTCTGGTCATAAGTTTTATAATTCTTCAGCACGACCTCTTTCACGCGGCCTCCCTGCGTGCTAAAGGTTACCTTCATGTCTTTGTTCTCAACGACAATATCCTGCGCTTGTCCCGTAGCAACGGCCGCAAAGTCACCAAACTGCCGTAGGGCAGCAACCGAATCCAGCGGCTGGGTTGCTGCGTTGCTGGCAGCAACTCCCCCGGATGCCGTTGTCGGCTTTGTGGTTTGTGCTGTTGGAGTCGGCTGCTTCCCTTGCCGGGCCGGGTCAGGCGCAGGTTTGGGTACCAGAATCTGATAGCCGACAAGCATCGCCAAAATCAGGACGATGCCAATTATTTGATTACGATCCATGTATATGATTTACGAAGTACGATTTACGATTTACGAAGACATACGTTAGCGTTTCCACCTCGTAAGTCGTATTTCGTAAATTGTATATCAATGCGCAAAAGTACGCCAATCTGCCCGCTTAATCAACCACATCAGCAGTTTCTATAGCCGCCGTGGATTCGGGAGCGGTTGTCACACGCTTCTGTTGGTTGTAGGTCAGGGCAGCTCGCACAAACCCTACAAATAAGGGGTGCGGATTCATGACTGTACTTTTTAATTCGGGGTGAAATTGAACCCCCACAAACCAGGGATGATTCGCTAGCTCTACGATTTCAACCAGCCCCGTTTCAGGATTGATACCTGTTGGCCGCAACCCAGCCCGCTCAAATTGATCCAGATAGTCATTATTAAACTCGTAACGGTGGCGGTGGCGTTCGCTAATCTGCGTTTTGCCATAAATCTGCTGCGCCAGCGAGTCGCGCTTTAGTTTACAGGTGTACGCACCCAGTCGCATCGTGCCGCCTTTGTCGGTAATGCTTTTCTGCTCTTCCATCATGCTGATGACAGGGCTCGCCGTATGAGGCTCCATCTCGGTTGAGTGGGCATCTTCAATCCCCATCACGTTGCGGGCATACTCAATAACGGCCATCTGCATGCCCAGGCAAATGCCCAGGAACGGAATACCATGTTCACGTACGTAGCGGACAGCATTAATTTTACCTTCTATGCCCCGCTCGCCAAAGCCGGGAGCGACCAACACCGCATCGAGGTCCCGTAAGGCATCCGCGCAATGGTGTTCGTCGGCCAGCGTCTCAGACTGAATCCACTCAAGTTGCACCTTGCACTCATTGGTGGCCCCCGCGTGAATGAACGACTCTGCAATGGATTTGTAAGCGTCCTTCAGCTCAACATATTTACCAACCAGACCGATGCGCAGCGTTTCGCCGGGGTTTTTGAGCCGCCCCAAAAAGTTTTTCCAGGCGTCAAGGTCGGCGTCTTTGTCGTTATACAGATCGAGCATATACAACGCCCGCTGATCGAGTCGCTCCTTCTGCATCAGCAACGGCACATCGTAGATGGTCTCGGCATCAATGGCTTCGATAACCGAGCTAACCTGTACGTTACAGAATAAGGCAATCTTCCGGCGAATCTCCTGCGGCAGCGGATGTTCGCTCCGGCAAACGATGATGTCGGGCTGCACCCCATTTTCGAGTAGCATTCGCACCGAGTGCTGCGTTGGCTTCGTTTTTAGCTCGCCCGCCGATTGCAGATAGGGTACCAGCGTCAGGTGAATAACCAGCGTATCGTGTTCTCCCAGCTCAAACTTTAACTGCCGAACGGCCTCTATAAAGGGCAGCGATTCAATATCGCCTACGCACCCCCCTATTTCAGTGATTACGATATCGTATTCGCCGGTATCGCCCAACAGCCGGATGTTGCGTTTGATCTCGTCGGTGATATGCGGCACGACCTGAACGGTTTTACCCAGAAAGTCGCCCCGGCGCTCGCGCGTGATTACGTTGTTGTAGATTCGGCCCGTGGTGATGTTATTCGCCTGGGAGGTTGGCCGATTTAAAAACCGTTCGTAGTGCCCCAGATCAAGATCGGTTTCGGCTCCATCGTCGGTGACGTAGCATTCGCCGTGTTCATACGGATTGAGTGTACCGGGGTCGATGTTGATGTACGGATCGAATTTCTGGATCGTTACCGTCAGCCCCCGCGATTGAAGCAATTTGGCAAGAGAAGAGGCAATGATGCCTTTGCCAAGTGATGAAGTTACCCCGCCCGTAACAAAAATATACTTTGCGGATTTTGGTCCCGTAGCCGCCATGATTGAAACCTGTTTTGGTCGTTACGGGGAATAAAGGTACGCAACTTTTGGCAGGAACGGGTGCAATACAGAAGGAAAAAGTTACTGATTTCGGGTAAACGGTTGTCTGTCAACTGAGTGGCGGATAATCAACAAATTCCCTCGGTTTCTCTTGCGCTACATACAAAACATGATAGCGTTTTGTGGTCTATTCTTCTGGAGAATCCGTCGGTAGATAATGGTAGAAAGTCAATTCCGCGTCATTTAGAGATGAACTCGATCAGACACAAGCATCGTGTTCACGAAAACAGAAGTGCTTTCATAATCCCCGAACTATCCTGGTAGAATCCTGATGAATCGGGGGACTTACCGATAACTAAGTCGTTCTTGCCAAACATTGTTTTGTGATAAAATAAGCGAGAGAATTGCAGAAAAATTCCTCTTTTTCAAGTAGTTGCCTTTGACTACTACTTACATAACTAAACACAAAACAATGAACCAACAACCATCTAGTGCCTTTATTGCCGTATCGTGGGTAGCCCTGATTGCGGGTATGTTAGCGTTTAATGTGGGCTTATGGAACGCCCAGATGGCCCTGAACGAAAAGGGGTATTACTTTACTGTTTTGATGTATGGCCTGTTTGCGGCCGTGTCGGTCCAGAAAAGTGTCCGGGACAGGCTTGAAGGCATCCCCGTAACCAATGTGTATTATGGCATAAGCTGGGTGTCGGCGCTGCTGGCCATTCTGTTATTGACCGTCGGTTTATGGAATGCAACCCTAACCCTCAGTGAGAAAGGGTTTTATGCTATGTCGTTTACACTTAGCCTGTTTGCCGCCATTGCGGTTCAAAAAAATACCCGCGATAATCAGACGGTTGAAAAGCGCGACAATCAATACGTCGATCGAACGGTGTAGCCTGTTATTCAAGGCCAAGCTCACCTATCCGAGTAAGCGTTGCCCCTTTCCACCGGTTTAAGACATAGCCTGAATGCCCCTCTTAAAAGCTGGTCATTCAGGCTTTTTTGTCGAGTAGAAAACTACAGAGATGGCTTTATCTCTCATCGGAGGCCATAGGGTGGTCCATTGTCCTATCACTTCGTGTGCGTTGTTGACCTCTACATTCTATGAAAATAGCCTTCCTCGTTTTGTTTGTTTACTGTTCGCTGCTAGCGTTTGGCCAACCACCCGTGCTTAAAATTGCCTCGGGCCTAGTAGAAGGAGTCTCTAACCCAACGGGTGATATTCAGATTTACAGAGGAATTCCGTTTGCCGCCCCTCCCGTAGGCAACCTACGCTGGAAAGCACCCCAGCCGGTGGCAGCCTGGCAGGGCGTACGGAAGTGTCATGCCTTTGGACCAAGCCCGATGCAATCTAAACCAGCCCCGTTTATGTATTGGTCGTCGGAATTTCTGATTCCAGCATCGCCCATCAGTGAAGACTGCCTGTACCTCAATGTGTGGAGCGGAGCTAAATCTGCTACCGATAAACGCCCTGTAATTGTTTACATCCCGGGTGGGGGCTTTCGAAGCGGTGGTGGTGCCTGTCCTATTTACGACGGCGAAGCTATGGCGAAAAAAGGCGTTGTGTTTGTCACGATCAATTACCGGCTGGGCGTTTTCGGCTTTTTGGCCCATCCGGAACTGAATCAGGAATCGGGGAACAACACGTCGGGCAACTACGCTTTGCTGGACATGATTGCCGCTTTAACCTGGGTCAAGAAGAACATAGCCGCGTTTGGTGGCGATGCCGCTAACGTAACCGTAGCTGGCCAGTCGGCGGGGGCTTCGGCGGTTAACTTACTGGCCGCGTCTCCGGTAGCAAAAGGCCTCTTCGAGCGTGCCATTGCCGAAAGCGGTGGCAGCATGTACAGCAACCCCCTTCGGCCGCGCCTGACGTTAGCGGCTGCCGCCCAACAAGGGGTTACGTTTGCTCAATCATTGAATGCCCACTCGCTGGCCGAGCTGCGCGCTAAACCAGCCGACGAAATGCTGAACGCGCAGGGCGGTCTGAGCGCTCCGATCGTGGACGGTTACGTAGTTCCGACCGACGTTTCGGCGGTGTATGCCGCAGGTCAACAAAACGATGTGCCGGTGCTACTGGGCTGGAATAAAGACGATAAAGTGATGGGAGCACCCAGTAAAGCAGACGCTTTTCGAAACCAGACGCAAAAACGGTTTGGACTACTTGCCTCCACGTTCTTAATTCTTTACCCGAGCCAGTCTGAAGCCGAATCAGCTCAATCACAAGGCTATAGCAACCGCGACGAAACATTTGCTATTCAGGACTACGCCTGGGCGAACATGCAGACCAAAACGGGTAAAGCACCCGTCTATTTATATAATTTTAACCGGGATGTGCCCGCTCAAACGCCCGAGACCGCTTTTGGTGCGTTTCACTCGGGGGAGGTTGCCTATGCTTATGATAACCTGCATACGCTTAACCGACCCTGGAAAGCCGAAGATCGGCAACTGGCTGAGTTAATGTCTACATACTGGGTCAACTTTGCCCGGACGGGCAATCCCAATAGCAAAGGTTTACCCGATTGGCCCGCGTATAACTCCCAGAAGCAAGTTGTCATGGTCTTCGACACAACCAGTCAATCACTGCCGTTAGCCAACAAGGCGCAATTAGCCTTTTGGGAGCAGTATTATAATCCTGCCAAATAAGCGCGTGCACTGGTCACTCGACTACAGACTCAATATCGAATGACCAATGCACGCGTTTATATATTACTCCCCGGGGTGGTACGTCTTTTCTACGTGTTGCTTAACGTCTTCAGGGTAAAACCAAACGTCCTTAAATTTTCCTGCACAGAATAACGGAGCCTGGTCGGTGAAATGTGGCGAGTTCGGGTTACTGCTGGCACCGCCCGTTACGACCGAACGGGCTTTCACTCGTTTCCCAAACTCGACGACGGCCACAAAACTATTCCCTACAGTACCGTACCGTTTTTTAGTTCCGGGATACGTCCGTGCTCCGTAGGCCGCTAACGAGCCCCAGACCGACGACGTAAAGCCAACGGGCAGACTAGCCTTCTGGTCATCATACGTTTCTTCTATGTTCCCGGTCAGGCGCTGAAAGCGGTTAATGTCTCCCCAGGGCGTTTTCCAGGTTCCGAAGTCACGCGTCATCTCGTCCAGCACGTCTTTCAACGTAGTGACTTTCTCCTGCGGGCTTGTATTGTTAATAATGAATGTTGTAAAGCTCAGATTGTCCAGACGTTGGGTTGCTGGTACACGAGGCCGAGCCAGCCGCTGCATCCGCTCTCCCCACAACACAGCCAAAGCCGTAGCCACCGACCTGGTGCCGTAACTCATATTCCAGCTACGCAACGTATCGATAGCTTCGCCTACGTCTTTCAACTGGGCCTGCCCTTCACCGGCAACAGTCTGATAGGCCTTGACTAAAGCGGGAATTAAATCGTCGAAGCCAGCCAAATGCGGGTCGTTAGCTGCCGCAATTAACGTATCCAGACTGAAACTAGAGCGTCGGCTTAATACCCGTACTGCATTGATCCCCCGGTAGTTTTCGGCGTCGGGTGCCATGTATGCTGGGTATTGGTTTTTTACTGGACTACTTTTTCCGGAAACGGTAAACGGTGTGGCATTGCAATTCTGTATCCAGCCGCTGGCGGGGTTATAGACCTGCACAATTTCGTCAATGCTGTGCAGTCCTTTCCAGTCGGTTTCTGGATTACTACCGTCCAGCGGTTGGCTCCAGTCAAACTTGGGGTTTCGTTTGGGCATGAAATTACCGTGCCAGTACGCGATGTTGCCTTTGCTGTCCGCAAATACCGTGTTATTGGACGCGTTCCCGTTGAGCTTCATCACTTGCTTATAGCTGGCATAGTTGGTTGCCTTTGTGCGCAGGTAGGATTGCGACAGCGCGTTCAAGGGGTCATTCATCATGCTGACGGTGATCCACTTACCGTCTTTCTCACCAATGACGGGTCCATGATGCGTGCGGTAGATGGTAAAGTCCTTATGAAGAATGCTGCCTGCCTTGACGTAAGGTAATGAGACTTTCTGAACCTGCACGGGTTTAAGCCCGCTACCGTGTTTGTAATAAAAGGTATTGCCTTTCTTGACAATGGTTTCAAGGTAATCGTCCATTACGTCGGCGGCACTGGATGTATGCATCCAACCACAATGCTCGTTAAAGCCCTGGTAAATAAAAAACTGCCCCCACGTAACGGCACCGTACGCATTCAGGCCAGCGTTACTGACCATTTGCACTTCTGATCGGAAGTAAAATGAGGTGTGCGGATTAATGAGCAGCAACGCATGCTTCGTCGCGCTTTTGCTGGGCGCAATGGCAAATCCATTCGACCCCACCGGCTCGCGGTCTCGTTTGTCGAAGTCATCAACCCAGGAGGTCGACCGATCCTGCGTGTAAAACCCCTTAATCCGCTCCAGAGAAACGGCGCTGATGTTGCCGCCAATGCTACCTTCGCTAAACATCAGCGGCATCCAGGGCTGAAATCGACGGAGTAGTTTGGGTTTTACGTTTGGATGCGTGTGCAGGTAGAAGTTCGTGCCATCGGCAAACGCGTCCAGCAGTTGTTTCATCCAGGGTGGACTCTTGCGGTAGATAGCAATGGCCTGAGTCGTGTCCATAAACATACGCGCCCGCAGGTCATGATAAAGTGCCGACTCGCCCTGCACTTCAGCCAACCGCCCAATGGCGTCGATGTAGTTGTCCTCGACCCGGGCGAAGTCGTCTTCACATTGCGTATACAAAACGCCGAAGACAACGTCAGCGTCGGTTTTGCCGTAGATGTGCGGCACACCCCACGTATCGCGGGTGATGGTGATTTGTTTAGCCCGTTGTTGCCAGCGAGCAATCTCTTGGTTACGAAACGGCTGCCCGTGTGCGGTTAATCCGCACAGGAGAGAAAACAGGTACACGTAGAATCGCATCAGGTCAGTAAGGCTAATGAAGACAGCAAGATAAGCCAAAAATAAAAGCGGACCCGCTTCAAAACGAGTCCGCTTCCAATTATGAGTGCGTTGCGCTTATTTGCCCTGAGTAAGTTCGCGTTCTTCGTAGGCCAGGCCATACTGTTTCAGGACGTCTTCGGGCACGCCATCCCACTGGTTTGGCGTGTTACCCACATAGCCCAGGTCTTTGATACCCATCTGGCTGGTAAAGAAACCCGTAGCCGTCATATTCCGCATCATGCTGAAGAAGGCGGCTCCCTGGGTCATGTCAGGTTTCGCCTTACCGGGGTAGGCGATTTGCTCCACCATGTCAATCTGCTGCGCTTTTGTGCATTGCACGAATTGCTTGCCGTAGCGCTTAACACAGGTGTTATCGAGCCACCGGATGCCCCCGCGCATTGGTGTCTGGTTACGGGGCTGATCTTTCATCATAAATTCGATGAATGCCGGTACGCCCGCCTGCGAGGCACTCCCGGATCGCTCATCGGCTGGAATGATAATGTCTGACAATACCGTTACAGTCTGCAACTCGTGCGGAGTAAAGAATTTTTCAGCATTAAGTTTAGCATCGCGCTCAGCTTCAAATTTTTGCCGACCACCGGGTATCTTCAGCGGTTTAACATCCGGTGGCGCGGGCACTGCGGCTTCAACGGGCGTAACAGCCAGGCCAAAACCGGTCAGCGATAAGGCTTTTAAGGAATCTCTACGTTTCATACCGGTTTAAATATTTTTCTGTTTGACTTGATCAATAATGTATTCCGAGGTGCGCATCGACGACGCCAGGATCGTCCAGGTTACGTTCTTATCGCCTTGAGACGGGAACGGAGCAGCATCCACAACAAACAGGTTTTTCACATCGTGCGCCTGCTGGTATTTATTCAGTACGGAATTTTTGGGATCGCTACCCATGCGGGCGGTACCCACCTCGTGAATGATCTTACCCGGCGCTTCCAGACCGTAACTATTTTCGGGACCGGGTTTCGCACCCATGGCGATGCCACCCATCGAGTGGATAATCTCCTCGAACGTATCCTGCATGTGCTTGGCCTGCTTCACTTCGTAATCAGACCATTTGTAGTTGAACCGCAGCACCGGAATACCGTATTTATCGACCACGTTGGGGTCGATTTCGCAGTAATTACTTTCTAAAGGCACTGGCTCACCGCGGCCGGCCATGCCCACATAAGCGCCGTAGAACCGCCGGAAGTCATCTTTCAGGCCAGCACCATAGCCACCGCCTGGTTTCATTTTCCCATCGCGGCCCGGAATCATGCCGTTTAGGGCTTCAATACCCCAGCCGAATCCATAAGCAGGCATGCCCATACCGCCCCAGTACTCGATATGGTACCCGCGCGGGAAGTCTAATTTCTTGTTATCCAGCCACCAGGGCGTAAAGACGTGCATCCCTCCGACTCCGTCTTCGTTGTACCGTTTGCGGTCCATCAGCGCCGGAATAAAGGCTGAGCGACTAGCCCCGGTCGAGTCGTTGATGTATTTACCAACAACGTTGCTGGAATTGGCAAGCCCGGTTGGGAAACGAGACGATTTGGAGTTGAGCAGCAACCGGGCCGTTTCGCCCGCGCTAGCTGCCAGCACTACCGATTTGGCTTTTATGGTTACCTCCTGCAAGGTTTGCGTGTCCACGTAGCTCACCCCGGTGCAAAGTCCGGTGGCTGGGTCTGTGATCACTTCGCGCACCATGGCACCGTTGATTAACGTAACATTGCCGGTTTTCAAGGCTGGTTTTACTAATACCGACGACGACGAGAAGTCGGCATACGCCTGGCAGGCCCGGCCGCACTGGCTACAGTAAAAACAAGCGCCCCGCTCGTTATTGATCGGTTTGGTCAGGATCGACAGGCGCGATGGAATGACGGGAATACCAATACTCCGGGCTCCTTTGCGAATCATTAATTCGTGCAGACGAGGCTTTGGCGGGGGCAGGAAGATACCATCGGGTTCCGACGGCATGTTTTCGACCGAGCCAAACACGCCAATGAGTCGGTCGACCCGGTCGTAGAACGGTTTCAGATCATCGTAGCCAATCGGCCAGTCTTCGCCGACACCGGTCATGCTTTTGCGCCGAAAATCATCGGGAGCAAACCGAAGCGAAATACGCCCCCAGTGGTTGGTTCGTCCGCCCAGCATCCGCGACCGAAACCAATGAAATTCGGTTCCCTTTACGGTAGTGTAAGGCTCGCCCTCAATATCCCATCCGCCCCAGGCGGCATCAAAGTCGCCAAACGCCCGGGTTGTCCCTGCGCCACGCCGGGGCGACTCCCATGGCCATTTCAGTTGTGTAATGTATTTAGGATCGGCCGGATCGAAGAAGCCGCCCGCTTCAAGCAATACAACTTTAGCCCCAGCTTTAGCAAGTGTATACGCTGCCATACCACCCCCAGCACCCGAGCCGACAATGGCTACGTCGTACTGAGTTGGGGCCTTTTGAATCTGAAATGGGTCCATGTAAAGAATTGAGGTTTAATCGGTATTGTACAGAAATGTAGCCTAAATATACAACTAAAAGAAAAACCTTATTCTCACTTACCCCGCCTAAAGGCCGTATTTTTAAAAAATTTAATTATTCGTCATTTTTCCTGTGCAGCGTAAATGCTGTCCATACTCGCTGCGGCACCATCCAGTTGGGAAAATGGCATGCGGACAGAATTAATCAAAAAGGTACCAATCGACCCCAAAGGCAAAGCCCCGGCGCATCTGCAGATAATCGGGAGCTACGAAATAGCCGGGCGAGAGCAAGCCGAGCACGGGTCCGATGTTAGCGCTGGTAAGTTTAACGAATAGCCGGGTTCGATTGACCCGCAGATTAGCGTAGATATCGGCCAGTATATTCCCTTCAACTTGTTGCCGGTTCTGAAGGTGGAACTGCTGAGTCAACGGCATATAAGCATCCGCATAATAAGGTGACTTGTAATGCAGGTCGACCCCTAGCTGAATATACAGCACTTTAGCATACAGGAGCTCGTACTGCAAGCGGGCATTGATGAAGAAGGGCGGAGTACGCAGAATATCCGAGCGCGACTGAAGGGTATAATACGCCTGCCCGGAGGTTAGGAATTTCCCTAACTGCAAATGATAGCCTAACCCCGTACGTAACACACTAAACGAGCCGGACGCTTGCTGAGCCACCGCATTCGTATCGAAATACGTGTAGTTACTGAGCAGATAATAATCAATACCGGGCTCGATTCGGAGCTTTTTGTAGCGTATGTTCAGCTTTCCGTAGGCGTAGTTATAGCCGCGTAGTTTGAAATCGTTACGCCAGAAATACACTTTACTTTGATAACGCTCCTGTAGCAACGTCGGCTGCACCAGCATTGCGGTGTAGCCCGCCGTCAGGAATTTACTATCGAACTGCCCCTGCAGACGAAAGCCACCGCCTACCTGGTACTCCGCTTCGGCGGTGACTTGCGATAAACTATCCGGAAAGTAATATCCTAGCCAACCGCCCAGAAATGTTTCAGCACGGCGGGTTTCGTATTCATTGAATGCGGTACGGGATGTATTATAGCGGGTATACTGGCCATAAATTCGGCTTCGCAGGTAAGCCCGGTAATTGAACGCCGAACCACCCCGCCGATAAACTCCTTTTAAACCGAACTGATTTTCAACCAATCGAAAGCGGGCGTCCTGCTCAATGCGTGACGTGTCCCCCAGAATGGATGGATAGAAGACTCGTACCGAATTGTCAGGTAGTGTAACCGTCCGGTTCAGGCTAAGGGTATCATCCCGGTAATAATTCTTCTGCCGTCGGTAATCGAGCCGGTGATACACCTGAAAGCCCTGATCCAGTACGTATTGGTGGTACACGTGCCAATCGTTGCGGATTTCCCAACCGTGTGGGCCCTGTACGCGGGATAGCGGGTCGCCACTCCGCAGTAGCGCGTCACCGGTATAATTATAGATGATGGGAGCGCCTTCTGCCGTCTCACCTGGTAACACGCCCCCCTGCTCATCGAAGCTGTGGTTCATGTTAATGAAGTGCATCAGCAGGGTGTACTTGTCGTTTTTAGAGCGGTAATTCGTATGCCCCAGAAATCCCCAGTTCTGAGCCAATAGTTTGTTGGGGTCATTGGCCCCACTCGTACCAAACTGCTTCTGGGAGGTAAACCGCTGAACGTTGAAACCCAGGTTCCAGCGGGGATTGACATTCTGAGAAAAGTCGAAGCGAAGGATGTTCTGATTACGCCCCCCCAAAGCCAGATACATATCTGTAAACGGCGACTTCGTATCGAAATACCGCACCCCCATGGTTTGATAGGCGTAAGGCGAGAAGACGTAATAGCCTGTCTGAGCCCCCAATTGATCGGGAACCTGCACAAACACAGGCCGCATGGGCGTACCGAGTGTGCCCAAATCCTGATACTGGTTCTGACTGCGTTGTACGTAGGTAAACCGATGGACGTCGTCCATGGTGGTATCTACGGTATAGAGCTTCCGGCGGTTATTAAAAATGTCCGCTTCCAGCATGAACCGAGTGGATTTGGGACCGTATATAACTTTGGTTGAATCGTCGATACCGTTGCTGCCGGTGCTGGCGGTAGAAGAGCCAGGTCTCCCCTGTTGACCACCAAATCCGCCCGGAAACCCGCCCGGCAGTTGCGTTCCGCCGGGGAATTGCTGCGCCCATCCGGTCGCAGCCAAGCATAAAGAAAAAAGTAAGCAGAGAAAACGTCGCTTCATTATAAGCAAAAGTACACCAAATCACTGGATGCCCGCACCCAAGGCTGTTAGGTTAACGATTTTTAAGGATTTCAGTAGTCAGGTAATCCGTAAATCCTTTTTCACTTCCGGGCAGTAGTTGCATACTGACGGGTAAGTAAAACAACGGATACCTGGTTCGTTCTTCCGGCGTTAGTAAGGCATCTACCTTAACCCAGTCTTTCTCCGTTGTCAACAACGACGTTCCGGCCGACAAGGTCGCCAGTATAGGGTCAAGATCGGACCGGGTATAATTGTAGTGGTCGGCAAATTGAATATGCTTTCTTAACCGATACGTCTGACGCGCGTAGGTTTCTAACGGAGTTGCATTCGCTAATCCGGAAACCAGCACGACCTCGCCCAGCTCACCACTGGTTTGCTGATGTGTGGCGAATGATACCGGCTCACCGTACTGCAAGGTAGCAAAATAGATTGGTGTGTCGGATTGGGTGTACGGCCGGATTCTGTTAGTAATACGTTGCTGTTCGGCATCGGCCAGTTCAGGTGGACATTTAGTTACCACCACCACATCAGCCCGGCTGGCCCCGTGCCGCCGTTCGCGCAGTCGGCCCGCCGGAAAGGGAAAGTCTTCGTAAAACGGCCGATTATAATCCATTAACAGGATAGACACGTGAGGTTGAAACGACCGGTGCTGAAACGCGTCGTCAAGCAGCACCAGACGTGTGTCGGGATGAATGGCCAATAGAGCCTGAATGGCGTCAACCCGACGCTCACCAACACACACCCGTACGGAGTTGGTAAACTTACGGTAAAGTTGGAGGGGTTCGTCGCCTAGCGTGGCTGCCGTATCGGCCTCAGTGGCGATCCGAAAGCCCGTCGTTTGCCGACCGTAGCCCCGGCTCAGGGTGGCCAGTTCGAAGGGCAACGAGGCCGTATTAAAAACATACCATTTAATCAAAAATTCGACCATTGGCGTTTTTCCAGTGCCTCCTACGGTCAAATTTCCGACGCTGACCGAGCGAATTAAGGGCGTCGTTGACTGAAATAATTTATTGTCAAACAGCCAGTTACGGACATCCATTATTAATCCATAAATTCCACTGAATGGAAGGAGTAACCAATTTACCACTAAGCGTATCACTAATAATTTCGTAATATTGCCTTTTTTGCGCCCTCAAAAGTAGTACTTTTAGGATTGTGAATGCCCGCCCTCACCACTTGGTACAATGAGTCTTAAGGTCGACTACCTGAAATACACGTTGCAATTTCGCTTCGAAGCGGGTACGTCGCGCGGCACCCTCACGGAAAAATCATCGTATCTAATCCGGCTTTGCGACGACGAAGATCCGTCCGTCATTGGTTACGGGGAATGCGGTCCGTTGAAAGGTCTGAGTTATGATGATCGGCCCGATTTTGAAGAACGTTTGACGCAGTACTGCCAGGAATTCAACGAGTTAGACCTACAGTTGTTTAGCTGGAATATTCCCATTGTGCTCAATCAGGTTATCAGTCAGCAGTTTCCGAGCATTTTATTTGGCTTTGAGACGGCGATGCTCGACTTTCTGGCGGGTGGCCGACGCATCATCCACGCTTCTGACTTCACCGATGGTCACCGGGCGTTGCCCATCAATGGCCTGATCTGGATGGGCAGCCCTGCGTTTATGAAGCAGCAGATTGACGAGAAGCTGCGGGCGGGATATACCACCCTTAAGTTAAAGATTGGCGCTATTGACTTTGAGCAGGAGTGCGATCTGTTGGCTATGATTCGTGAGCGCTTCAGCCCGGAGCAGATTACGTTACGGGTAGATGCTAATGGCGCTTTCCAGCCCGATGAAGCGATGGCAAAGCTCGAACGCCTGGCTACGTATGATCTTCATTCAATTGAACAACCCATCCGGGCCGGGCAGCCAGATCTACTAACCGAACTCTGCCGCAACTCGCCGGTACCAATTGCCCTCGATGAAGAGCTGATTGGCCAGATGGAATACGTTCATAAATTTCGGTTATTGAAGAAAATTCAGCCCCAATTCATCATTCTGAAGCCGTCGCTACTGGGCGGTATGCGGCATTGCGATGAGTGGATAGAACTGGCGGGTCGGCTCAACATTGGCTGGTGGATTACGTCGGCCCTGGAGTCGAATATTGGTTTAAACGCCATTGCGCAGTACACCGCTCAGTTTAAGCACCTTATCCCACAGGGACTAGGTACGGGTCAATTGTACACCAATAATTTCGACAGTCCGCTTACCATCGAGCACGGTCAGCTTCACTACCACCCCGGCCAGCCCTGGGACCTTAGCCCCCTTACCATCGGTAGCATGCAATCGCGGTAGTAGTTGACGGTATCTTACAAACTGTATCAGCCGGGTTCAATTTCAGTCATCTTAAGCAACTTTATGAAACGATTCATTCTACTTCTCTGGGCCACTATGGTAGTCCACTATTCATATGGACAAAAAAACGAAACCATCTTATCGCTGAATTCGGGTTTATTTTCCTTTCGGGGAGCATCTGCCGAAGCAAATTCGCAGATTAATTTATCCCCTGACGGTACCACGGGCTACACAAACAATCCGTTTGGCGCCAGGCCAGGACTTTCGTATGGCTTGTCTTTCCAAGTTCAGCGGATTACAAAAGGCAATTTTATTCTGGGCGTAAGTTTGGGCGTAGAGAACTTGCGAAGTAAGACGTCCATTACGCAGGTGAATGGGGTCACTACAGCAGGAACCTTTCAGAATCAGGCATCTGGCCAAACGCATTTGTCAAACAACTTCATTAACGGCTTTCCTTTTATAGGGTACCGATTTGCAGTCCGTCAATTAGCCATCGACCTAACTGGTGGCATTGACATCGGCTATCTGATCAACTCGAAAGAACAAGGGAAAGCCATAGGCCAAAACGGTGAGCCATACAGCGCTTCAGTGGATAGAACCTTGATTAAATCAGATGTCAGACCAAGGTTACAGGTAAGCGCCTGTTACGGTAAGATAGGCGCTTACGTTGGCTACTCGTATGGCCTAATAAATTACAGAAGCGGCTGGGTTGGCGGCACAAACGAATGCTACTCAGAGCTGGTTCGATTTGGGTTGATGTATAAAATCAAGAGTTAATTAGTAGTAACCTCATTGATTATGAGGTTACATTTTCTCCAGGCCAATTAGTGTACTAGCCGGGGGGCGTGTAAAGGCTGAATCATGAACAGCTCTTTATACGTCCCCCTAGCTTTTCTACTAACAATCAATACGCTATTGCTGCAAAACAGACTGCCTTTTTGACGTAACTGGAGCGCTGCTGTGCCATTTGTGATAAGTTACGTATGACAAGAGTAAAACCACCAGAAAGAGCACAGGTCCCAGTTGGTTAGCGGTTGGATCTCCCATAGCCGTGTGCGCCACAAATGCCGAAATGAAGGTGAACGCAAAACCGGCATACGCCCATTCTTTCAGCCGGGCGGCCACTGGCAACAGGAGCACGGCACTACCAATCAGTTTAGCAATGGCTAATTCAATGCGGAAGTACCCCGGAAAGCCCAGGTGACGAAACCCTTGTGCTATTGCTGGTTCAGTGAAATACGAGTAGCCCGAATAGGTCATCATTAATGCTACCAGAGCGGTCGACACCCAGTACGTGATTTTTACTGTTTTCATTTTTCTTGTCTCAATTGGTTGATGAGACAAACGTAGCTACATTTACTAACCAAAAGTTAGTAGTATACAAAAGGTTAGCGCTAACCTTTTGTATACTACTAACTTGGAAACTTACGGCTACATTTGATAATGAACATGGAATTAGATCACTCGGTAGAAACGTGCAGTGGTGCTTTAGCGGCTATTGGCGATGCCCTGTACGTAATTGGTGGTAAATGGAAACTGCGCATTATTATAGCACTACAGAGCGGCAGCAAGCGATTCAATGAACTCCAGCGTACGGTGACGGGAATTTCGGCCCGAGTCCTCTCCAACGAACTTAAAGAACTAGAAATCAATGGGTTTATCACCCGAACGGTTCATGCGCAAGTACCCGTTGTGGTGGAATATGAGCTTACCGAATACAGTGATACGTTAGAAGATGTGTTAACGTCACTGAAAAAATGGGGTGCCATGCATCGCCAAAAGATAAGGAACTCCTTACAACCTATTTCTACAGAGGCACGGAGTTCATAGAGATCTTAGCATAACTAACATTCCCTGTGAACTCCGTGCCTCTGTGTTTAAAAATACCTTTATACCCAGTTTACGCCTTTCCGTAATAAATGCAGTGTTTGCTCTTCCCGGCTTTGCGGCTCGGGTTTGAAATCATACGTCCAGTTAGCCTGTGGCGGCATACTCATCAGGATTGACTCCGTTCGGCCGTTGGTTTCGAGACCGAATTTGGTACCCCGATCCCACACCAGATTAAATTCAACGTACCGGCCCCGCCGTAATAGCTGCCAGTTCTTTTCACGCTCGCCAAACGGTAAATCGCGGTTCTGATGCATGTAATGGGTGTAAATGGGCGCAAACGCGTTTCCTACATCCTGCACAAACGCGAACAGATCAGCTTTACTAGCTGACGCGCCCTCGGGGGTATCCGTTGGCTTCAGATAATCGAAGAAGATACCGCCAACGCCACGCGTTTCCTGCCGATGTGGGATGTAGAAATAATCATCCGCCCACGTCTTAAATTTTGGATAATAGTCGGGATTATGTCGGTCACAAACCGTTTTGAGGTACTGGTGAAACCACCGCGCGTCTTCATCAACAACGTAGTGAGGAGTCAGGTCGATGCCCCCACCAAACCAGTTGTGGCCCGTGCTCATCTCGAAATACCGAACATTCATGTGAATGATGGGCACCATCGGATTATTCGGATGCAACACAATCGACACACCGGTGGCGTAAAACTCAGCAGCCTCTGTTAGATTGAGTGACCGTAATGTGGCTTCCGTGGCTTCGCCGTATACGGCCGAAAAACCGACGCCCCCTTTTTCAATTACGGCCCCGTCGGCCAGCGTCCGCGAGCGCCCTCCTCCCCCACCGGGCCGCTCCCAGGCATCCTCCCGAAACGTTCCGACGCCATCGGCTTGGGACAGCGCCTGACAAATTCGGTCCTGTAAATCGGCGAAGAAAGCCGTGATGGTTTCTTTGGTAATGAGTTGATCTGAAATCATAACCAGACAAAGATACGACGGAATCATTCTGCCAGCTTCAGCGCATAGCGAACGGGGCGGGGTTTGTCGATCATCAACAGCAGGCCCTGCTCAGCCAGCTGACGCAGCAGTTTTCCCGCCCGGTAAGCCGATACGTTAATTAGCTTGGCAAAGCGGTCGGCCGTAATATGGTCGTTCTTTCGCAAATACTGAATAAGCGTACGGGCGGTGGGCGACTTAATCAGGTCAGCATCTGCTTTCTCTGGGGTGATAATGAGCTGATTAGTCGGCACGGATTTATCCTTCGCGCGCACGTAAATGGTCCGCTTACCCGCTTCATCAACGGCGTAATGGGGCTTTTCTTCGCTCTCCGCAATGGTGATGACCAGTACTTTTCGGCCGTCTGGGGCGAGTGTCTCGTAGCTAACGGTAAGCGCCGGGTCAACCAGCCGATCGGTAGCGTCTTCAATCTTACGAATCTCCCTTGGCTCCGACGGTACGCCCACAATTTTGCCATCATCGGCTACCCCAACCACTAATGTTCCGCCGGAGGTGTTGGCAAACGCGGCTAATGTACGGGCAATGCGGTGCGCCGACGAAATCTGGCGTTTAAACTCCAGCCGGTTGCTTTCGCCCTGAGTGATAAGGTCATCGAGTTGATTGCGGGTCATGTAAGCATAACAAAAAAGCGGACGAGTTGTCCGCTTTTTTCTGGTTTATGGAGCCTGACAAGCCTTTTTCCCCTTGCTGCGGCTGCGAAACACCACAGCAAGGGGAAAAAGGCTGGTACTTCGCAATTTGTTTCGCAACGAAACAAACGATATCTTTATCGTGTAATCATTCGCTGGACATGACACGGAAGCAAATAGAAAACTTACTTAAAACTCACCGTGCCCAAAGAGACTTCGCTAAAGCCTACCTTGACAAACACTACTACGAACTGGAGGAACAAGACAAAGAAACTGAATGGCTTAACCGTTACGTCTATCACAAACAAATCGTAAAACAACTGGAAACCGAAAAACCGGACGATGAGTAACACCAGGGGCGAAATCAAACCGACGATGCGGCCCCATTAACACTTGTTATATATGACAACTCAGCAACTCAACCACGATCAATCATTAACCGACTTTGCCAAAGAATCGGACAAGGCGATTCAGTTAGCCCGAGAAAACGGTGTACAGGTAGATCTGTCGGAATGGCTCACTATTAAGCGGTACGCCCAACGATACAACACGACTACCCAAGTGGTTACGAACTGGATCGCCCGGGGTATTATACCGGCTGACTGCGTAATGGACTTACCTGAGCTTAACGATCTTCGCCTTGTGAAAAACCAGCCCTACAAATAACACGTGTTATTATTAACCCCTAGATCTAGATTACGCAGATACTCGATTGTTTGCTTGATGTCAGACTATCTAGGCTGTTGTCTGACCATTTTTGTAGAAAGTGACGTAAAAAGCCCGTAAGTCATTGACTTGCGGGCTTTTGTTTTTGTGGAGACGGAGAGATTCGAACTCTCGTCCAGTCAAGGAAACCGTCGTGCTTTCTACATGCTTAGCCGTGATTGAGATTGTCGGGAATCAGGCAGGCTCACGGCAGGCCAACCCTCATCCGTAGGTGCTTGTGTCTCACTCGGCCGTTAACACCATAAACCGAGCCAGCGCTGCGAGTCGATGCCTCCTGATCCGGCCAGCAGCACGTAAGCCGGGGAGACAATGGCTATTGCTTAATCCTCCGGATTAGGCAGCCATGGCGTAGTTATATTCGCCAGTTATTGTTTTGACGATTTGTTTGGGCGGGAAATACCGTCAACTCCCGGCATGCTTACACGCGACCTCTGCAAGCTGTCAATTCCGGTCGTCCCCAAACTGACCGCAGACATGCGGGCGTGTAGTAGATAACGGCGATCCCTAAAAAATAGTTCGACGTTTGTAGGCTAACGTTGGGCCTTTGCTTACGATAAATTTGTAAACTAATTCGTACTGAATCAGTTAAGCCGATAATGGACACCGTCGCTTATTCAGGATTCGATAGCCATGATCAGTACGCCGTTTGAGACAACTCTTTATCAGTATTTGACTCCTTTTTTTGCCAGTCATGGGTTTGAGCTACTGGCCGAAAAGAAGCAATACCGGCGAACCGTTGACACTGGCTTTCAGAACATTATTCTATCGCCAGCTTTCTACGGTGACGAAACAATGCTGGAAGTAAACTTTGGTTGTCGCAGTCAGCAGGTTGAGCAAATCGCTCAGCAGTTCCTTAACAATATGGCTGATTATCGGCCTGATGCTAATACGTTAATTATTTCAATTGGTAAGTTCAACGGCCTTCAGTACTTCCGGTACAAAATTCATTCGACTGCTGAACTAGCCGGAACGTGCGCTGAAATTGAAGATTTCTTCGAGCAGAAAGGATTCCACTTTCTCCAGAACGCCTGTGCGTTACCTACGCTTGACCGCCTGTTAAACGAACACCCGGGCCAGCCATGCCAGTACGTCTACAATCAAACCCATCGGTGCTACAAGGGACTGATTACCGCCCGGCTTAATCACAATCCTCATTTTGATGGTCTGATTGACAGTTACCGGCATTTATTGGTTCGCCAGACGCAAAACCCTTACGAACAACTTCATTTCGAGCGGTTGATTGCGTACTTGCAACATTACTCGGCAAATTAACCGAACCCTATTTTTTTATAAACTGCACGATAGCGGTAGCTACCCCCTGACTAAGCGGTAATGTGGGGTCATTATATGTTTTTAGATTCTCGGTACGATCGGCGGGTGCGTCTTTCAAGATGTGGTTCATTCGATCGGGTAGCACTAATTTAGCGTCAGGACGGGCTTTTTTGAGCAATTCGGCTTCACTCACGGGCACCTGAACATCGTGCTGGCCATTAATCAGTAAGACCTGAGCCTTCAACGTTTTGATCTCAGCGGCCGGGTCATACTTCATCCACGAAATCAGGCCCGGCTGGTTTTTGGGATCAAACAACGAAAGCAGGAATGGATTGACCCGATTAACCCGGTAGCCAGCCCGAAGCGAATCAAGAATCTGATACGAAAGCGTACGTAATGTGTCGCCCAGCCCGGCCTTCAGCTGTTCTTTCATAATATCGGCAATAGTACGGCCCGCACCAGCGATCGAAACAAACTTGGTCAGATTGGCCTGTTTAGCCGCCAGCATACCCACCAGCGAGCCCTCACTATGCCCAGCCACAACAACGCCAGAAAATCGTTTATCGGCCTGTAGCTGGCGGATGAATCCCAGGGCGTCGCTCACGTAAAAGTCGAACCGATGCTCTTCCGGCTTGATCACCTTCGCTGCTACGCTCAAATTAGTACCCGAGCCGCGTTTATCGTAGCGGGCCACGGCTATTCCTTGTCGCACTAAACTGTCGGCCAGCATCTTATATGCGTTTGTTCTCAGCCGGTTTCCACTATTGCAGTCGCGATCAGTTGACCCCGAGCCCGCTATCAGTAAAACAACGGGTACGGGCCCTCTGGTCTGATCAGGAATCGTTAAGGTGCCGTCCAGGGTTAAGTCAGCTCCGGCGGGAACGGTAATTTTGTGGTGTATTGGCTCTTCTGTTTGAGCTACAACAGCCCTTGTGCTTAGGAGTAAGCAGGTGCATGCAATGAGGAAACGTGTCATGAATGTGCGAGAGAACAGTTAGTCAGGTTGGTGTTTTTCATGCGGCTAAGTTACTGACTTAGTAGTGTGCCTAAGACGATTTATTGCAACAGCTAACCGTCATTCTATTTTCTTTACCACGCTAATGTTACCGCTGCTTTCGATGTAACAGGTTTTAACGTCCGACACCTGATCGACGCCCTGTTCGCGCAGTAATCCCATCAGTTCATCTGTTGCAATGAGTTCCTTTTTCATGTTCTGACGCTGCATGACTCCGTCTTTTACGAGTAGCACCGGCTCCGATTCGACCACTTTCTTGAAGAAAACCGATTGAAACCCCAGGAAATTAATCATATAATCCCAGAACGCCAGCGTACTGACAAGCACAAACCCTTCGGTAATCGAATGGTATTCACCCGCCATGGCATTCTGCGACGCGTCAGAAATTAAGGTAATGAGCAGCAGGTCACTAATGCCAACCTGGCCAGCTCCGCGTTTAAAAAAGCGGATGTACATGAAACAGAACCAGTAGGTGATGGTGCCTCGCAACATAATTTCAAGCAGAGACACTCCAGGAATAAACATCTTTTCCCAGTCAATATCGACAAGCAGCAAGGCATTCATAAGACGTATAGCGATAGTGATGATGTAAGAACCAATTGCGACTTTTGTGGTTTGGTACCCGATTTAACCATGACCATTTTACCGACAGAATCAACTCTCGAAACGGCCATTCGCCGACGAATTGACAACAAAACGAAGCCGCTTGGTGCGCTGGGCCGCTTAGAAGAGCTGGCTTTACAAATCGCCTTGATTCAACAGACCGAAACGCCTGTCTTAACAAATCCTCACCTGCTTGTTTTCGCCGGCGATCATGGTTTGGCTGCTGAGGGAGTTAGTGCCTATCCGGCCGAAATTACGTACGGTATGGTGAAAAACTTCATTGCGGGGGGCGCAGCCATAAACGTTTTTTGTAAGCAGAACGGCTTGAGCCTCCTTGTGTGCGACGTTGGTGTCAACGGCCTCTTTGCTGAGAACACAACCGAGTTCGTTAAATTCAAAATTCGGCCCGGCACACGTAACATGCGGCACGAGCCGGCCATGACGGCTGACGAATGCGCAGCCGCCCTGGATGCCGGAAAAACACTGGTTAACGGTGTTAGATATCGAGATTGTAACGTAGTAGGCTTTGGTGAAATGGGCATTGGCAATACTTCTTCGGCTGCTTTATTAATGCACCGCTTTACCAATCTTCCACTAGCCCAGTGTGTCGGCAAAGGTACCGGTCTGGACGATGCCGGATTAGCGCATAAACTAGCTGTCTTAGAAGCCGTTGCCGCACAATATAGCCACTTAAACACCCCTGAGGATATTCTGGCGGCTATGGGTGGGCTAGAAATAGCGGCTGTTGCTGGCGGTATGATGCAAGCCGCTGAAAACGGGATGGTTATATTGGTGGATGGCTTTATTGCTACGGCTGCCCTTTTGGTCGCTAACGCTATTGAGCCGGCTGTTCTGCAAAATTGTATTTTTTGCCATCAATCCGACGAAGCAGGGCATAAACTAATGCTTGAACTATTAGGAGTTAAACCGTTACTGGATATGCAATTACGTCTGGGAGAAGGCACAGGTTGCGCATTGGCCTACCCATTGGTGCAGGCGGCCGTGAATATGCTGAACGACATGGCTACAATGGACGTATTATGAGATTATTCTTCACGGCGCTCATGTTTTACACGCGCCTGCCCGTACCCAAGTCCATTGATCATTCGGCCGATGCGCTCAACCGATCAACGATCTACTTTCCGCTTATCGGTTGGATTGTGGGCGGCATTGGCGTAGCTACCTATTGGTTGGGTTCGGTGTTGTTCCCACCTACTTATTTGCCGATTCTGTTTAGTATGATCGCAACAGTGTGGGTAACCGGAGCCTTTCATGAGGACGGATTTGCCGATGTCTGCGACGGCTTCGGCGGAGGCTGGAGTAAAGAGCAGATTTTAACGATCATGAAAGATAGTCGCCTGGGCACCTATGGTACTATTGGGCTCATCCTGCTGCTGGCGGTCAAGTTTTTCGCGCTCCAGGCTATGTTATCGGTTGAAGCGTTTGGCTGGACGGTGGCGTTGAAATATATCTCAGCACACAGCTTAAGCCGCCTGACAGCCGTTACAATTATACGTGGCCTCCCCTACGCCCGAGAGGATCAGGACAGCAAGGCCAAGCCCATTGCACAAGGCATTACGGGTGGTCAGTTAGCCATCGCGGCCTTATTTGGTCTGGCGTCCCTGCTGGCCTTAGTGGCGATTACCGGTCTCTGGATTTATTTAACCTTCCTCATCCCGTTGGCGTTCGTCCGTTGGCGACTCATGCGATTCTTCGATAAGTGGTTAAGCGGCTACACCGGCGATTGCCTGGGGGCAACTCAACAACTTACCGAGGTTATTGTTTACTTATCCTTTGTATCGCTGCTGTGGATTTCGGTTTAAATCAGTCCGTCGCTCTTAGCGTACTCAACGTCACTTTATACATTTTATCGCATGGACGTATATCTAATTCGTCATACGGAAGTTTCGGTCGGCCGTAGCGTTGCTTATGGGCAAACAGACGTAGAGCTAGCTGAGACCTATGAAGAGCAACGCGACCGCTTAACGGCTCACCTGCCCGAAGATCCGGCGTTTATTTTTTCATCTCCGTTAAACCGCTGCCGTCGCTTAGCTGAAGATCTGGCAGGGGCTTTAGCTACGGGTAGTCAGATCGAAACAGCTCCCGGACAGACAGCCGTGGTAGATGCTCATCGGCCCAATGTACAATACGATGATCGGCTCAAAGAGTATTTTTTCGGCGACTGGGAAATGAAACCCTGGGCGGATATTGGTCGAGAGTTGCTCGACCCCTGGATGGCTGATTTTGTCAATAGTAAGACCCCCAACGGCGAAAATTTTCAGGATGTGTTTAATAGGGTGGGGTCATTCTGGCGCGAGCAGATTCTCTCTTTAGCCCAAACTCAAACGAGCCAACCCGTGTTCATTGTTTCACATGGCGGGGTCATTCGAGCTTTGCTGTGTCTGTTTCTGGATTTATCTTTGCAAAATGCTTACCGCCTTAATTTAGACTATGGCGCTGTAACTAAACTGACCTTAACCGGATCAACGTACACGATACAATACATCAATCGCTAATATAGTAAATGAAGCCTCTTCAAATTCGCCTTCTTACCCTAACCACGATCGTTCTCACTACGGCGTTATTCCGTCTGGTGCCGCATTGGCCAAACTTTACGCCTGTGGCTGCTTTAGCCTTGTTCGGTGCCGCAACCTTCGAGCGGAAGTGGTTAGGATTAGCAGCTCCTTTAGCGGCTATGCTGCTAAGCGACGCTCTCATTGGCTTCCACGGCAGCATGGGCGCTGTGTATATCAGCTTCGGCTTAACGTGGCTTTTAGGCTTGTGGGCCTTGCAACGCCCGTCGGCAGTCAACATTGCTGCGGCTTCGGTCGTCTCATCGATCCTGTTTTTTCTGATTACTAATTTCGCGGTTTGGTACGGTAGCATGTTCTATCCACAAACGGCAGCGGGTCTACTCATTTGTTATACCGCTGGCTTAGCCTTCTATAATGGTACGTCGTTCTTCCTGAATGGGTTACTGGGTGATCTGTTCTTCAATGCGGTACTATTCGGCAGTTATTACCTGCTTCAACAGCGGTTTACGGTTCTACGATCGGTGCGGGGGTGAAAGTAGGGTAAAATACCATTACATCAAACGCTCGTATTTGAGCTTAATTAATTCAGCCACAAGACCTGTCCAGCCGGTTTGGTGGCTGGCTCCTACTCCACGGCCGTTGTCTCCGTCGAAATATTCATAGAATAAAACACAATCCCGAAAGTGGGGGTCCTGGTATTTAGGATGCTGCCCAAACGCGGGGCGCTTCTCATCAGTGTTTACCGTAAAAAGGCTAATCAGCCGATTAGTTAACTCAGCAGCCACCGTTTTGAGCGTAATCTGCCGGCCTGAACCCACAGGATATTCGACGGTGAAGTCATCGCCGAAATAATCGTAAAATCGTAGTATGCTTTCAATGAGCAGATAATTGACGGGCATCCAGACGGGTCCCCGCCAGTTGCTGTTCCCCCCGAACATATTGCTATCACTCTCGGCGGGCGTATAGGTCAGCCGAAACGTGGTCCCATCAAGGCTGAACTCATAGGGGTTTGCACAATACACTTTCGACACCGCCCGAACCCCGTGTGGGCTTAAGAACTCGGTTTCATCGAGCACTTTACCCAATAGGGATTTTAGCCGAAAACCACGTAGCAAACTCAGCAATCGCTTTTCGGCCACCCCAGTTTCGGTGTAACGGGAAACCTGACTGTACAAATCCGGCCGATGGCTTTGAAACCACATTATACGCTCGACAAAGGCTGGATTCTGAGCTAAGAGCGTTGCGTCCAGCACCTCGCTGGCAAATATTGGAATCAGCCCTACCATGGTTCGGACACGCAATCGTTGTACGCTTCCGTCCGACAGTCGAAGCTGGTCGTAGAAAAAGGCGTCTTCCTCATCCCACAGGCCCAGGTTGGTGTGGGCCATACTGGTCATGGCTCCGGCGATGTACAGAAAATGGTCAAAATATTTTGTCGCCATTTCGTCGTACACGGCATCATGTCGAGCCAACTCAAGGGCTATGCGCATCATGTTCAGGGCGTACATGGCCATCCAGCTCGTTCCATCAGCCTGTTCCAGGTGGCTCCCGTCAGGGAAAACCGCATTACGGTCGAAAACGCCGATATTATCTAATCCAAGGAATCCACCTTCGAAAATGTTATTACCAGACTCGTCTTTACGATTTACCCACCACGTAAAGTTGAGCATGAGTTTATGGAATACCCCGCGCAGAAACGTGAGGTCTCCCCCAGCCGCTGGGTTTTGTTCCAAATCGGCCTGAAAAATTCGCCAGGCGGCCCAGGCCTGCACGGGTGGATTGACATCGCTGAACGCCCACTCATAGGCCGGGAGTTGGCCATTCGGGTGCATGTACCACTCATTCGTTAACAGCATCAATTGCTGCTTGGCAAAACCTGGATCAATCGTGGCTAACGTAACGCAGTGAAAGGCCCAGTCCCAGGCGGCATACCAGGGATACTCCCACTTATCAGGCATCGAAATCACGTTGGCATTGATCAGCTGCGTCCACGAATGATTTCGTCCTTTGGCCCGTTCGGGCGGAGGTGGTGGACTGCCGGGATCGCCGGACAGCCAGCGGGCTACGTCGTAGTAGTAATACTGCTTACTCCAAAGCATACCCGCGAAAGCCTGCCGCTGAACTGATGCCTCATCCGCGCTGGCTTGGGCAGGGTGAATTTGCTCATAGAAAGCGTCGGCTTCCGCTTTTCGCTCCGCAACAAGTTGATCAAAGTCAGCGAATGAATCAGCGGAACTGCGGCTTGAATTTACTGACTTTAGCCGCAATCGAATCTGTCTTTCTTCACCGGCCTGCACAGTGAGCACGTAGTGCGCAGCGGCTTTAGTACCCGTTTGAAGCGGGTTAACACTGTTAGATTTGCGTACTAAGTAGTCATTGATACCGTCTTTGGGGTATTTAGAGCCAATGTGCGTATTGTAAAGCCGGGCGAGGTTACTTTCGTTTTCGCAGAAGAGCCAGTTAGGTTCACCCTCCGCCTGAAGCACATACTGCCCCAATTGAACATGATCTATGGCGATCCCGCCATCCGGCCTGAGCGCGAGTTGCGGCCGATGATTCGGCACCCCATCCGAGTCGTCCCCCCAGCTCCACGTGTTTCGGAACCAGACCGTTGGTAACACGTGCAACGTAGCAGCCTCTGGCCCCCGATTGCAGACGGTGACGGTCATCAGCACATCCTGCGGGTCCGCTTTGGCATACTCAACAAAGACATCAAAATAGCGGTCGTCATCGAAAATTCCCGTATCGAGCAGCTCGAACTCCGGGTCCTGGCGCGTGCGACGCCGGTTTTCCTCAACTAGCCACTGATACGGGTAAGCCGCCTGCGGGTATTTGTAGAGCATCCGCTGGTAAGAATGCGTGGGCGTATTGTCCAGATAATAATACAGCTCTTTAACATCTTCTCCGTGATTCCCTTCGCCGTTGCTTAGTCCGAAAAACCGCTCTTTCAGAATCGGATCTTTACCGTTCCAGAGCGACAAGGCCAAACATAACTGCTGCTTATCATCGCAGAAACCAGCGATGCCGTCTTCACCCCAGCGATACGTATAGCTGCGGGCCATATCATGGGTGGTGTAATGCCAGGCATCGCCGTTGGCGCTATAATCTTCGCGGACGGTTCCCCACTGCCGGTCAGAGACATAAGGACCCCATTGCCGCCAGGCGGGGTCTTGCAAACGGACTTGTTCGGTAGTCATACGGTGTACAATTTACGGTCGTTGGCGTACGGTTTTCCGTGTTTAGTAAGCTGCTGCGTCAGCAATACTCGGGCGACGGGCCGCCGTACACCGAATACCGTAAACAATACCTCATCCGCCCGTAGCAAAGCTTTCAAACACGGTCATGCCTCCGTCGATAAAGATGCTGGCGCCGGTAATATAATCAGATAAGTCAGAGGCTAAAAATACGGCCAGATTACCCACGTCGGCGGGTTGGCCAATCCGGTTGTAGGGAATCAAGGTCATTAAACTGTTCAGTGCTTGAGGAGTATCCCAGGCCGCTTTGTTAATGGGCGTCTGTATAGCCCCTGGACAAATGCTGTTCACCCGAATGCGCCGGTCGCCGTATTCCTGGGCTAACGACTGCATTAGCATTTTGATCGCTCCTTTCGAGGCTGCGTAGTTGATATGCCCCGCCCAGGGAATCAGCTCATGGACTGAACTCATGCAAATGATCTTGCCCGTGGCTGCGGAAACCTCCGGCCGTGGGCCCCGACGCAGGAACTCGCGGATGGCTTCTCTGGCACACAGAAACTGGCCGGTCAGATTGATATTAATGACCGTATTCCACTGCTCGAGTGTCATTTCGTCGAATTTAGCATCGCGTTGTAGACCGGCATTGTTCACCAAAATATCAATTGTACCGTATGTAGCCACAATGTCAGCAAACATCCTGATCACCTCGTCTTCCTTACTGACGTCGCATTGTGCGGTCATGCCTGCGCCACCGGCATCGGTAATTTCTTTGAGAACAGCCTCCGCGTTATCGTGCGATAAGGCAGAGGAGTGATTAATAACAACCGTAGCACCAGCTTCGGCCAGCGACTTGGCTACTCCAGTGCCGATGCCGCTGCTGGCACCTGTGACAAGGGCGATTTGTCCCTTCAGAACTTTTTCCATAGACGATTACCGTTTATGTATGTAAGGTGTACGCCCCTTGGTTTGTTTTGAAATTACACAAGTTCCAGTTTAATCAAACTGTTAAATGAGACTAGTAGTCATTTAGTTTAGTAACGCTGGTGTGCTATCTTGCAAAACCGGTTCTAACACTTCGCTGCTATATGTTCACTACGAAACGAGTTCCATTCACTGTTGTTTTTCCGTTCGCCTGGCGTTCGGTCATCATTTTTCTGGTGTATTCCATTGTTATCTGTACGCTTTATTCCGTTTTAGACTGGACCTTTCTGGCGGTGCCGTTTGTACCTGTTGCTACAATTGGTACCGCCGTTGCTTTCTACGTTGGCTTTAAAAGCAATTCGTCCTATGATCGCCTGTGGGAAGCCCGCCGGATCTGGGGCAGCATTACCAACGCCAGTCGCTCCTGGGGTATCATGGTGCTCGATTATCTTTCACCACAATCAGCACACGACCCGGCTCAAGTGGCCGAATTGCAACAAGCGAAGAAAGAGCTAATCTACCGCCATCTGGCTTATATTACCGCTATTCGGGTGCAACTTCGGCAAAAGCCCGTCTGGGACCTTCACCACGACGTAGCCCGCGATGTAGTTGAACGGATTCAAGCGTTTAAGCAATGTAGCCTGGATAAGGAGTTGAGTCGGTTCCTGTCCGACTCCGAGATTGAAAACCTGATCAAGCACCCAAACCCAGCCACGATTCTGATGCGGCAACAGTCGGCTCAGCTCCGGCAACTTCGTGACGAAGGGTACCTGAGTGATTTCTATCACGTAGACATGGAGCGGATGCTCGTTGAGTTCTATAATCAGCAAGGCGCCTGCGAACGCATCAAATCGTTTCCCTTCCCACGTCAGTACGCTTTTTTCAGCTATGTGTTCACCTGGCTGTTTATTATCGTGCTGCCCTATGGATTATTAACGGAGATGGCCAAAGTGAGTGGCTGGCACGTCTGGCTCACGGTTCCCTTCTATACGGTGATTGCCTGGGTGTTCAACACCATGGAAATTGTGGGGGATACCAGTGAAAACCCGTTTGAAAATAGTATCAATGACGTACCGATGACGGCGATTTGCCGTAACATCGAAATTGACCTGCGCGACATGCTCGGCGAAGCAAATTTGCCCAGCCGCCTGCAGGCTGTCCAGAATATACTGATGTAGTGTGCTTCAATTAGTAAGTGAAACTTGTTCCTCTGGACGATAATCAGCTAAAACGCCCGGCGGCATCACCCACTCTGCATTTCTAAGGTTTTTCTAAGCAGTTTTAAAGTACATATAGTCAATGAAGTAGCGATATTTGTCTGTCTTTATTTTTATATCAAGCACGCTGTAGAATAGAATCTTTCTGTTTACAGTCCGGTCTACTAGAAAGCCATCCGCCTGTTGCAGATGGCTTTTTTGTTTACTTGCCAATTCGTTCATCAGCCAGTCATCAAGACGCTTACTAAAGTAGCCATCTTTTTGGGCAGTTACACGCCCTCTTTATCCAATGTTAACCGATGCTACTGAAAAGTTTTCAAGGCCTACTTTGAGTTACTACTTTTGCGGAATTGGACAAAACGAATGAAAATTATACGATTCTCAGCTGACAGTCCTAAACTTTAAAATTATTAGAAAAATACAACTCATACGCCGTTTATAGGGACTTATTGTACTTTTCCAACAATGGCTCTACTTTCTTCATAACTATTTGAACTTTAACAGGAACTTTCGTCCATAAGGCTGTTTGAGACGGTTTTGCTATTGCATAAAAGGAAGAATGTAGCTCACCTTTGTCACGGTAAAACAAAAATTTCAAACCGATGAAACAGTTCCGTTTATCAATTGCTGTACTGCTGTCAGTATGGGGTCTGGCCGGCATGGGAGGTGCCAAAGCCGACAATGGATCAGGAGCGAATGGGGTGAAAGTCGAGAAGTCCGAAAGCAAGAAAGTTCGTGTTTATACGCAGCCGGGTGCACCAGTCGAGGTGTCAATCATTGATACAGAAGGCAATGTGCTCTATCGGGGTTTGGTTTCTAGTCGCAAGCAGGGTGCCACTACGTTCAACTTAGCTAGTCTGCCCGATGGTCAATATTACCTCACAGCAGGCAATAACGCCTGGTGGATGTCGCAGGGACTAACCATCAGAGGGAACGCCCTAAATGTAGACGAGCGTAACCTGCAACAGGTGGCCCAGCCTACACTAACGGCTTACGAGAAAAATAAGATTGAGGTTAACCTACCTGCAATTAATCTCGATAAAGCTAACGTAACGATTTACGATGCGCAGAATACGGCGGTGTTTGCCGACAGTTTCGACGGTCAGGTTCGCCGGTTCGATTTGTCATCGTTGCCAGACGGCTCTTATACATTCGTGGTTGGCCCTGAGCAAAAAACGTTTACCGCACGGGTCGACGTTCGTCACTAATTGCTAAAGTGCCTTTGCAGCTTAACGGCTGAATAATTATTCTGAATCGACTTTGAGCAGCCACACTTTTCGGACAAGTTCAACTGCACCATTGCTTCCCAGCCCGCTCGTGTAAACGTAGCGGGCTTTTTTGTCATAGTAGTCAACACAGCGGCACAGAGAACACAAAGATGTTAACCCCTAATTCTTTGTGTTCTCTGTGCCGCTGTGTTGATATACTTTGTCAGCCGTTGTCGGGTGTAGTCATTTATCGCTAGTACACGTTTGGCCAACGGTTTGATAACAACTGACCATACCTGACTATCAATGACTATCTGAAGCTACTTCTTTGGGTTCTACAACTTCAGCGGGTGGGTTCTCAGGGTCCTGTTTCTTCTGCTGGTTCATTAATTTGGCCAATTTTGGCGTGATGTCCAGCTCCTCTCCGCGAAGCCGCATGATAGACAGTTCCTTCATTTTTGATTCAAATACGATATCTACCTCTTTACCGTAGGTATTCACCAGCGAATACAGCCAATCGGCATGTGCTTCGACCCTTGCTTTGGGGTCTTCATATTCCCGCCTTGAATCCGAATAGTGAAAAACCGGCCGGACATTCCACGTATCGTATGCCAAATGAAAAGCCTCTTCTTCCGTTCGACCATCGGGATGCAACGAGTGATGAAAATAGTCGAAAACCACCGGTATACCGATCGTTTCATGCACCTGAACCAAATCGTTTACAGAGTATAAGCTCGGCCGGTCGTCATTCTCGACGGTCAGGCGAGCACGTAAATTTTCGGACAAGCGCATAAAGTTTTGACAGAAACGAGCCACTGTCGCGGCCTTATCACCGTAGGTACCACCCAGGTGAATGTTGATCTTGTTCCAGTGGGACGGCGTCAGGCCCATCAGATCGAAGATTTCCGAGTGGTATTCCAGATCAGTAATGGTATTGTCGAGCACTCGCCCCTGCCCGGCCAGGTGGTTGAACGGTCCGGGGTGCACAGTCAACCGAATCGGGCGGCTTCCGATTTCTTCGAGCGTAGCCCGGATCTCGGTAAAATCAGGCAGATTGGCAATGCGGTATTCAGAAGCCCACGGAAATAAATCGGAGGAGACCCGAAACAGCCGAAAGCCGTGTTCAAGATTCCAATCCACGATTTTTAGCAAGTCCTGTACGTTTTTCAACGCCAGCTCTGAAGCATACGCAATCCCTTTCTCGGAAAATGTCTTCTTGATCATTCCCCGATTCGTCATAATCTTCTCAGCCTGAAGGCTTAAGTTAATACATGCGTAGCCAACGTTGAGTGATGTCAAATTCATAGGCAATAAACCGGATTAATTGCCCCACGGTTTTAATTATGACCGTTTGTTCAAAAGTGCGACGTTCACGATACTTTTAATGCCGGAGAGTTTTATCTTAACGCTCCGCCTTGGTTCATCCGCATGAAATATTTGTACCTGATTTTCTTATTTATGGGTTGTTGGTGCCTTAGCAGTTGTGTTAACCTCAAAGCTGTCAACACATTTAGCTCGGCTTCCGTTGTTAATTTACAACAAGGCATGGCCTTACCTGCAACCTTCACAGGCACTTACCGCCAGCGTACGCAAGAAGATTCACTGGATCGCCATCCGTTCAACCGGGTTCCCGTCATTGGTATTGACTTTGCCAGTCGTGTCCGGCAGGATTCGCTCCGCTCCTACCAGTTAGCCGATACGTTGATTCGTACGGGCAACGAACTCCTCATCAATTATTTCCAGGCACTTACTGCTTTATCATCAACCAATAGCACATTCGTCCCGGTTCGGCTTAAGTCGTCAACCTTCGACGCGTTTCTACAAAATTCGGCGCTGAAACTTTCAGCGGAGCAAACGGCATCATTTAATCGTGTCGCTAACGTTTTAGGAGCCGCGGCCACCGGTGCGTATCGCCGACGAAAAATAGCCAACCTTATCGAACGTAGCCACAATGATGTCCGTCAGGTGCTTGGGGTTATGGCTTTTGCTAACGAGCGACTGGCCCAGGTGGTTGCTATCAGCCTCGACCAGCAGTATGGTTACTACAAGAATGGGCTGATTCAGGACCCGACCCTCACCTACAGCCAAAAACGAGAATCAGCCCAGCAGTGGCTAAAAACCGCAAAAGCAAATGAGCAAACGCGACAGGCTATACTGACCTACGTCAAAGCCTTAAAAACGTTACAGGCTGGTCACGATGAACTGTACACCCAGCGCAACAAGCTAACAACAAAAGCTGCCTTGTCTGGCATTGGCGCTTATTTACCTATACTTCAACAACTTCGCTCTGACCTGGAGCAACTTAAACCCGTTTATGGAAGACTTAACCCCTGAACAGATCGTTGGTATTGCGGATGGCTTTCGGAATATGGCCCGTGCGCTGAACGAGTTTCAGGTAAGGCACTGGCCGGAACTTACATTTGAACAACACCTGGATTTAAACGCCTATCAAAGTAGCTTATTGAACCGGGCGCAGGACCTTCAGACGTTAGCCGTCCGTCCTGCTTTCAGTCGGGCGGCTGAGATGGTAGCCAGTATTCAACAAGCGACCGAGGAAGCTAAAGCCAGTCTGAAGCGGATTCAGAGCTTAACCTTAGCGCTTAATGTGGGGGCCATTACGGTGGCGTTAGCCTCTTATGTGGCCCGGGCTAATTTGCGGGGCATTCAGACGGCGCTGCGCGAGTTGAGCGATCTGCTTAAGATTGAGGAAGCTTAACATAAGAAAGGCGTAAGAGACTTGCCTCCCCTACGCCTTCTCGACAAACGTGTTTCTTGCTTACAGAATCAACCCTGATGGCGACTTGACGCCAACAAGTTCCACTTCAAACGTCAGGTCCTGACCAGCCAGTGGGTGATTGGCATCGAGCGTAACGCTCGTATCGGTCAAATCGCGCACAATTACTGGAATGGGCCGCGGATTGCCATCTTCGTGCATGTTGAGGGTCATGCCCACTTCGAGCGGAATATCATCTGGTATATCGGTGCGATTCAGCGTGAAAATCATTTCTTCGTTGGCTGGACCATAAGCATCTTCCACCGGAATGTTGATGGTTTTCTTTTCACCCTGGTTCATTCCTGCAACGCCCTCATCGAATCCTCTGATCACCTGCCCACTGCCAACGGTGAACTCTAATGGTGTACGGCCCGCTGACGAGTCGAATACGGTTCCGTCGCTCAATGTGCCTGTGTAATGCACCTGGACGGTGTCGCCAGATTTTGCTTGTGCCATAGTCGTAGTACTGTTTATTAAATATAACTGCAAAGATAGATAAGCGTTTAGGAAAGGCGGGACGTTCGATCATATTTTGGCACACATTCTATTAAAATACCTACCGATAAGCTACACATTTTAAATAATTTGTCTTACAAATTATTAATATAACACAAAAAATCGAGTATGAAATTTTACTAAAACATAATTTTGCTGAGTATATAGCTCATTCATCAAACCACTGGCGTCAATCCCACTGATGCAGATTCGATGCCTGTTAATGGTCAGCTAACCGATGAACACGATATGGCCCGGCCGGACTTGGGGTTCGCTGGGATTCCGTACGATTCCAGTTGGTAACCAGCGCTAACAGTTCCTGTTGTATCGACTGAGTCCGATCCTCATTGTACCATCGTTGGGCACGCTCAACGGCTTCGGATAAAGGTAATTGTTCGGTCCGCCAATTATTCATCAGGGCTTGTAGGCCAGCCGGACGTGGTCCCCAGGTACCGATTTCTGTCAGATCTGACGCTCGTAAACAGATTAATTTGGGTATAGACTTACCACCGTTCGTCAGGTACGCATTCATGACGTCAGGATTCTTGTCGCGCAAAAGAAACCGGATTTGTACGTGCGAAGACTGCTCAGCCATCTGGTGCAACACCGGTACGGCCTGGGCCGCATCACCGCACCAGGACTCCGTCAGGACAAGCCAGACCCAGGGCTCCGACACCTTAGCCATCGCGGCTTTCAGATCATTGCTAACAACTGTCAGCTTATCCAACCGGCTCATCCTGTGTAGGTTTAACTTCGTGTATCCTAAGATCTCGGGGGTGTTGTAGCTTGGTGCTTCGGAGGTAGTTCGGCCCTGGGCAAACAAGTCTTTAGAAAGAGAAATGTATTGATCGTAGGTAAGTGCTGACGCAATCAGGTCAGGCGTAATGATAGCTGAGTGGGTTGTCATAAAAAAGGGTGTTTCCTGACTGGAAACACCCTTCACCAAAGCGTTGGTTCATCGTTAGTACGCTCTGGCAAACACAACCCGACCTTTCGACGGCTTGCCAGAGTATACGTCTACCCCTTCTTCGGGCTCCTGATCGAACGGAATGCACCGAATGGTCGCCTTGGTGGCTTCTTTGATAGCCTCTTCGGTTTCAGCGGTTCCATCCCAATGGGCTAGTAGAAAACCACCTTTTTCGAGCTGCTCCTGAAACTGCTCAAACGTATCAACGTTAAAGGTGTTCTCCTGCCGGAACGTTTTAGCTTTGTTGTAAATCGTTTGCTGTATATCGTCGAGCAAAGCTTTGATCCGCTCGGTCAGCCCGTCAAACGGTACTGTTTCCTTGGTTTTCAGATCACGACGGGCGATTTCAACCGTACCATTTTCGAGATCACGGCCGCCCATAGCCAGTCGAACGGGTACCCCCCGCAGCTCGTATTCGGCAAATTTCCAGCCTGGCTTGTTCGCATCCGAATCGTCATATTTGACCGATACCCCGGCCTTGCGCAGCTCCTGAACTAATGGTTTAATCTTTGCCGAAATTGCGTCCAGCTGCTCATCAGAGCGATAAATAGGCACAATGACCACTTGTATTGGAGCCAGTTTGGGTGGTAATACCAGCCCATCGTCGTCGGAGTGCGCCATGATTAGGGCCCCCATCAAACGGGTTGAAACACCCCAGGACGTACCCCAGACGTAGTCCAGCTGATTTTGCTTGTTTAGAAACTGCACGTCGAACGCCTTGGCAAAGTTCTGTCCCAGGAAGTGCGACGTACCGGCCTGCAAGGCTTTACCATCCTGCATCATGGCTTCAATGCACAGCGTATCATCAGCACCAGCAAAGCGTTCGTTCGGCGTTTTCGACCCTTTAATTACTGGCAACGCCATCCACTCTTCGGCAAACTGAGCGTAAATCTCCAGCATCTGCCGGGTTTCGTCCATCGCTTCGTCGGCAGTGGCGTGGGCGGTGTGTCCTTCCTGCCACAGAAATTCGGCCGTGCGCAGGAAGATTCGCGTACGCATCTCCCAGCGGACTACGTTCGCCCACTGATTAATGAGCAGTGGTAGATCGCGGTACGACTGAATCCAGTTTTTGTAGGTGCTCCAAATGACTGTCTCTGACGTTGGCCGGACAATCAGTTCTTCTTCGAGTTTGGCTTCGGGGTCAACAATCACACCTGAGCCATCTTCGGCGTTCTTCAGGCGGTAATGCGTCACCACCGCGCACTCTTTCGCGAAGCCTTCCACGTGCGACGCTTCTTTACTCAAAAAAGACTTTGGGATAAACAACGGAAAATAAGCGTTCTGGTGCCCCGTTTCTTTGAACATGTCGTCCAGCGCCCTCTGCATTTTTTCCCAGATCGAAAAGCCGTAGGGTTTAATGACCATGCAACCCCGCACGGCCGAATTCTCGGCCAGATCAGCCTTTTTAATCAACTCATTATACCACTCGGAGTAGTTTTCACTACGGGAAGGAATTGCTTTTGCCATATGCAATTTTGTCAGAAGCGGTCATGGATAGTCAGTGATAGCTAAAGGTGTAGTTTACACTTATGAAGTAAGGTCGAGTATGGTAAGATACTACGTCTGACCATCCTTGAGAGCACCTGACACCCTGACTATTGCTAATTACTGATGACCACTAATAACTTTTTTAAAAGGAGGTTAAACCTTTACGTTTAAATTTGAGTCTAATGGTAGAAAACTTGCAAATATAGGTTTTTATCCTATTTTTGTAATCAATCCGCCCGGCCCTGCGTTATGAGCATAAGAAGGCAGATTTCATGATTTTACATTACAATAATCCCTTTGCCAAATGAATACGCAACGCCTATATCATTGCCTGACGCTGGTCGCGCTGATGGGTTTCTGGAGCTGCTCCTCCAGCCGTCAGACTGCTCAGAACGCGGGCGAGGTAGATGATTTGTATGGCAATTCAGCCAACGCGGCTGTGTATGCCAGCAACTCGTCTGATCCTTCGTCGGTCGCCGAGCGTCCCTCACGCCAACAGCAACGTTTTGATCGTCAACAACGGTCGTCCCGTAACGATAATCCTGAGTACAACGATGAGCAACAGGGTTACGACACTAATACGGACGAGTATTACACCGAGCTCAGCGCCCGTAAGCTAAACCGGGGCTTATCACCTGATCCAGGTTGGGGAGATAACAGCACGAACGCCTACAATTCGGGCTTCGTAAACGGCTACAATGCAGCCTCAACCTCAGCGTATAGCTGGAATCGGTGGGGCTTTAACAACACCGGCTTTTATAACGGCCTTGGCCTCGGTTTGGGTCTGAGTACGTTCGGATACGGCTACAACAGCTTTAACTTCGGTTTTGGTAATCCGTTCTATTCTCCGTTCTACGGCGGTGCGTATGCCTACAGCCCGTTTTATTCACCATTTGGTTACGGTGGTGGGTTCTACGATCCATTCTACAGCCCATACGCCTATGGTGGCGGTTTTTATAGCCCGTTCTATTCGCCATTTTATGGTGGTGGTTATTACGGTCGGCCAGTTATCGTGAACAATGTGAATGTTGTAGGCGCCGATCCGTATCGCACCCGAACTTATGGCCCTCGTTACGCTCGTTCGTCTAACAGCTACAACGGCTCATTTGTGAACACGCCCCGCCCGGTAAACACAAACGGAGGTCGTCGCTCGACGGATTACTATTCATCAGGTAATAACGCATCAGCTAACGCTGGCACAGGAGGTTCTAACAATGGCTACTATGCGGCCCCACGGCGTAACGGCGCTGGAACGTACTATTACGATAATGGCAGCGGTAGTCGTGGAGGAAACGCGGTTGGCAGTGCTGTGAGCCCAACTCCGTCTTACAACAGCACAAACTCGGGCAATGAGTATTACGCCCGACCACGCCAGAACGGCCGGGCTACTTACGCCCCCTCTACGGATGGATATAGCAGCGGACGAAGTGGTTATAGCCAACCCCAATCCAGCTATCAGCAGCCTTCATACCAAAGCCAGAGCCGAGGCAGTTATAGCCAGCCAAGTTACCAGCAGTCGCAACCAAGCTATAGTGCACCAAGTCGTAGTTATAGCACCCCAAGCAGTGGCGGAGGCAGTTACTCCGGTGGTGGTGCCAGTCGCGGTGGCGGCTCTCGTGGTCCACGCTAAGCGTTATTCCTGGTTTATAGAAATAAAATCCCGCCAACGATGACAATTGGCGGGATTTTTCGTTTTAGTGAATGGGTAGCATTAAACGCTTTCTGGTTTGATCTGTCTTACCGGTAAAACGCACCTCCTTACTACAATTACAAGATGAATAAACGTATAATTTTAACCGCTACCCTACTGACTGTAGCTGCGGTTACGTATGGTCAATACGCTGGTGACGCGTTTCGCTATTCGGACCAACCCATCAACGGAACAGCCCGTTTTCAGGGATTAGGGGGTAATCATGCAGCTTTGGGCGGTGACGCCAGTAATGCGTTTGGCAACCCCGCTGGCCTGGGCTTTTTTAACCGGTCTGAACTTAGTATCAGCCCGTCGTTGCGACTACAGAATGTTGATGCACGATTCCTAGGACAAAATTCAACGGCTAATCGATCACAGGTTAGCATTGGCCAGGCGTCGCTGATCTTTGCGGGAGGGAGTCGTACGGGTGAAAATAGTCGACTTCGTAGGTCAACCTTTGCCATCACCTACTCGCAGCAAGCTAATTTTGCTAACGAATTTGTGCTGCGTGGCACTAACAACCGAAGTTCGCTGCTGGATAATTATGTGGCTAACGTTAACAGTTATAACGTACCATCAACTACGCTAGATGGAGACTTCACTCCTTCATCGGGCAACCAATCGGCTTCAGCAGGATCGATTGAAGCAGCCGCCTATCAGCTTTTTCTGCTAAACCCAACGGGAAACGGAAATACTTATTTTCGGTTCGACCAGGGCGTTCCGGTAAACCAACAAGTGAGTTATAGTGCTTCTGGAGCGCAGTCGCAATGGGGTTTATCATATGCGGGTAATCTCGACGATAAAATCTACTTAGGGGCTACGTTGGCGTTCAGCCGTACACGATTCGATTATAACCAGAATTACACCGAGACATTTAACGGTGGCCGGTATTACCGAGGGTTTGGTGAAGTATCCGATTACACCGTAAAAGGTAATGGGGTGAACCTGTCGGTGGGGGCTATTTATAAAATAGACCAAAACATACAACTCGGTGTAACTGTTGCAACACCCACATTTACATCCCTGAGTGAGACGTTCAACCAGAGATTATCTGTCGATCCAGTCGGTCCATTTCCTTCGACGGATGCCCAAGGTAATCCTATCACCTTAACTCCTGTCGATAATCCGATCAATGTTGATCCAAATGACTTCGACTTTCGGATTACTAGCCCGCTAAGAGCATCAGGAGGTTTAACGTATCTGTTTGGTCGAAGTGGCTTTTTAACCGGTACAGTAGAATATGTCGGTTATCAGGGAATGCGTGTTAACACTAGCTATAGTCAAAACGCGGCTGACAATCAGGCATTTCGAGAAGATAATAAGAATGAGATCCGGCAGACCTATAAGAATGTAATTAATGTTCGGGTGGGTGGTGAGTTTAGAGCTGGATTATTTCGCGCCCGCGCCGGTTTAGCTTATCTACCAAGTGCTTATCGAGAAAATCTGGATGGATTAACAGCAGCCGACCGGCAACGCCTGTTGTATACGGCTGGAATCGGAGTCAGAAACGAGCGTTTTTTCGCTGATGTCGCTGGGGTCTTTACGTCCTTTAAATCAGCCTATACGCCATACACATTGAACAACCCACAAGATTACGGATCAGCGTTGTTAACAAACCGCAACACCAACTTAACCCTTTCTTTCGGGGTGTTTTTCTAAAACTTTTAACTTTCATAAACGAAGAAGGCGATCCTGACAGGATCGCCTTCTTCGTTTATAACCACTCACCTAGTTGTCTTAATACATCATCGGCGCTTGTCTCGCCATGAACGATTATATGCGCCTGACTGTAAAACGGCAAGCGGGAAACGTAACGCTGCTGCAGACTTTTGAGTAATTCCGGGTCGTTCGGACTGTATAGAGGTCGGTCCTCCTGCGCATGAGCAACCATTCGCCGAACGAGCACGTCAACGGGTACATCCAGAAAGACGGATACACCAGTCGCGTTAATATAGGCCATGTTATCATGAAAGCAAGGCATTCCTCCCCCCGTCGATACTACCAAACTGTTACCAGGCCGAATGGTTCGCAGCACACGGCATTCGGCTTCGCGGAAGTAAGCTTCACCCGATTGCGCAAAAATGGTTGCGATAGACCGGTTTTCATTGCGCACAATCAATTTGTCGGTATCAACAAAACGGTAATGCAATGCCTTAGCAATCCGTTTGCCAAGTGTACTCTTACCGGAAGAAGGCATTCCAATCAGGAAGATGTTTTTCATAGGCAAAGAGCGAAAGAGTGAATGAGTGAAAGAGCGAGATAATGCTCATGGACTTATCGCTCTTTCACTCATTCACTCTTTCACTTGTTCACTCTTTCGCTCATTTTACTCTCTCGATCACTTCAGCAGCCTCTGGCGTGGCGTTGTAATGCCATTTCCCGCGAACTACACCGTCATGGAGCAGCCATGTGCCAGGGTTGGAGCGCATAATTGTTTTTAAAACCGTAGCATCGGCTTTGTAATAAGGCACATTTTCCAGTTGAAACTCTTTTCGGAAGGCCTTGATCTCGTCGTCGCTGGTCGATGTCAAAATATAAGGCGACACGGTTGATCCTCTTAATCCTTCCACCAACGCCCGAATGGCTGGTATGCTGCCAGCGTCAATATGTTTGGTGTTCTTAACAATAATGAAAAGCTTGTTGCCCTCGAACGTTTGCTGGGTAAAGTCAGTCTCGTCGTTCCAGATCCGGTAATCAGTGATTTTGGGCTTGGCATTTTCATTCACCAGCACCATCTCCTTGAAGGTATAGCTTTGGTCACTTGGGTATTTATCAAACTCGCTGGTTTTGCCGTCTTTCTCCATGACGTATTTGTAACGCAAGGGTTCCGACGGCTTCATCGCATCTGGAATGCTTTTACCCACGGCATACGGTAGCAGATCGAGTGGTGGCAAAAATTGTACGGCATAAATGCCCAGCCCTAGGGTAAGAACTGTCGTGATACTCACCAGCCAGCCCGTGTTACGTGGCCGTATTCGGTTGCGGTGGCCGATGATGAACAGAATCAGTATTGTCAGTACAACATCTTTCCCAAAGGATGTCCAGGGCTTAAGTTTTATGGCGTCGCCAAAGCAACCACAATCTGTTACGCGGTTAAAATAAGCCGAATAAAAGGTCAGAAAGGTGAAAAAGATAATGAGAAAGAACAACAACCAGGTTGTCACCTTAGGTTTGTAGGACGCCAGGAGCGCTACACCCAAGATAACCTCAGCCGCACAAAACAATACGGACATAACCAACGTAAACGGCACTAAGCCCATGAAAAAATCGTGCAGAAACGGCAGATCCTGCGCGAAGACTTCAAAATACTCTTCAAATTTTATCTGCGTCCCAACAGGGTCGTTCAATTTGATTAAACCCGAAAAAATAAAGACAACACCAACCAGCACCTTAGCGATTCGGGCCGCAATTAGCATAGGTGGTGTGCCGGTTTTAACTTTGGGTTGGGTGGTTACTGGATTCATGCGAGTCAGGCGGACAAAATGCCCGTTCAAAGCGAATACTAGTAAGCAGGCATGTTGTCTGCCTTACTCATCTTTATTAAACAAAAAACGGCGTAGTTGATCATATCCATATAATTGGCGTCAACGCCCTCCGACACCAGTGTGTTTCCAAGGTTATCTTCGATCTGCTTGGTACGTAGTAGCTTCATCAGGATTATGTCGGTCATTGAACTTACCCGCATCTCTCGCCAGGCTTCGCCGTAATCGTGATTTTTGGCGAAAAGTAATTCAGTTACCCGACTAATCTGGGCATCATACAGCCGTTCCAGCTCATCAGATGGAATATCGACGCCATGCGACCCGTCCGCTAACTGCATCTGAATCAAGGCCATTACGCAGTAATTGATGATCCCGACGAACTCGGGTTCAACCCCTTCGCCAACTCGGCTAACTCCCGTCTCCTGCAGGGTTCGAATACGTTGCGCCTTGATAAAAATTTGATCAGTGATGCTTGGTAGTCGCAAAATTCGCCAGGCGGTCCCGTAATCCTTATTTTTGGTTAAGAACAGATCCTTGCAACGTTCAATTACGTGCCGATATTCAGTTTCTGTGGTTGACATAGTCATTGCTTATCGTTCATTGTGCGCTGAATAGTCATTCGCTAGCGGAACTATCAATACTCCTTAATGACTATCTAATCACAAAGAATGACGTTTCTAATGCCGAAAGTTACGAAAAAAACGCTGAACTGCCGGGGGCGGCTCGTGGATTTGACCGTGCCCGCTGTTATGGGAATCATAAACGTAACGCCCGACTCTTTCTTTGCGGGCAGCCGCATCCCGATCGGAGAAACTATTACATCAACCGCGATTCAGACAGCCAGCAAGATGCTGGCCGATGGAGCAACCTTTCTGGATATTGGCGGGTACTCCACCCGGCCGGGCGCAGCCGATGTTAGCCCAGCGGAAGAAGCAGATCGGATACTACCCGTTATTGAGGGCATTTTAAACAGTTTTCCCAATGCTCTGGTGTCAGTAGACACATTTCGTGCGTCGGTGGCCCGTCAGGCAGTCGAGTCGGGCGCTGCGCTGGTTAACGATGTAGCGGGCGGCACCTTAGATTCGGCTATGTTTGAGACGGTTACCCAGTTAGGGGTTCCTTACGTGCTAATGCACCTGCGGGGAACGCCCCAAACGATGCAATCGCTGGCAACGTATCAGAATCTGTTGACGGACGTAATTGACGAATTAGGTAGCCGACTAGCTCAACTCCGTGCATTAGGTCATAAAGACATTATTCTTGACCCTGGCTTTGGCTTCGCTAAGACTCCAACTCAAAATTTCGAGTTATTACGTCAGCTAGACGCTTTTTCGTTCTTCGATGAACCGCTGTTAGTGGGCCTTTCCCGCAAGACAACCATCTGGAAAACCCTTTCCATCACAGCAGATGAAGCGTTAAATGGAACGACCGTTTTAAATACTATTGCCCTCATGAAAGGAGCCACTATTTTACGGGTTCATGATGTCCGTGAAGCTGTAGAGGCAATAACCTTAACACAACGACTAACTTTTTTTTAGGCTAACTATTGCGTTTAGAAAACGAAAACCCTACTTTTGCATTCCCAAACGACAACGCCTTGTTTATCTGAGGGAAATGATTCGGTAGCTCAGCTGGTAGAGCAATACACTTTTAATGTATGGGTCCTGGGTTCGAATCCCAGCCGAATCACTAAAAACGCAAGAAAGCCGCCTACATAGGCGGCTTTCTTGCGTTTCATACCCTTCTAAATTCGCTTTTTTCATTTCGTCAACGCAAGTCTTTATTTACTACGTTTTATTGTCTTTTCAAGAAGATTTATAATCAATTTCACAATTAATGCCGCTTACTATTAAATTCTGACAAACGTTATTTTTACCAAATTTTTTTAGTAGTATATTGCGTGACTTTGTCACAAACACTCGCCAGCTCGGTCAGCACCTTCAGAATAGATTATCCACCGAGTCGATTTTTAATTTAGATTTCCTTAACGAACGCTGCCTTTTTTTGCTATTCTGTTAATCAGAGAGTTAAAAACGACGGCATCATCCAACGCTGTTACGACCATGTCTGATCAGGTTGACCAATCAACGGCCCGTCAGGACCAATCACCGCTGAGTGCCTTAAACGCCCCAGCAACCAACTCCGGTCTGTATCGTCCCGAGTTCGAACACGATAACTGTGGCATCGGCTTCGTGGCTCACATAAAAGGCCGCAAATCCCATCAGATTGTTGCCGATGCGTTACAAATGCTCCGACGCATGGAACATCGGGGAGCCGTCGGTTCTGAGCCAAATTCGGGCGATGGAGCGGGATTGCTTATTCAGATTCCGCACGAGTTTTTTCTGGACGAAACCCGGAAGCTAGGAGTGCACCTCCCCCCCGCTCTTGAATACGGGGTTGGTATGGTGTATTTTCCGAAAGATGTGTGGCTACGCGAAGAATGCCGGGCCATTCTCAACCGGAACATGAAAAAACTGGGCCTGGAACTGCTTTGTTACCGTGTCGTGCCGGTTAATAACAGTGATCTGGGTAATGGGTCCCGTTCCTGCGAACCACAAATGGAGCAGGTGTTTATCAAACGCCCGGCCGATATTACAAATGCTGACGACTTTGAGCGTAAACTTTACATCCTACGTAATTATAGTACCCGCATCATCAACGAGACGGTAGCGGGCGTTGATACCTTCTATTTCTCATCGCTTTCCTGTCGGACGATTACCTACAAGGGACAGCTAACTACCCTACAGCTAGAGCCTTACTTCCCCGACCTTCAGCGCGAAGAAGTCGTTTCAGCCTTGGGCGTAGTCCATTCGCGTTTCTCGACCAATACGTTCCCCTCGTGGAAACTGGCGCAACCGTTCCGTTATATTGCACACAATGGTGAAATCAACACAGTGCGGGGCAATGTGAACTGGATGAAAGCGGCCGAAGGGCTGCTCGAATCGGCTAAATTCACGAAGGATGAGATGGACATGCTGTTGCCCATCTGCGACCCGAAACAGTCGGACTCCGCCAACCTCGACAATGCTATCGAATTGCTCGTCATGAGCGGACGGTCGTTGCCGCACGTTATGATGATGCTTATTCCGGAAGCCTGGGATGGTAACGAGCACATGGACCCTGTCCGCAAGGCGTTCTACGAATACCACGCGGCTTTGATTGAGCCCTGGGATGGCCCGGCCTCTATCTCGTTCACCGATGGCCGTATCGTGGGAGCCACCCTCGACCGGAATGGCCTTCGTCCATCGCGCTTCTGGGTGACCAACGACGATATTGTCATCATGGCCTCTGAGGTTGGGGTGCTCGATATTGACCCGGCCAAAGTGGTGACGAAGGGTCGTTTGCAACCCGGTAAGATGTTCCTGGTCGATATGGAGCAGGGCCGGATTGTGTCCGATGAAGAAATCAAAAACGACATCTGTTCGCGCAAACCGTATCAGGAATGGCTCGACAACAACAAGATAAAGATTTCTGACCTTGAGGCACCGATTCGTTCGTACAATAACTACGATCCGGCAAAGCTGCTTCGGATGCAACAGGCTTTCGGCTTCACGTCCGAAGACATTCGCATGATTCTGGCCCCGATGGTTGAAACGGGGAAAGAAGCGCTTGGCTCGATGGGCACCGACGTACCGCTGGCGGTCTTGTCGGAGCAAAGCCAGCACTTAAGTCATTATTTTAAGCAGTTGTTTGCGCAAGTGACCAACCCGCCGATTGACTCTATCCGGGAGCGGGCCATCATGTCGCTGATTTCGTTTGTCGGCGCTACGTATAATCTGCTGAGCGAATCACCCGAGCATTGTCGTCAGGTTGAGTTAGAGCAACCCGTACTGACAACGCGGGAGTTCGATAAGCTGCGCTTTATCGATAAACCGAAATTTCAGGCCAAAACCATCAACTGTCTGTTTACGGCTGATGGCAAAGGTAAATCGCTGGAACGCGCTCTTGAACGTATCTGCCGGTACGCGGAGGATGCCATTGAAGACGGTTATTCAATCTTAGTGCTTTCTGACCGGGCTATTGATTCCAGCCACGCGCCGATTCCATCTTTACTGTCTACGTCGGCGGTCCATCACTACCTCATTCATAAAGGCTTACGGGGTAAAGTGGGCATCGTGGTGGAAGCGGGTGATGTTTGGGAAACCCATCACGTGGCTACTCTAATTGGCTATGGCGCATCCGGCGTGAATCCATACATGGCGTTCGAGACGATTGCCAGCATGAAAGAGAAAGGTTTGTTGCAGGTAGATTACGACCTCGACAAGCTCTACAAAAACTACGTCAAGGCGGTCAACGGCGAGTTACTCAAAATCTTCTCGAAGATGGGGATTTCCACCCTGCAATCGTACCAGGGCGCTATGATTTTCGAGTGTCTCGGTCTGAACCAGGACGTTGTCAGCCGCTACTTCACAGGTACGGTATCACGGATTGGCGGTATGGGTCTCGATGAGATCGCCCGCGAAATCATGATTCGTCACTGCGTTGCTTTCCCCGATGTACCCGTGTCTGTCCCTCGGCTGGAAGTAGGCGGTATCTATCAATGGAAACAGCGGGGCGAAAAGCACATTTTCAATCCGGACACCATTCACCTGCTCCAGCAGTCAACCCAGCGGAACGACTATAGCATCTTCAAGAAATACTCTAAACTGATTGACGATCAGACCCAGAAGGCCATTACGCTACGTGGGTTGTTGAAATTTAAGAAAGGAACGCCCGTTCCAATCGATGAGGTGGAGCCCATTGACAGCATTTTCAAGCGGTTCGCGACGGGTGCTATGTCGTTCGGCTCCATTTCCTGGGAAGCGCATACAACCCTGGCCATTGCCATGAACCGCATCGGTGGTAAGAGCAACTCGGGCGAGGGGGGTGAAGATGAACTACGCTACAAGCCGCTCGAGAACGGCGATAGCATGAATTCGTCCATCAAGCAGGTAGCCTCGGGCCGGTTTGGCGTAACGAGCTACTACCTGACTAACGCCAAAGAATTACAGATTAAGATGGCGCAGGGTGCTAAGCCCGGCGAAGGGGGTCAGTTGCCCGGCTTTAAAGTAGATGACTGGATCGGCCGCACGCGCCATTCAACACCCGGCGTCGGCCTGATTTCGCCCCCGCCCCACCACGACATTTATTCGATTGAAGATTTAGCTCAGCTGATCTCCGATCTTAAAAATGCCAATCGGGCAGCTCGTATCAGCGTTAAGCTGGTGTCGGAAGCGGGCGTTGGAACCATCGCTGCCGGCGTAGCGAAAGCCCACGCGGATCACATTCTGATTTCGGGTCATGACGGCGGCACGGGCGCATCTCCCCTATCGTCTATCCGTCACGCGGGTCTACCCTGGGAATTAGGTTTGGCCGAAGCCCACCAAACGCTGGTTCGTAATAAACTACGCGGCCGGGTGACGGTGCAGACGGATGGGCAAATGCGCACAGGCCGGGATTTGGCCATTGCTGCCTTGCTGGGTGCTGAAGAATTCGGTGTAGCCACGGCCGCATTGGTGGCAACCGGCTGCATCATGATGCGCAAATGCCACCTGAATACGTGTCCGGTTGGTGTGGCCACCCAAAATAAAGAGCTACGGGCGCTGTTTACGGGCAAACCTGAGCACGTTGTCAATATGTTCACCTTCCTGGCGATGGAATTGCGCGAGATCATGGCCGAGCTAGGCTTCCGTACGGTCAACGAGATGGTCGGTCAGTCACAAGTGCTTGAACTGCGCACGGATCTGCCGCACTGGAAATATAAGAACATCAACCTGGATGCGCTGCTGTATAAGCAAACAACCAACCTCGACGTGGCGTTATTCAAACAGGAAGAGCAAAACCATTACCTCGATGACGTGCTCGACCGGAAGCTGATTGACGTAGCCAAACCCGCCTTAGAGGCAGCGGAGTCCGTATATGCCGAATATCCCGTACAGAACATCGACCGGAGCATCGGTACCATGCTATCGAACGAAATCTCGAAATTATACGGCGGTCCTGGGCTACCCGATAGCACGATCCACATTAAATTACGAGGTACAGCAGGCCAAAGTTTCGGAGCGTTTGCCACCAGTGGTATTAAACTTGAACTTGAAGGCGATGCCAATGATTACTTCGGCAAAGGCTTGTGCGGTGCGCAACTGATCGTGTATCCTGATCGGACCGCTACGTTCAAACCGGAAGAAAACAGCATTGTGGGCAACGTGTCGTTCTACGGCGCTACGTCGGGCGAAGCGTTCATCCGGGGTATGGCGGGCGAGCGGTTCTGCGTTCGAAATTCAGGCGCTAAAGTTGTGGTTGAAGGTGTCGGTGATCACGGCCTCGAATACATGACCGGTGGCTTAGCCATCATTCTTGGCCAAACGGGCCGCAATTTTGCCGCCGGCATGTCGGGCGGGGTTGCTTACGTCTGGGATCAGGATGGAACGTTTGCCTCAAAGGTCAACCCCGAAATGGTAAGCCTGGAAGCCTTGACCGACGAAGATCAGGGCATTGTTCGGGAATACGTCGAAAAGCATTTCCAGTATACGACCAGTAACGTAGCGTTGGCCTTAATGCAGAATTGGGAAAACAGCATAGGCCAGTTCGTGAAGGTCATGCCGAGCGACTTCAGAAAGGCGTTAGCCGGTCGCGGCATCTCCCTAGCCGACCAGATTCGCGATAAAAACGTCGTGTATCAGGATATTGTCGTAGATGTGACCGGCTCATAGCCTATTTCATCAGCGATACGTAACTTTGGGATAAACCGATAAAGCTACGGTCATGAAAAACTGGGAAGAAATTGCATCGACCTCCGAACTATTGGCCGCTCAGGAGATTAAGCAGTCGTTTGACGAAGGTGATTTGGCCGACGTTGAAGTAGGGCTGAATCAGTTAATTGAAACAATGGCGCGTTCGGAAAAACGAGCGTTGCAAAGTCAGCTAATCCGGCTGATGATGCACATCATCAAGTGGGAGATTCAACCGGGAAAGCGCTCGCGTAGTTGGGCATTAACTATAAAAAACGCTCGTTACGAAATTGCTAGCCTACGAGAATATACACCCTCGTTGAATGAGGAATTTATTCAGAGTATCTGGCAAAAAGCGCTTACTGAAGCTATTGATGAAGCGGAAACAGAAACAGATGTATCCGCTGATGGCATCAATCTAAGTTGGGAAGACGTGTTTGATAAAAAGTACACATTGTAACACCAATGGGAAAACCTACCGGATTTTTAGAATTCACGCGCGAGTTGCCAAAGAAGCGCGACCCGCAACAGCGGATTCACGATTATAAGGAAATTGAAATGCCGTTTTCGGAGCAGGACTCCCAGCGGCAGGCAGCGCGTTGCATGGACTGCGGTACGCCGTTCTGCCACAGCGGCTGCCCCCTTGGCAATATCATACCTGAATTCAACGACGCCGTTTACGAGCAGAATTGGGCGTATGCTTACGACATCCTCAGCACCACCAATAACTTCCCGGAGTTTACGGGCCGCATTTGCCCCGCCCCCTGCGAAGCCTCTTGCGTGCTGGGCATCAACAAGCCGCCCGTTGCCATTGAGTTTATCGAAAAATCAATCGCCGAAGTCGCCTTCGAGCGGGGATACATTACGCCAAAACAGCCGAAGTTCCGTACCGGTAAACGAGTAGCGGTTGTGGGTTCGGGACCAGCGGGTCTTGCTGCGGCTGCTCAATTGAACAAAGCTGGCCACACCGTAACAGTCTTCGAACGGGCCGACCAGATTGGCGGCTTGCTACGGTACGGTATACCTGACTTTAAGCTGGAGAAGTGGACAATCGACCGCCGACTGGCCATTATGGAAGCCGAAGGTATTGTGTTCAAAACAGGCGTTAACGTCGGCGTTGATATCAAAGCCAAAGATTTGCTGGAGCAGTTCGATCTGGTTATGCTCACCGGTGGCTCGACGGTTCCCCGTGACTTACCGATTCCCGGCCGTGATCTTAAGGGAGTTTACCCAGCCATGGAATTCCTGAGCCAGCAAAACAAACGCGTCGCCAATCGACCCGTGCAGGTTAACCACCAAGGCCTTCCATACGTTGACGGTGAATTGTGGGCGACGGATAAACACGTGGTGGTGATTGGCGGGGGCGATACGGGCTCTGACTGCGTTGGTACGTCGAATCGTCATGGCGCTGCCAGCGTGACCCAGATCGAACTGATGCCGATGCCTCCCAAAGAGCGGGCGGAAAATACACCCTGGCCAAACTGGCCCATGATGCTACGTACCAGCACGTCGCACGAAGAAGGCTGCGAACGGCACTGGTCGATCAACACCAAAGCGTTCGTGGGCGACGAAAACGGTAACCTGAAAGCCCTGCGGTTGGTTGATCTCGAATGGAAAAATGAGAACGGACGGATGCAAATGGTCGAGAAGCCAGGCACCGAGCGGGAAATTCCGTGCGAACTGGCTTTGCTGGCCGCGGGGTTCCTGCACCCGCAGCATAATGGATTACTCGATGACTTAGGGCTGGAATATGACGAGCGTGGCAACGTAAAGGCCAATAAGTATCAGACCACCACGAATCCAAAGGTATTTGCTGCGGGCGACATGCGCCGGGGCCAGTCATTAGTGGTATGGGCCATTTCTGAAGGCCGCGAAGCCGCCCGGGCCGCCGATTGTTACCTGATGGGCGAAACCCTGCTCGAAGCCAAGGCGGTTTCAATGCTGGAAGCGGTCTAGCCAAATCGAAATTACACGCTATCCGTAAACAGGCCCTCCAACTGAGTTGGAGGGCCTGTTTTTATTTAATAGCAATTACCTCTACTTCGATCAAGACGTCGTCGCGGACGATTTTAGCGATACTTTTCGTATCCGCCACTCGAGGGGGCGCCCCTTGCGGGAAGAAAACGGCTCCCGTATTAGCGGCTAATTGCGACGCTGCCGGGTTGACCTGACCGGCGACTCCCTTCAGGTGATACGTAATCTGCGTAACGTCACGGAGAGTCATGCCCACCGTACCTAAGGCCGTTTTCAGGTTTTCAAACACTTGCCGGGTTTGGGCGGCCAGATCGCCCGCGCCGACGAGTTCGCCATTGGTATTGAACGGCCGCTGGCCACTAATAAACACTTGTTGGCTTGCCACCCCGGTCTCAACTTTGTAGGTGTACCCCGGCTGTGGCGTGGGGATGGTTTGCGCCTGAGTCCACGATGTCAACAGCAGGCCAGCCAGCAAAAGGAAATAATTGTTCATGATCGCTTCAAAGGTTGGTTTACAGCGTAACGGGCTCTTCTTTTTCGTCGAAGAATAGATAATTCAGGAAATCACAATAGGGTTTGATGATCCGGCAGCCGCGGATGAGTTCATCGGCAAAGTTGGGCTTTAGTACGTCTTTATCAGAGTACCGGTGAATGAAAAATAACTCCTTTCGGCGCAGAAGTTCAATTTCGGGATGGTCGGCCGAGTAACCTTTGGGGCTTGTTTTCATCACCTCACCCGAGGCCTCTGGAAAGTACGCTTTAAATTCGTCCGCTTCAATGATTTCCTTCAATTCATCCACATTATAATCGACCTCCTGCCGAAACTTGGCCAAGTTCGTGGGTGTCGGCTGCCACATACCCGCGCCCAAAAACGATTGGTTACCCGGTTGAATCTGAACGTAATAATCAATTCGGCCCGAGTGTCGGCCGCCAGGACCGATAGCAAACGCCAGATTTGATTTATAAGGGGCTTTGTCTTTCGAAAAGCGAATGTCCCGGTTGATGCGGAAAATACAGTCTTTTACGGCTGTTTTAGCCAACGGCTCAAACTCACTCATCCCAACCAGCACTCGTTCGACGACACCGCATAATTCAGTTTTGGCAGCATCGTATCGGTTTCGGTTGGCCTGAAACCACTCGCGGTGATTGTTTTCAACAAGGTCACGCAAAAAGTCTAATGTACTCGCCGTCAGCGCGGCTTTTGAAGCAGGTTTTGTTGTCATAACTAACCAAAGATAGACAATACTGTCCAACGTTGATTAATCGGTCGGTTAGTTTACACCAAAAAGTTGTCGTTTAAATTGCCGGGGACACATCCGCTCCACCGAGCGAAAAGCGCTGCTGAAATGAGTCAGGCTGTTAAAGCCTGATTCATAGCACGCATCGGTAATGCTCTTGGCGGGGTTGCTCAGAATCTGCTTGGCCCGACGAATGCGTTCGTTTAGAATAAACTGAGCAGGCGACACACCCAGTTCACTCTTAAACAGTCGAAAAAAGTGCGACTTAGACAGACAGGCCTTATCGCATAACTCTTCGACGGAAAGTGCCCGGGTTATGTTATTGCGGATGTAGTTTACAACATAAGCCAGCCGATTTGTAGTCAGGTGCTGACTGGTATGATTCAACAAGTTCGTTTGCACCTGCGTCTGCGAAAGCCGTACCACAAGCTCTTTCAGAGTATTCTGGATGAAAAACGTCTTAAACGGATTGTTCTCCCGAAACAAGCGGGTCAGCTTATCGATGAGCGAGCTAATCTCTGTATCGTTCTGAAGCAGGTAATTATCCGTATCCAGCTGCCATTCATCGGTGGCCTCTACCCTCGGCGTATGTTCGTTCAGCTCGTTTACCGTCTGGCGGATAAATTCGTCCGAAATGGTCAGCGCTAAACAGCGCGTTGGGTCGTCGATCGTAGCGTCAGGGAAGTCAATGCTCATCAGCCGACCGGTGGGCAACAGCAGCGATTCGCCTGGTCGATAGTCGAAAGGGTCTGTTTTGCTCAAGTGCATGACTTTCCGGCCATTCAGCATACTGGTCAGCACGGGTGCATTAAATCGCAATTCGATCCGGTCGGCCTGTTGAAATGTCTCGTAAAGATGCAGCTCGGCCACATCATGATTTAGCGTCATCTTATTCTCTACCAGCGTATCGAGCTGGGCACCCCACGAACTAACTACTTCGCTACCAGCAATTTTCTCTATCTTTTTCATACGTGCAGGGTAATCACTGTGACAGATGAGACAATTCCGAAAGTATTTAATACTCTAATGTAAGTTCGTTTGTACAATTACGGCAAAATTTGTGAAAAAATTAATCATTTCCCACGAAACACTTTTCAGTCATGCAAACAGCAGAAGCACCAAGCAAAATACTAGCCCGGCCAATGTTTAAAACGCAGTACGAAAACTACATCGGTGGCAAGTGGGTTGCCCCGGTGGATGGTGAGTACTTTGCGAACCATTCGCCCATGGATGACAGTTTGATTGCCCGCGTTCCTCGTTCTAAAGCCGCCGATATCGATTTAGCTCTGGATGCCGCCCACAAAGCGTTTCCGGCCTGGTCGCGGACCTCGGCTACCGAACGCAGTAATATGCTGCTGAAAATTGCCGACGTGATTGAACAGAATCTTGAGTTTCTGGCCCGCGTCGAAACGGTAGAAAACGGCAAAGCGGTTCGTGAGACCATGGCGGCTGACCTGCCACTGGTGGTCGATCACTTCCGTTATTTCGCCGGGGTTATCCGGGCCGAAGAAGGCAGCATGACGGAGCTGGATGCCGACACGGTGTCGCTGATAGTGAAAGAACCGATTGGCGTTGTGGGTCAGATCATTCCCTGGAACTTCCCGTTGCTGATGGCCACCTGGAAGCTAGCTCCGGCCCTGGCCGCTGGCTGCTGCGTCGTGATGAAACCCGCCGAGCAAACACCAACCTCTATTCTGGTCTTGATGGAATTGCTCGAAGGACTGATTCCACCCGGTGTCGTTAATATCGTTAACGGGTTTGGTCCGGAAGCCGGTAAGCCGCTGGCCCAATCGAAACGGGTGGCCAAAGTTGCCTTCACTGGCGAAACCACCACGGGCCGTCTGATTATGCAATACGCATCGGAAAACCTCATCCCAGTCACGATGGAACTGGGCGGTAAATCGCCGAACGTATTTATGGCATCCATTGCCGATGCCGACGATGAGTTCTTCGATAAATGTGTGGAGGGCGCGGTCATGTTTGCGCTAAATCAGGGCGAAATTTGCACCTGTCCATCGCGCCTATTGATCCACGAGCGGGCCTATGACCGGTTTATCGAGCGGGTTATTCAACGTACCAAAGCCATTAAAGTTGGCCATCCGCTCGATCCGGAGACGATGATGGGCGCGCAGGCCAGTAACGACCAATACGAGAAAATTCTGTCGTACATCGACATTGGCAAGAAAGAAGGCGCCGAAGTGCTGACCGGTGGCGGTGCCGCAAAGCTGAACAGCGGCCTCGAAAACGGGTATTATATTGAGCCAACGATTTTTAAAGGCAACAATAAGATGCGGATTTTCCAGGAAGAAATTTTCGGTCCGGTCGTATCCGTTGCTACGTTCAAAGATGCCAGCGAAGCCGTTGAAATGGCCAACGACACACTATACGGCCTGGGCGCTGGTGTCTGGACCCGCGACGCGCACGAACTGTACCAGATTCCGCGCCAGATTCAGGCGGGTCGTGTGTGGGTGAACTGCTACCACAACTACCCAGCCCACGCGCCGTTTGGGGGCTATAAAAAGTCAGGCTTTGGCCGGGAGAATCACCACATGATGCTCAACCACTATCGCCAAAGCAAAAACCTGCTGATCTCCTACAGCAAAAGCAAATTAGGATTCTTTTAACTACAAAGAGCGAAAGAGTGAATGAGTGAAAGAATGGTTTTTTTGAGCCCATCGCTCTTTCACTCATTCACTCTTTCGCTCTTTACTTCTTTCACTCTTTTGCCATGCATCGTATCGACATTACCCCGGCCGCAGCCGATGTTATTAATAAACTCCGCGCCCAGCACGGGCCGCTGATGTTTCACCAGAGCGGGGGCTGCTGCGACGGCTCGTCGCCCATGTGCTACGCCGTTGGCGATTTTATCATTGGTTCGTCGGATGTGTGGCTGGGCCAGATTGACGGTTGCGATTTCTGGATGTCGGGTGATCAGTTTGAGTATTGGCAACATACGCATCTGACCATCGACGTTACGCCCGGCCGTGGTGCCAGCTTCTCGCTGGAGATTCCGATGGGTGTTCGGTTTTTGATTCGCTCGAGGCTGTTTGAACCCGAAGAGATGGAAAATCTACAGCCGGTGCACATCGGGCCTCTGGAAGAAGCCTGACCGATTTTCTGAATAGTTGCCAAGCAAGCTGTCGACCGAATAACTATTTGGTAATCAGCTTGCTTTATTCATACTATAACGGTACATTCAGTACATATTCACTAAATCCGTTATATCACTATGAACTTATTACACCGAGTTGAGCACTGGGGCGACACGCATCACCCCGCCTGGACCGACGCGCTACGTATCATGCTGGGTTGCATACTGGTGCTGAAAGGCATCAGCTTTATTAGTGACACCACGTACCTAAGTCAGTTAGTTGGTGGTCTTCACTTCGATTTATGGCCCGTAATGGCAGTTCACTACATCGCTTTTGCGCACCTGATGGGTGGTTTTCTGATTGCCGTAGGTTGTATGACCCGGCTAATGGTGCTGCTGCAACTTCCGATACTGGTCGGGGCCGTTTTCTTTGTTAACATCAGCCAAGGATTTTCGCCAATAAATTCTGAATTATGGCTTTCGGTTATTGTACTGATGCTCTTGCTGTTGTTTCTTGTATTGGGTTCCGGTCGCTTTTCAATGGATGAATACGTCAAACAAAACGCCCGTTGACGGGTTAGGTCCTGAAACACGCAACGCGTCAACGTTATGGCAAAGTCAACAGTAGATAAGGTCGAGGAGGAGTACAAAGACCAACGCATTACGGGTGACCAGGACAATGGCACACAGCATGGCGAGAAAGGGAACGGCCGCTCGTCAACATCTCATAAGAGTGCCAGGCACTCGAAAGGAAACAGTAGCGCAGGCCATGCCACCGGTGGTAATAAAGGTGGTCACAGCAACTAAGCAGTTTAAATCAAGCAACAAAACGAGCCCGCAGATCATCTGCGGGCTCGTTTTGTTTGTACACCATCCTCCTGCCTGTTGAGCCTAGTTGAAGACTACACTCGGACGTTATCCGACGGGTGGCCTATGCCATCGCCAACCCCGTTGAGCATAGTCTCAGACTATGCTCGGGCGTTATCCGGTCTCTGACCGGTCCTATTACTAAGCGGATACTTTGAGCACAGTCAGAGACCTCTGCATCGGCAGACCGAACGAACGTATCCCTTCTTTGCCTTCTCAAGTAAAGTCGCCAGATCACTTCATCTGACCAACGTACAGTGACAAATTCAGTCCCACAAACGAGCGCCGGGCATTTAGGTTGCCAAAGCCGGTTAGACCAATGCCAACATCTTTTGTCGAAGTAATAAACCGAATTTCAGCGGGTACGCCCACAGTAGTGTATTTAATTGACTCGTAGACGGTTGTACCGTATATGAGTGGGTCAGGATCTGAATACAAGTACTTGCCCCGGTTAACGCCCCAAACGCCACTCAAGCCGGTGGAGAAACGAAATTTGCCGGCTTTCACTCCATACAGTAATCCCAGTTCATTAACCGAGATACCAGGCCGTATATCCGAAAAAACCTGACCGTTGGCCACATAGCGGGCCACCAAAAGGGTTGGCTTGTTGGTAAATTCATACCCTAACGCCATCATGCCACTAGGAAACTGGCTTTTGCCCAGCCCTACTCCCAACCAATAGTTGTTCTGATAAAATTTTTGTGAATAAGCAACGCTGGCCGTCAACAGGACAAGCACCGCTACACAACAGGAAGTAAAATACTTTAACATACGTAGAGAGGTTGATTCTACTGCAAAGTAAAACATTCCTATTCTGCTACCACCCAGCGCATCTTATACTTGCTGAAGTCTTATCGTATAGCCCGTTCTATGCTCGCTTTAGTTGGTAATAGTGCCTATATACGATTCGGCCAATATACACCCAACGTATGTCGGTTATTTAGGCGACACCGGCAAACAGTCTACTTAATATATGGTTATTAATCCAAACCTATGTTAGCGGTGATTGTCCAACAAAACCACAGGTATCATGAGCAAGCAAATCAGAACGCTATCGCCCAGCGCATCGTCGGGGGGTGGCAAAGGAGTGCAGGGGGGCTCGCATGAGCAACATATTGCGGCTGGCAAGAAAGGTGGTTCACACAGTACGGGCGAGAAGAAAAAAGCCGATGCCGACGATGGTCGTCACGATAATCCGGGGCGGCCTAAAGGTTCGAAGAACAGCAAATAAACCCGTAACGCCAACGGTTTTGTCGGCGTTTTTCAAGTTCAGTATAATCAGTTAACTAACTCAACACGTTATGAATCTTTTCATCAAACAGTATTCACCGCAGAATGGCGGGGGAAACAGCTCGAAAAACCAGAAAGAGGAAGGCAAAGCTGGCAAGAGCGGTAGCCACCAGCGCACTACGAAGAAAACCACCGAGAAGCCCGACGACTCGGTACCCGCAACGAAGAAAAACGCAAATAGTGTAGATTGAGAGCGAAGGGGTTGGGGCAGGGGGCGTAAGGCTCAGATTATAGTACCCTTTGCCCTACGCCCCCTGCCCCAACCCTTTCGCTAAAAAATATACCGGATCTCGCACCAGGGGATCTCCTGGCCTACCAACTGCTCGAACACCTCGACCATTTTGGCTTTTAGCTGGTGATCGTAGCGGATGTTCCAGCCGCCGTACTGGCTGCGTTTGTTCTCCTGTAGCTCCGGTACCCACAACAGCTCCTCAGCCTTGGGGTTGATGGCCAGGTTGGCCTGGTGCTGCCACTGATTATGGGTGAGGAAAATAACCTCGCACTTCAACTGTGCCTTCGCTTCGGGACGTAGTTGCTCGTCTAATTGACGGAACAAGTCGCGGTAGTCGTCGCGCCACTGCTTGCCCCCGTAGACAATGACAGGCGAAAAGTTAACGTGTACTTCGTAACCAGCCTCGTAGAAGTCGTTGATGGCGGCAATCCGTTTCTCGATGGAATCGGTGCGCACATCGACCAGCTTGCTGACGTGCGACGGCATTAAGCTGAACCGAATACGTACTTTGCCTTGCGGGTCGAACTCCAGCATGTCGCGGTTGACAAACTTGGTCGCAAACGTCGCTTTCGCGCGGGGGTGGTCGCGGTAAAATTCGAACACTTGCCGAATGCCGTCCGACAGGCCATAATCGACCGAGATGTCGGAGTTGCAACCGATGTCGTACGTCCAGTAGGTAGGGTCGGTCTGGTTAGCGGGCTTGGGCCACGCCAGCGTATGCACGTGCCTGTCGACCGTCGCCATGATTTCTTCGACGTTGGTAAACAGCGTAATCGGATTGATTTTTTTATGCCGGTCGACGTAGCAGTAGGCGCAGCCGCCAAAGCAGCCATTGGCCAGGCTAGGCGCAATGTAGTCGGAGCTACGGCCGCTCCACTTCACATCCTGCGTCTTAAGTTTGCCCAGCACCAGCACATCTGACTTGACCTTGAAGTAATTCATGCCCAGCTCAGGGAGCCGGTTGTGCTGCGCGACCTGCAAAGTCTCAGCCTCCGGGTACTGACTCATAATGGCCTCGCCCCGTTCGTTCAGGGCATCGGCGGTGTAAAGCACAAGGCTGGGCTTGAAATCAGGCATGAAAATACGTTGAGTGATACGTTAAAATAACACGCATGCCTGCAATATAGTTCATCAAAATTCACCGACAACTATCTGCTTTACAATGACTTATATAGAACTCTTCTACTCTTGATTAAGCAGAAGACTCACTGTTTTTTGTTAAATCAATTACAGACGCTGCGCTCATCTGCTCTTGCTTGTAGACTAGCTCGTGAAGCTTCTCGGCTCGTTCGCGTGTGTTGTCAGCCCGTCGCCGGAATTCCGCAGCCCCTTCATGATCGCCTGCTTCTTCGAGGAGCGTTGCCGACTGATCGAGGAGCATAACGGTTTCTTCCAGGCCGCGAATCGTATTCCAAAAAGCTTCTTCAACCGATTTGGTAACCTCCGCTAGCAGGGCACTCGCCGTGTAGGCGTGTCCTGTGTGACACCGGTACCGAATCAGCTTGCCTTCCTTAAAGCCAACCAGTGCCCCATGACATTCCGGACAGGTCAGGAAGGTTGGATTTCCCATGCTTAAGACTCCCATATTAAATGCATTCTCTTGCGCGGCAATTTGAACTTCAGTTTCAATTCGATCTTTCTCCGCCTGCGATATCGACGGCGCTTCCGGAGCCTCATCCTGAGTTAATTTACACAGCAACGAAGCTATTTCAGTCAGCGGAACAACGTAATCAACTTCGACAAACTCCATTACGCTTTCGGGCATACTGGCATACATGGCATCTTCAGGAGCCTGAACAACGCACAGACCGCCCATCCGCTTCACCGACCACATGCCGGAGGTGCCATCGTTGAGCAGGCCGGTCAGAACCACGCCAATCACGCGCGTACCGAAGGTATAAGCCGCCGAACGAAACAGCGCGTCAATGGATGGCCGAAACCGGTTCTCTTTAGGCCCCTTTTTTACAATAACGTGGTGGTCTTCAATTAATAAATGATGGTCTGGCGGGGCTACATACACATAGCCCGGCTGAATCACTTCATTATCCTTCGGGTGTACCGCTTTCAGGCGGCCCGCATGGTTCAGTACCTGAGGGAGCAGGCTCGTCGTATAAGGGGCTACGTGCTGAACCACAAAAATAGGCGTAGTGAAGCCCGCAGGCAGTGCACTTAATACTTGCTTCAAGGCGGTTACCCCACCGGCCGAAGCACCAATAACAATAATATCCCGATTGTTCATAACTTCCGTTGATTCGGCAACCCTGATTGCCCGCCTGGCAATTCAGTTGAACCTTTTACTCACTATTCCGAAAAAGATGCCGAATTTTAGGCTTTTAACGTCATTTTACGCTATGCCAAAATAAATAGTCAACATCTGAAATGACATTTGGTTTAGTATTAAACAGTTTTCCATGCCCAAAAAGATTAACCCCCGTAATCCTGAACCGTCAGCGCCGACCTTAGTAGTTGCTATTGGCGCTTCGGCAGGAGGTATAGAAGCAGTTACCGAGCTATTACAAAACCTGTCGCCTACAACAGGACTGGCCTTTGTGTATATACAGCATCTCGACCCAGAGTACGATAGCAACCTGGCGGCCATATTGAGCCGGGTAACCACCATGCCCGTGGTCGTTGCCCAGCACCAGCTCCGGATCGAACCGAATCATCTATACGTCATACCACCGGATCAGGACATGGAGGTAATTGACGGAGCGCTGACCTTATTGCCCCGCCAGGCTAAGTCGTCCATGCACATGCCCATCGACCAGTTCTTTATCTCCCTCGCCGAACGGCAGAAAAACAGCGCTATTGGCATTGTGCTCTCGGGAGTAGCCAGTGACGGCACCCTCGGCCTGCGGGCTATTAAGGTGGCGGGTGGCCTTACGTTTGCGCAGGACGGTTCAGCCAGGTTTCAGAGTATGCCCCGGTCAGCCATTTCTGAGGGCGTAGTTGATATGGTTATGGCCCCCGCCAACATTGCCAGGGAACTGGAACGACTCAGCAGACTGCCCCAGATTTTTCAGCCACTTGACGATGAAACGACCGATATAGTGCCGGAAATCACTACGGATGAGGATGACATAAAAGCTATTATCAAGTTTCTTCGGCGCACCACCGGCGTTGATTTTACGTATTATAAGATCACAACCATCCGGCGTCGGATCATTCGCCGGATGCTACTCCACAAGCTCAACACCCTCCAGGAGTATGCCGAGTATCTGAAACAGCATCCTGATGAAACATCGCTCCTGTACAACGACCTGCTGATCAACGTAACGACGTTTTTCCGCGACGAGCATACGATGGAGTACATCAAGAAAGAGCTGTTGCCGCGTATGATCAGCGATAAACTCCCGCGCACCCCACTCCGAATCTGGGTAGCCGCCTGTTCAACGGGGCAGGAAGCCTACTCACTAGCCATTTTACTGCTGGAAGTACTGGGCGATCAGGGGTTGAGCATCCCTATCCAGCTATTTGCCACCGACCTGAGCGAAGCCGCCATTGCCAAGGCGCGTCACGGTAGCTATACTCGAAGTGAAGTGGCCGATGTATCACCCAAACGCCTGCAACGCTTTTTTACGAAAGTTGACGACCACTACCGCATCAATAAGTCGGTGCGCGATCTGTGCGTGTTTGCCCCCCACAATGTGCTAAAAGACCCGCCCTTCTCACGGCTTGACCTTATCAGCTGCCGTAATTTGCTCATCTATCTGGACGGTTTCCTCCAGAAGAAATCCATTGCTACGTTTCACTATGCGCTGAACCCCGACGGCTATTTGTTTCTTGGGAAATCGGAGACGGTGAGTAACTCGGCAACGCTATTCGCTCAACTTGATAAAAGCCATAAAGTATTTGCGCGGAAAAACGATGTAGTCAGTCGTGCCAGCTTCGACATGGCCCTTCGCTTAGAGACTGACGGCCAAACAGAACCCTCCCGATCCAACGAACTCCGCTCATCTCCTTTAACCCGAAAAACAAACATGTCCTTTGGATCGACTAATGACCTGGATAAACTTGTTGATAGCTTGCTTATGCAACGGTTACCTCCTTCAGTAGTTGTCAATCAGGATCTTGATATTCTTCAGTTTAGGGGTTCCACAGGCTTGTTTCTGGAACCAGCACCGGGCAAAGCAAGTCTGAATTTGCTGAAAATGGCCCGCCCGTCGCTGGTCTTCGAGCTCAGGAATACCGTGCACAAAGCCCGCAAAGCGAAGCAGACCGTGCGCAAGACAGGCCTGGAAGTGAAGGTGAAAGATAAAACGCACCATGTGGCCATTGAAGCCATACCTATCAGGACGGATCTGGAAGAGCAGTTGTTTATTATTGTCTTCGAGGAAGTCCTTCCCATTCCAGGCTCCGTTACCGACCCCGCCGATGTGCGCAATGTTCGGATTAAACAGCTGGAAGAGGAGCTGGCCACGCTGCGGGAAGACATGCGGTCGATTATTGAAGATCAGGAAGCCTCTAACGAAGAGTTGCAATCGGCCAACGAAGAAATCATCAGCAGCAACGAGGAACTGCAAAGTATTAACGAAGAGCTGGAAACCAGCAAAGAGGAGATTGAGTCGACCAATGAAGAACTGCTGACCATTAATCAGGAGTTGCAGGTTCGCAACGATCAGCTATCAGAAGCCAACGAATACTCAGAAGCCATCTTCACGACCATTCGAGAAGCTACCCTGGTGCTCGACGAAGACCTGCGGGTGAAGAGCGCCAACAAGACGTTCTATAAACTGTTCGGGGTCAGCCAAGAAGAAATCGAAGGGAAGCTCATCTACGAATTGGGGAACCGGCAGTGGGACATTCCACAATTGCGGTTGTTGTTGTCCGACGCCCTCAGGCACAACACCGAGGTCGAAGGCTTCGAGGTTCGCCATACCTTCCCGCAGATTGGCGAAAAAATTCTTTTGCTCAACGCCCGGCGCGTAACCCGGCAGCAGGAGGCTATTCTGCTGGCCATTGAAGACATTACCGACCATCGGCAGGTTCAGCGCCTGATTGAAGAGCGGGAAGCCTGGTTACACAATCTCATCGATAAGGCGCCGGTGCTTATTTGGGTAACAAACCAGGTAGGCAACTATACATTCTTCAACAAAGCCTTACTCGATTATACGGCCCTCTCGCTGGAAGACGCCACCAGCCATGGATGGATACAGGCCATTCACCCCGACGATCAGGAGGCTTACCTGGCTACGTTCAACGAAGCGGCCGCAAAATACGAACACTATCAGGCCGAATACCGGCTCCGGCGACATGATGGGGAGTATTACTGGGTGCTCGAAAACGCCAAACCTTCGTTTGCACCAGCTGGCGACTTTACGGGCTACATTGGCACCTGTGCCGAAATTTATAACCGCCGGACTGTGTTGCAGGCCCTGGACAAGCGTACTCTCCAGCGAATTGACACTTTATTACAGGTTAAAAACAATCTCGAACAAGCTAAAAAAGAACAAACGCAGCTTGAGCCAAACACCGAGCCCTACAGGCTGTCTAAGGAACACGTTCAGCAGCTAGAAAAACAATTGCAGCGAATGATGGACAACACCTCCGACGTTATTACCCGTTGGGACACCAGCCTCCGCCTGCTATTTGCCAATTCATCGTTCGAAAGCAAAACAGGGGTACCAAACGCTGACCTGCTGGGTAAAACCAATCTGGAGATAGGCCAGCCACCCGAAATTGCCCAGCCTTATATGGCCACCCTCAGGGAGGTAATTAGAACGGGCAATCGCCAGAACCACTACAACTCCTTTCCGACACCAAAAGGAATTATTTACTTCTACTCCACCATGATTCCTGAACTTTCGGATGATGGTTCCGTGAAAAGTGTGCTGGTCATTGCCCGCGACATTAGTAATCTTTGGTTGGTAGAGGAGATTCAGCAAATTTCTCTAAGCCTTCAGGCCATACTCGACAGCTCACCGGCGGCCATTGCCCTGTTTAAACCTATTCGCGAACTTACTGATGAAGCAACGGATAAATCAGACCAGGTTAAGATTGTTGATTTTCAGCTGGCCGTCTGCAATCATAAGTTTGCCGAACTGGTTAACCAGCCGATTGATCAGCTGGTAGGTCAGACCATGCAGCAGTTAGCTTCATCGCTGTGGCAGGAAAACACATTCGGTGAATTTCTGACGGTTCTCACAACCGGCCAATCAACCTATATTGAGCAGCAGAACGGAGACCGCTGGATGGGCATCTCCCTGATGAAACAGGATGACGGCGTGGTGCTGACCGGTCTGGACATCTCCTCACTTAAGCTGGCCGAGCAGCAGCAGGAACTTTGGATGCAGGAAGTAAAAGACTCGCAGGGAACGATTCAGTCGCTGCAAGAGCTGCGCAAGCAGCTCCGTGAGCGTGGCGAGTTTTTGCGAGCCACAACGCACGACTTACGCGGCAACTTTGGGGTTATTCAGGGAGCGGCAACGCTTTTGGATATGATGGACACCGATGAAGATCGGGCGCAGATGCTAATGATGCTACAGCGTAACCTGCGTCAGGCAACTGATTTGCTGACGCAGCTGCTCGATTATTCGCGGCTCGAAGCGGGGCAGGAACGAGTAGAGCTAGTATCCTTCGATGCGGCCAATACACTCTGCGAGCTAGCCGAAAGCATGCGGCCACTGGCTAACGAACGGAACCTGGAGCTATTCATAGACGGCCCAAAGGAATTATGGGTAGAAGGCGATGCCATTAAGATTAAACGTATTGCCCAAAACCTGATCCTAAACGCACTGAAGTATACGCCGTCGGGGAAAATCACCGTTACATGGGGACTCGCTGAGGAGCAGCCAGACCATTGGTACTTCAGCGTTGAAGATACCGGGCCGGGCCTGTCGCCGGGTGTTATTCAGTCATTGACCAGTGACGCTAACGACCCTACAGGAGAAATCACAAACTCAGACACTCAGTTGGGAGAATCAACCTACCGGGCAATTTCGGGCGAAGGAATTGGCCTGGTCATTGTGAAGAATCTGTGTAAACTTTTACGTGCCACTATCGACATAAAAAGCGAGACTAATACTGGAACGCTGTTCCAAATATATCTACTACGTCAATAGGAAAAATAAATTAAGCTATTTGGCAAACCTCTTCCCTGTTTTATACGTATAAGGTGTACTGTGTACAGGGTATATATATAACGCTTATAAAGTATCATTATGGTGACAAACCGGTTAATTTATTTAGTCGATGACGCTGCAGATTATCGGTTTTTAGCCCAGCAGGTATTCAGCCGTTTTGTGCCGCAGGCGGAGGTTCGTTTTTTTATCAGTGGTGATGATTTATACCAGTGCAACCAAACAGAACAAGTGTATCCTGACCTGATTTTGATGGACCTGAACATGCCACCCGGCCTGAATGGTATTGACACAGTACGTCTGTTAAGACAATCTACAAGCTGGAAATTAATTCCCGTGGTCATCATGAGCAATTCGGCTTCCGACGAGGAGATGACGCAGTGCCTTGAAGCAGGTGCCAACTCGTTTCTGGCTAAAAGTTTGGACTTCAATCAAATGAAAGATACAATGGTATCGGTCAGCAACTACTGGCTGTCATTGAATCGAATACCATCCCGGCAAAGAGAGCTGATCTAACAAGAAGGCAACAACGAGTTCGGAAATCTTGGTCAGGTATAGTCAAAGATAATCAGGGATTGATCAGACGCTCACCATACCTGACTACACTTGACCATACTTACGCTCCCCTGCCCCTACTTAGGAAGGTCGTCCGGTGGGCAGCAGCACCACAAACGTAGCGCCTTCGTCGGGTCGGCCTTCGGCCATGACGAACCCCTGATGGTTGGCCACTACTTTTTGCACAATGGCCAACCCAATCCCCGTACCGCCATACTGATCGCTACGGCCGTGTAGCCGATGAAATACCTGAAAAATCTGGGTAGCCTGCTCGGGTTTAAATCCCTGTCCATTGTCAATCACTTCAATCTGGTCATACCAGATGCCGTGCAAAGCTTGGGGCAACTGCAATCGGCACTCCCGGCCCGGTAGGGTTCGGCACGTCATGTTAATCTTCGGAACCACGCCCGGTCGGGTGAATTTCAGCGCATTACTCAACAAGTTTTGAAACAACTGCCGTAATTGTGCCGGATCGCCTTTCAAGTGGTTCATCTGTGCCACATGAATAACGGCGTTGCGCTCCTCGATCATGGCTTCCAGATCATCGAGCACGCCTTGCAGCAAAGGGCCCATATCAACTGTCTGGAAGGCTTCGGGCTGAACCGTTAAACGCGAAAAAGCGAGAACATCCCTGATCAGCGCCTGCATTCGAGTAGCCGCTGATTGCAGCCGTTCTACAAGGTCCGCGCCCTGCTCGTCGAGCTGAGAAGCATACTGATCATGGATGAGGGTACTGAACGAGATAATCTTGCGCAGTGGCTCCTGCAAGTCATGGCTGGCCACGTAGGCAAACTGCTGTAAGCTCTCGTTGGAGCGGGCCAGTTCCTGATTCGCCAGCCGTAGGGCGTCGGCCTGTTGTTTCTGCTGGGTTACGTCCACAAATGACAGCACAATCCCGTCGGAAAATGGCTCAACGGCCAGCACGAACCAATTGTCTAACCCATCGTATGGATAGTGTATTTCTTGCCGAAATGGCGCTCCGGTCTCAACCACCCGGACGTAGCTATCCATCAGGCCCGCTTCCCGGTAGCCGGGAAAACAGGCGCTCAACAGTTGTCCCTCCAGCCGCTCGGGTGGCACATTGGCCAACTGCGCCCCCGCCCGGTTGACCCGCGTTATCTGAAAATCGATAATGTTAGTCTGTTCATCCCGAACGGGCCTGAGGGCATACATGCCGTTCATTGACCCATTGAGCAATCCTTCCAGTAAGTCGTTGGTTTGCTGAAGCTGCTGTTCGGCCCGTTTGCGATCGCTGATGTCATTGATAACGAGCAGAAAACCGTCGAGAAGCTTGGTGCCCGACAAATCAAGCCATTTGTTGAGATGAGGGTAAAAGCGCTCCCGCCGGAAAGAGGCCCCCGTTTCGACCAGGTGCACGTAAAACGGAAACAGGTCGGTATGAATCTCATCGGAAAAACGCTCGCGAAAGTTACGACGCTGAATAGCCTCAGCCGGTTCGTTAAAGATTTGCTCGTAAGCTAGATTAAAAAAGACAGCCCTGAAGTCGACAATAGCTCCTGGCTGATCAGCTAAACCCGGTTGCCGGATGGCTTCGTAGGCGATTATACCGCTGGGCGACGTCTGTAACAACTCGCCGAAGAAGTCACCTTGCTTTATATTTGTATGATTTGTGTTAACGCCTGCCATAGCAACGATACTAGCATTACCTTCCGAACGAATAGAAGCGGCAAATAAGAGAATTATTCATTTTTAGCACAAATGACATTTGCCGATTATAGAACCTTCAACCCTAACTTAAAAAAATTTACAGAGTACTTCTCGCCAGCGTTTGACTGCCATACAAAAAGCCCGGTTGAATTACAGCTGGCTCACCAGACGTAATTCAACCGGACCATCGACCATCTATAAGCTCGTACTCGAACTATGTCTTACTAGTAGCTGACCTGTTGTGGTAATGTAACCGACTCCCACCAGTACCGACGGAAATCCTCAAAGTAATTAAGCCACTGGCCATAAGATGATGGCTTTACCATATAAGATGCACTACGCAAATAGTAGGACTGCTCAATATCTTCGGGGTCAGCGGAGTGGCTCAACAAAATCACCGGCAGACGCCGTAAGGTGTGATGCTGCTTAATGGCCTCTAACAAGCCCCAGCCGTCTTCTCGTTGGGGCAAATACAAATCCTGCACAACCAATTCGGGGAGCTTTCTGCCATTGGCAAGGCAGGTGTTCAGGTACGTCAAGGTTTCATCAGCACCGCTGGTACGAACAACATCGACCCCAGGTAAAGTACGTTGCAGGGCCCACTGAATAATGAACCAGTGGTCGTCATTATCCTCAACCACCAGTATCGGGCCTCGTCGGTAACGAGTAGTCACTCCGATTGGTTTAGATAAGTAATTCATGTTTACAAAGAGGAAAGGTGAATTTGTGGACGTAATATCCTACGAAATTACTTTTTTTTAACAACTTGTCCCATAGATTTATTGAAAAAACAATTCACCTTTTACGGGCATAATGGTTACTTAGTTATCCCATGCGTTCGTCATAGCTTTGCATTACTGGAGCCAGGTAGTAATTTGGGATAGTCTTTCTCGTAAACTCTATATGATTCGTTTGATCAGTACGTCGCTGACGTTGCTTTCGGGACTGCTAACCAGCTCGCTGCTGGCGCAACCTAGTGTTATTCCGGCTGATGCTCAGCGTGCGGCTCAAGCTGTCCGGCCCGATGCCATTCGGGCGCACATGCGTTTTTTGGCCGACGACGCCCTCGAAGGCCGCAAGCCCGGCACGCGCGGGTTTGCCTTAGCGGCCAACTATGTACAAACGCAGCTCGAAGCGCTCGGCATGAAACCAGCCGGCGACAACGGCACCTACCGGCAGGCTGTTCCCCTACGTCGGTGGCAAGTGCGCGAAGGAACCAGTACGCTCACCCTGACCCGAAACGGCAAAGAACAGCCCCTCGCCTACGGCCGAAACTTTATCCTGAGCCCCAACCCCGACCTTCCCGCCAGCGACGTATCCGCACCGGTTGTCTTTGTCGGCTATGGCGTTTCGGCCCCCGAACTAGATTATGACGACTACGCGGGCATTGATGTAACCGGAAAAATTGTGGCGTTCGTGAACGGTGCCCCGGCTACGTTTCCCTCCAACCAGCGGGCTTATTATTCGTCGGCAAAAGCGGAGAACGCCGTCGCGCACGGGGCCGTGGGGGTGCTTTCATTTAACTTACCAACCGACTTGCAGAACCGCCTTCAATCGGCGGCTCCCCGCGCCCGGCAGGGCATTTATCGCTGGATGGACAAACAAGGCAACCCGCAACGAACGTTTCCGGCCCTGAAAGGTACAGCCTCGCTTAGCGATTCGACGGCCCGGTTGCTATTTGCCGGAGCCAGTACGTCCTTCGACGATGCCCTGCTGAAAGCCCGCCGAAACCAACCCCAGGCGTTTCCCCTGAATGTGTGGATACGGATGCAGACGCAGACGGAAGTAGTTGAAGACGTAGCGGGTCAGAACGTAGTGGCGCTGCTTCCCGGCTCTGATCCGGTGCTGAAAGATGAATACATCGTCTACGTAGCTCACCTCGACCATTTGGGCATTGGGCGCCCCGTGAAAGGAGATTCCATCTACAACGGCGCCCACGATAACGCATCGGGCGTAGCGATCAATCTGGAAACGGCGCGGTTGTTTGCGTCACTTCCCAAAACACCGCGTCGGTCCATTCTTTTTGTGGGCGTAACGGGCGAAGAAATGGGCTTGCTCGGCTCTGACTTTTTTGCCAGCAACCCAACCGTACCCAAAGAGAAAATTGTGGCGAATTTGTGTCTGGATATGCCGTTCTTCTTTCACCCCCTGCTCGACATCGTTCCCTATGGATCAGAGCATTCGAGTATGGTAAAGGAAGTGACAGCGGCTGCTAAATTTGTCGGCGTTCAAATTGCGAAAGACCCCATTCCGGAGCAGGCGGTGTTCATGCGTAGCGACCACTTCAGCTTTGTGCGGCAGGGTATCCCGGCGATCTACGTAAAAAGCGGCTCGCAAACGGGCAACCCCAACCTCGACGGTACCAAACTCAACCTCGACTGGCGGGCCACCATCTATCACTCGCCCCAGGACGATATTAACCAGCCGTTTGATTTCAACGCAGCCGCCAAACACGTACAGCTCCAGTTCCTGATTGGCTATTTAACCGCCCAGGCCGACCAGCGCCCCATCTGGAACCAGGGCGATTTCTTTGGAACCAAGTTCGGCAAGAGCGCAGTGAAGCCGTGAATATTCTTTAACACAGCGGCACAGAGAACACTGAGGTCTATTGATGAAGCTGTTCAGGACTTAGTGACTTTTGTGTTCTCTGTGCCTTTGTGTAGAATTATTTTGTCGGCATAACCTCCCAGCATAAGCGGATTACACCCCTTTCCACTTTATCCCGCAACCGATGGCCCGGGCCGAAGGCGTTGTGACCGGCTTACCCGCCAGCAGTTCAGTAACGGCCGTTTCTACGTATTTTTTGTCGGCGGCAGCGGCATCGCGCTGGTTGTTGTCAATGGCCCCGATGTAAGCTACTTTATACTCATTCCCTTCCCGCTTCACGACAAACATATGGGGAGTATTAGAAGCCCCGAAGGCCCGGGCCACCGCCTGGCTTTCGTCGTACAGATATGGGAAGGCATAGCTCTTGCTTTTAGCCCGCTGTTGCATCGCATTGTAGGAATCCCCCGGCGACCGTTCGGCGTCATTCGACTGAATGGCTACCACGGGATATCCTTTGGGGGCAAACTGCTCGTTCAGGGCAATAATGCGGCTTTCGTAGGCTTTTGCCACCGGACAGGTGTTGCAGGTAAACGCAATGATGTAGCCTTTCACATCCTTCTTGTCGGCCAGCGATACCGTCTTACCGTCCACGTTTTTCAGTTTGAAATCCTGAATTGTATCGCCCACTTTATACCCATCCGACGCGTAGCGGGCACTCATTAATGCAATGGTTAGCAAAAAGGCGCAGATTGGTAACACAGTGTGTTTTTTCATGTTCGTTTACAGTTTGTATTGGTTGATAATGGAGGCTAATTCTCCTTCTTTAACGGGTTTATTGATGAACTGACGTATTTTTTGTTTCCCATTGAGCACTAACGTCATTGGCAACGCGCCCGACCATTCGGGCGCTAATTTATCAATCCACGCATTCGGATCGGGCTCATCGAGCAGCACAACCTGCGAGCGAATCTTCCGCTTCTGCACAAACGGAATAACCTTGGTTTTCAGGTCGGCCTTATCATCCATACTGACCAGCAAAACCTTCACTTTCTTTGCGGCATTGGCCTGCCGGGCAACTTCAAATTCAGGCATTTCTTTCACGCAGGGGCCGCACCAGGTTGCCCAGAAGTTAACCACATACAAGGTGTCGTTCGGCTGGCTGATCATCTCTTTTAATCGATCGAATTTGACAACAGTTACCGACTGGCCGAAACCTGATAAAGCCGCCAGCAATAAGGTTAAAAGAAATACGCTAAAAACAAGCTTCCTCATTATAAACTGCAGTCAACTGCTATAACTCTTCTTGATACCCTTCGTAACGTAAAAAGTAAGCCACTATTTTCTGCTAAGTACTTGTTTCTTAGACGAATTACCAATACAGGTTGCTTGTAAAACTGCCTCATCACTGTAGCAAAAATCCTATTAGGTTAATATAGTATATATCAAGATAAAATAGTATCACTTTAAATAGAAAATATCATATTAAATATTTATAATTTACAAATGTACTTATATACACTTGTCTACGCTTATGGGTAAAACTTTACTCACTTTACAGATCACCTCGGCCCCGATTATATCAACTAAATTAAATCAATACACTGATAGTCAATATATTGCACAAATATAAATTAAAAGCCTAAACGATGGTACGCTTTTCGTCCTGATGGCTTGCGAAAGTCTGTTTTTTCATTCACTACATTGCAACTATGAAATTTAAGATTGCAAATCGTAACGAAGATCTGTTCACTAGCAGCGAATTAGCGCTGGGCGTGCTGGCTGGTGTTGCCTTAGGATTAGCAGCGGGGATATTACTGGCTCCGAATTCGGGAAAGGACACCCGCGATAAGATAGCTGGTGCTGTTAATGATCAGGCTGAAAACCTGAGCGATCAGTGGAATAAAACAGCGACTAAAGCGAAAGAGGCCTTTGATTCGGCCAAAGCCAAGGCTGGCATTGCGGTTAACAAGGCCGCCGACACCGCCGATAAGCTATCAGCCAAGGCTGAAAGTAAAGCGGATGATCTCGCTGATGAAAGCCGATCGCTGCTCGACCGCGCAAAGGATGCGCTTAAGATTAATTAATACGTTTGCTTTCTGATTTACTCAACGACATGAAAGAAACCCCCGGTCTGAACGATCGGGGGTTTCGCTTTTAGTTATTTTCACGAACCAGGGCTTTCTTATAAAAGAAACGCAGATGGCAACGGCCACCCCGCAAAGAAGACTGAGTAGAGTTTGAAACTTTGCTTACAGCGCTTACTCAAACGGCTCCTCAACTCTGCAAAGCTGTCTATTTTGTCGAACGGCCCTGATCCCGTAATTTGCCCGTTCGCTTAACGTTAGCCAATTTGAAATCACAATCACCGGCCAGCTTAGTTCGGGGCATTCGTCCCGTTGATTTCGTTGCTCTCATCATCAACATCACCATTGGGGCGGGTATTCTAGGCTTACCTTCAAAAATATACTCCCTCGTTGGTACGTATAGCTTACTGGCGTATGGCGTCAGTGCGGGTGTCGTAACGCTCATTATTTTATGTTTCGCGGAGGTAAGCAGCCGGTTCAGCGGCACGGGTGGACCGTATCTCTACACCCGTGCCGCTTTTGGCCCGTTGGTAGGCTTTGAAGTCGGCTGGTTGTTCTGGCTGTCGCGGGTGGCCTCGTTTGCGTCAATCTGCAATTTATTTGTGAGCTACGCGGCTTTCTTCCGCCCTGAACTAGGGACTGGTTGGGGCCGAATTGGCCTTATAACGGTTCTGGTCGTTGGCTTAGCCGCCATCAACTGGATCGGTGTCCAACGGTCAGCAAGGGTCAACAACATGTTCACCGTTAGCAAACTTCTGGTCATTGGGCTATTTGCCATTGTAGGGTTATTCTTTGTTGACAAACACGCCTTCACGTTTCCGGCCATGCCCGATTATAAGCCCTTTTCGCAGGCCGTTCTGCTGTTAATTTTCACCTTTTCCGGCTTCGATGTAGCGGCCATTCCCTCCGGCGAAATTCAAAAGCCCGAACGCACCGTCCCCATTTCATTATTGATCGCTATTGGTACGGTAACGGTGCTGTTTATGGCCGTGCAGATTGTCTGCATTGGTACGTTGCCGAATTTAGCTGGCTCGGAGCGTCCACTAGCCGATGCCGCCCAACGATTCATTGGCCCGGCAGGAGGTTTATTTATCACCGTTGCCGCACTCGTTACGGCCCTCGGCACCCTCCACGCGCTGATGCTCACCGGGCCGCGGCTGTTGTTCGCCATGGCCGAACAGGGGCAGCTACCGGGTGTATTGGCGGCCACGCATTCCCGCTTCCGCACGCCCCACGTAGCCATTTTAGTTACGGCGGCTCTCAAACTGATTCTAGCCGTAACGGGTACGTTCATCTACGCGCTTACGCTCAGTACCCTTATTCGATTGTCCTACTTTGCGCTGACTTGTGCGGCCCTACCAGTGCTCCGCCAACGAGAAAACAAGATGCCCAGCGAAACCCCAGTAGCCCTGTTCACCGTGGCCGGGGGTAGTGTGATTGCCCTGCTTGCTGTAGGCTTGTGCGTTTGGTTATTGAGCAACAGTTCCGGGCGCGAGGCCCGCGACGTCGCCATTGCGGGGACACTCGGTTTACTCTTATTTGGCGCAATGCGATGGAGAAAAGCTGGTAGTTAACGCGTATTTCCCCGAACTTTGCGGACTTTATCTAACCGACGATATTCGTTCAGTACTTATTTTTCATGCTTTCAACGCCTATTCAACCCGTTTCCATCCGTACTCCTCAACGTGTCGCCGAAATTGCCTGGTTCGACGATCTGTGCGGGGGCGATACGCAGTACCTCAGCGTATTGGATGGCGAACGGCGGAGTACTTTTAAACACTGCAGCGACATTACCTTAACCGCCGACCGGCTGGGCTACAGCAATGTGTTGTTGCCCACGTCGTATACGGTTGGGCAGGATGTGTTGACCTTTGCGGCTGGCATTGCCCCTCAAATTAAAAACATCAGCCTGCTGACGGCCATCCGGTGTGGCGAGTTACACCCGCCCATGCTGGCCCGTGCGCTGGCGTCCCTGGATCACATGCTGGAAGGCCGCCTGACAATCAACATCATTAACTCCGATCTGCCAGGCTATCGGGAAGACGCCGACTTTCGCTACCAGCGGTGCGCCGAAACGATCGAAATCCTAAAACAAGCCTGGACCAGCGACCGGATTGAACACGACGGTCCGGTATACGGCAAGCTGAGTATGCCCGCCGACCCGGCCAAGCCCTATCAGCAGAACGGCGGTCCCCTACTCTACTTCGGTGGTACGTCGGACGGGGCGCGGGACGTTTGCGCCCGCTACTGCGACATGTTTCTGATGTGGCCCGAAACCGAAGAAATGCTGTACGGCAACATGCAGGATGTGTCGGCCCGGGCGGCCCGGTACGGTCGGCAGATTGACTTTGGCCTACGTATCCACGTCATCGTTCGTGAGACCGAAGCCGAAGCCCGCGCGTATGCCCGGAAGCTGATGTCCAAATTTGATCCGGATCGAGGAGCCCAAATCAAAAGTCGGGCGCAGGATTCGTGGTCGTTGGGCGTGAAGCGGCAAAACGCGATCCGTGAATACGCCGACGATGAAGGTTTTGTGGAACCCTTGCTGTGGACCGACATTGGAAAAGCCCGCTCGGGTGCGGGTGGGGCGCTTGTTGGTGACCCAGACCAAATTGTTGAGAAGCTAAACCGCTATATGGACATGGGCATGCGGGCCTTTATCCTGTCGGGATATCCGCTGCTGGACGAAGCGAATCTGTTCGCTCGTTATGTATTGCCCCGCCTGCCGAACGTGTCGATGCCGAAACTACAAGGCCGAATTCCGGATCAAACACCCGTTACGCCCCTGACAACGGGCGTATTACGGTAATGCTCCGGTACGGTACACGCCTTTTCAACCATGCGTAGCTCTTTGAATACTTCTCTTGCCAAAGCGTTGTTTTCAACGAGTTGCCGGCGCTACTGGACTACGCAGGTTGTTTATGTTGCCGCAAGCTGTCTGATACTGCTGGCGATCCTTAGCTTGCCCATGAACAGGGCCTGGCTCGCTGGCACCATCGGTACGTTTTATCGGCAACGGCAGCTGCTGGGTACCCGTACGGATCTCGACAGTCGGAAGCGGGCGGGCTATGGCGTGGCGTATACTTACACTTCGCTCATCCGGCAGCATTGCAGACCAGGTGATTATTTCCTGATTCCGCCCCAACGGTATCTGATTCAGAATGCCTACGCTCAGGACAAGGCGACTGGATTTGCCTGGATTTACCCGAGCGTTTTGTATTACCACCTCGGCAAGTCGGTTCATTTGCTCGAAATGACCAGTCCCGACTCGTTGTTACAACGGGCCACGCATACGTTTGGGGTACAATCCAATAAGCTGGTTCTCTTAGCCATCACCGATCAGAACCGGGCAGCAGTGTTAGCTCAGTTTCGGCGATATGACCCGCGTTTTTTTGCCTACACGCCCGACCAGGCCCGACGTTACTACAAAGCCCAGGCAAAACCATGAGTCTGTCCCTTGCCTTTGTCATCATCACTCAGTTCCTGATTGGGCTTGGAGTTGTAACTCGCCTACGGGCCGTAACGAATGGGTATAGTTTGCTGGGATTAGCCATGCTGGTCGGTCTGGGCGTCAGTTCAGCGCTGCCGTTCGGTCTGGCGTTTGCGCACCTGCCCATTGCCCCAACGCCTATGCTGATCGGATTAGGCGTATGGGCGGCTCTATCGCTGATCCTATTACGCAATCAATCGACGTATCTCCGAAAGGTATTTGCGCCGAATCGGCTCTCGGTACGATTATGTGAACTGCCTTTTGTGGCCTTCTGGGGGTATTTGCTATTCATCAGTGCCTGGAAATGCGCCTGGTTTCCCGTAACGCCTTTTGACATGCAGGTTGGCCCGGATCTGGTTGCTACGTTTGCGGTGCGCGAGCAAACGCTGGCCTCTTCCGTGTTCACCGAACATCTCCCTTCCGTTTCGGTGCTGAGTAACCAACCCTTCTACGCACCGTTTACCGCTATGCAGCAAGTGATTTATTTGCTGGCCGTCGACTCAACGGGCCCGTTTGCGTTCGGAAAAGTATGGCTGACCGTGTTGGTTGTTGCTTTTGGGCTGTTTTTCTATGCTGAACTGCGCGAGCGGATACATCCACTGCTGGCCGGTTTACTTTTAACCTTACTGGCCTGCACACCCGAACTGTTTGCCTATACGTTTCTGGTACAAACCGACTGGGCCAACGCGGCCTTTCTTGCGTCGGGAGTACTCTTATTCCAACGCTATCTTGACTCGGCCCAACGAGGTTCGCTTATGGGTAGTGTTTTGATGTTAGCCCTGGCCTGCTGGACACGTACTGAAACTATATTCTTTGTGCTTCCTGGCGCCTTACTGGTGTTTATCAATAGGATTCGTTCGTCCCCGGCTGTTGGCCTGATTCAATCCGCTGGTTTATTCCTGGCGTGTTTGGTGCCCGTGCTTTTCTGGAACTACGGGTTTCTGCGGGGCTGTGTGCCGTTGCCTCCTCAGATTCACTTAGGCCAGCTTCATGACGTGGCCGGAAATCATTTACAGCACCTCGTGGCAATATTCGCGGGTATGAACAAACAAGTTGTTTTCAACGCCAACCACTGGAGTTATGCCGTGCCTATCTTCTTGTTGCTTACCACGCTGAATCTGGTTGTTTTTCGGGATAAGAACGGCCTGCCCGTGCTGATCTGGCTGCTCAGTATCTACCTCCTGTTTGGATTGCTGATTCAATACGTAGACGGTGCCAACATCCCGTACACCTTCCGGCGTGGCTTTTTCAAACTGCTTTTTTTGATGTATATCTATTTGAGCAATACGACTTTATTCGATTGGCTCTCGGTCCGGCTTTATCAATGGGAAGGTCGCCCCGCAGCTTCATTATCTACTCCTCAGCCATAAGCGTTATATCGTTGTCGGCCCAACGTTAATCAGAAACTCGGTCCATCCGCTTTCATCTGTTTTGAGGGAGAAATGGAACCCGTGATTCAACAGAATTTCGCGGGCGATGGTCAAGCCAATACCCTGACCTTCAGGTTTGGTACTGTAGAACGGGTTGAACAAGTTAGCCGCAACATCCTCCGGAATCGGCTGACCGTTGTCACGGATGCAGAGTCCGTCCTGCTTACTGATCACCTCAACGGATTGCCCCGGCTGGCAGGCTTCGATGGCATTTTTGATGATATTTACCAGCACCTGCTCAAGCTGCTCAACATCGACTTGCTGAAGATTGGCTTCATTAGCATCACACCTGAGTAAGACGCCCCGAGCGTCGGCTTGTGGTTGCATCAGCCGAGCTACGTTCCGGGTAATTTCGCTCAGATCGGCCAACCGTTTCTGGGGTTGCGGCAAACGAACGACATCCGCGAACCGACGCATGAACCGGTTTAAGCGGTCGTTCCGCTCAATGGCCACTTGAACGGCGTGTTGCACATCGGGCTCGCTGACATACGTGTGCGTAACGTCTAAGATAGAGTTGACTGCGCCAATGGAGTTGTTCACCTCATGCGCCATCATCCGGATCACCTTGCTGTAGGCCTTCTTTTCAGTCGCCAAAATCTCGGGCGTCAGCTCTTCAATGATCAAAAACGACCGCCGAAAGCCCCGGTCCATGAAGTAGGACCTAAGTACTTTATACGTTTCAATGCCGTTGGGTTTCATCACCCGAGACTCGCCGTCGGCCAGATCACTCATTTGCGCGAGCAGCGAATACCCAAGTTCGATCAAGGGCTTACCGACAACGGCATCGGTCTTAACGTTCAACAGCTGGCAGGCTCTGGGATTGATAGACGCGATACGTTCGTCGAAGTCAAAGATGAGAATGGCGATCGGGGCTGCGTCGATGAGTTTATTCAGGAAAAACTGCTGTTCCACTTGCCGGGTTCGCTCCTGCCGAAGCTGGTCGATCATCAGGTTATACACCGTTATCAGTTCGTCTACTTCCCGGTTACCCGTTGGCACAAACTTGACGGTAAAGTCTTTGTCCCGAATGGCTTCAATGCCCGATGCAATGAACTGCGCCGGCTGCCGGAATTGCTGGTAAATACTGATAGCCGCGACAATGGAAAGCAGGAGGCCAATCTCGCTGGCAATGAACAGCGGTTTATTCTGTCGTAAAACCAGAAACAACAACCCACCCATGGCCAGGTGAATTACCAGAATATAAAGCAAATACCGGGTGCGAAAACTAACGTGCATATTTTTTACACACGGAGAAAAGGAGTAAACACAGAGCGCACAAAGTTTTTCTCCGTTAGCTCTGTGTTTACCTCCTTTCCTCTGTGTTTGTTATTTCACTCTTCAACACTATACGGAATACTAAATTTCTCTAGTCGGCGGTAGAGTGCAAAACGGGTAATGCCCAGCGCCCGCGCTACCTTTGCCACCCGGTTCTGATGAAACGCCATGGTCCGCACAATCATCTGGTATTCCATTTCGTCCAGCGTCATCGTTCCGACCGCTGGCAATGAAACAAGTCGGTCCTGCGTGACAGGCTGCGCAATCTGTCCCTGAAAGTCCTCGGCCTGTAGCTCGTCGCTCACCGAGAGTAAGACCGTACGCTCCACCACGTTTTTCAATTGGCGAATGTTGCCGGGCAACGACAACTGTTTGAGCCATTTCATGGCGGCCGGACTCACGCGCAAATCGGGCCGCCCGTAGATCGTTTTCAAGTTGTTGACGAAATACTGAACCAGCAGCGGAATATCACCGGGGCGTTCGCGCAGGGCGGGCAGCTTAACCGTAACGAGGTTGATTCGATAGAACAAATCCTCGCGAAACTGCCCCTTGGCGACCATCTCTTCGAGGTTACGATTCGTGGCGCAAATCACGCGCACATCCACCGTTCGGGGTTTGCTACTGCCCAGCGGCTCAAACGTCCGATCCTGCAACACCCGTAGCAGTTTTACCTGACTGGCCGGGTCGAGATCGCCAATCTCGTCGAGAAAGATCGATCCTTTGTGGGCCAGTTCAAACCGCCCCACGCGATCGGTTTTGGCATCGGTGAATGCCCCGCGCACATGGCCAAAGAGTTCACTCTCGAACAACGTGGCCGATATTCCGCCCAAATTAACCTTCACGAAGGGCTGGCGTTTTCGGCGGCTATTCTGGTGAATGGCTTCGGCGATGAGTTCTTTACCCGTCCCACTTTCGCCCGTAATCAGCACCGGGGCATCCGTGGGGGCAACGCGCCCAATCGTGGCCAGGATTTCCAGCAGTTTAGCGTCTTCGCCGACAATGTTGTCGAACTGAAACTGCTGGTCGAGTTTCTGGCGGCTGGGCGACGCCGTCTTGGTTTGCGACAGATTCAGAGCCGTATGAACCGCCTGAAGCAGGTACTCGTTTTGCCAGGGTTTGGTAATAAAATCTTTCGCTCCGGCTCTCATGCCCTCCACGGCCAGTTCGATACTTCCCCAACCGGTAATCAGAATAACCGGAACGTTGGGAACCCGTTCCCGAATCTCTTTCAACAAGCGCAGTCCATCGTTACCCGACGTATCGACCGAGAAGTTCATGTCCAGCAGCACTAGTGCGGGGGTTTCTTCGTCCAGCACGGCGCGGGCTTCAAACGGTCCATCGGCCAGGCGAACGTCATAGCCTTCCTTTCGAAAGAGTAGCGCCAGGGACGTTTGAATGGCTATATCATCGTCAATAATGAGGAGCATAAATGCAAAGGCTCGGGGCAGAGGGTTAGGGCTCAAAAGTGAGAGTTGATTACACTGACGGGAGTAGAGCTTTTTGAAAGTCGGTAATTTTTCGGCTTAGCTCATCTAATCGACTAAACAACGCTTGCTTTGTCTCCTCAACGATATACCCCCTGCGTTGCACAACAATTATAATGTTCGCGCATTCGTAACAAGATCGACGAGCGTAATTCAAGAATTGATAGAACTCTTTTTTCGATATTGATCCGGCCCCTTCAGCGATGTTATTAGTGATGCTTAAACCAGCACCATGTAGTTGCTCGGCAAAACGAAAAAGCTTCTTGTTTTCCAAACTGTCCGCGATATCAAATAACTCATCACCAACCTGAATACTTATTTGCCATATTTCTAAACTTTCAAAACGGAAATTTCTTATCATGACTGGTATACGTTACGGTTAGGCCGCTAAAATACGATTTTACCCCATGCCCTTAACCTTTTGCTCCATGCCCCAGCCCTACGCACTTACTCCTCATGCAGCGCCGTAGCGGGTTGGATCGTGGCCGCCTGACGACTTGGATACAGCGCGCAAAGCGTTACGATACCATAGATAATAACAGCTGAAATCAGCATGGCCATCAGGTAAACGCCCGCTTCAAGATCGAACACGTTGAGCATCGGAAACTGTCCGGCCAGCACCAGGCCGATCAATATAGCAAAGGTAGCGAGTACCCATATTTCGCCAACGAACTGGCTTGAAATCCCCACTTCAGTGGCTCCCAAGGCCCGACGCAACCCAATTTCCCCACGCCGTTTGGCAATGCTTAAATTGAGAACGCCAAATAGACCGAGCGCTACATTGATAAGCAGAAAACTGCACACGATCAGGAAGATGATGACCGGCACCAGCGTCAGGTTATGCTGCGTTTTACGGGAGTCGGCCAGGTAATTGACCTCTACGCTCCACCCGTTTACCATAGCCGTTACGTCTTTCACCAACTTGGCTTCAAAGACGGCATCAGTGCCGGGTTTAACCCGAATCAGCATGGTCTTATCCCAACTGCTGTTCTCGTCCACCAACTCAAAATAGGCTGGCTGGTCGGCCATAAACTCCCCTTTCGACTTAAAATTATCAACAACGCCTATCACCTTAAGACGGTCGCTGATGATTTTCCCCAGTGGATTTTCATTGGCAAATAATTCTTCTTTGGCTTTCTGATTGATGACAACCGGGTTGTACTTACCAACACTATCAGCCTCCCGGTACCACCTTCCTTCGACAACCGGCATGGCCAGTGTTTTGGCGAAATTTTCGTCCGTTGAAAACGTATGGGCCACTGTTTTGGCTTTGTTATACTCGATTCCGTTGTTCATGGTATTGGCCGAAAACGGAAAGTTATTGCTCATCCGCGAAACCGATTCTACCTCGGCATAGCCTTTCAGCCGTTGAAAGATAGCCCTGGCTTTGTCGTCGACGTCCGTAGTGTCCTGATTGTTGTTCAGGTCAATAGCCCATACATTTTGGTACTCAAAACCCAGGGGCTGGCTGTAATTCCTGACATTGACAACAATCAGCGTGGCCAGTCCAAACAGCACCATAAACGAAGCCCATATCTCAACAATGAGTAGTGTATGCGCTTTTTTCTTGTTCCAGATTAATCGAATCAGATGACGTATCATAATGATTAATGAGTGAATGAGTGATTGTGTGAATCAGCGAAACAGAACCGCCGATGCGGAGTGAAAGCTTTAGCCGCTCTTTCACTCTTTAAGATTTTAACGCTTCAGCAATGTTAAGTTTCGACATTCGGAGCGCCGGTGCGACACCCGACAGGAGTCCAAAAACCAGGCAAACCAATAAGCTGACCAGGAACACGTTGACGTTGATGGTCAGATCGGCGTAGGCGATCCAGCCACTGCTGTTGATGAACTTAATGATGACAAACGTCAATACCAGCGCGATGGCCCCACCAATGAACGTGATAAAAATGTTTTCGACAATAAACTGCCATAAGAGTGTCCGTATAGGCGCACCAAACGCTTTACGGACGCCAATTTCGGAAGCTCGCTCCATGATGCGACTAACGTTCACGTTGACCAGGTTAATAGCGGGCAGGCCCAATAGCATGAACAAAACAAAGGTGATAACCCCAAAGAAAATCGCTCTAAGACCGGGTCCCCCATCGAGAAGCTGGCTTAAAAAGTTTTGCACGTAGGGTTCACATTTCACTTCCAGCACGGAAAACTTGAACCCATCCTGAACAGTTGGTAACGGAATTCGGCCAACGCGGTCCTGAAATTCCTCCTGGATCGTCGGTATGTCTTTTTTCTCTTTGGCTAGGACTACAGCCACATAACCACCCCGCAAGCCGCTTTTCTGATAGTTACTTTTAGGAGCTGTGTAGGGGAAATACACGTCGGCGTAGGTAAAGATTCGGGTAACGGGGCTACCTTTCACTACGCCAATTACTTTATAGTGAATGTTCTCAATCTCGACATCTTTACCAACCACTGACGCATCGGTTTCTTCGAAGTACTGCCGTTTGAAATCATCCGTAATCACCGCTACGTTGTCGCCGTTCGTAATATTCTGTTCGTTATAAGGCTTTCCCTCCAGGAAGTTAAACTCCATAACCTGCCAGAAATCAGCGTCGGTAAACTTCGTATTGAGCTTTATCTTTTGAGAGCCGACATACGCGTTTGAGGTGTTAAATATCGTGCAAATGGTTACGCGCTCAGGCGTTTTGAGCGACCTGGCATAGTCCGTCAAAAAACGAAAACTCATCGGTCCCATGTTCCGGGAGCTCCGGCTGGAATCCGTTTGCATCATTTGCTGGATGTACAGCGACCGGTCCCGATTTGTTTCGGGGTAGTGCGTCCCAAAGAGGTGATCCAGAAACGAGGTGAGTACCATAAGCACGGTCAGCGTCAGGCTGATGCCAAACAGGGTAATGAAGGTATAGAATGGGTGCCGCAGCAAGACCTTCCAGGCAATTTTGATATAGTTCAGTAGCATGATTAAAGAGCGAATGGGTGAAAGAGTGAATGAGTGATCCAGCCTTTTCGCTCTTTCACTCATTCATTCTTTCACTCTTTATAAAACTTGTGTTCCGTCGAAAAGCCGGATGAGCCGGTGTGTACGTTTAGCCATCTGTTCGTCGTGGGTCACCATCACGATGGTAGCGCCGTCGTTGTTCAGGTCCTGGAGAATATTCATGATCTCGTTGCCCATGGCGCTGTCGAGGTTCCCCGTTGGTTCGTCGGCCAGAATGATGTTTGGGTTACCGACAATGGCCCGGGCAATGGCCACGCGCTGCTTTTGCCCCCCCGACAACTGGCTTGGAAAATGCTTCATGCGATTGCTCAGTCCAACTTTCTCAAGCGCTTCCTGGGCGTTATCGCGACGTGGCCTGCCATTGGTCGCACGGTACAGCAGCGGAATCTCTACGTTGTCCAGCACAGACAGATCGTTGATCAGGTGGAAGCTCTGAAAGATGAAGCCAATCTGCTGATTACGAAGCCGGGCCAGTTCCTTGTCTTTGTATTGCTTCACAGGTTGGCCATCGAGTTGCACACTGCCTTTTGAGGGTTCGTCGAGCAGCCCCATTACGTTGAGCAAGGTACTCTTGCCGCAGCCCGAAGGCCCCATGATGGACACAAATTCGCCTTTTTTAATATCCAGATTAATGTTGTTCAAGGCCAGCGTTTCGATACTGCTCGTCCGGTACACTTTTTCGATGTTTTTCAGGGTAATCATGGCTTTTTTGGTTGGGAGAAGAGCTTGGGGCTGGGGGCCTGCCTGGGGCTGGGATAAACTTACTATACTATAGGTAAGCTCTTAACCCCAAGCCCTGCGCCCCCAGCTCTAACCCCTTCACTATTTAATTTTTTGGTTCGTTTCAAAATCATACAACGTCAGTAGCCGGAGCGTATAAAACGCCTGCCAGTAATCGCGCAGGGCCAGGATGGCATCCCGCCGGGCCCGGTCCTTTTCCTGGGTAGCAATGCTCAAATCGGTCACGCTCAGGTCGCTTAACTTGAAACGATCCTGGGCGATCTGGTAACGGTTCTGGGCGATTTCGTCGGCTTTCGCGGTCAACGTAGCCTGTTCGCGAAGCATCTGCAACAAGGTCACCTGCGTGTAAATCTCCTGTTCAAACGTCAGCTTGTCCTGCTCTACAGTTTGCTGGGCCAGTTCAAGATCGGCCTTGGCCGTTTCTACCAAAGCCCGCGCGCGGCCCCAGGTCGTAATCGGTAACGTAAATTGAAGGGTAACATATTCGCGGTTCTGCGGGCGGACGTACACATCGCCAAGACTTGGCCCCTGGTTCGACAGGCCATAGCCAGCCGTCAGCGACGCGTTGAAGCCGTTGTTCTTGCGTGCCTTTTCCAGATCCCGGGTAGACTGCATCACCCGTCGACGGAATCCAATGGCCGCCGACCGATTCGCAAAGGCTTCATCGAGCGCTCGCTTTACGTCTACAACTAAACCCGGAATCTGATTCGGAACCGCCAGGTTCAGCGGACTCGGCTGGCCATTCACCTCATCGCGGAAACCAATAAACGATTTTAGTTTTAACGTAGCCACGGCCGCTGTCTGCCGGGCTGATGCCAGATCTTTTTCGGCATTCAATACCCCCAGTTGCAGTTGCAGCAGGTCGTTCTGCGACACCTTACCCAGCTTCAGTTTATGCAGGGCAATGCGGTACAGGGTATCATTGTTGGTGCGGTTGGTTTCGGCAATTTGCAGGTTGACCTGGGCGACTAACAGATCGAAGTACAGATTGGTGGCCGTCAATGACACCTGTTCGAGGTTTTCAATGAATTGCTGATTACCCTCAGCAAAGAGCAGCGGTTCAATACGCCGGTCCCACCGCATTTTATTGAACTGAAACAACGGTTGTTCGATGCCGATACCGAAGGGAATACCGTTGTAGAGGGTATTATTCTGGATAAAATTATCAAATCGTTGCAGTTGTTTTTGCACAAAAATGCTGCCGCCAGTTAAGGCTATGTTTTGGCTCAGCGATAAGTTGAGCAGTGAGTTATTGTTCGATACGGGCTCGAACTGAATATTTCCGTCGGGCTGAACCACCTGTATGTACGAGCGGGTGAAGTTAGGCAACGTACCGTCTAAACTCAGCTGTGGCTTAAACTGAGCCAGAAACGAGCGGAACTGCCAGCGATTGGTACGTAGTTGGGTACTGGCTCGCTTGGAAGCCACGGATTGCGCCTGCGCGAGTTGCAGCACTTCGGGCAGGGTAATTGTCTGGGCCAGCACGGGTCCCGTCAACCAGACGCCCAGCAAGAAGAGATAAAGTTGGTTCATACAAATCTGGGCTTACCGTTTTGGCTCAATGGTGATTTCTTCCAGATGATCGTACTCGCTCAGGTCGGTCAGAATGACCCGCTCCCCTGCCTGCAAACCATGTTTGATCTCCACAAAATCGAAATTCGACAAACCAATCTGTACGTCCTGCCGACGCGCTACGTTCCCGTCTTTAGACAGCACATATACATACTGCTTACGTTTACCCTTAAACGTCGGTCCATTGGCCACCCGAACGGCCCTGGCCACCCGGTCAGTAACCACGTAGACGTCGACTTTCATGTTGGGCCGAAGCGAGGCATGGCTGTTATTGTCCAGCTGAACCACGAACTGCACGACGCCATTTTTAACCGCCGGTTTCACCTGCGTAATCTGGCCGCGCAGATTGGTTTCGTTCACCTTCACAATGACCGGCAAACCCGGTTTTACTTGTTCAGCATAGACGTCGGAACACGAACCTTCCACCCGGAAACTCGCCAGATCAGCGAGCTTGGCCAGCATTTCTCCTTCGTTGACGGCCGACCCGATGTTTTCATTCACCCACGTCAGTACCCCCGGCCGGTCGGCAATGATGTCGGCCTGCCGAATCTTGTGGGTTAACTCTTTCAGGTTCTTTTCTTCGATCTGCGCCTGCAGCGTCGTTTCGCGTAAACTAGCGCTCATCGATTGCCGGTTGTACGTCAGATCGTTCTCCAGCTGTTTTTTTTCCAGTTCAGCAATGCGTAGTGCATTTTCGGCTCGGGTCACGTCTTCGGCTGTGCTTCCGCCTACTTTCTGCAAGCGTCGGGCATCGTCCAGCTCAGCCCGCAGCCGGTTGATATTGAGCAGCTTGATCTGATCATTGACTTCCGCATCGTACAGACTTTTGTTCAGTTTCATGCGTAGCTGGTCGATGCCGTTTCGTTTCAGGGCCAGCTGGTCGTTTAGCTTCTCCTGCTCAATTTCGGTCAGCGATTTGTCGAGATCCATAATGGCCTGACCAGGTTTTACGGCGGTACCGGGCGTTAACAATACCCGCCGGATACTGGCCCGGATCGGGCTCGTATAGATTTGTTCGTATGCCGGAATCACCTCGCCCGTCGCGTTAAGTGAGTTTTCAACAGGGCCTAGTTCGGCCGTTGCGGTTCGAATCTTATCGGCTTCCACGGATGTTTTGAGCGCATCCCGAAACCAGGTTAAAGTGACGGCTATAGCAACGATGACCATTCCGCCTACAAGCCAGTTTTTATTGCGGGAACGGGTCGCTACTTCGGGGGCAAGTTCTCTGTCCATATACTTGTACGCTTTGCCTCTAGAAAGCCAATTAACGTACCAATACGTAACATTTTAATCATCAGCCTATTACGCTAAAGTAATCTTTTAAAATCTGTGCGATTTCGCACAACCCTTTGCAAATTCGCACAATAGCACATGGGGCAAGCGGATAGTCTTCTTCTCTCGCTTTATATTTAGCCCCTAAACTCATCCGTTATGCCCCGTATCCATCCTTTGCAGCCGGACGAAGCAACGCCCGAAGTTCAGGCGGCCTTCGACCAACACGTTGCCGACTACCCCGGTAGTCGCATCACCAACATGAAGGCCACACTCGGCCGCTCGCTGCTTTCGTTTCAGGTGTACATGCAATGGTATCCATTGTACGAACAGGTGAAAGCAATCCTGGGTAACCGCCTGGCGTATCTGTACGCTCACTCTATTTCGGAGGGATCAAATTGCCCTTTGTGTACTACCTTCTTCCGGCGTATCATCATTGATAATGGCGAGCAACCCGAAGCGCTTCAACTGACGGCCCATGAACAACTCCTGCTTGATTTTGGCAGTGAGATGGCTCAGCACAAAGGCGAAGTAGCCGACGAACTCTACGACCGGGTTAGTGTCCATTATACCGACGAACAGCTTGTTGTGCTCGTGGCCTTCGCCGGCCAAATGATCGCTACCAATGTGTTCAACAACGTATTACACGTCGATATTGACGAGTATCTCTATCCGTATTTACCTATCACCCCACAACCGGCTACGCGTTAATTATGTCTGATTTGCAAGGAAAAGTAGCGTTCATTACGGGAGCCGCTCACGGGCAGGGTCGCGCGGTTGCATTAGCCTTAGCGGCTGAAGGGGTGCACATTGTCGCCTTCGACCTGGCGAAAACCTTAACCTATCCGGGTTACGCCATGGGGTCGACGGGAGAGCTGGATACATTGAAGGCGGAGTGCGAAGCGCTCGGGGTTCAGTGTTTACCCGCAACGGGCGATGTTCGTAGTGATGACGATATTCGCCGGGCCGTTGCAGCCGCTCAGCAGCTGTTCTCGCGCATTGACATCTTGTTCAATAACGCGGGCATCTGCGCTTATGGGCTGGTCCACGAACTCCCGGAAGAAGAATGGGATGCCATGCTCGACATCAACCTCAAAGGGGCCTGGCTGGTAGCCCGGCGCGTGATTCCCCTGATGATGGACCAAAAAGCGGGGGTTATTATCAACAACTCATCGATTGCCGGGTTACGGGGCATGAACCGCCTGAGCCATTATGCGGCCTCAAAGTGGGGACTGGTTGGCCTAACCAAATCATGGGCGATCGAACTGGCACCCTACAACATACGGGTGAATTCCATTCATCCAACGGGTGTCAACACACCCATGAACGATGGATTAGCGGAATTAGAAGGTACCACTACGCAGGAAATAGCCGAACGGTCGGCGGGTAATCTACTGCCTGTGCCCTGGGTTGAACCGGAAGATGTATCGGGCATGGTGCTGTATCTGGTATCGGACAAAGCGCGGTACGTAACGGGTTCACAATTTGTGCTCGATGCGGGTTTGTTGACCCGATGAGTTGAAGTGGCCAAGTGTTATCAGGAAGTGCTCAGGCGCTTGACAATACCTGACCATTTCCTGATAACACTTGGCCATTTCTTAACAACCCTTGTTCACTCCCTGACCACAAATGACCTGATTTATCTTCAGAATTTTGCCGTCAGACCCAACTTCAGGGCCGATACGCCATACCCGACTTCGGTGAAGCCGCCAATGTGTTCGCTGAACATATACCGGGCGCCCAGGTGAATGCCAATAAATAAACCACTGTTGTAGCCGTTGCCGTAATCGTAGTACGAATAACCGTATGAATCCCGATAACTCGCGTGGCGGAACCCTAACGTAGCGCCTACGTATGGATCAAACTTCTGGTCACCTACGTTGAGTGCTTCGCCTAAATGGTAGGAAGCCCGGGCACCCGCGTAAATGAAATTATAACCGCCCGAGTAATAACCGTAGTTGTAGCGGAAGTAATCGACGGAACCCCCTACCGAAAAGTTGTTCTTTACGTCTACTTCAAACGATGCGCCGAGTGGTAAACCGCCCCCGTAGTACGTCAGTAAACCAACGCCCAGATTCAGGTATTTATCGCGGTGACTCACCGATGACCGCCGACTTGGCGCGCTGTAGGCCGACGTCCGACGAGCGGGCGTACTGGCCGCAGGAGTAGCCGTTGGTTGCGACTGAGGCTGGTTAGCGGCAACCGCTTGGGCCGGGGCGGACTGCGTCTGCGGAGCCTTGGCTGGAGTAGCCGCAGCTGTACGCGTTGGTGACGTAGCCCGTGGTTTTACGGTCGTTTGAGGGCGGCTGGCGCTCGTTGTCTTTTTGGCTGGGGCTGGTCGGCGCACGGCCGATTGCGCTAAGCTGGTCGCTGTGGTGGCGATAAACGTTAGCAGCACGGCTGCCAAATGAATAGTAACTGTTCGATTCATGATTGCTATTGATTAAAAAAAGGTTGATTCGATGTTGCGGCCAAGGCATTAATCTCTAAAGCCGTAGCAAACTTAAACGCCCAATCAGCCGTCCACCAGTTCGATCTGAATCAATTGCGGGAAGTGGAGAACAAACCGGGTATTTAGCCACCTCAAACGTTTTTGTAGATTGACCGGGCCGGCGCGCTAACGTTCGTCCGACAAACCATCGGGCTAGTTGTTGCGCCTAACCTCATAAATATTGGGATCGGCTAAACTTTCTTAGCAATATCTTAGTTAATATATTGTGCACAATATAATTGTACAACATGGACCGACTAGCCCTTAGCAATCAGATTTGTTTTCCACTATACGCGCTTTCGCGTCAGGTAACGGCTTTGTACCGGCCTTTGCTGGAGAAATTAGACCTGACGTACCCGCAATATCTGGTCATGCTCTTACTATGGGAAACGGATAACGTAACGGTTGGAGCAATCGGCGATCGGCTCCTGCTGGACACCGGTACACTAACGCCTTTGTTGAAACGAATGACCCAAAAGGGCCTTATTACCCGAACACGTAATCCGGCCGATGAACGGCAGGTCACCATTCAGCTGACAGATAGCGGTCGGGCCATGCGGAATCAAGCCATTCATATTCCCGCTGAACTGCAGAACAACCTGAACCTGGACGATGCCCAGGCGGTCAGTTTACACCATCAGTTGGTAACCTTATTAACTCAACTTTCAAAAACAGAATAACCCGTAAAGCTATGTTTCAATCCTTGTATACGGCCCACGCTGTCGCCACTGGCGGACGTGACGGCCACGTAACGTCATCGGATAATGTACTGGACCTGGACGTCCGTACCCCCCGCGAATTAGGTGGCCCCGGTGGCGCTTTCACCAATCCTGAACAACTGTTTGCCGCTGGCTATGCTGCTTGTTTTGACAGTGCGTTGAATCTGGTGATCCGAATGGCCAAAATCAAAACCGGTACAACCAAGGTAGGCGCCCACATAAGCCTCGGCAAACTCGAAACGGGTGGCTTTGGACTGGCCGTTACGCTCAGTGTTAACGTGCCGGGCGTTGAGCAGGCCGTTGCCGAAGATCTGGTCAACAAAGCTCACGCTGTTTGTCCGTATTCAAACGCCACCCGTGGCAACATTGAGGTAACCCTAAGTGTAACGAACCAGGAAGCCGACGTACAGGTATGAACAGCCAACAGATTATTTTAGCATCGCGCCCGAACGGGATGCCCGATGCCTCAACGTTTCGACTAGAAGACAAACAACGGCCCGAGCTAAAGGCTGGAGAGGTGGTTGTTAAACCCACCCATTTCTCCGTCGACCCGTACATGCGCGGGCGGATGAACGATGCAAAATCATACATTCCGCCTTTTCAGGTGGGCGAACCACTTTCCGGTGGGGCCGTCGCCGAAGTGACCGACAGCAAAGCCGATGGTTTTGCTCCGCGCGATGTGGTGACCGGCAACTTGCCCTGGGCTACTGAAGCTGTTGTTCCGGCCAATGGCCTGAAGAAGATCGATACGAAGCTAGCCCCGGCCAGCTATTACCTCGGCATTTTAGGCATGCCCGGTTTGACGGCTTATTTTGGCTTACTGGACATTGGCAAGCCCCAACCGGGCGAAACGGTTGTGGTGTCGGGGGCAGCCGGTGCCGTGGGCATCGTTGTGGGACAGATCGCCAAAATTCAGGGATGCCGCGTAGTGGGCATTGCCGGTTCGGACGATAAAGTAGCGATGCTCACCGAGCAATTTGGCTTTGATGCTGTCGTGAACTACAAGACGGCGCCCGACTTAACCAAAGCCATTGCCGACGCTTGTCCAGATGGCGTTGATATTTATTTCGACAATGTGGGTGGTGAGGTTTCAGATGCAGTGATTGCCAACATCAACTTCCACGCCCGTATTCCGCTCTGTGGTCAAATCGCGTTTTATAACACGACCGACGTTCCAGTCGGTCCGCGCATTCAACCCATGCTGCTCACCCGGAGCGTATTGATGAAAGGCTTCATTGTCGGCGATTACAAAGAGCGCTTCAGCGAAGGTGTTCGTCAATTGGCCGCCTGGGTTAGCGAAGGAAAACTCCGTTATACCGAAACAACCGTAAAAGGCTTCGATAAACTACCGGAAGCGCTGCTGGGCTTGTTTTCCGGGCAGAATACCGGCAAAATGATTGTTGAAGTATAATCCGCAGTAAGTAGGCTGGCCGGGCTGGCGGTCAAGCGGCCAGCCTACTTTATTCCCGGTATTTGCTTAATAATTCCTTTGGGCTGATACCGAATCCGTTTCCCGACTACCAATCGAAAATAGTCAACATCCGTACTAACCAATTCTCTGGAGAAGGCCCGGTTAATGAGGGTACTAGACCCATACACCCCACCATAGAAGATATCGGTACTGTACCCCACCGTTACTGATGCGACCCCTTCCCACCCTGCCCGCCAATGGGTCGACACGATCTGCCGCTCCCCAATGCTTTGCTGAAACAAAACAGACATGCCGGGCCGTAGTGTAAAACTTGAAAACCAGTGATTTTTAAAGACAAACGTCTGCGTATATCCAGCTTCGACACCCAGCGCTAATGTGTTAAGACGATGGAAGCCTGATTCCGCCGAAAAATCTTTTTGTAAAGCGGTTGGCACCCAGGACGAATCGCCTTGCACATGCTGATAAGTAGCAAATCCACCTATTACCCACGTACCCGCATTCCGTCGTTGCCCCTCGCGTTGCAATAGGGTCGCCGGAACCGACACCCGCAGAGGGTTGAACTGATACAACACATGGCTTATCACCGTCTGGGTTCGTAAGTCGTTCCGATAAGGATAAGCCGCATGATGATCAAACCAGTCCGATTGCAGTACATCAGGGTTATTTAGGTAGAACCCACGGTAAAATTGATATTGAGCTGAAAACCAAAAGCGACGGTTATTGAGATTAACGGTGGCGCCGAAAGGTTTTGTCTTTCCACGCTGAGCAATGTTGTAACCTAGAAAAGGAAGCTTAACGGTTATCTCTGTGCCTATCCATTTATAATCTATGCCGAGTCCCAGTGTCCAGGCCAGATTCGGTTTATAAACCAGGGATTGTTGCCGACCGAGTACCCGTAAGGTGTAGTCCTGCCGGTCGCTGACGACGTAGAGGTGCAGCCGCCGATAATAGGTCGTTATATAAGCTCGATCAACCCGAGGAGTGCTGGTCTTCAGTAATGTATCCAGGGGTATGCCTAATACCCGCATGCCTTGACTAAAGTTTGTCAAGGGGCACCCCGTTAGCAGCAAAACCAGGACTATTCCTTTAGGCAACACGTTTCTCATGCTTAAAAGTAAGCAGCTTCTTTTCCATATTGTTACGCTTAAGTTATGTACTACGTTTGTATTCAGTGCACTATCTATAAACAGGAGGCTTTCTTTTGGCGCTACAGCCCACCTGCCGCTTTTCCAATTATCTTGCGCTCTATCATGTAAGGCCTGAGGAACAGCAGGCAAACATTGCATTTTGTAAAGACGCCGAGATGGCTTGCCCTGAAGTATCCAGACCGCAACCTCCTGCAAGTTCTTCATACTCTGCTTCGTCTTTTAACGAAATCAACGCCTTTGCCCTGCGTTATTACTTCGATCCGCTCGCGGAATAGGTCGAGTAATTGATTAGGTAGTCCCTTTTTCTGACAAACGAGCAGCGTTTCGCCGGGTTGGAAGTGACTTACTCTCTCACCAACGTCTTTAACTACGCTCAAGGACTCACTACCGGTCCGGTATCAGCTATGGTTGAAACGCCTTTATGAGAACCCCCAACACAGCCGCACCGAGAATCAGGTATGGCTCGGGAAGTTTCTTGAACCGCCACAACAACAGTCCCGACAGCAACGCCAGCCCAATGGCGAATCCATCAGTTAACGAACGCAATCCAAGAATGACAACTGCTCCGGCAATGGCCCCAACGGCAGCGGCAGTAACCCCCTCCACAAACGCCTTCAACGCAGGCAGTTTACCGTAGCGTCGAAAATACGGCGCTGGTAATACCGTCAGCAGGTAACAGGGCAAAAACGTGCCCAGGGCCGCTACGCACGCCCCCGGAAACCCTTCGACCAGGTAGCCGATGAAACCAACCGTAATCACCACCGGCCCGGGCGTAATCATGGCGACCGCTACCGCGTCCAGAAATTGTTGCTCATTGAGCCAGCCGTATTCCTTTACAACCCCGCTGTACAGAAAAGGAACAATGGCCAGCCCGCTCCCGAACACGAAAGCACCGGCTTTGGCGAAAAACAAAGCAAGGGAAGTCAGGTTGACCGGCAATGAGGTTGTGCTGACCTGCGCCAATAACCCAAAAGCAGGGGCAGCCACGGCCTTCGTGGTCAAGAAGCGCGTTCGGGGTGGGGCTTTCACGAGCCAGACCAGTGTACCCGCTCCCAGAAACAGCCACATGTTCTCATCCTCCGTCCAGACGGTCAGCCCCGCCGACACGCCAAAAATTCCCCATAGCAGCCAATCCTGCCCCAAAGACTTATTAGCCAGTTTGTGCGTACTGATGGCAATGATGCCAATAACGGCCGCCCCCACACCGTAGAAAACGGCCTGCATACCCGGCAGCCCTTCAAAATGAACATAGGCCCACCCCAGGGCAACCACCATCAAGAAAGAAGGCAGCACAAAGGCGATTCCTACTAACGTAGCGCCCAGGATTCCGTAGTGTACGTAGCCCAAATAAATGGCCAGTTGAGCGGCCAACGGCCCCGGTGCCAATTGCGCTAGTGCCAGGCCTTCTTTGTAGTCCTCGTCTGAAATCCAGCGTCGATGCTCAACCAGGTCACGGTGCATATACCCGACTAACGCAACCGGGCCTCCAAAACCCAGGGTACCGAGTCGCAGGAAATAGATAACAAGCTCACGAAGAGAATAGACAGGAGTGACACCGTTGCTCATAATAGCCTACTATATTAAAGGCTACAATGCTACAACGTCTGCCCGAAGTAGGATAGAACAGAATTATCTATTTGTCTGTCCTTTACCTTTCCCGGCGTTTTTTCGGTACTCCGAAGGGCTCAGACCGGTAAATTTCCTGAAGATTCGGGTGAAATGACTTTGGTCGGAGAAGCCGGTGAGGTAAGCAATCTCAGCCATCGAGTTCTTCGACGTTTCGAGCAGCTGAATGGCCTTTTCAATGCGGAGCTTACGAATGTATTCCCCGAACGAGAGGTTATCGAAGTACTTGGCGAACTCACGCGACAGGTACGTCGGATTAACCTGCAGCTCGTCGGCGACCGCTTTCAGGCTCAGGGTTAAATTGGTATCGACGTGATCCTGAATGATGGTTTCGAGCTCTGATTTCCAACTGGGCAGCTTCTTTTTTCGGCCCGGCGGCTGAATGTATTTGTTAAAAACCTGGAGTAATAAATTTTCATTGGGTTGCTGCAGGTGTTTTTCGTGTTGCAGGTGCTTGGCCCAACTGTACAGTGCGTCGTAAATCATCATGCCTTTTTCCAGCAGTTTATAATCGTCTTTCGTGTTGAAGGCCAGTCCCGCCGAGATGGCCCACAAACCGGCAGCCTGTTCGGCCAAACTATGGTTGTCAGTATCGGCCCCGCGAATGATGGGCGCTAGGGTGTGCAAGGCAGAATCGTTTAATTTGTACTTTTTCAGAAAGTAATCGAATGTGCACTCGCTGCCGTAATGCGAAAACTCGGTGTCAGGAACGTCGAATGGAGTGGCCCCTAAAGCTGCGGCTTTGGTCAGCACCTGGTCGGCGGGCACGAAAATGATTTCGGCCGACGAGTCGATGAAGCGCTTAATCAGCCAGGGGCAGGCGATTCGGTCAATCTTGGGGCGTTCGCGGGTAATCCATTTCATAAAGCCAAGTATACGCTTTCCCGCCGTAATGTCCATAGTTGCTCGTCCTGTTCGATTAGTTGATCTTTGTAACGAATACTCTTTACCTATGCGTAACCTGTACAAACTCAGCATTTTCTTACTCCTTACCGCCACGCAGCCAGGCTTTGGCCAAAACGGTATTGTTGTGTTTCAGTCTGACTTTGGCCTCAAAGACGGGGCCGTCTCGGCCATGAAGGGAGTGGCTCTGGGCGTATCGTCGGAGTTAAAGCTGTTCGATTTAACGCACGAGATTCCGGCTTATAACATCTGGGAGGCTGCTTACCGGCTTTACCAGACAGCGCCTTATTACCCGGCAGGTACGGTATTCGTGTCGGTATGCGACCCTGGCGTAGGCACCGAGCGAAAATCAGTGGTGTTGCAAACCAAGTCGGGTCATTACTTCGTGACACCCGACAACGGTACGCTCACCCTCATTGCCGACCGCTTAGGCATTGGGGCGGTTCGTCAGATCGACGAGACCACCAACCGACTCAGGAATTCCGACGAATCGTACACCTTCCACGGCCGGGATGTGTATGCTTACACGGCGGCCCGGTTGGCTTCGCGCACGATTACTTTTGAGCAGGTTGGCCCTACCCTACCCAATGAGGTCATGCGGCTTCCTTACCAGAAAGCCGAGGTAATCGGCGCAACGATAAAAGGGAATATTCCAACGCTCGACCCACAGTACGGTAACATCTGGAGCAATATACCCCGTTCTCTTTTTCAGCAACTAGCCGTGAAACCGGGTGGTACGGTCCGGGTGCAGGTTTTTCACGACAAGAAAAAGGTTTATGACAAACGCGTCCGGCTGGTAAACACCTTTGGCGAAGCGCCTTTAGGAACAGACGTTGCCTATTTCAACAGTTTACTCAACTTTTCGCTGGCTGTTAACCAGGGCAATTTCTCCCAGAAATATAAAATACAGAGTGGGGCAGATTGGCAACTTCAGGTAAGCCAATAAACCTGAACCAAGACGATCCATTATGAGGCCCATTATTCACTATCAGGGAGACGTGTACCAGGGGCTACGGGCCTTCGTGCTCAGCATAGGTCCTTTTGCTGGGCTGATCTGGTCGGTGCTTGGCGTAGTGTTTATCCTGCTGCTCGTGTTTGGTGCGCTCTATCCATATTTATACGCGGGTTCAGCCGCCCGAAAGTTGCCCGCAGGACAGGGGATCTCGTCCGCTTTTCCGGCATTACTTCTGGTTGGCTTATTTGTGGTAAGGCTACCCGCGCTGGGCTTTGATGAGCTGAACGTTGATGAAAGTCAATGGATTGCCAGTGCCGCCACACTGGTCGATGATCCCCGCTTTTACGAATCGGTCGATGGAACTACGAGTGGCCCGTTGAATGTGTACCCGTTGCTGTTGATCCACTACCTGGGTTTAGGCATTGATTACGCCACCATCCGATTAGTGGGCTTGCTTCTGGTCGTGTTACCTGTCACGGCCTTGTTGTGGGCTACGTTTCGGTTACTATTCGGTCAGACTACGGCCCGACTGGCCATGCTGCCAGTTGCCATTGGCTTTGGGGTCAGCAACCATCGGGATACGCTTGCGTTCAACAGCGAGCACTTCCCTACTCTACTTCTGGCCCTGGCCCTTTACCTATCGGCCCGTTTGTGGATGAATCGGTTGTCGTGGATTGGCTTATTCGCTCTAGGTATCATTTTAGGATGCGTTCCGTTTACCAAGTTGCAGGCAACCCCCTCAGCATTCGTATTGGCGGCTGGAGTCGTAGTTTTACTAGGGTCATCCCAGCGTTGGTGGTCTGTTGGCTGGCTGCTGGCGGGTGGACTGCTCCCTAGTCTTTTGCTCATCATTTACCTGTGGCAACTCGACGCCCTTACTTATTTTTACCAATCGTACATTGTGTCTAATCTGGGCTATGCCCAAACGGGTAGCTACCACCGGGGTATCACAAACTGGTGGCGTAAGCTCACTTTTCTGGCTCCTCGTCTGTACGGCTCGGTTGCCTCAACCCGGTTCTTTTTTGGCACGCTCCCGCTTGTTGTTGCTGGGGGAATTTGGCTGGCCCTGAAACGCCACCTGCCTCCCCGCCAGTTAGGCTTATTTAGCTTTTCGTTGCTTTGGTTCATCGTAACGGTGTATGCCACTTTGCAGCCGGGTAATATCTTTGAACATTACCAGATACTGGCTTACGTGCCGGCTTTTTGGCTGGCAGGGCATGCGTTATCGGTTTTAACAGGCAATAGTTTACCCACCCGGCTTCCCGTTTGGCTTGGGGCGTGGGTTTGTCTGTCGGTACTGATGCCCGGTCTATACCTGGCCATACAGCGTAACGCTGGCATAACCAGCCTAACTACGGCTACTCCACCTCTCTTTCATCCAGCTGTTGTCAGGGCGATCAAAGCCGTTAGCCAGCCCAACGATAAAATGATTGTCTGGGGGTGGTACAACCGGCTGCACGTCGATACGGGCCTGTTGATGGGCACTCGCTTTATTCCGTTATACTACCCCCTCCTGCCCGGCGACCAGCAAGCTTATTATCTCAACGTTTTACGACACGATCTGCGGCTCAACCGGCCGGTGGTTATTGCCGACGTATCGGCCCTGCGCGCCGAAGAAGCCCAGCAGAAACCAGAACGTTATCCACTCATCTGGAATGTGATTCGGAACGAATACCAGTTGAAAGCAACGCTGGACTCGGTGCGTATCTTCGTCCGTCGCGACCGATCTGCACCAGTGGCAACTAGCTCGTCATCCATGTACCATCGAAACTGATTAGCTTTACGCGCCGTATCCATTCCATGCACTTATCCGTCGTTATACCCGTCTACAACAGCGAGCGAACCATTAGTCCATTGGTCGATCGTCTACAGGCGTGTCTGGCCGAGAAAACGTTTGAAATTGTTTTGGTAAACGACGGTAGCCCCGACCTGTCCGAAGCCGTTTGTGAAGAACTTGCCGATACGTATACCAATGTTCAATTTGTGTCGCTTCGCCGGAATTTCGGCGAGTTCAATGCCGTCTTGTGTGGCCTAAACTACAGTCGGGGGCGATTTGTGGCCATTATAGACGACGATTTTCAAAACCCACCCGAAGCGATTCTGACACTGCTTCAAACCGCCGAAACAGGTGATTTCGACGTAGTATACAGTCGATACGAGCAAAAGCAGCACCACTGGTTTCGCAACTGGGGCAGTCGTTTGGTCAATACCCTGACCACGTACTCGCTCGGTAAGCCACGTGATCTGTACTTGTCGAGCTTTAAACTTATTCGGCGAGAGGTCGTCAACGAGATCATCCGCTACCGAGGCCCCTACCCATACATTGACGGACTGATTTTTCGGGTAACTCGCAATGTGGGTAGTGTTGTTGTGCCACACAATGCCCGCTCAGAAGGTCGCTCAAACTATACTGTTCGTAAGCTAGTATCCCTCTTTCTGAACGTGTTTATTGGCTATTCACTCTGGCCGATCCGGTTGTTTACAGTGATCGGCGCGACTCTGTTCGGACTAGGTCTGCTGAGTGGGTTGGTGTGCGTAATAAGTTGGCTCTTACTAGATTTCGCTATCACTAGCTGGGCCATCGTGGTGTGGGCAATCCTTACCGGGCTGGGAATACAGCTGTTATTCCTGGGCGTATTGGGCGAATACCTGGGTAAGTTGTTCATGGCTCACAGTGGCCTGCCGCCCTACGTGGTGAAGCTTGAAAAGCCTCAAACGAAACTAATGTCCTCTCGCTAATCGCTATTCTGGTCAGTTCCTTTCCCATGATCGACAAACGTGACGAATTTGGAAAAATGTTTCGGCTCGAACAACGGCTGTGGTGGTACCGGATCCTGCACGAATCCGTCGAACGCGCCTTACTGAAACAGTTCGGCTCGCGTCGGGACATTGCCATTTTAGATGCCGGTTGCGGAACGGGCGGCCTGCTTGATTTCCTGCGTCGGCGGGGTTACAAACACCTGCGGGGTATCGATGGCTCAGCCGATGCCGTCGCTTTTTGCCACGAGCGCGGTCTAGACGTTACGTTAGTCAACCTCAACGAGCTAGCTTCCGTTACGCCCCAAATCCAGTACGACGCCATTGTTTGCAACGACGTATTTTGTTATTTCGACGACCCGGCCCTGCACCAGCTAATATACCAACTGGCCCTTCGGCTGAAGCCAGGCGGTTTGCTGATTAGCAACAACAACGCCTTTAACGTCTTTCGTGGTCAGCACGACATAGCAGTCGGCAGCATCCGCCGGTTCGTCCTTGCCGACTTCGAGCGCCTGGCGCCAATAGCCAATTTGCAGATTTTGTCCAGTACCTACTGGAGTCTGGCCCTCTCTCCGTTAATTTTACTGATTCGGCAGTGGCAAAACTGGCAGCTACGCGCCGGGTGGCGAAGTGCTGACCAGCCCGCTTCAGACGTTTATTTCCCCGGCGAATGGGTTAACCAAACACTTTATAAGTTGGTACGTGCCGAGCAACAGTGGCTTCCCCAAGCCCCGTTTGGTAGCTCACTGTTCGTGACGTTCAAGAAATAAGGGTAGTCTTACTATTGTATGGGTAAGCGCACCGTATAAGCATATAGAAGCCGTGCTACGCTATCAGTCTTTAGACATAGCACGGCTTCTGTACGGAGAAAAAACTTACTTGAAGTTAAAGTATAGTACGCCCTGCTGCGTGTCGAGCCCACCGTTGGCAAACATCAGATTCGATTGGCTCTGGGGACCAAGTACCGACGGCTGCTGAAATTTGGTGCCGATGGCGGGAATACCATGCATGAACGAAATGCCACCCGCGGGGAAGCCAGGCACCGTGTTAGCATTGTTAGCCGCCTTAGGCGACGTCGGTGTCAGCATCCGCAGGAACAGATTATCGCTACCCGACAACACGGTAAAGTCACTTTCTTTGGTTTGAACACGCGCCCCGTAAAAGTTGGCGTAATAGCCTTTGAACTCCGGATAATCCCACCGTTCACCGGTTATCCCATCATTATACGGTTTGGACCAGAGCCCCAGTGTACCACCTTTCATTCGGTTTCGCCAGACACGGTAAGGACCTTTCCCGAGCAAATTCATCCCCGTTACGTTCGCTTCCGGGTAATCAAATGTAATACCCATGAACTCCATTGTATTGTCGGGTCGGTATTGGTACGCCAGTTTTAACCACCCCGACGGATACAACGTCCAGCTGGCTTTGAATCGGTTCTTACCATCGTAGGTTAGTTCCACTACGTGGGTACCCAGCGTATCGTAGTGCCGCAGGGATTTAAATTTGGCTTCGCCGTCAATCAGGACCGGTCCGTTCTTTAACGAAACCGTTTTATTGCCGTTTTTAGCGCTTTCCAGCCTTCCTGTTTTCTTGTTGAGCACAATGTCTACCCCAGTTGCACTCAGTGTCAGCTGGTCTCCCTCCTCCCGAGCGGTCACGGTACCCGTTCCGGCGTTCATCAGCCGTTTGGCCACCTGTTCAGGCGACGAGACAGGCCACGACCAGGTGTTAATCTCGCGGCCGTAAGGATCGCGAGCGGTGACGTAGAGAACGTCGTACTGCGCCCAGGTCGTCGGCAAAGGTACCGTCAGCGTACCGTTTGTTTGGGGTTTAATGTCGGGAGCCGTCAAACTCCCCGCCAGCACGGTTGTATCGGTGGCGTTCAGTCCCGTGAACTTCTTCAATTTCCAGCGGAACGTGCAGCGATTCAGATTGGTCTGATAAAACCGATTTTCGACGGGAAAGCGGCCATCAAAGTTGGCCGTAATGAATCGTTTGGGAAAGAAAACCGGCGACCAGATTTCTTTGATGGTATAAAAGCTTCCTTCTTTCTCGCGATAGGGCCCCACAATCCCGTCCGCGCCCGAATTCCCTTTTGTGTCCAGCTCGCCCCCCTTGTCCGTTCGAACAATACCCTGATCGCAGAAATCCCACAGAAAACCACCCGCCGACTGCGGACTGGCCCGCATCAGGTTCCAGAAATCGTCCAGACCCGCGCCGTGCCCGCCATCGTATAATCCGTGTAAGAACTCAGTAGGAAAAAACACCTCACGTCCGTTGAAGAACGTATTTAGGCCGTAGTTGTAATTAATGTAGTGCTTTGTATTCGTTCCGTAGCGGTTGAGCCAGGGGTGAATGATCGGCCGTTTCTGAATATCGTAGCGCGGATAGTCGGGCACGAGATTGAAGTTGAAACCGCCTTCGTTGCCGTTTGCCCACATCACAATGGAGGGATGATTTACATCGCGCACAATCAGCTCCCTGACCAGTTTCCGACCCACCTGCGTGTCATAAGGTGGATATTGCCAACCAGTTAACTCGTCGATCACAAACAGGCCCAGCGAATCACAAACTTCCAGAAAATGCTTGTCGGGCGGATAATGTGACATCCGTACGGCATTCATGTTCATGTCCTTGATCAGGTTAACATCCTGAATGCTCAACTGCCGATTCGTGGTGCGCCCCGTTGTGGGCCAGAACGTGCCCCGGTTGACGCCCCGGAACATAACTTTCTGCCCATTCACGTAAAAGCCGTCTTCCTCGCGTAATTCGACCGTCCGAAAGCCAAAGGTTTCCGTCAGCGTATGCAAGACCGTCGTTTTGTTTTTCAGACTGACCTGCACCCGGTACAGATTCGGAAACTCGGGCGACCAGAGCGCCGGGCTTGCAAATCGCCCCCGAAGCCGGACGGCCGTATCGCCCGGCTGGATAGTAGCAACCACTGGCTGACCAACGGCTTGCCCGCGCCGATCGGTTACCCGGGCCTCTATCGTAGCGGCTGCTTTTAATCCGTCGGCAAATACGTCCATGGCAAACGATCCGTCGGCTTTAGCATCAATGGCAGTTCGTTCAATACGTTGCTGCGGGAAAGCTTCCAGCGAAACCGGCCGAAAGATGCCACCGAACACCCAGAAATCAGCACCCCGTTCGGCTTCGTTCACGCTGCGGTTGGCCGATATCTTACTCACCCGTACATCCAGCTGATTCGACTGCCCAAATTTTAACAGTGGTGTTACGTCGTAGCGAAATTGGTAGAACCCACCCTGGTGTACGGCCCCGGCCAGCTGACCGTTAATTTTCACTTCTGTGTCGGTCATGGCACCGTCGAACACGATAAAAACGCGTTTCTGCTGCCAGTCTGCGGGAACGGTGAATGCATGCCGATACAGACCTACTTCCAGCGAATCTTCTTTCTCGTTGCCGTAATGATACGTGCCAAATCCCTGCAGTTCCCAATTCGACGGCACTGGAATGGTAGTCCACTTGCCGCTGTTACGGCCGCTTGTGCATTGAAAGTCCCAGTTGACGGTGTTATCCTTACCTGTTCCGGAGAGATACCTGATTTGAGTTTTCTGAGCCAGCACCTGATGCGCCAGCAGTATACACAGGAGCAGATTGCGGATTGTAACTTGCATAAAATTAAGCTGAATGATTAGATACGTTGAAGAGGCCAAAATAGTCCTGATTTTTGAATATTTTTATAAGTTAATGGCCCGCTGATTTTTTATGACTGATGCGATTTCTCACGATTTAATTCAATAATCTACCTGGAAGAGCCAGGCATTCATTTTAGAAGTCAGGGTAAATCATAGTAATCATAAAAATCAGCGGCCGATCGTAAGTAAGTATTCAAAAGATTATCTTTTACTCTTTTCAACGTACTATTAAAATGCTACCGATCTAACGTATGGGTAGGCTGGTTTTTGTGAAGTATAAAATAGTATCGCTTTTCTTTATTTTCTGGGGTTGGACATTGGCTGTTCTGGCTCAGGCCTTGCCTTACTCCTTTTTCCGGCTAACCACCGAGCAAGGGCTATCCAATAATCAGGTTAACAGCATAACCCGGGACAGCCGTGGGTTTTTGTGGATCGGTACGATGTCCGGCCTGAATCGGTACGACGGCTATTCGTTTCGGGTGTTTCGGCACTCGCTCCGCGACTCAGCATCTATTCCCAATAATTACATCAATCGGCTGTTTGAAGATCCGCTGGGGCGAATGTGGGTAAAAACCCGGGTTGGCGATGCCGTGTATGACCCAGTCACCGAACATTTTCACCGGAATGTACGGCCCTTCTTACAGGCCGTTGGACTGCCCATAACCACAACGTTCAACAGCGCCCGTAAAGATCGGCAGGGCAATTATTGGCTACTAACGAGTAATGGGTTGTATTACTACCGAACGACCACGAAGCAGATCGAGGCCGTGCATCATCGCCCCAAAGTTACCAGTACCCCCGCCGATAACGACCTGACTGCCTTACAGGAAGACAGCCGTGGGGTTATATGGCTTGTTCATCGGTCGGGTCTGTTAGAAAAGCTAGATTCCCGAACGCATCGGGTAACGTACCGCTCAGAGGCATTACGTCAGGAAAACAAACGGGAGCTGCACGAATATAAGTTGATCATTGATGCCGATAATGATTTGTGGCTCCACGTGAACGATACGGATAAAGGCGTCTTTTTTATCAATACAAAGACGAATCAGTTAACCCATTTTCAGCAGAACGCGCGCCAGACGCCCCTCAACAGCAATCTGGTTCGCGACATTACGCAGGATGAACAGGGTATGATCTGGATCGGTACCGACCACGGGGGAATTAACCTGATCGACAAAAAGACATTTGCCGTTCGTTACCTGTTGCACGACCCAACCGACGAGACGAGCCTGAGCCAGAATAGTATCTACGATTTTTACCGCGATTCCGAGGGCGTCATCTGGGTAGGCACCTACAAACAGGGAATCAGCTATTACCATAAAAACAGCGTACGGTTTCCGCTGTATCGGCATCGGGCTTCGGACCCCGGCAGCCTCAACTACGACGATGTCAACCGGTTTGTTGAAGATGCTAAAGGCAACCTTTGGGTGGGCACCAATGGCGGAGGGCTGAGCTATTTCGACCGCAGCACCAACCGCTTCACCCCATCGGCGGCATTTTCTAAAGTGGCTGGCCCCAAAAGTGTGATTGTCAGCTTACTCATCGATCACGAGCAAACGTTGTGGGTAGGCACCTATTACGGTGGACTTTATGCCATTAAAGGTAACCAGGTAACCACGTATAAGCATGATCCGGCCAATCCGGCCAGCATCGCCAGCAACAACATATGGGAGATCTTCGAGGATCAGCGACATGACCTGTGGATTGGTACGCTTGACGGTGGTCTGGATCGATTCGACCGTCGTCAGAACCGATTTTACCATCACCGCTTTGCCGACCGCACGTCTGTTTACTCAGACTATATCTCATCCATCATGCAAGACCGGGCCGGTAATTTGTGGTTCGGTACGGCCAATGGCATCGATGTGCGGGACAGCCGCTCAGGGCGCTTTCGGCATTACGCCAACTACAATAACGACCCTAAAGGCTTAAGCAACAATAACATCACCTCCTTGCTGGAAGACAGCCGGGGCATTATCTGGGTAGGCACCAATGAGGGATTGAACTTTTTCGACAAGGCGACCGGCACATTCTTTGCCCTTCGGCAGGAAGACGGCCTCCCCGACAATACCATCCTGAGCCTCATTGAAGACGCCAACCAGGCCCTTTGGATTGGTACACCCAATGGCCTGTCTCAGCTATCTGTGCGCCAAAACCAGGCCGGTCAGAAGACTTTTGTATTCAAAAACTACGACGAAGCGGACGGCTTGCCGGGACGGGCCTTCAACGAAAGTGCGGCTTTTAAAACCAGCCGTGGTGAACTGGTGTTTGGCGGCCCGAACGGCTTTACCATCTTCCGCCCCGAAACCTTCCGCACCCAAGCCCGGCGCCCTCCGGTAGTACTCACCGATCTTCAGATCTTCAACAACTCGGTCCGGCCCGGCCAGGAAGTTGACGGCTCGGTACCGCTTACCCAATCCATTACGGAAAGTCCGGCCATTACGTTAACGCACCGGCAAAACGTGTTCTCCATTGAGTTTGCGGCTTTGAACTTTGTGCATCTCGAAAAAAACAAGTATCAGTATAAGCTGGAAGGCTTTAACGACGACTGGCTCACCGCCGACAACCGCGATCGGAAAGCAACCTTTACCAACCTGAATCCCGGCGATTATGTGTTTCGGGTACGGGTTTCAAACAATAACAGCGGCTGGAACGAGGATAGTATTCGCCTGCCGATCACAATTTTACCACCCTTCTGGAAAAGCGCCTGGGCGTATGTGCTCTACGCCTTGTTTATCATTGGCGTTCTGCTACTGGCCCGGTGGATTCTGCTGGAACGGGCGCGGCTTAATTTCCAGCTAGAGCAAGACCGTCGGCACGCGCAGCAGATGCACGAATTAGACGAAATGAAGCTCCGGTTCTTCACTAATGTCAGCCATGAGTTCCGTACGCCTTTAACACTCGTTATCAGCCCACTGGAGCAGCTGATCAAAAAAGATGACGTTCCTGCTGGTCAGCAGCGGCAGCTTCAGCTCATCTACCGCAATGCCAAACGATTGCTCAATCTGGTTAATCAGCTGCTGGATTTTCGCAAAATGGAGGTGCAGGGGCTAACGCTACGCCCAACCCGTCAGGACATTGTGGCTTTTTGCCGGGAGATCTTCTATTCCTTTTCGGACCTATCGGAGAAAAAGCAGATCCACTTTACCTTCGACTCCAACGTGGCTGAGCTTGAAACGGTATTTGACCAGGAAAAGCTGGAGCGTATTCTGTTCAATCTGCTTTCCAATGCGTTCAAATTTACCCCTGAGCACGGTAAGGTAGCCATCACCCTGCATCTGCCCGCTGTGGCAGCGCAGCCCGCCGAAAGCAGCGAAAACCAGTGGTTGACGATACAAGTTACAGACACGGGTATTGGTATTACCCCGGCGCAGCAGGACAAAATCTTCGAGCGTTTTTTCCAGAGCGACCTACCAGACACCCTTATCAACCAGGGTAGCGGCATCGGATTAGCCATTACTAAAGAATTTGTGCAGCTGCACGGCGGCACCTTGTCGGTTGAAAGTGAACCTGACCGGGGCAGTACGTTCACGATTCGATTACCGGTTCGGACGGAATCCGAGTTGGCGGCCCTTTATCAACCCGTTCGGGAAACGGTTGAACCTACAGAACCTTTCGTTGTAGCCGAGGCTCCACCGGTTAAAAGCGCCGGTAAGAAACCGGTGATCTTGCTTGTGGAAGACAACGAAGATTTTCGCTTCTACCTGAAAGATAACCTGAGTCGCCAGTATACGCTGCTGGAAGCGGCAAACGGCAAAGAGGGTTGGCAGCTGGTGCAGTCGCACCTGCCCGATCTGGTCGTGAGCGACGTTATGATGCCCGAAATGGATGGCATCACCCTCTGTCGCCGAATCAAAGCCGACCGGCGAACCGCTTACATACCCGTCTTGCTGCTAACGGCCCGCTCGGCAGAAGAACAGAAGCTGGAAGGCTTCGCCACCGGAGCGAGTGATTACATCACCAAACCGTTTAACGTCGAGATTTTACACGCCCGAATCAGGAACCTGATTGCTCAGCAAAACCTACTCCTTAAAGCACTCCAGCCCTCCATGAACATTTCGCCGGGGGAAGTAGAAGTTACGTCACTGGATGAAAAGCTGATTCAGAAGGCATTAAGTATTGTGGAGAAAAACATGGCGAACCCCGACTTTTCGGTCGAAGAGCTAAGTCGCGAACTAGGCATGAGCCGTGTTCACCTTTATAAGAAATTACTGGCCTTAACGGATAAATCCCCTATCGAGTTTATTCGCACCATCCGAGTACGTCGGGCCGCCCAGTTGTTGGGAAAAAGTCAGCTGACGGTGGCAGAGATAGCGTATCAGGTCGGTTTCAATAACCCCAAAAACTTTACGAAGTATTTTAAACAGGAGTTTGGCGTGATTCCCTCACAATACGCTACGGAGAAGCAGAAGGAAACCACCGAATGACAAGTTAGCTGGCAGTCACCGCTGTACGTTAACAGATCATCGGTTGGGACCTCTCGGATAAAAAAACGGCTTAAACGGCCGAACCTACCTTTATTTAACAAATTAGCCCCTACTTATTAACAAATAACTCCGTTTTTAACTACGCCAACGCATTACTTTTGATCCAACTAAACATAGGTTTTATACTACTGTTTGTAGCGTTTGACTGAATACGCACTTATATTGACTATTCCTTCCCTTGCCTTCGTTTACTATTTAGTTATCAGAAACTTTCTACTCAGCGGATACTCGAAATACTCCCTCGATTTTTGGGAGCATTTCGAGTATTCAGCATTGTCCGCTTTCTTTACGTGTCATACGTCCCATTATTAGCTATGCAACGCATCTTTTGTTGTTCTCTTTTGTGTTCTGCTCTCTCGGCGTTTAGCGTCTCGGCGCAACCCAACGAATTACCTTCCGCTAGTATCAACTTACAAACTCTCAATGATTTTAAACCGGTTGGCAACAACTGGAAAATTGTCGGCGATGCTTTCTACGATTACACTAAAGAAGGCAAGGGAAACACGAAATCAGGTACGGGTGTCGTCGTTAACGATCTCTCCGGAAAAAGTAAGGACCACCTCTTTACCAAAATGGAACATGGCGATCTGGAGCTGGAGCTGGACTTCATGATGGAGACAGGGTCTAATTCGGGGGTTTATTTACAAGGTCGCTATGAGGTGCAACTGTTTGACAGCTGGGGCGTTAAGGTACCTAAGTCGAGTGATTGCGGTGCGATTTACGAGCGGTGGGACGAAAGCCGTCCCGAAGGCCAGAAGGGGTATCAAGGTCACCCGCCTACTCAAAATGTGAGCAAAGCTCCCGGTTTGTGGCAGCATTTACAAATTGTGTTCAGAGCCCCTCGCTTCAACGAAAAAGGCGAGAAAACGGCGAATGCCCGCTTCCTGAAAGTGATTCAGAACGGCGTTACGGTTCAGGAAAACGTAGAGGTGACCGGACCTACCCGGGCGGCTGCGTTTCAAGACGAAAAACCAACCGGGCCATTGATGATCCAGGGCGATCATGGCGCGGTAGCAATTCGTAACATTCGCTACAAATCGTATGGTATTGAGCCAGTTACTTTAACCAACATGAAGTTAAGCGCGTACGAAGGCAAGTTCAAGTCGGTTAACGACTTCGCGTCCTTGACCCCGAAGCGTGAGATGGATCTTGACGTGTTAGCGCATCAGGTGCCCGGTAGCCGTGACAATTTTGCGGGTAAGATTACCGGCACGATCCACATTCCTCGTTCGGGAGAGTACCTGCTGTATCTCAATCTCCCCTGGATTCCGGCGGAGGTGAACACGAAGGTGCGTAACGGGGCCGGTGAGCTGAAGATTGCGGGTAAAAAAATCATGACAATCGAGCCGGAAGATGGCGGCAAAGCCTCCACCAAAGTGAAACTGGAAGCTGGAGACTTCCCCCTTGAATTGGCATATTATAAAAATTTTGGCCTGTGGTACGCCCGTAGTAATGATATTACATTAGCCGTTGAAGGCCCTGGTGTACAGTACACAACGCTAAATCAGATGATTCGGGCGCAGGAGCCAGTGGGCGAAATTTCGTTGCTGGCCAAAGGAGAGCCGGTTATGCAACGCGGTTTCATAAATCATCGGGGCATTAAGCACACGCACACCATCTCGGTGGGCGAACCAGGCGATGCTAACTATACTGTAGACCTTCAAAAGGGAGAGTTTTTACAAATCTGGCGCGGTGATTTTCTGGAAACAACGCCAATGTGGTATGGTCGGGGCGAAACGCAGTTATCGGTGCCCCTGGGCAGTGTAATCGAGTTATCTGGTAAGCCATCGCTTGCCGTTATGACCGACAAAAATGCGGCCTGGCCCGATTCGAACGCGACGTATACCAATCTGGGTTACGACATTGACAAAACAGGCCGTCCTGTTTTCAAATACACACTTGCCGGGGCAAATGTGCGGGAGTCGTTTACGACGGAAGAGGAAGGCCGCAAGTTGTCGCACTCATTTACGGTTATGAACCAGCCTAAAGAAGCCGATATCTGGTGCCTGGTAGCCGAAGGCAATGATATTACGGAGTTGCCTAATGGCCTTTACGCCATCAACGACAAACAGTATTTTATTCAACTGCCGGGCAAAGAGAAACCAGTTATCCGAAGTACGGCGCAAAACAAAAAGGAACTATTGCTGCCCGTAAAACCGAACGGCAACAACGGCAGCGTATCTTATTCAATTGTCTGGTAAGAACCTTACAAAATCCATAAGGTCTCGAAGACGGCTCCAACCCCTCGACTTTTAGGCCTCCCTACATACTCCTATGAATATCAAGTATCATTCCATATATCGCTTAGCCAAAACCGCTCTGTTTGCGGCTGGCCTTGTTTGTCTCAGTCAGTTACCGACCTGGGCGCAGATTCAGTCTAAAACCGGTCAGCCTGTTAGTTCGAGCAGTAAACAACCGGCTCCGGCTCCCAAAGGCCTGGCTAAAGTTGACGCTGATCCTGAAAAAGAAGACGACTTTTATAAACTGATTTCGCTGCCCGTTCCCGAAGACATAATTCTGGAGGTAGGGGGCATGGCTACCCTACCCGATGGAAACCTGGCCGTTTGTACGCGCCGGGGCGAAGTCTGGATCGTTTCTAACCCGTACGTTTCCAATTCGGGGCGCCCCAGTTACAAGCGATTTGCCTCTGGTTTACACGAACCGCTGGGACTCGCTTACAAAGATGGCGACATTTACGTTACTCAACGTAGTGAAGTAACCCGCCTGCACGACAGCGACGGCGACGGACGCGCTGACTCCTACGACAAAGTATATTCCTGGCCTCTTTCGGGTAATTACCACGAATATTCCTACGGGCCAACCTTCCTGCCAAATGGCAACATGCTGGTCACGTTGAACGTAGGCTGGAGCAATAGTTTAGGTCATGGCGTGAGCTTAGTCCCCTGGCGCGGCTGGACACTGGAAATTACACCCGACGGGAAAATGACTCCTTTTGCGGCTGGTATGCGTTCGCCGGCGGGCTACGGTATGAACGCGGCCGGTGATTTCTTTTACACCGAAAACCAGGGTGACTGGGTAGGCTCCGGCCGCATTTCGCAGGTCGAAAAAGGGGATTTCCTGGGCAACGCCGAAAGCCTGCGCTGGACGGGTTTGCAGGGATCTCCCCTGAAAATTAAACCGGAAGACGTACCGAACACGGGCGAGCCACTCTACGATGTGTCGAAGAAGTTTACGGCGTTGAAGGCCCCGGCCGTTTGGCTGCCCCACGGCATTCTTGGCATTTCGACCTCTGGTCTGTTACTGGATAATAACAAAGGTAAGTTTGGTCCGTTTGATGGGCAGCTGTTTGTGGGCGATCAGGGTCAAAGTATCGTATCGCGCGTTGACTTCGAAAAAGTTAAGGGCGATTATCAGGGGGTTGTCTTTCCGTTCCGTGAAGGTTTCTCGTCGGGGGTACTTCGGCTGGTATGGGGGCATGATGCGTCGATGTTCGTGGGCATGACGAGTCGTGGCTGGTCATCGACGGGTAAAGAGCTGTTTAGTCTGCAACGAGTAGTCTGGACGGGTAAGATGCCGTTCGAGATGAAAACGATCCACGCCATGCCCGACGGCTTTGAAATCGAGTTTACCGAACCGGTCGACCAGGAGCTGGCTGCTGACCCGGCGTCGTACAAAGTGACCGGCTTTAACTACAAATACCACGCGACTTACGGCAGTCCGGTTATCAACCGGGCCGGTTGTCCTATCCGCGGCATTGTGGTGTCTAAGGATGGTCTGAAAGCTCGGTTAGTCGTTGATAGCCTGCGGTTGGGGTATATCCACGAGATCACAACCAATGGTGTTCGCTCTACAAAAGGCCGCGCTCTGCTGCATAACGTCGGGTATTATACGTTAAACAACTTGCCTGACGGTGAACGGCTGATGCTGGCGAGTGCCGCTCCTAAGCACGATCACTCGGCCATGGCCATGGCCTCTACTTCGACAGCTCCACCGATCAGCACAAAAGCGACCGGCACCAAGTCAACAGCGGCTAAGCCAGCAGCGGGCGCTAAAACGGCGGGTAATCTGATGGCCAAGCGCGTAACCGAGATGCCTGCATCCTGGGGTGAGCCAGACTACACCATTAACATGGGCACCAAGCCAGGGCTTAAGTTTTCGCCCGAGCAGTTTCAGGTGAAGGCGGGCAGCAAAGTGCGGGTGGTCTTCAACAACGAAGACGACATGCTGCACAACTTTGTGGTTGTGACTCCCGGGTCAGCCATTCAGGTGGGTGAGCTGGCCATGAAACTTGGCCTTGAAGGGCAGGAACGGAATTACATTCCACAAACGGATAAGGTGTTACACCACACTAATCTGCTTCAACCAAATACCAACGAATCCATTTATTTCATGGCTCCCGAAAAGCCGGGCGACTACATGTATGAATGCTCCGTACCGGGGCACTTCTACATCATGCAGGGCACCATGAAAGTGGTGAAATAGAGCCGATATTAGACAAACGATTCTGACTATACGTGCCTGCAACCTGCTCTGATTGCAGGCATGTTTTGTTTTTTCTTCTTCCTTATTTGCTCATGTCTTTTCAATTTTCTCTGTTTAAGTTGCTCTGTAGCCTTCTGCTGGCTCACCGATTGATTACTGGAGCTGCATCAGCCCAGGCGCTTTCCGAAGCGATTCGGCTCAACCAGATTGGATTTTACCCCAATGCCTCAAAAATTGCCGTGGTCGTTGGCGAGGCCCAAGGAAAATTTCAATTGGTGACCCCAGATTTAAAGAAGGTTGTTTTCACGGGTACGTTGAGTGCTCCTCGACAAAATGCCATCTCCGGTAAAACAACCCGTATCGCTGATTTTTCGGGGTTTACTAAATCAGGAAGCTACGTAGTGGTGGTTCCAGGGTTAGGTCACTCCTATTCGTTCGACATCCGGTCCGACGTTCACCGGGCGGTGACGATTGGGGCTATCAAAGGATTTTATTACCAACGGACGGGCATCGATCTTCTCCCCATCTATGCCGGGCAATGGGCTCGACCAGCCGGGCATCCTGACACCCGCGTGCTGATTCACCCGTCGGCGGCTTCGGAAGGTCGTCCGGCCGGAACGGTGATTTCATCGCCCAGGGGCTGGTTCGATGCGGGCGATTACAACAAATACATTGTTAACTCGGGCATCACGATGGGCACGTTGCTCTCGCTCTGCGAAGACTTCCCGGACTATGTTAAAAATCTTGATACCAACATCCCTGAAAGCAGCAACAAGGTTCCGGATGTACTCGACGAAGCGCTCTGGAACCTGCGCTGGATGCTAACCATGCAGGACCCGGCGGATGGCGGAGTGTACCATAAATTAACCAACCCTTCTTTCGACGGCATGATTATGCCCGACAAGGCGACTAAAGACCGGTATGTCGTCGCGAAAGGCATTACGGCTGCGCTCGATTTTGCCGCCGTGATGGCCCAGGCAGGTCGCGTACTGAAGCCCTACAGCCGTGAATTTCCCGGTTTGTCGGATTCGTGCGTGGCAGCCGCCAAAAAAGCGTGGGCATGGGCCAAAGCCAATCCGGATGTAGCGTATAACCAGCGGGAGATGAACTCGAAGTTTGATCCCGACGTAACGACCGGTGGCTACGAAGACCGTAACGCCAGCGATGAGTGGATCTGGGCCGCGGCTGAACTCTACGTCACGACCAAAGATGACGCCTATTACACGGCTGTCAATCTGTTTCCGGATAATCGAACGCCTATACCATCCTGGCCGCAGGTTCGGACGCTGGCGTATTATACCCTCGCCCGGGCTGGTAATAACTTAACCGCTATTGGCAAAAAAGACCTGCCCCTAGTGAAGCAACACCTGACCACTATGGCAGACTCGCTCATTAGCGGTGCCGATCGCCAGGCGTTCCAGACGGTGATGGGTAAATCGGCTCGGGATTATATCTGGGGCAGCAGCTCCGAAGCTGGCAATCAGGGCATTGCGCTTATTCAGGGGTACCGGTTTACCGATTCGCCCAATCGTGCCCGCTACCTTCAGTACGCCCTGGGCAACCTCGATTACTTGCTCGGACGTAATGCCACCGGTTATTCGTTCCTGACTGGTTTTGGCGACAAAACCCCTATGCATCCTCATCACCGCCCGTCGGTTGCCGATGGTATTGAGGCTCCCGTGCCTGGTCTGCTTTCTGGCGGTACGAACGCCAATGCAGCCCGGCAGGATAAGTGCGCGGGTTACACGACTACCGTTGCCGACGAAGTGTACCTCGACGCCGACTGCTCGTATGCCTCCAACGAAATTGCCATTAACTGGAATGCCCCTATGGTTTACCTGGCCGCGGCATTAGAAGCGTTACAAATGGATCAAAAAGTCATTCCCGCCCGCAACTAGCGTTTGTTTGCTTTGTTTGCCGTAGTCTGGAGACTACGCTCAACTGAAGGCCCTTTCCCGTCTATACGCCCATCTACAGTCCTCTTTCCGGGGCTCTGGATGGGCGTACTCATTTTAATCCCCGAATCTGCTCCTTGGGCAACTGTTTTAAGCAGTTGGTACATGATCACCTTCATCTGACGGGCCTGCTTCCACAATTTTGTCACAGCAAACCAGCAACTACTGGTCAACTACTTTCTCTTTTAACCAAATAAACAAATACGATGAAATCATTTTTTCCGCTCTATCGCTCATTACTGATGGCCCTTTTCGTGGCCGCTTCGCTGACCGCCTGTAAGAAGGACAATGAACCTGCCCCCGATGTAGCCACTCGCGTAGCCGGTACGTATACCTTTTCCGAATTAACCTACGGCGGACGCACTGTGCCAGCCAGCCAAACAAACCTGAAAGGCAACGTAACCGTAACTCGTCAGACAGCCTCTACGATCTCTATGGCGCTCGATATCACGTCGAAATCAGACGACGAGCCATTTTTGGTAGGCTCAGTTGACGACATCGCCGTAACCGACGCTGGTAACGGCGACGTGGAATTTAAAGCTGACTCCGACAAAATAGCCAGAGCCAGCGGAAACAAACTCATCATCAACGGCACCGACGATAATGACGTTGACTTTACAATCACTGCCACCAAATAATTATCTATAAATCCATTCATTACTCATGCAACGCTTAAAGAAGTATACCTTACTGGCAGTAGCTACCCTTACCCTGTCGAGTTCACTTACCAGTTGCGCCACTGTCTTCGGCGGACGCGTCACTGAGCATCAAAAGCGCAAGCCCATGCCTGGTGAGCAGCAGCGTCAGGTTCGGGTTGGGGCTCTGATTGCCGATATTCTGTTATTCTGGCCCGGTACCATTGTTGACTTCGCGACGGGTGCCATTTACAAGCCCCAACAAGGAGTAACCGCTCAGAAGGTTCAGTCTACAGCAACCGAGAAAGCTACCAAGCAGTAACAAACAGCTCTAAAGCAATAAAGCCCCAGTGATGCCATTGGGGCTTTATTGTTTAGGATAGATACCGAAGAAAATAGAGTTAGCAGTAAATCGTACCATAACGTATTGCTCATTAGCTACTTAGTCTACTGCCAAGTTCAATCCTCTACGCTCGGATAAGACTTTTGCGTAAGTTTTTGGGACCATTGCGCTACTTCCAACTTACTAATTCGTTAACCTTTGCAGCGTCGGTTCATAAACCACCGACCTTTACACATGGGGATTACCTTAGAGCAAGCTGAAGTTGCCAGTCAGGCGGCAAAACAAAAAGCGCAGGAATTAGGAGTGAAAATGAATATTGCTGTAGTAGACACAGGTGCCAATCTGACAAGTTTTGTCCGGATGGACGGGGCCTGGCTAGGATCAGTTGACATTGCTATGCGCAAAGCCAGAACTGCCCGTTACTTCGACATGCCCACCGGCGAATTAGGCAAATTATCGCAGCCGGGTGGTGCCTTGTTCAATATCGAGCACTCGAATGGTGGCCTCATTACCTTTCCGGGCGGCATACCCATCTTGAACGGTGATGAAGTAATTGGTGCTATCGGTGTATCGGGTAGCACAGTCGAAAATGACCATACGGTGGCACAGGCTGGCGTTGATGCCCTAAAAAATCAGTGAGAAAACAGTGAGGAGTGTATAATTTAACTACTTCTCTCGCAACGTAGAACCAATCGATATTATGTCAAAAGCCCGTGGAGACATGGGCTTTTGCAGTATCGGAGTTGACGCCCCAGAGCAGCCTCTGCCTAAGGACTATTTAGACGTTTTTATGGTAACGACAACACCTTGAAGCCATGCAGCAGTAACTGTTCTGCCATTTTGGAGGAAACGACCCAGAAAAAATCTTCTTTATTCGTAACGATCTGGTACATATCCGCTTGTTCAGCGTTTCGCAGCTGTGCATAATCGCAAGCTTGCTTTAAATTTGGGAATGCAGCAATTGATGAGGCCTCGTCAGCTGATGTCACCTCAACAATATCTAGCCAATTCAAATAAATCGGTGAGGACATAGTAGTAGTCAGTTGGCTTTTGAAACAACTTGACCGAATTGTTAACCAAAACTGTGCCGTAACACATACGTAACGTGAATTAGTTGCGATTTCTGCCCTTTATATTAGAACACATATCGAGCTTACGGAGCCTGACAAATATACAGATACGAATAAGTTAACCCTTTAATTATCAAATAAATAGACTAAATTTCGTAAATGTACTGTTATAGTTTACTGTAAACGATAATTTGTATACATATATAAAAATAGCTTGGGCAGCAGTACCAAAGTCAGCTGAACAATCACTATACTCTCTCTGACGAGCAAGTAACCAAGACTAACAAAAACTATGCAAAAGTCTTGGTCACGCTTTGTAGGTACTCCAATTAGGGGGTACTTGAAAGCTGTTAGGCGTGCCCACAACTCATAACGAAGAGCCCTACAGAGCGGCCAGTCATATACTACCTGCTGCGGTTGTAGAGCCCTTTAGCCGTTCGATAGCTGAATGGTAGGGGTAAGATGGAACACATCTGCTAGCGCCCGGCGGGCGGCATGATAGCCGCACATCCCATGCACTCCGCCACCGGGTGGTGTCGACGATGAGCAGACGTAAACACCTGATGCAGAGGTTCGATAAGGTGAGAGTCCGATAACGGGGCGGGTGTATAATTGGCCAATGTCAATAATGCCACCGTTGATGTCACCCCCAATGTAGTTGGGATTATAGACTTCCATTTGGGCAGTATTCATCGTATGACGTGCCAATATCCGGTCCCGAAACCCTGGGGCAAAGCGTTCTACTTGTTGTTCAATAGCGTCAGTTCGGTCAACCGTTGACCCATTAGGCACATGGCAGTACGCCCAGGCCGTGTGCTGACCTACCGGGGCCCGGGTCGCATCGAACAAACTAGGCTGCGCCAGTAGCACAAATGGCTGATCGGGATGGTGCCCGACAGACGTGGCTTGTTCACCAGCGGCAATTTCCTCGAGTGTGTTTCCCAGATGAATGGTGCCCGCTTGCCGACACTCTGGTGCTGTGAATGGAATAGGCCCGTCTAGCGCCCAATCGATTTTGAACACGCCCATGCCGTAGCGGTAACGTTTCAGTTGCCACCGGTATAAGGGAGAAAACCGTTCTCCAGCTAGTTGCAGGAGCTGTTTGGGCGTTACGTCGAGCAGAATAGCTTGTGCAGGCGGCAATTGACGGAGTGTCTTAACGGGTGTATTGGTTTCAATCGTTCCCCCAATAGACCGAAAATACGAGGCAAGTGCGTTGGCAATGCTTTGGGAGCCGCCTTTCGGGATGGGCCAGCCCCGCAAATGGCCTGCAGTCATGAGCACGAGCGCAATGGCCGACGTAGTCAAATTCGTGAGGGGCTGAATAGCGTGTGCCGCCATACCGGCGAACAACCCCTTTGCTTCTTTTGTCTGAAAGCGTTGGGCCAGATAGGTAGCTGCGGGCAAGGCATCCAGCCCAAACCGCGCCATGTCGAACGGATGCTTTGGAAAACGCAGCGGTCCCAATACGTCGGCCGCCATCGCTGGCCAGTCCCGCACCAGCGGCTCCATCATGTGCTGATACGTTTTTTCGTCGGCGCCCAGCGAATGAGCCGTTTCCTGCACGGAACGGCTTAATGCTGACGCTGTCCCCCCGTCGAAGGGGTGAGCCGCCGATAAGGGTGGATAAATAAATTCCAGCCCGTGCTCGGTTAAGGGTAAACTCTGAAAAAACGGTGAGCCAGCGGCTAATGGATGCACCGCCGAACAGATGTCGTGAACAAACCCCGGCAAGGTTAATTCAGCGGAACGTAAGCCCCCACCAATTTCCGCTTTACCTTCTATAAGTAGTACCGACACGCCCGCCTGTTGCATGGTGATGGCAGCGGCTACCCCATTCGGCCCCGACCCTACTACGACAGCATCGTATGTTGATTGACTCACTGGTTTCTGTTAATACGTTCCGGCCCGCAAGGTACTCTCCGACAGGGCATACTTTCGATTTACGCGGTCTAATACCACATAAATTGATCGTTTCTTTTCATCGACGCCGGTTAAGACAACCCGAGACCCATCCGTCGTTTGGTAGCGCAGAATCATCCGGTTGCGTTTACCATCTTCCCGACGCGCTTCCGATTTGATGCCTTTGGTGCGCCGGGTTGATCGGGCAATAAGGTCAATTTTAGTATCTTCCGGGCCAATACTGGCCAGCGCTTCCGCCGGAATCCAGTTGTCGGTTGGTTGTTTCTTCTCCCGCTTTTTCGGAACACTTCCTTCGCTATCGCCTTCGCCCCGTTCACCACGGCCATTTGACGGACGGTATTTGTCCTGTAAATACAAGACATGATTGATTGGGTCGGCATCGTAGTAGAATACCCGCTGCCCACCGGCTACGCCCGTTAGTTCAAAGGTTCGGTTGAGGTCGCGCATGGGTGAACCGCCCCCGTTGGAGAGGTCTAAAGGCACCGGCCGATTCACTTTAAAGGTCAGCGTCGACCACTTCTCAAACGTAGCCTCCTGCCAACGTAGCGAGTCGGTTGGCGAGTAAGGTATCTCTTTACCGTTGAGCTTAAATTCCGTTACGGCATAATTGCCCCGCAGTTCGGGCACCCCTTTCTGGGCGGGTTGTTTGTAGGGGTCATAGCGGAAGTTGACGTACTGCAACCAGAACAACAGCCCCAGAAAAACGCCAATGACCGCCGTTTTCAGGCTGATCCGGGTGATCTGTTGCCAGGGTTTCGCGAAGCTGGGGTAATAATAGGTTGGTACCGTAACCTGCTCTTTAATCAGTAAACTGTACAGATCACGGACGTAATACACCAGCAGAAAGCCCGCCAGCACGACGAAATATGAACTGTAGCCGTGAACGCCCCCGTCGTAGGCCAGGTTGACATACACAATGTCGGCTAAAGCGCCGAACAGGAGTACCGCTCCCCAAAAGGTCGTTGCCCGAAAGAATAAAAGCGCTCCCGCCAGCACCTCCACAACGCCCGTAAACACTTCGTACCAGGGCACAATTCCGATGGACAGCCAGTAAATCTTCTGGGCGGTCAGGTCGCCAAAGTTGGTATTCAACAGGCCTAACGACGGATAGGGTAACTGCGTGGGCATGAGCTTGGTAAAACCAAACCCGATGATGCCAATGCCAGCTCGGTACCGGGCAATTACCCGCAACCAGTAATACAGCAGGTTATACTCCAGACGTTTCCGGTCCAAAGCTGTCCAGACTAACCCGACGACCGTCGATACGAGCAGAAGAAATACCCATTCGCCATAACCCATCCACGACGGCCACCATTTCGCTCCCCCCAGCAGGTTTGGCTGAAAGCGGGCAATGTCGTATAAATCACGGTAGTGTAAGTGCAGCCAGTCGAGTGAGAACAGATTCCGGTACCAACCCACGTTCGTCGGAATCGAGAAAATCACAAAGAAGACAAACGCAATCCGAAAGGCGATTTTCTCGCCCGTAGTCCAGGGTCGGCGCGTCGTGCGGGTAACTGACCCTGTTCCTGCTGGAGCATCCGTTCTGGTTGAGGATGCGGACAAAACCGATTTAATCCCTCCTGGTACTGGCTGGTAGACCGGATTGGTAAGGGTGGTTTTTAGAGTGGACATGGCAGAAAGCGGGGTTAAAGTTTCAGCGTGCCGCGCCGACCGGCTTTGGCTGCTTCGTTGAGTAAGTACTTCTTGTTAACTTTATCCAGCACGACATAAACCGAGTCCTGGCTTTCGTTCAGTCCCGACAGAATAATTTCGTTGGGCCCTGAGCGCTCATAATGCAGTTGCAGGGTTTCGCCCACGTAGTTTGGGTTCCGGTTGGAGAGCGTCAGCACGTGCCGCAGCGAATCAACCTGGTAGCTGTAATAATGCCGACCCGCCGAACCGGCAAATTCGTACGTACGCGCGGCATCGGCTGCGTGAAGCTGTTCGGTATTGGTCTTGTCGAGCCGAACGGGACGGTTTGATTTAATACTAATCGTGTTCCAGCGCTCGAATACTACGTCCTGCCAGCGTTTTGAGTCGGTTTTGGAGTAAGGCAGCACTTTATCGGCCAGCTTAAATTCGCGGACGTTATACAACCCAGCCGCCCCAGTCAATCCGGGTGTTTTAGGGTACTGGTACGGATCAGTACGGTAGGCGCCGTAGGTCTTATAGCCGTAGAGCCCCACGGCAAACAAGAGAAACGCTCCTTTCAGCAGCGGCCGGACTACCTTCCAACGACCAGCCCAAACAGGTACGAACCGATTAGGCACCGTTGGCTTCTCCAGCGACACCAACCGCACTAGTCGGATGGCATCAAAAGCAAACAGAAAGAGGGCAATCGTAATCAGATAAAAGCTGTATACGTATTCCCCACCTTCGTAGGCCAGGTTCGACATGAACACGTTCCCCGTGAACGGGATAATTATCAGTGTGCCAATGGTAGCAGTTTTGCGGTTAAGCAGTAACAAGCCACCAATGATTTCGACCAAACCCAGAAACGACTCATACGACGGCACAATTCCCAGGCTTAAGGAAAACAGTTTCCAGGCCGTAAAATCGCCGTAAGCCGTGTTTAGGTTACTGATCGACGGCAGGGGTGCCTGCATGGGAAACAGCTTAATGAAGCCATAGGCAATGACACCGATGGCCAGCCGATAGCGCAGAATCACCCGCAGCCCATAGTACAGGGCATTGTATTCGGTCCGCTTCGTGTCCCGAATGCTCCAGATCAACGTACCAACCAACGCGATAAGCGCCACAATTGCCCAGTTGGCAAAGGTGTCGTCCGGACCGATGAAGCGGGGTGCGTAACGCGCTAAGTTGAATACATCCTGGTAGTAATTGGGGCCCCAGTCAATGGTCAGCAGATCCCGATAAAAATGCCAGTCCAGTGGTACAACCTGAATAATGAAGTAAAGAAAGAAGAACCGGAACAGCACCCGCTCGTAGCCCTGCCATTCAGATGGCGGCTGAGCTGTGGGCCCCCAGTTGTCTCTCGTCGTTGTGCCCTCTGCTAGGTCTCTGTCCCATTCCGACACCAGGGCAGTGCTTGTCAGTTTGCTCATAGTTGAGTAGAATTTATAGCTACTTGGCCGGTTCGTTCGGACGCGGAGGTTGCTGATTCAGCACTTTGCGGGCTTGTAAGTCAAACTTCTGCCCCTTACCCAGAAAGAAGAATGGGCCTCCCGTGCTATTCTGACCAGATGGGTATTTAGCATTGTTGGCAATCTGCTCGGCGGTGTAAACCCCGACGTATGAATTACCAATTACCTCAAACGTATTTTGCTGCACCACAATGGCGGTACTTTCGTCGATACCCAGGCCCAGTAGTTCAGGACGAGTCTTAATGACGTCAATAAGGTCAAACTGCCGGTTTCGGCGTAGTACGTGCTGGTCGATTGTTACGTTGTGAATGAAATCGAGCCCCTGCGTGTGATCGCCCACCATGATCGAGTTCCCTTTGGTATCGCCCCGCACCATGAACGACCCCAGGATCGTAGCGCCCGCCGACGTACCACCGATGACTCCACCCCGAGCCAGCAATGCGTTAAACTCTTTGTGTGACAGGGTATTGAGGTACGAATCGGCCAGCCGCCAATGCCGACCACCCACGAACCAGACGCCCGTGGCTTTCTTCAACGGCGCGACGAATGATTCCTGATTGGCCACCTTCGGATCGCGGGTGTGCAAAACCGTTATGTTTTTGACGCCCAGATTCCGCAGCTTTTCGGTTTCCCTTGGGGCTTGGTTAGCCGTTGAGTCGTCGCCTGCCGTAGGGATGATGACAATATCAGCGGCAGCGGCACCACCTGCGAGTTCAACAAAACGCCCCCAGATTTCAGGCCCCATATTGCCACCACCGACAATAACGAGGGCCCCTTTTTCGGGACCAACGGTTTTTGATGTTGTTTGCGCCAGTCCAGAACTTACAATGAATAAGACAAAGAGGAAGGTTAAAATACGCTGCGTGTTCATGTTGTGTTAGTTTTTAGAGGTTATAGCTCCGACAAGAACGGTCCGCCGTTGCGATGTCGGAGCTACGTAGCACCACAGTTTAATACCCTTTATTCTGCGTCAGTGCTTTATCGGCCAGGATTTCACTGTTTGGAATAGGCAATACGTACTTGTTCGGATCAGTAATGTTCAACACTGTCCCGATTCGTCCTTTCCGGCCCAGGTCGAACCAGCGGTCAGTTTCGAAAGCGAATTCAACGCGCCGTTCGTCTTCAACTGCCTGAACTAGTGTCTCTTTTGTCGAGGCCGTTGAGAGCGGTACGCCAGCCCGATCACGGATGGCGTTCAAGTCGGCCAGGGCAGCGGTCGTATTACCCAGCTGAGCCCGCGCTTCGGCCCGAATCAGATACAGTTCAGCAATGCGGATCAGGTAAGCCGGATCGGTACCGATTGGGTTTCGGTAATACAGCTTGCCATACCACAGATTGCCCGGGGGAGCCGTTTGCGCAATCAGTTCTTTGCGATTACCGCCCACCTTCGGGTCGTTCAGCAGCGTAACGAGTTGAGCAGAAGGTGCCCACTCCCGCCGACCACTCAGCGCCGGTGGTAACCACCAGTTGCTATGACCGTTCTTGAACGAATTCGAATACGCGATCTCGAATACTGATTCAGTGGTGTTAACGGCATTGTTGGCAAAAAAGGCACTGTAGGGCTTCACGAGCTTATACGATGCGTCGTCGATCAATTTGGTGGCGTATTCTTCCGCCTTGTCCCACTCCTGCCGGTACAAATGGTAGCGAGCCCGCAGCGCGTAGACAGTTTTCTTCGTGACCCGATTGCGGTTAGTCGTATTGCCCAGCAATGGCTCAGCCGCCGTTAAGTCTTTCAGCACTTGCGCATACGTCTCGTCCAATGAACTTCGGGAAATGCCGGTGTTATCCTGCGGGGTATACGTAGGTTTTAGAATAAGCTGCACGCCCCCCCAGCCTCTAGCCAGATCGAAGTACGACAAGGCGCGAATGGCGTACGCTTCCCCCAGAATCTGGTTTTTCCGGTCGGCCGTTAACAGCGGGTCATTCAATGGCGGCACCGTTTCGAGCAGGTAGTTGGCGGCCAGGATAGTTCGGTAAATGGCACTCCAGCCCGAACCTACGTAGCCGTTGTCGGCCGTTAGTTTGCGCGAAGTGATTTCCTGCGGAGCCCCCTGCGACCCGGTCCACTGCACATCCCCCCCGGAGAGGTACGATAGGGCCGGGAAATTAGAGCCGTAGTAGCCGTCGTTGCCGAGTCGGTTATACAATCCGTTTACGGCCGCTTCGGCGGTGCTGGCATTAGTAATAGCCTGTGATTCATCGACCTGCTGCTCGGGTTGTACGTCTAAGAACTGCTTGCAGCCTGTTAGCAATAAGAAAGAAAATAAGACTAATAATTTGTTCATAACCGATACGGCTTTCGTATTAAAGTGTCAGATTCAGCCCAAACTGGCCGGTACGTGGTTGTGGGGGCGTTCCAAGGTCATAGCCCTGGACGGATTGACTGGACGTTACGTTCACCTCCGGATCAGGTCCTTGATAATTGCTCAGCAAGAGCAGGTTGGAGCCGTTATAGTAAATCCGCGCCGAGGCCACGCCAATCTTGCGAAGAATCGACTTGGGAATCGAGTAGCCAAACACGACCGAGTTAAGCCGTAGAAACGATCCATCTTCCACAAAACGGCTGATCGGATTGAGGTTATAGTTGTTGCCTTGCGTAGTCAGTCGGGGTACGTCGGTGATGTCGCCCTCTTTCTGCCAGCGGTTCAACTGATTTTTGTTGATAGCCCGCCGGTCGTCACGCGTACCGCCCGACTCGTGGAAGAACCGATTGGCGTTGAAGACTTTGTTGCCCGACTGAAAATTGAAGAAGACTGACAGATCGAAGCCTTTGTACGAAAACGTGTTGTTCAGACCACCGAAAAACTTGGGTAAGGCAGTGCCATAAAACTGCTTATCGGCTACCGTAATAGCACCGTCTTTGTTGACGTCTTCGTAAACGGCATCGCCCGTTTTGGGGTCAACGTACAGTTGCTTATACACAAAAAATGAGTGGTAAGGCTGCCCCTGCGCCAGTCGCTCAACGGCATAGCTGGCATCAATGGGAATCGACAGCTTTTCGACCCGACTGACGTTAGTCGCAATGTTAAAGCTGGTGTTCCACTGGAAACCCTGCTTGTTGATATTCAACGTATTGAGTGCAAACTCAAGGCCCCGGTTGCTGATTTCGCCGTCGTTCTTGTAGATGCTGGCAAAACCCGAACTCTGCGCCAGTGGCACTTGCAGCAGCAGGTCGTACGTGTATTTGGAGTACGCATTGACTTCCAGTCCAATGCGGTTGTTCCACAATCCTACGTTCAGGCCGATATTAGCTTGTCGAGTCGTTTCCCACTTCAGATCCGGGTTGGCCAGCTGCACCGGAAACGTACCGGGATTATCCTGGTAGTTGAAGCCACCGCCCCACAAGCCGCGCGATGCGTAATTGTCAATGCCGTTCTGGTTGCCCGTCCAGCCGATGCTGGCCCGCAGTTTGAGATCGCTCAGGAAGCTGACGTCCCGCAGAAAGTTCTCCTGCTTCACCTGCCAGGCCACACCCGCTGACGGGAAATAGCCCCAGCGCCGGTTCACCCCAAATCGCGACGAAGCATCGGCCCGTAAGCTCGCTTCCAGGAAGTATTTCTTGGCAAAATTGTAGTCAACCCGCCCGAAGAAAGATACGAGATTGTATTGATTTCGGGTTGACGAGGAAGTCGTGACCGACGCAGACGTAATTTGCTTGAAAGCATCCGACGGAAAATTTGTACCCTGTGCCTGCGTTTGCGTCGACACATTACCCTGGACCGAATTGCCGAGTAAGGCCCCGAACGAGTGGTCCGTGCCAAACATTCGGCGGTACGTTAGGGTCTGTTCATTGATCCAGACGGTGTTTTTGCTAATGCTTGAGGTGGCTAAGCCCTTGCTGGCACTACCCCGGTTGGTGAGCGTGTTCCAGTACTCGTATTCGTTGTAGTCGTTATAATCAAGGCTCCAGCTGCTGCGAAGTTTCAGCCCTTCAATAATGTCCAGCTCGCCGTACAGATTACCGATGTAACGCGTACTGGTCGAGTTCATGTCGGTATTATTGATCAGCACGTCGAGGTTATCGAACCCGGCCCATTTGCCATACGTACCATCAGCGTTGAACTTCGGCAAGTACGTCGGCGTGTGAAGTGCGGCCTGCAAAATTCCGCCCTGAGGCCCGTCGCCAACGCGCGCATTGGTCCGGGTTGACTGCGACAAGATATTGCTGTTTCCGATGCGGATGCGGTCGGTCAGATCGTGGTCCAGGTTTAATTTGAAGCTGGCCCGCTGAAAATCGTTGGTGCGCAGCGTGGCCTGCTGACTAGTGTAGCCTCCACCGAGATAAAATCGGGTATGCTGGTTTCCGCCAGACACCGACAGGTCGTAATTCTGGAGGACGCCCGTCCGGAAGATGTCGCCCAGCCGATCATAGGTTTGCTGCTCTTCGGGTAACCCGCGCCCGCCTTCTGATTTTGGCCGGAATGGGCGAGTTTCAAATGGCTTACCATCGTTTTTCCAGGCTTCGTTGATGAGGGTGGCGTGCTCGGGTCCGGTTACCAGGTCCCAAAGCTTAGGAGCCCAGGCCTGTCCTACGGCGGCATTGAGTGTCACCTTTGTTTTGGCATTGTAAGCGCCCCGCTTGGTAGTTATTACAACAACGCCATTGGCGGCACGCGCTCCATAGATTGCCGTGGCTTCGGCATCTTTCAGGATAGAAATTGACTCAATATCAGCGGGGTTGATGTCAGCCAATGGATTGTTAGCCTGCCCCTGCGTCGTAATTTTCTGTAATGACTGGTTGTTGACAAAAACGCCATCCACCACGTAGAGCGGATCATTGCTGGCGTTGATCGAGGTAGATCCCCGAATCCGGAAATAGATACCATCGCCTGGCACACCCGTATTAGCGCCAACCTGTACACCAGCCGCGCGGCCCTGCAACTGCTGGTCGAAACTAGCTACCGGTCGGTTTTTAACTTCGTCGGCATTAATTTGCGTTACCGACCCAACCAGGTTTTTGCGGTCCTGCGTGCCATACCCTACCACTACAACCTCATTCAATTGCGAGGCCGATTCCTTTAATTGTACGTCGAGCGTTGATTGGTTGCCGACAGCGAGGTCGGTAGTTTGATAACCAATGGCCGATACGACCAATACATCGCCCGAGCCAGCGTTGATGGTATAGCGCCCGTCTGCATCGGTTGACGTGCCTTTGGTTTGATTCTTTAGCACCACGTTTGCACCTGGCAGCGGCTCTCCATTCTCCGTTCGGACAATGCCCGACAAAATGCGCCCTTGAGATGCAGTTGTCTGTGCCAGCAAACAACCATACGTGAGCAACCAAACTGCCCAGGTATATAAAATTTTTTGCATTACTTTGTATTGATTTGTGATAGAATGAGGCTTGTCAGAGCCTTGTTTGCGAATCGGCCAGGATGGTTGCAGCCATCCTGGCTTTTTCTTGGTAGGTAAACCAACCAGTTGCAGCCAGCTGATTTACCCTGTATTGGCTACTACTTTTAATTTTTCGTCAGGTATTGACCATTTTCCAGGCCCCTCCCCAGTGTCTTTACGCTGCTACGCCCGCTTCGGTAGCTTCCGGCACCTCAATCAGACGTCCCGATTTTACGTCGTAGATATAGCCATAAACCGGAATGTATTTCGGCACCAGTGGGTGACGCTTAATGCGCTGTACATCTTCCACTACGCTGTCGGCCAGGTTGCGAATGGTTAGAAACGAAATAAAGCGTGCTTCGTCAGAGCCCCCTTCTTCTTCAACATTACGCCATCCTTTTTCATCGACCGTAGCCGTTTTCAGGCTTTTAGCCAGTAAATTGCGGATAACATCATCGGTGAAATACTCCATACCACAATCGGTATGATGGATCACAAACCACTCGCGGGTACCCAGCAGCTTGTGCGAGATCACCAGCGAACGTATTGCATCGTCACTGGCCCGTCCGCCCGCATTCCGGATCACGTGGGCGTCCCCTTCTGACAAGCCAGCGTATTTTGCCGGATCGAGTCGGGCATCCATGCAGGTCAAAATCGCGAAATGACGACCCGGAGGCAAGGGCAAACTCCCTTTGTCGCCAAAATTTTCGACGTACGTTTCGTTCGCGGCCAGCACTTCCTGTAAAACCTGACTTTGCGTTTCTGCTTGAACTGACATAGTGCTTAGGATGATTGGGATTGAGTGAATTGATAAAGTCTAGAAGCTCGTTGTATTCGGCGAAAACCAGCGATGGTAATAAGTGTACACATAGCAACCTGCACAAAAGCCCAACAGCGACTCCAGTCCCGCAAAAATGGCCAGTACACTACTCAGGATACTTGTGTTCCAGCCGAGCCCATGCGCTACGAGAATGCTCGCACCGAATACAAATCCGATGCGAGCGGCAAATCGTTTAGGAGCCTGATCGGTACCTTTGAAGGGCAGATGAAACTGCTTCACTAACCACCCGGCCACAGTTCCAAACGGGCTGTATTGACCCGTGTTAAAGGCCCGTAATCCAAAATCTACGGTCAATAGCGCTATCAACCAGACTACGTTTGTTAGCAAATAAGCCAGCGTTGTCAACAGGACCAGAAAAGCAACCGTACGCACCTTACTCTCATTTACCTGTACACCATCCGTTGGGCACACAATCGATTCTCTAGCCATACGATTTAAAAGTTAATGAGCTGCGAACCAGCAACGGCCAACATACTTAGTAGCCAAAGCGCAAAAAAGCTTCGCGAATAGGGGTTCAATGCTTCCTCGGGCTCATTGATAAATGCCGGTGTTACCGTTCGGAGCGACTGTACCTGGTCGACGATAGCCTCCAGATCGAGTGGACTATCAAAGTTTTCGTCCAGATGATGGTAGACGATCCGGCGGTCCTGATCAATTACGTAAAGCGCTGGAATAAAGGCTTCGTCTGATATGCCCGACACACGGTCCCAGACGGGGCTATCTTCGTTATACACCCCAAACTGACGTGACACCTGCAAATCAGTATCGTGCGCAAACAGAAAATTCAGGTCTTTCCCTTGCCGTCTGAGCGCTTTCGGTGACTCATTCGATAGCACAACCAGTTCGACGCCTAACTCCTGAAGCGATTCGTTGAGCTTCACGAGCGAATCCAGGTAGGGACTGGCGTATCGTCCCCAGCATGGGCAATAGAAACTTACCACTACGGGCTTTGTATTGACCAAATCCAGCAGGGACACGGTTGGCCCTGGTGATGGGTAATTGAATAACGACGCCCGCCAATCGCCCGAGCCACCGGTCAGATTAAAGAACGGCGATGTATCACCGGTTACTAGTGGACTGATGTCTCTGTTGGTCTGGCGAGGCTTACTTACATACGATCGGATCTCACCTAATTCATTTTCAAATTCGAGTGTCATTGTGTTTGTTGTTATATATGAAAATCAGTTTGTACTCCTTTAAGAATCAAGTTGTATGAAATGCTGGTTAGTGATGCCCGACAACAGTTGTGTATCGTTAGCATGGCGTTTTCTGCGTTATACCCTATTACCATATATATTCTATCTATTTAGTAGGTTAACTATGTAAATAAAAATAATTTTAAGAAATCCATAAGTCAGGCACGACCCAAACGGTTGTTGATAACTCTCTATTTCAAGTGAATTCCCTGATCAGTTCTTTATACACTGGTCTTGAGAAAGGTAAACAGGCAGGGTTGGTCTTTGCGAATTGCTAGCAACAACAACAGGCCATCAGGGAAGCGGGCAGGATGACGCACATTCGTAGCCGGGACACAGAAGTCTCTTGGTGAAGAGCCGGTCGGAAAGTTTGCGTGTTCATGATGAAAATGGGCGTTCTGGATTTTCAGCCGATTAAGTTCATGGGCAAAGGTGAAAATCAAATTTATGTTTCGCAAGCATTTTTCAAAAAAATTTATGAAATACAGGTAAAAATTAGGTTAGACAACTCGTTGACTATCAAGTATTAATCCCGATAGACTATTGATTAGTCTATCGGGATTAAGGACTAATAGGAGTCTATTCTACTTATGCGTGACTATGGCTCTCCTCTTCTTTTGGCGCGGGTTTCGCCTGTTTCTTAAGGGCTTCCAGTCCTTTCTTGCCGTAGGCCAGCCGTGTAATACCCACGTACAGCACCGGTACGACAAAGATAGCCAGCGACGTAGCAGCCAGCATTCCGCCTAGCACAGTGCGGCCAATTGTTACCCGGGCAACCGCCCCTGCCCCGCTCGCGATGGCCAGCGGAACAACCCCCAGAATGAAAGCCAGCGAGGTCATCAGAATCGGTCGCAAGCGAAGCCGAACCGCTTCGATGGTGGATTCCAACAGGTCTTCACCGCGGTCAACCCGCTCTTTGGCAAACTCCACAATCAAGATGGCGTTCTTAGCCGCCAGACCGATCAGGGTGATCAGACCAATCTGCGCATACACGTTATTGTTCAGGTAAGGGAATAGCGTTAGCGCGAGAATGGCACCGAGGGCTCCAATGGGCACCGATAATAGTACGGAAAACGGCACTGACCAGCTTTCGTACAGAGCTGCCAGGAACAGGAACACGAAGCCGATGGAGAGCATGAAAATGTAAATAGAACTACTTCCGGCGTTAATTTCCTCCCGACTTAAGCCCGAGAAATCGTACGAATAGCCTTCCGGTAGTACTTTATCGGCTACCTGACGTAACGCTTCGTTGGCCTGACTGCTACTGTAGCCCGGCTTAGCGCCACCATTTAACTCTACCGACCGGAACAGGTTGAAGTGAGAGATCAACGGTGCGTTTTCAATGACAGTTGTGGTCATGACGTTACTGATCGGGATGAGTTGACCACCCCCATTGCGCACATAAAACTGGCCCAACTCTCTAATGTCTGACCTATACATGGTATCGGCCTGAGCCACGACCCGGAACTTGCGACCGTAGATAATGAAGTCGTTCACGTACTGACTACCCAGATACGTCTGTATGGTTCGGTAGACGTTAGCCACCGAAACACCTAGTTTTTTACATTTATCCCGATCCACCTCCACGCGATAAGCCGGGGTTTTTGCGGTAAAGTAGGTGAACGCCCGGGCGATTTCGGGTCGTTTATTGGCCTCAGCCAGGAAGTTTTGAACGACGTTATCGAACGTACGAACATCGTCGTTGGTCTGGCGCTGCTGTATCTCGAAAGTGAAACCCGAACTTTGACCAAGGCCCGGAATGGCCGGTGGCTGCACCACCTGAAGCCGGGCATCGTTCAATCCGGCGAAAGCCCGTTGCAGTTTCGGTACCAGCGAATCGGCCTGCATCCCGTTTTCGCTACGTTCTTCCCACGGTTTTAACTGAATAAATACCGTACCGCTATTCGACTTAGAGGCAAACGTAATCGCGTTCAGACCGCCCAATGCCGAGAAGTGAGCCACGTAGGGCTGCTTCTTGAGAATGCTCATGACATTGTTGAGCACGGCCAGACTTCGCGAGGTTGACGCGGCTTCCGGAATCTCATAGGTCACAATCAAACGTCCTTCATCTTCGGTCGGAATGAAGCCCGTCGGTTTGGCGCGGAACAATAAGCCAGTGCCAATGTAAAGTACTACGAGCCCAACAATGACCAGGGGGGTTGCCTTAATCAGTCGTTGTACGGCACTCGAGTACGAATTCGTGACGCGCTCAAACCATTGGTTGAACTTAAAAAAGAACTTGTTCAGGCCTTTCGCGTTTTCGTCGATGTGCATAGGCCGTAACAGCAGCGTACAAAGCGCTGGCGTGAGCGATAAGGCGACGAAGGCCGAAATCAGGACGGAAACGGCAATGGTAATGGCAAACTGCTGATAGAGTCGCCCGACAATACCGGGTATGAAACCAACCGGCACGAAAACGGCCGCCAGAATCAGAGCGATGGCAATTACCGGCGCCGAAATCTCGCGCATGGCCTCCATCGTGGCCTCTTTGGGCGACTTCCCTTTATCAATATTAGCCTGCACGGCCTCTACTACCACAATAGCATCATCGACCACAATCCCAATAGCCAATACAAACGCAAAGAGGGTGAGCGTATTGATGGTAAACCCGAGCGGAACGAACAAAGCAAAGGTGCCGACAATCGATACGGGAATGGCCAGGAGCGTAATGAGCGTTGCCCGCCAGCTTTGCAGGAATAGAAACACGACCAATACCACCAGCACCAACGCTTCGAGCAGGGTTTCGACCACCTCGGAAATAGACACCTGAATGACTGATACCGATTCGAAGGGAACCACGTATTCAACATCTTTGGGGAAGGTCTTCTTCAGATCGTCCATTGCCTTGTAAACCCCTTCGGCGGTGGCCAGGGCGTTACTGCCCGGTAGCTGATAAACCAGCAGATAAGCCGCCCGCTTTCCATCGACAAACGAGTTACTGGCGTAGGAAAACTTGCCAAGCTGCACCCGTGCTACGTCCTTCAAATACACCAGCGAGCCCCGCGCCGGGTCACTACGCACGATAATGTTGTTGAACTCTTCTTCCTTACTCAGACGACTATTGGTGAAAACGGTGTACTCAAACGCCTGTGATGTCGGCTGTGGCGGTCCCCCTACCGAACCGCCCGCCACCTGCAGGTTTTGCTCCTGTAAGGCGGCCACTACGTCGTCGGAGGTCATTCCCAACTGCGCCAGCCGGTCTGGTTTCAACCAGATCCGCATGCTGAAGTCATCGGCCCGGCTGAAAATATCCCCTACTCCTTCTACCCGCAACAGGGCATCGCGGATGTAAATATTGGCGTAGTTGTCCAGGAACGAGACGTTGTGGGTGCCCTTGGGCGAATAAATCGCGACCAGCATGAACAACGACGGATTCCGCTTCCGAACGGTTACCCCCAATCGGGTCACCTCTTCGGGCAACTGAGGTTGGGCAATACCGACGCGGTTCTGCACGTCGAGGGCGGCAATGTTTACGTCCGTTCCCACATCGAACGTAACGTTCATGCTCATCCGACCGTCGTTGGTAGCATTGGTTTGTACGTAGCTCATGCCCGGTGTTCCGTTCACCTGGGTCTCGATGGGCGTGGCTACGGTTTGTTCAACGGTTTGCGCATCGGCCCCGGTATAGGTACTCGTCACCTGAACAACCGGGGGAGTAATGTCAGGGTACTGACTGACTGGTAACGTTAATAACGCTAAGATTCCTAGCGCTACGATAACGATCGACGCAACTATGGCCGTAACGGGTCGGTTTATGAATATTTCTGCAAACATAGGTCTGTTCGTGTTGGCAACACCGGACCGCAAAACGGTATGAGTGTTGTTGCAGCCCTTAGGCTACTATTAACAATTAGCTAGCCACTGATAGCTCTTACCGTGCGGAGGCAGCCTGACGATTGCTGGAGTCTGGTTTTGCCCCCCCTTGTCCAGGCTGGCTAACTTTTACTACGGCTCCTTCTCTAATTTTCTGAGTTCCTTCCGTTACGACCATCTCGCCTTCGTTCAGTCCATTCCGAACCACCACTTTGTCGTTGATACGCGCTCCTAAGGTCACTTTCTTCTGTAGAACCTTGCTGCTGTCGCCGACGACATACACAAAATATTCACTCATCTGCTCGGTTACTGCCTGATAGGGAATTAGCAACTGGGGGGTGGGCGTACTGTTCTTCACCCGAATGTTACCGTTCAGACCGACCCTTAATTCTTTCTTTGGGTTTGGGAAAGCAATCCGCACCCGCAACGTACCGGTTTGCGGATCAACCGCGCGGTCAACGATCCGCACCGAACCTGGATACGGATACTTACTCCCATCGGGCAGTATGAGCATCAAAGTAGAATCCCGGATTACGTTTTTCTGGTTTTGCAGCCTTAAAAAGCGCGAAATCTCAGATTCGTCGGCCTGCACATCGGCCGAAATTGGATCATCGGCCGAAATCGTGTTCAACGGCGTTGATCCCGGTGCTACAGCAGCCCCTAACCGCACCTGCGAAATACCGATGGTACCATCCAGCGGAGCATAGATGGTCGTATACTTCAAATTCGTGGCCACCTGCCGAATGTTAGCCTGAGCGGCTGCTACCTGCATTTTAGCCGTTTCCAACGTTGCAATGGCGTTATCGACCAGTTGGCGGGCCACGGCATCCTGCTGCGCTAAAGTGTTATACCGATCGGCATCTTTCTGCGCCCGATTCAGGTTCGCTTTCTGCACATTCAGGTTCGCAACCGCCTGGTCGTAGGTAGCGCGGTATTGCTGAGGGTCAATGGTGTACAGCTTTTGCCCCCGCCTGACCCGCTGACCGTCCTGAAAGAAAATGCCGGTGATGTTACCGGCAACCTGCGGTTGAATCTCTACCTCACGCAAGGCCGTTACCGTCGCCGGAAATTCATCGTAGTACGTAGCATTTCCTTTCGTTGCTTTTATGGCTGTAACCGCCGTTGGCGGAGGAGCCTGCTGTTGCTGTGCCTCTTTATTGCCGCTACAAGCCGTAAACAGCAAGACAATTCCTGATATAATAAATGAATTAATATAGTGGTTCATGATGCCGAAGCCTTGAATGTGTCTGCTTCTTTTTAGTGTGTAGCCTTACCAGTGGGTTAGAATCGAATCTCGCCCAGCGCCCGCTGCACGTCTAACTTGCTGATTAAAACAGAATATAACGCATTAAAAACATTGAGTCGGGCCGTTCGCAGGTCTGCTTCGGCAACCGTTACGTCCAGGTAGGCCCGTATGCCCGATCGATACTGGAGATTCACAACCCGGTATACATCTTCGGCCAGGGCCAGATTTTCGCGCAGGGCCAGATAGTTCGCCAAATTTCCTTTATAGTTTGACAGAGCCTGGGCGTACTCCGCATCGACGGCACTCCGCAACGCGGCTAAATCCCATTCCAGCCGATTGACCTGCAGCTCGGCAATTTTCAATTGCTGGATTCGTCGCCCCCCCTGAAAAATAGGCAGGATCACCGATAAGCCGATCAGTGAGTTTGGGAATGATTGGTTATATAACTGCCCGAAAAAGTTGTTCTGATACAGCAAGTTATAGTTAGCATTTGCATTAACCGTAGGTAGGTATGCCCAGCGATTATAGCGCACGTTAGCCTCCAATAACTGCCCCTGCGATTGTAGCAGCTGGTACTCGATGCGATTCTGCGGATTCGCCAGCAGCGTAGTATCCAGGGCGATCTCGTTCGTTAGCTGGAGCGTATCATAGGTCACGTTCAGGGGTATCGTTGGCGGGTATCCCATCAACTGCTTAAGTACCTGATATTTGGCACCAACCTGATCGGTATATTGCTTCCGTTGCGCTAACGTATTATTGAGCGCAATGCGGGCTCGTTGCGGGTCCGTTTTGTCAACGATACCACTCTGGTACTGGTTGCTGGCATCCTGCAAACTCCGCTGCAGTCGCGCAATATCTTCGGTGAGTATATCGACCTGCCGCTGGGTCAGAATTAAATCATAAAACGCCTTACTTACGTTCACCACCACATCAATCTTGTTGCTGACAGTTGCCTGAGTCGCCTGCAGGCGATACACATCGGCCGTTCGGCTGGCCAGTAACAGATCGCGACTAAATACACTCTGGGTGAGTGAAAACGACACCGTCGACGTGTTTTGAGCCCCCAGCGCGACGGGGCGACGTTCGCCCGTGGTGGCATCAGGAATAAGCGTAACCGGCAGTTGCAGGTAGTGCAGTACGTTGTAACCGGCATTCAGTTGTGGGTACCAGGCCGACAACGTACTGCGAACGGTTCGGTCCGCAATTTCCTGATCGATAACAGACTGCCTAACAAGTGGTTGATGCTCCAGGGCGTATTGAATACAGGTCGGCAGATTTGCCTGTTTACCTAACGAATCAAGCTTTTTCTGGGCAAACGCTCCTCCCGAAAAAACACTAAACAACGTGTAAATGATCGTAAACCAACTTTTTCTCATAGGGAATGTGGGGACGACTGTTCCCAGCCAGAGATAGTACACATTGTTGACTATCTACCGGCTACTTCTCTTCTACTCATTTCCTGACCAATTTGTTCGTTTTACCAAAAAAATAGACAGCCCAGCTTCACCTCTCCAGCGGACTAGCGCTTGTCAAACCCACCCAATCGCCGTAATTTCGGGGCTTTATCAGTTACCCCGACTCATGACGGAAGCCCACAGAGAATTTGAGGAACGTAGCAATGCCGGAACCTCACTTAATTTTATTGAACAAATCGTTGAAGAAGATATTGCCGCCGGTAAGAACGGGGGACGCGTACACACGCGTTTTCCGCCCGAGCCCAACGGCTATCTACATATCGGTCATGCAAAAGCAATCTGCCTGAGTTTTGGTCTGGCCGATAAATATGGTGGACAAACGAACCTCCGCTTTGATGACACCAACCCCGTTACAGAAGATACGGAATACGTCGACTCGATCAAAAATGACGTACACTGGCTCGGTTTCGATTGGGAGAACGAGTTCTATGCATCTGATTACTTTGACCAATTGTATCAGTTCGCTGAAACGCTCATTCTAAAAGGTTTGGCCTACGTAGACGACTCAACCGCCGAGGAGATTGCTGCTCAGAAAGGAACACCCACCGAACCGGGCCGGGCCAATCAGTATCGCGACCGTAGCGTCGACGAAAACCTTGATTTGTTCCGACGGATGAAAGCAGGTGAGTATCCCGATGGGGCAAAGGTGCTACGGGCCAAAGTCGACATGGCTTCGCCCAACATGCAGTTGCGTGATCCGATCATGTACCGAATCAAACATGCGCACCACCACCGGACGGGCGATGCCTGGTGTATTTACCCGATGTACGATTTTGCGCACGGGCAGTCCGACGCCATTGAGCACATTACACACTCGCTCTGTACGCTTGAGTTTGAAGTACACCGCCCGCTTTACGAGTGGTTCATTCAGAAACTTGACATTTTTCCGTCGCGCCAGATCGAGTTTTCGCGGCTCAATCTGACCTACACGGTCATGAGTAAGCGAAAGCTGAAGCAGTTGGTTGAAGAAGGTCATGTTACGAGCTGGGATGACCCCCGCATGCCAACGATTGCCGGCTTACGTCGTCGGGGCTACACGCCCGCCAGCCTTCGCGAGTTCTGCGACCGCATCGGTATCGCCAAGCGCGACAACCTGATTGATGTGGGTTTGCTGGAGTTCTGCATCCGCGAAGAGCTGAACAAAACGACTCATCGCGTCATGGCCGTGCTCACGGATGGCCGCCCCGACGGGAAGCCGTTAAAGCTAGTCTTAACAAACTATCCCGAAGACAAGGTTGAAGAACTGAACATCGAGAATAACCCCGAAGAGGCCGAGATGACGTATCGACGGGTGCCGTTCAGCCGGGAGCTTTACATTGAGCGCGACGATTTCATGGAAAATCCACCGAAGAAGTTCTTCCGGTTGTTTCCGGGGGGTATGGTGCGCCTGAAAGGAGCCTATATCATCAAGTGCGACGAAGTGGTGAAAGACGACACGGGTGAGATAACCGAAATCCGGTGCACTTATATTCCGGAAAGTCGCAGTGGTTCTGACACGTCAGGCATCAACGTAAAAGGTACGATCCACTGGGTATCGGTCCCTCATGCCGTGGAGGCCGAAGTCAGGTTATATGATCGACTGTTTTCGGTTGAGAATCCAGCCGCCGACGAGCGGGAGTTTCTGGAATTGCTGAACCCAAATTCGCTGGAAGTGGTGCGAGCCTTTGTCGAACCCGCGTTGGTAGAAGCGGCCCGCAGCGGTACGCAAACCAACTTCCAGTTTATGCGCAAAGGTTATTTCATTCTGGATTCCGACTCAACCCCCGAGCGCCCCGTGTTCAACCGGACGGTTACACTGAAAGATGGCTGGGCCAAAGAGCAAAAGAAAAGCTGATTACTTAAGATCAATCAGTAAAGCTGTTTAACCGCTATTGTCTGAAAAAGAAAACTCCGCCCAGTTAATGCTGGCGGAGTTTTCTTTTTGGGTTTATATATGTTCAGGACAGTATATCCTTACATGGGTTCAAGTCGTCGACTAGCCGCTATGCTCGCCGGCAAGGGGTTTCACCAGGTCAATTACTAAGGCTTACTCTAACAATTAACAGCTATTTGCTTGCAATCCGGAAGATGGCCGATGTTTCAATGGTCGTATCCCCTTCCGTTGTGGCTTCGCAGTAGCCTACCATTGGGAAAGGGACATACTCTATGAACTCGCGCAGGTTTGTAAAATAGTCGGTGCCGTAGCGCTGGGTGCCTTTATAAAACACCAGGTTGTTGATAAAATATTTATTAGGAAAATGCTCAGCCATGATGCTAAACAATTCGTTCAGTTGAGGTAGCACGTACCAGGTTAATTCAGCAAACAGGATTGCATCGCAATGGCTGTATTTCGCCAAATTTTTCACCTCATCTACGGCAAAGTTAAGATGAGGAAACAACTCTCGGGCCCGGCTCACAGCGGTTTGAGAGACTTCAATGCCCTGGGGGCTAATACCTGTTTGTAGATAGATTTGTTGGGTATAATAGCCCAATCCACTGCCACACTCCAGCAGCGAGCGGATACCAAATTTCTTTAAGTGTTGAATCCCCGCCAGCCGGGCATAAGGATTCGGTTGTTGATCCTGCATCCACGGTTGGTCGAACTGCTGGTACATCTCTTCAAATTGTCCTATAAACTTTCCATCCTTTATAACATAATCGTGATAACTGCTCATTTTTCAATTATTTGCTATGATTATGGATTAAAATTCCATTAAAAAACGACAAAATAATTGTCTCAGTGCATGTATCTATAGGTCTTTTTAGTAAAAAAATAGCCAAACGCATCACCAGCGTTTGGCTATGTAAGTCTTGTAGGAAGTAAATCGTGGTAGAAGTCGGTGTTACGCCAGCTTTACGTAATGGACCAGAGATTGATAACTACCTCATTTCGTGCAACTCTTTCAACTCCAGAATGCAGGTCCACTGTTCCGAATCGAGCCACTGCCGAATCGTCATGTCGATGAGGTTGTTCTCAATGGCATAATCCAATGCTTCCATTACTCGGCGGTGTTTGTGCTCCGAATGTCCAACCTGCGTATAATAATCTTTGAGGAGTTGCTGCTTATCGGTGTTCAACAGCGAATAGTTCTCCCCGGTTTTGGAATCCCGTAACAGAATAGGATACGCATTCCAAAACTCCATTGCGGCTTTTTCCCGATCCAGATCAAAGAGGTCTTTGCCGACCTCATCGGTCAACACAAAGAAGTCCATGTAGTAGTACCCAGCTTTATTAAGGTTGAGGATCAACCCCCTATCAACTAGATTACCGATTTCTTCGGCTGAAAAGCTTGGCCCTTCGTGACCAAACTTATACATGGCAGCATACTGCCGCGTGTGAGTTAAAAACAGAAAAACATACTGATTAGGTGTAATGTTGTACCTCGCCAGAGCATCGAGATTAATCTGAATAGTATTCATTATGTAGGCTAAGTAAGTTACCGGTGTAGAGAATATCCACCTTAAAAAAGGTCTGAGTGTATGTAAATAAATCACTCATCCTTTTGTCGGCAAGTTAACATTAATCTTGATTTACACAACACATTATTTGGCGTTATACGTGTAATACCAAATAGAATACTAATCATCTATACATAATAGTCTATTAGCTTTATAATGTCTGGGTTAATGAACGCTAACTAAATACCATTTCATAGAATAAATCGGGTTGTTGGCTAACAACCGTTAACCTAACCAACCTACTCTAGTTAACAACAATACCTGAAGTGAATTTCATTTACGATAGACGCGTCTATCATTTTTGAACAGAATCCCGACTATAAGCCATGTTCAGTGACCAAATCTCGGTAGTTATTGTCACCCATAACCGGGTGGATACCCTATTAGATACGTTAGAAAAATTACAGTCTTTACCCGAAAATCCGCCCTTGATTGTCGTTGATAATGGCTCTACCGATGGAACCGCGAACCAGGTGTGCACCGTTTTTCCGGCTGTTACCGTGTTGACACTGCCGCCTGGGCTTGGCTGTGTATCACGTAACGAAGGCATTCGCCTGGCTAAAACCCCGTTGGTAGCTCTTTGCGACGACGATTCGTACTGGGCACCGGGCGCACTGACCCGCGCCATCCAGTGCTTTAACGACTACCCACACCTGGGCGTATTAGCGGGCCGGGTATTGCTTGGCGAAGAACAGCGGCTTGAACCGGTTTGCGAAGCGATGCGCGATAGTCCTATATCAGACCCGCGCCCGCTGCCTGGTCCAGCCATTTTAGGGTTCGTGTGTTGCGCGGTTATTATCAGGCAAGCAGCTTTCTGGTCAATTGGGGGGTTCCATAAGCAGTTCGCGATTGCGGGCGAAGAACGGCTTTTTTCGGCCGACATGCGTTCTAAAGGCTGGAGTTTAGCCTACGCAGAGGACGTCTTGGCGTATCATTTCCCCTCCCCGGTTCGGAGCACGGCCCGACGCACGCATTTGTTAACCCGCGATACGCTGTGGTACTACTGGTTACGTCGCCCCTGGTACTACGCGTTGCGACATACGCTACACATCTACCAGAAAAGCCGCGTTGATGAGAATGTGCGGTCCGGCTACCGCGAAGCGATTCGCCAACTTCATCGATTCCTGTTTGAACGCCGACCGGTTCCGCACAATGTTGAAGAGCAGCTATTACGCATCGAAAGCTACTATTAATAGAAAACTCACTGATCGTCATTCAGTAGCTGGTAACTATCAACGATCAATGACGATCAGTGACTTAAAACACCTCGCGGGCAATCCTCATGATGTTGTCAGATTTGCCCATAGTGTAAAAATGTAGCACGGGCGCGCCCCCCGCCAACAATTCGCGCGACTGCTGAATGCTCCACTCAATGCCAACCTGCCGGGCCTGCTGGTCGTTCTCGCAGGCTTCAACGGCCTGAACCAGGTCGGCGGGCATTTCGAGGTGAAAGATTTTAGGCAGAATCTGAAGTTGTTTACGGGTACTCAGTGGCTTCAGGCCGGGGATAATTGGAATGGTAATGCCATGCTCCCGGCAGCGTTTTACGAAGTCAAAGTACTTCTGGTTGTCGAAAAACATCTGGGTCACAATGTAGTCCGCTCCTTTATCTATCTTTTGTTTCAAATATTCAAAGTCAATATCATGGTCGGCGGCTTCGAAATGTTTTTCGGGATAGGCCGCCACGCCGATGCAGAAGTTGCTGGGAGCCAGGGGGGTATCTTCTTCGTGCAGATAAATTCCCCGGTTCATATTGGCCACCTGTTCAACGAGTTCGCTGGCGTATGCATACCCGTTTTCTTTCGCTTTGAAGGTCAAAAACGGCTTAGCCGGATCGCCCCGTAAGACCAACGCATTGTCGATCCCCAGATAATGCAGGTCGATCAGGAAATCTTCCGTTTCCTCGCGGGTGAACCCGCCACACAAGACGTGCGGCACGGGGTCTACGTTGAACCGGTGCATAATGGCGGAGCAGATACCGACCGTACCGGGCCGTTTGCGGGTCACAATTTTCTGAATCGTGCCATCGGGTAATGGCCGCTCAATGTACTCTTCGCGGTGGTACGTAACATCAATAAACGGTGGCTTGAATTCCATGAGCGGCTCGATATTGTCGAGCAGACTCTTTAGGTTATCGCCTTTGATAGGCGGAATAACTTCAATGGAAAAGATAGGCTTGCCATTAGCGGCCTTTATGTGTTCGGTAATTTTGGTCATACGTTGCAGATGCCCACTACATTCCGGGGTGTACATTCACTTTTTCAGGTGCTAGCGAATTGTCAGGCAAATATACGCTCCATTTGCGGAGCCATTGCTCCAGGGTCGTATGTTGATTTGATGACCTGGCTTATTTTTGCTTTTCACCTCGTGTAACTTCGGAATCCCCCAGCCAACCAGTGCCCCAAAGGCTGCGCCAACCAGAATATCGCTCGGATAATGATAACCCGCTTCGTAGCGCATCACGCTGGTTGTTGAGGCCAGGCCGAGCATCACCACCCACACGACGGGTTTCAGTTTAGAATTCGGGTAATAATGCCGAAACATTTCAGCGGCAAACACGGCCGTCGCAAACGAAGTACCGGCATGGCCCGAAAAAAACGACTGCCGGGCATTGGGGGTTAGTTTAGGATCTAAGGGCACGTCAGGGTTATAGACGTAGGGGCGAGTACGCAGCACAATATTTTTTACGGTTTGCTGAACAAGCGTGGGCAGAGCCAGCACTTCGAGGTACATCACCGGCACCGTTACCCATTGCTTGTATCGAAACAGCGTGGGCAGCGCCACAAGCCCGGTGGCAACAAAATTAGCCGTCAGTGCCTGATCGCTGATGTCAAACGCTCTGGGCGACCAGCGGTACGTGGCTCCTCGATCGAAGGCATTGATCTGGCTGCGGTCAAATCGGCTTAGGTCACTGACTACGTACGGCTGCACCTGTTGCTCCAGCACGAGGGCCGATATACCCGCAGCACCCGATAGGCCAATCAGACTGGCATCGACTTTCCAACTCAATTGATACGGATTGGGTTTGCGTTGCCGAACCGGTTGTACAAGGGTGTCCTGACCCACCGCAACGAATACGTGCAGGCTTAGCAGGAAGGAAAGAAGGGAGCGCTTTATAGTCAAGAAAGTAACGAGAACGTTAATCAGCAAACTTACGGATAAACAGAAGACAACTAACGAACCTCAAGCCGCACATAGACTCCAGTAGCGAGACTATTACTCCACGGTTGTACATCAAGTCGGCGGCCCAGTTCACTTTTATTCTTCACTTCGTGCAATTTTGGAATACCCCAGCCGATCAACGAGCCAAAGGCGGCAGCTGCTAGTAAATCGGACGGATAGTGTTCTCCCCCTTTATAACGTAGCGCAGCGGTGGCGCTGGCCAGCCCGAGCGACCCTACCCAAACGACGGGTTTAAGTCGGGACTGCGGAAAATAATGCCGGAACACCTCGCTCGTGAACACGGCCGTCGCGAAGGCGTTGGTTGCATGGCCCGAAAAGAAGGATTGGCGGGTGCTGCGGTCCAGTTTCTCGTCCAGCGGTACGTTGGGATTGTAGGCATACGGTCGAATCCGCTGCGTGATATTCTTGACAGAGCGTTGCACGCCGTTAGCCAGTAGCAAGGTTTCGATATACATCACCGCCACGGTTTTCAGCTCCTGCCGCATGGGTTTTGTGCCCAGGGTAATAAGCCCCAGCATGGCCGCATTGCCCGCCAGGGTAACATCACTCAGCCGATCGGCCCGGGGGCTAAACTCGTACGTAGCCTGCCGGTCGAACGAACTGATATTCGCCCGGTTCAGTCGTGCTACTTCGTCAGCGGTCACGACGTTCACCTGCGATTCCAGGATCAGTGACGTAATTCCAGTAGCGGCCCCTACGCCCAGTAACCTTAGGTCGCGGCCCGTACTCAGCTGGTAGGGTGATGTTTGTAGGGAAGTGCCGTTTATGGCTGAATCTGGCGACTGTGCCAGGCCAACCAGCGATTGCATGGTCAGCCAAACGGAAAGAAAAAACGCGCTATGTTTCAATCTGTTTCGTATAAAAAAGACAAGCTTACACCACCCGAATGACCTCTGGCTCTTCGCCCAGGTACACCAATCGACCTTCGACTTCGGGGAAACCCATCTCGCGGTAAAGACCGGTAAAATAACGTAAGGAACTGATTGGATCAGGGGTCTGTGGGGTCACTGACTCATATTGAATCAAAACGACACTCCCGTCGGGATAATGCACAACCCGGTGCGGGGCTCCGTGCAGGCGCTTATTACTTAAGATGCTCCGGTCGGTGTCGACCCGTAGCGACGAATCAAATAAATCAGCCAAAGCAGGATGCGACAAAATAGCGATCAGGCGTTGCCTTAATTCGGCACACTCAACGTTACGAACCAGCCCTTCACTGACCAACCGTCGCAGGGACTTGTCCACCGAATCGGGCCCTTTAATGAGGCTCAAGGCGGCACACAGCTTACGGTCGCGTTCGCGGGTACGTTCAAACGTGGCCACATCGAACACCCGATCGGCCTGCCGACGTAACTGGAGGTCTTGCCCCCGATGGCCACTAATGACGTCGTCCAGCACAATTTCGTCGATGTCATCGCTCGCCTTTTGGTGGGTTAAGCCGTCGCTGCACTGGCTGATTTCGTAGGTCGACTGCCCTTCCTGCCAGGCATAGCCGCAGTTTCGGGCCACTTCGCTGTCCTGTAGAAACGCGTGTAGCCAATAACTAACATCTTTTCGGCTCCCTCCTTTCGTGAAATCCGACGCTTCGCCGATCACGTACAACCGATCCGTGGGGCGCGTGAACGCTACGTAGAGCAGGTTCATGTTCTCCAGAAATGTCCGGGTCACTTCCTCTTCGTATTGGGCAGCCACCGCTTCGGGGGTTCTGGTCAGGCTACTACTCGTGATGGCCGGGGCCGACAACAGTCGGGTAATCTCGCCGGTACTACTCTGGTGGGCCAGCAGATCGGCCCGTACTGAACTTAGATCAAGCCAGATCGTGCTGTTCCGATTGGGTTCAACAGACCAGTTGGCAAACGGAATGATAACGACCGGAAACTCTAACCCCTTCGACTTGTGAATGGTCTGGATGCTAACCGCATTACGGGCATTGCCTTCCACCGAAATCTTCTGCCGGACGCTTTCCCAATACAACAGAAAATCGCTGAGGTGGCCACTCCGTTTCTGGTTAAAGGTTAGTACTTCATCCAGGAACCGGAATAGAAACGGATTATGCTCGGCCTGATTAAACAAGCCGAATTGAGCCGTCAGTCGTTCGGCTAGCTCATAGGGATTTAGCTGGCCAAGCGCATACGGATCAAGCGGGTACCCTTCGTCGGACAAGTAGTCATACACGGCTGAAATGTCGCTTTCGGCTACGGCACGTAACTTTTCCGTCAGGGCATCGTCCGGAAAGATTCCCTGCACCACCCGGTGAAACAGATATAGCAGCTCATAGCGCAATAATCGCTGATCGGGCCGTTGCAACAGCTGCATTAACGTAACGAGCCATTTAACCGGGTCCGAAAACTCCAGCGATAGCGAGTCGGCCGACACCAGCGGAATCTGTCTCGCATTGAGTTCATTAGCCAGGGCTTTGGCATGTGCTTTCTTTCGGCAAAGGATGGCAACATCACCGTACTGGTAGCCGTCGGCCAGGGCTTTATCCAGATGCTCCATTGTTTTTTCGAGCATGATGATTGTCAGATCTTTACGGGCCTCTTCATCTTTAGCGACGAAGTCAATCTGCACATGGCCTTCTTTGCGGGCGTTCGGCTGGGCAATCTGATGAAATTGCTGCTCGGCATCGAATACATCGGCCAGCTTCGGATGCTGGTAGTCAAACCGTCGGGCGGTAAAATCGAAGAAATCGTTATTGAACCGCACGATCGGTTCCGCACTACGCCAGTTCGTGGTCAGCAACTCGGGCCGGAGATGACCATCCAGCATGTCGATGCGGTCAGCCGTCCAGGAGCCGGGGTTATGGGCTTCTTTCAATGTATTCAGGTCCTGCCGGTGCAGCGCCACAATCTGGTCCATGTCGCCCCCGCGGAACCGGTAAATGGCCTGCTTCCCATCGCCCACGGCTAAATTGAAGTGCTCGGCCCCCAAGGCGTTTTCAATCAGGGGCAAGAGGTTGGCAAACTGAAGCCGCGACGTATCCTGAAATTCGTCGATCAGGATGTGGTTATATTTGGTACCAAGTCGTTCATATAGAAACGGCACCGGCTCCGACGCGACAATACCCAAGATTTTCTTGTTAAACTCGGAAATATGCACGCGGCCGTCTTTCCGGAGCAGATCGTCAAATTCAACCCGTATTTGCTTGAGCAGGGCCAGTTTCTGCAAATGAGGCAGTAGGCATTCGAACAAAGCGACCTGCTTACCACGTTCATCGCGGATAGTGTTGACCTGCGTAATACAATCGCACAATTCAGCGGCCATGCTCTCGATCATATCCTGAACGGGCTTCGGCGCTTTCTTGACGTACCACTCCCCCTTGCTTACCGCATTATGGACCCGCGTGCCCGGTTCTTTTCGGGCGTCCCCGTTGGCAATGGCTTTCAGGTACCCGCCTACGCCAGAAGCTCCGTAGGCAAAATCGGTTTCGTCCAGGCCACCCTCACTGATCAGTTTCCAGGCGCGTTGCCCGTAGCTAATAATCTCATTTTCTGTCTGTTGATTATATTCCAGCAACTGCAACCGAATGGCACGCAACGCGCCCGGCGACAACTGCTGGGCGGCATTAACGGCTTCGTAGAATTGATCGGAGGTCAGGTTTTTACCGAACTCTTTCAGCAGTTCGGGCAGCATATTCCAGCTTTTTCCTTCGGCCGCCGTGTGGGTGTAGTACTCACTCAGAATGGTCGTGATTTCGTCCATTTCTTCGGTACCGGCCTTTTCGATCAGGTTGTCGATGGCCAGTTCGAGCACTTCGTCGGTCTCCATCTCCACATCGAACGAATACGGCAAGCCCAGTTCGTCGGTGAATGCCATCACCACCCGCTGTGTGAAGGAGTCAATGGTAGTGACACTGAAATCGGCGTACCGGTGGAGTATCGTTCTGAACACGGACGCAGCTTTCTCGCGCAGTTCCGCCCTGGCAATCTCGAACGCACCGGAGCCAGGCGTGAGGTCATAGAGTTCCGTAACTAGTTCGTTCAGTAGCGGCAATTCTTTACCCCCGCCGATGTCCGACAACCGTTCCAGGATTCGGTTCTTCATTTCATTGGCCGCTGCGTTGGTAAACGTAACCGCCAGAATATGCCGAAAATAGTCGTCGCGCCCACCCGGCCGTAAGGCTAGCTTCAGATACTCTTTAGTGAGGGTGTACGTTTTCCCCGAACCAGCCGACGAACTGTATATTTTAAACATGTAGCAGTTGATCAGTCGGTAGATTAGTCAGTCAAACGTCAGTGTTATTATCGTGGGTTAGACTGACTAATTTACTTAAAAATTATATCGTATGCCCAAGCCTGTATTCAGATTCAGGAAGAACGGGGCCTGAAGGAGTTCTACATACAGTCCTCCTTCCAGGAAGAATGAATAGGGTTTACCCACCGGAAAATATTCTAAGCCGCCAATGCCTGACCCACCGATGGACAGCGCATTTTCGTATTCGCCGTTCAACCGGGGCGGGTAATAACGACGCGTGTTTATTTGACCGCCAAAGCCGTAATAACCACGTAGACTTTCGCTGCTGGTTAACGATTTATGCCAGATATAATGCCCCTGAACGGCTAAGCCGACACTTCGGTAATCGCCGGAACGATAACTACGCTTATTGCCGTAAATTCCCCCGTAGGTACCAATATTGAGGTCGAAGGCGTGATTGCTACCAAAATATTTTCGGATGTTCACTCCAGCTGGTTCACCCACCCGGAAACCAACCGACCAGTTGTTGTACTGAGCCTGGGCCTGATTCGGCCAAGCAAGCCAACTTAGTAAAGTGGCTGTCATCAACAAAAATACGTTTCTCATAAGAAGTACTGATCACTACGAATTTGACACTAATTCAGGCTTGGTGGCAACATCGCCCGTTCCAAGGGGCAGCTCAGCCGAAACTGGGCTACTGCTCATGTGCCGCAACACCGCCAGTAACCGCTCATTTTCGTCTCGGGTACCCACTGTTATACGCAGACATCCGTCGCACAGTTTTACCCTCGACCGATCGCGCACAATAACCTGCTGCTCAATCAAGTGCTCAAACGTAGCTTGGGCGTCAGTGAACTGTACGAGCAGGAAGTTGGCATCAGACGGATGAATGCGTTGCACGGAAGGCAAAGAACGTAGATTTTCGGCCAAAGTTTGCCGTTCCGCCAAAATCTGAGCGACCATTGCGTTTTTGGCCGATTCGTGGGCGAGCGCTTCCAGTGCCAGTGACTGCGTCGGAGCCGAGATGTTATAGGGCGGCTTGATTTTGTTCATGACCCGAATTAGCTCCTCAGACGCAAAGCACATTCCCAGTCGAAGGGCCGCCAATCCCCAGGCCTTGGAAAACGTCTGGAGCACCACCAGATTAGTGTAATTATCCAGTTCGCTCGTCCAGGAAGTTGTGTCGGCAAAGTCAATGTAAGCTTCATCAACAATCACCAGCGACTGCTGAGCCGCTTCCAGAATGGCCCGGATCGCTTCAGCCTGTAACAGATTGCCGGATGGATTATTCGGTGAGCATAACCAAATGAGCTTGGTTTCGGGCGTAACAGCTGCCAGCACGGCCTCCACGTCGACCTGAAAGTCGGGCGTCAGTGGCACTTTAATGACGTTCACATCATTAATTGCCGCCGACACTTCATACATCCCATACGTGGGCGGCATAATCAGGATATTGTCATGACCCGGCCGACACGTAGCACGTACCAGCAAATCGATTGGCTCGTCGGAGCCGTTGCCCAGAAAGATTTGCTCCGGCCGCACGCCCTTGATTGGTGCGAGCCGCTGTTTGATGGCCCACTGGTGCGGATCTGGATAGCGGTTATACTCGCCTGTCGAGGTAGTCGAGCCCAGGGGGTTTTCATTGGCATCCAGAAACACGCCCTCCTTACCGGTATATTCATCGCGGGCCGACGAGTAAGGGGTTAAACCAAGAATGTGCGGACGCAGGAGCGCTTGAAGGTTGAACATAAAAACGTGACTAGCTACTAATTATCTAAGTTACTTCTCTATTTCTGACGGGGTTGGTCGCCAACGGAAGGCCTGCTGATCGACCGCCCGCATGGTGCAAAGTACGCCATTCAAATGGTCGAATTCGTGCTGAATCAATTCAGACATGGCCCAATCCGTTACGTTCCAGGTGTGGGGCTGCCAATGTTCATCGCGATACGTTAGGGTTAACGAACGATGTCGACGCACGCGTACCAGTAAATTTGGAAAACTCATGCAATCGTCCCAGAGTTCGTCGGTTTCGTCGCTGACAGACACATAGTCGGGGTTAATGATCACCTGTGGCCGGTCGACGTTCAGATAGATCAGCCGTTTCATAATGCCGAGTTGGGGAGCCGCAATCCCTCTACCGAACTGGTACTTAGCGCGAATCTCCTCCATAACGTTGTGCAAGTCAGCGACCCACCCAGATACCATGGAAAGTTCTGATTCCAGAACAGGGTCGCAGTTTTCGTATAAGCGAGGGTCGCCTAACAGTAACAAATCTTCGAGGTGTTTCATAAAATGAACAGGCTCATTTTTCGGCGCAGACATCAACTATGGCTACTGCCTTTTCGGGCACAACTTTATTAATGAGTGGCTTATAGGTTATCGTAGAGAAATAAACGATGTCGCCCATATCAGGCTGATCATCAATCCGTAGCACAAGAAAGGTTTGGGTATCAACGTAAATATTGACTTTCTCATCGCGTCTGGAAGCTTTATTTCCATTAGTTACAAAGCCTTCCAACAAGTAACACGTTCGATTATCCTGCATCACATTCTTGATCAAGCGCCAGTTAGTTACTTGTCTGATTGTCCAATTCTGGCTAATTTCTTTATTCAGCAGAAGGCTGGATATTTTACCGGATGACGTTCCAGATATGCCTACAGCTGCCCCAAGAGATGATATTAATGATTCTTCATCATATGCTTTTTTCTTGGGTCTGTACGTCCACCAGCTTTTAACTTGTTTCCCAAAAGCAGCAATTGTATAACAACTGTATGGCTTTTTGTCTAGGTCGAAATGAAACTTAAATTGCTGTTTCTCCCGGACGAAGGCCGTTCCAAAATTGATTGCCGCAAGTTTGACCTCTGGAGTAATGCAATCGAGCAAGGTTTTATCCTTTTTAACACCCCTCCTTTGGACGGTACCTACATCCTGATAAGTCTTGGCAGATGCATAGGTAGCATACATTCGCTCGAGAATTTGCTTACCCGTCATTACCTGCCCAAAGGACGATGTTAGAGACAGCCACTCACATACAACAATAATGGCAAATCCGGCAAGACGTCGTGTTTTCATGTACCCTATTCCTTGTTTCATGTCGTATAGATCATACCAGAACACGTTTCAGCGTATCAGCAACCCTATCAATTTCATCATCCGTGTTAAAATAATGCGGAGAGATGCGCAGGGCAGCCGTTTTCATTCCTTTCCGGTCGTAGTCCAGAATGGCAGCTCCGTGCGTACTGATTGACGTATTGATCCGCTCAGCCTGCAAGGCAGCCCTCAGTTCGGCGGCTGTTTTTCGTTCGCTGAACAAAGTGATGATGCTGGCTAATCGTTCGCCCTCGTCTAACAACCGAACCGTAGGTATTGCGTCTAGTTGTGCCCTAAGGTTCCGGCACAGTTCGGCATTTCGGCGAGCGATGGTGTCTAAACCAACCTTTAGAGCGTACCAGTGCGCTTCGGCAGCTCCCAGCACCAGCGCATGTGGAAATTCCCAGTCTTCGAATCGGGCGGCCGTTGGCACAAGCGCAAACGCATCGGCCGACTCCCACGTTGAGCCACGCAGGTCAACGAACAACGGAGCCATCCCGCGCTCCAACACCTTGTCAGATACGTACAGAAAACCCATGCCGCGCGGTCCACGCAGGTATTTACGACAGGTAGCAGTCAGAAAATCGCATCTTATAGCCGTTACGTCTACGGGCAATTGCCCTACCGACTGGCAGGCATCAACCAGATAAAGAACATCGTGCGTCTGGCATAACTGGCCAATTGCCTCGACGGGCTGGATCAAACCGGAGTTGGTAGGCACGTGCGTAACCGCCACCAGACGAGGGCGTAATGATTTGATCTTCTCGGCCATATCGTCCACCGAAACACCACCTTTGGGTTCGTCTGCCGCCCGCACAACTTTAACGCCAAATCGCTGCTGCAACGACAAAAACGCGATTTGATTCGATACGTAATCATTTATGGTTGTCAGAATCACGTCTCCCCGCTCGAACGGAATCGATGACAAGGCACGGGCGTACGAATCGGTCGCATTGGCCGTGCCGGCTATGTTGTCGGGGGTTGTAGCAAGCAGTTCAGCGGTGGCGGTATAGAAGTCGTGAATGGCTTCTTTGCGCAGTTCGGCCGCTTCATAACCACCGATTTCGGCTTCGAGCGCTATGTGATTAGTGATCGCGTTGATTACAGGTTGGGGCATCAGCGAAGCTCCTGCATTATTGACGTGAACGACCTGTTGAGTACCCGGTGTATCGGCGCGAAAAAAGGAAAGATCAATCATGCGTTTATAATATCGGCCAGTGCAATGAGTTGCAGCCCATCAATACCGGCGAAGTCAGCTACATTATGGGTAAGCACAGGCAAGGTATACAGTAACGCCGTGGCCGAATAACTTCAGTAATGACTGCCTGACTAATGGGTAATACAGAAGCATTCAGAAATAGCTGCTCAAGTTGGATCTTTTGCTCTAGTTTAAGCTTGTGATACCCTAATACTTCTAGTTTGGTGACTAGAGAGAAATACAAGATACCTTCTTGTGATTCCAAATACGTTCGTAAGGCCTCGTAGTTGGGCTCAACGAGATAAATGAGGATATTACTATCAAGAATCATTCCTCCCGGCCATCTAGTACTCGATCCCAGCTACGTACTTCCCGCTGCCATTCGGATGGGTCGCCAAATGACTCGCCAACACCTCCACTAGCCGCTATCTTTTTGGCCGCATTAAAAAAAGTTTTCAGCTGCTCTTTCTTTGTCTGATCGCTCAAGTCGGCTTTCTCCTCAACGACTCGCCCATTTAATTTGGGCAATAACTGCAATAGAAGCGCTTCGTCTTCAGGTGCATCAATTTCGATGGTTAGCCGACTCATAATTCATTACTTTTTAAGACAAGATAATAACATCAGGCTGGATTTGCTTCAGCCAGGCTCGCTAACCGCAAACTCACTGCCCGCTTGTGCGCGTCCAGCGATTCCGCTTCCGCCATCGCTTCAACGACCGGACCGAGGTTTTGTAACCCCTCTGGCGTGATGTGCTGTACGGTGATCTTCTTTACAAAGCTATCCAGCGAGACACCACTGTAGGCCCGCGCGAAGCCATTAGTAGGCAAGGTGTGGTTGGTACCCGACGCATAATCACCGGCTGATTCGGGCGTGTAGTTGCCCAGGAAAATAGAGCCCGCATTGATAATTTTATCGGCAACAGCCTCGGCATTCTCCACGCTGAGAATCAGGTGTTCAGCCGCATAAGCATTCAGTAAGTCAATGGCGTCAGGCTGGCTTTCGACCAGAATGATTTTGCTGTTTTCAAGCGCCTTAGCAGCCAGAGCCTGCCGCGACAGTTTATCCAGTTGCGTCTGTAATACCAGATTGACCAGTTCGACGAACCGCTTGCTGGTCGATACCAGCAGCACCTGACTATCAGCGCCGTGTTCGGCCTGCGATAATAGATCAGCGGCTACAAACCCCGGGACGGCTGAATCATCGGCATAAACAGCCACTTCGCTGGGCCCGGCAGGCATGTCGATGGCCACCCCTTCTTTAGCCACCAGCATTTTGGCAGCCGTTACGTATTGGTTACCAGGGCCAAAAATTTTGTAAACCTGCGGCACAGACTGTGTTCCATAGGCCATAGCTGCAATAGCCTGCGCGCCCCCAATTCGGAAAACCTTTGTGACACCTACCAGCTTGGCAGCAAAGTAAATAGCGGGGTGGTTACTCGGGGTGCAAAGAACAATTTCGCGGCAACCCGCCAACTGAGCCGGAACACCCAGCATCAATACTGTACTGAACAGCGGGGCGGTTCCTCCCGGAATGTACAGTCCAACCTTTTCAATACCCACGCTCCGACGCCAGCACGTAACACCCGGCATCGTTTCTATCTTTTCAACAGGTTGTTTCTGGCGCTCGTGAAACGTGCGGATATTCTGGTAGGCTTGCCAGATGGCCGCTTTCAGTTCGTCAGAGAGTTGCGCTTCGGCCGCATCAAGTTCGGTTTGATTAACAGCCAACCCCTGCTGTGCCAAGTCGATTTTATCAAATTTCTGGGCCAGTTCAACCAGAGCCGCGTCGCCTGCTGCCCGAACTTTAGCCAATATCGGCGCTACGATTGATTCAATCTGCTGCGTCGACTGCACGGGTCTGGCTAACAGAGCAGGCCATTCGGCACGTGCGGGAAAAGGAATAATTTTCATACTCAAATGGTAAGTAAGCCGATAAGTAAGTGGTAAGTTACAAGTACGATTGTGCTAATCTTACCTACAACTTGTTCACTTATAACTTCTTTAGTAAATCATTTTCTCAATCGGGATCACCAGAATGCCTTCGGCTCCGGCGGCTCGAATGGCTTCAATGTTTTCCCAGAACTCGTTCTCGTTCAATACTGAATGCACCGAGCTCCAGCCTTCGGTAGCCAGTGGCGTAACGGTTGGGCTTTTCATGCCTGGCAGCAACGCGGTTATCTGACTTAGGGCGTGATTGGGTGCATTCAGCACGATGTACTTATTGTTTTTCGCAGCCTGCACCGATTTGATGCGAAACAGCAGTTTGTCTACTAACGTCTGCTTATCGGCATCAAGTTCAGGGCGAGCGATGAGGATGGCCTCCGAGCGGAAAATCGTTTCTACTTCTTTTAAGCCATTACTCAGCAACGTACTCCCCGAGCTAACAATGTCGCAGACGGCTTCGGCTAAACCGATGCTGGGCGCAATCTCAACCGACCCGCTGATTTCGTGAATTTCGGCCTGAACGCCTTGATCAGCCAGGTAATTTCCCAACAAATTCGGGTAAGACGTAGCAATGTTCTTACCGTCCAGGCTTTGAATGCCTGTCCACTCAGTACCGCGGGGCACGGCAATCGACAATCGGCACTTCGAGAAGCCCAGCTTATGCACCGTTTGTACGGGTCGGCCGGTCTCTACCGCTACGTTTTCGCCAACGATACCCAGATCAGCCACGCCATCTTCGACGTAACCGGGAATATCATCGTCGCGCAGAAACAGAAACTCGGCGGGAAAATTAGAAGAAACGGATTTGAGTTTACCGGTTCCATAATCGAAGCGGATGCCGCATTCTTTAAAAAGCTGGTACGAATCTTCGCTCAGCCGACCGGATTTTTGCAGGGCAATACGTAATACTGAAGACATTACTGGAAGTACGATAGATGAGTTATGATGCATGAGTTAAGGCACACACAGCTAACTCGTTGCTTATAAACTAACACCGATAGCGACGGGCGTCGGTTTTAGGTTGAAAAATTGAGACAAAAGTAAGGGAAAACGATGGTTTGATGGTCTAACCCGGGCCGCTGAAGCGGAATCAAACCGTTAGGCTTAGCAGCCGCGATGATGGCGACGATGTCGAAAAGGCGAAGTGACAGCCCAGTTGAAGATCATGCGGCAAAGATAACGTCCAAATGACGTTAATCAAAAATTTGGAGAGCTCTCAGACGTTTGCTATGCGCCTGTCCAATGGCCCACAGCGTCCTACGACTTTGGCGGATAACGTATTGATAATCGGTTAACTTGTGGTCAAAAACGATGGCATGAATGCCTATGTAAAACATACGCTTCAGCTACACGTATTTATACGTGTTTATGTAAAAAAGATAAAGCAATTACTAATTCACAAATATCTGCTTATCAATAAATTAACAACATAACCGTATCCTGACGTAGTTCTCCTCTCATATATTTATCCGATTGACTGAGGCAGTTCGACTGGGTAGCTTTGGCTTACGTTTTAGCACCTACTCAACCTGTTTTCATCGTGAAATATCTTCCGCTCGTCTTGGGCATCGTCTGTATACTGGGGGCAAGTTATCGGCTTTACCGGGGTACGTGGCTTTTAATAAATGGGCAGTTCGTCGAGGGAGTTGTTATTCGTAACGAAAAAAGCTCGGGTAAATCGACAGTGTACTACCCAATCGTGCAGTTTCAGACACCTGCTGGCCAGACGTATGAGTGCAAAGGCCAATCGGGAACGTATCCGGCTGAATACGAGGTCAATGACACCGCCGTCGTTCATTATAATCCGGCTCAGCCTACAGACGCCTTCATTGGCAGCTTTTTCGGTCTTGTGCTAGGGATGCTGTTCTCCCTTGCTTTGGGTGCTGTATTCGTGTGGCTCGGATTACGAATAGTGCGTCGACCGAAAGCACAGGCTATTGAAACCTCAGTAACGCTATCACGCAACTAGCAGTAGCCCGTTATTCTCTGGTCTTTATGCAACAACTTCTACAACGCTTTTTAACGGTCAGCTTACTGGTCCTGAGGATTAGCCAGTCAGGTAAGTTGCTGGCGCAGGATACCATCCCCAAATCGCCTGGCCTTATTAAAGTTACAGGTGGTCTAAACGCTTATGCTGGGTTTTATACAGCTACTGGCATTGCCGCCCGTAACCAGACCTCGCCGTTTGGCCTTAGCGGTTCCGTAACGGTTACTTTGCCGGGCGGAATTTCGTTGCCGTTCTCAGCCGTGCTGGGGAATCAGGGAAGCAGCTTCCGGCAGCCGTTTAACCAGTTTGGGGTGTCGCCGAACTACAAATGGGCAACCGTTCATGCCGGATACCGAAACGTATCATTCTCGCCGTTTACGCTGGCAGGCCACACGTTTCTGGGCGGTGGTGTCGAATTGAATCCCGGCAAACTACGGCTGGGTGCGATCTACGGCCGATTTAATAAAGCCATCTCGACCAATCTGGCGGAGCCCGACATTATTCCAGCCTATCAACGTACCGGCTATGCCGTGAAAGTGGGTTATGGCAAACCGGGCAATTACGTTGACCTCATTATGCTACGCGCCAAAGATGACTCGGCTTCGATTGCATCGGTGCCCCAGTCGGCCAGCCAGACCGTTGCTCCCGCCGAGAACTTGGTGGTAGGGGCAACGTCGCGCCTGCTGATTATCAAACACATCACGGTAGAGCTTGACGCGGCCGTGAGTGCCTACACCCGCGACGTGCGCAGTAGCGAAGTGTCGGCCGAAGGCAGCAGTGCCGTTACTCGCCTGTTCGGCCGGTTGTTTACGGCCCGGATCTCCACTCAGCTTACCCAGGCCACACAAGCCGCCATTGGCTACCGTACTAAAAACGCGGGAATCAAGCTGCAATACAAGCGCATTGACCCCAACTTCCAGACCATGGGTGCGTACTACTTCCAGAGCGACATCGAAAGTTACGCCATCGCCCCCAACCTGACGCTACTAGAGGGTAAGCTACGGCTGTCGGGTAGCTACGGCGTTCAGTACGATAATCTGGCTAAGAACAAGAATGCACGCACTGGCCGACAGATTGGCTCACTGGTGGTTAGCTACAACCCCGCTACGAAGTTTGGCATCGACCTGCAACTGAGCAACTACGGCATCAGTCAGCAGGCTGGTCTACGGCCGATTATTGATACACTTAAACTGGCGCAGAATAATCTCTCCGCTACGATTAATACGCGCTATACTATCCAGAATGAGAATATGGTGAATCTGTTTACGCTAACCGCGACTCGTCAGCAGCTTAGCGACCTCAATCAACGCACGGCGGCCTTTACCAACAACACCAATACAAACCTGAACCTGGGGTATTTCTACCAGCAAGTGAAAAGCGGGTTAGGTGCGAATCTGATGGTTTCGTACACACAGGCCGATCTTGCCCAAGGTATGAAAACCCAGTTTTATGGCCCCACACTAGGCCTGACTAAATCCTTCTTAACGAATAAGCTAAGCACGTCCGTTAATGGCAGCTACCTCATCAACAAACAGGACGATGAACTCGGCGAAACGCTGAATGGCCAGATCATCAACGCATCGGCAAATGCCGGTTATCAGATTGGCAAGCGTCAGAATATAAGTCTCCAGCTCGCCTATCTGAACTCAAACACAGGGGTTGCTGAGCAACAGTATAATGAACTTCGAGGCACTTTCGGCTATGGCATTTCTTTCTAACCACACCTATGCTCGCCCATGGCAAGCCCGTCAATGGGTTGGCTGGGTGCTTGCGTTGATCACTGGCTTGATGCAGGCGGCCCAGGCCCAGAATCAGGTGCATGTGCTTATCAATGTCAATCCGCCTTACAGCGCCTACTTACAGGATTATGCGGGTGCGGGGCAACAGGTGCAGATCCGGCTTATCAATACATCAGGCCGCCCCTTGCCGATTCGGTTACAGGGCAGTGTGACGGGTGACAACGGGGTTTCGATCCGAACCTTACCTAACTACAGACCGCCTATCCCGTTCACCTTGCCGCCGGGCACCACGTTGCTGGCCCGTAAAGACCTTGAAGGGCTTTTTGATCTGAACCAGTTTACGGTGGAAGGGATGGATAAGAACCTGTTGTATCAAGGTAAGCCACTACCCGAAGGGAATTATCAGGTTTGCGTACAGGTATTTGACAACCGAACGAGCCAGGTCTTATCGGCGGGTGAGCCATTGGGCTGTTCGCCCCCGTTTCCGGTGAGAGCCATTGAGCCTCCTATCCTGATTGCTCCCCTCTGCGATGGTGACGTGCTGCCGACCATACCTCAGGCTACTGTATTTACCTGGACGCCCCCCGCGGGCATCCTGCCGACGCAGGTTAGTTACACACTTCGCATCATCGAGCTACCTCTGGAAAACGTTGACCCTAACGTATTTATCGACGCGGTCGCGCTGCCGCCTTCGGGTATCGAAGTTAAAAACTTGCCGACTAGTACATTCCTGTACGGCCCCCAATACCTACCGCTGAAAGTAGGTAAACGCTATGCCTGGCGCGTGCAGGCCGTGGACAAGTTCGGCAGGCTGAATCTGCTCAACGATGGCAAAAGCCCGGTTTGCGCGTTCCGGTACGGACCCGCCGAACTGCCGGTAGCCGCTGTGCGCCCGGAGCCGCAGTTGGTTTTTGTTACGCCAGAAGAAGCCAAAGGAAAGCAATTGCCCAAGATACCCGTCGGTGTTGGCAACCTGTTCAAAATGAGCTGGAAAGCCGAGAATGCGTTTGTTAGTCAACTGCTTAAAACGTTATCGATCAGTAAGCATCCGACAAAAACCTTGACTGACCAGCTGCCCGACTTAACCTATTCGCTGCGGATTTACGACCGAAAAGGGAGTAAGCTGGTCTTTAGCCGCCAGATGAAAACCGAGTATCTGGAAGCCGAAAAAACGGAGTTGCCCGCTGCGTTTGTGACCGGCAAAGACTATCGCGCTGAGGTCAGTCTGCTGGGGCTGAGCCCAGTTCAGCTTAAGAAATTAGGCTTGCCCGAAGACGGACGTATCGAAGCTGAACCGCGCTTGTTTACGCTCGTGGCCGAAGACAAAGGCGACCCAACGGATAGCCTCACGGTCAAGGGAACGCTGGCGTTTCGGTATCCGGGCGAGACGGGTGCGGCCCATATCCTACCCAATACCAAAGTGACACTCCAAAAAGTGTTCCCAAACAAGTACCGGGGTACGATTGCCTATGGCGAAACCGACGCGCAGGGTAATTACAGCATTCGGGTCCTTCGTTCGTCGGTGCACGGCAACGATTCTACCCAAAGCCAGACCCGCTGCTTAGTTGAGGTAGTGAACCCATTCATTCAACCGCTGGCCGACGCGGGGTATTACCAGAACTCAGAAGCTGGTACGTTTCTCATCAATCGATCGCAAACGGGTTCTTTTACCGTAGAAGGCGTTACGTATCTGGCCGCTGGCTATCGGCTGGCCGTAACCGTCCGGCAGGCTTACAAGAACTGGCCGGGTGCTACCGACGTGAAACTGGATGGGAAACAGGTCGTTCTGTATCGTAAACCAGGCGTGTCCAACTACGACAAATACCGCTTGCCCGTAGAAGGACAGGTTGAGAAAAGCAATCTGGGCGGTACTGCCAACGTCAGCGTAACCACACAAGGCGGTCCACTAATTGCTGAACTGTCAACAAACCCTCAGGCGAATGGGACGCTCATGCAAACCGCATCGCCAGTGGGCCAGAAAGTGGTGAATGGGACAGCGGGGAATACCCCCGCGAATAAACCTGGTAAAGTATCCGCCGAAACAGCGAATAAGAACGAAGTAGAAAAAGCGGGGTATATCTACATCGGAACGGCAACGATTAAAGCCGATGGCAATGCCTACGTAGCCCAGTTTGACCGGCTTACCTACAGTGTAGCCGCCTACGACCGGTATTCTATTTACTGCCCCGACTGTGGGCAGGAGCCTCAGGATGCCGAGTCGTTCTCCTTCCAGGCACCTAAAGCGAAGCTGGTTCCGCAGCCCGCTAAGGTGGAAAGTTACACGTTCAATATCCAGACAACCGAAGCGCCGACGATCACCTTCACGGGTAGATTAAACTACAAGTTCGCTGATAGCGGCAAGCAAGGCGCTCAGGTGAAGCCACTCGGCAATACGCAGGTGCATTTGCAGGTCGTGTACCGCAACGCCAACGGGGGTACATTCTCGGCCACGACTCCCAATTATGCAGAGTTCACCGACTTTCATCAAGGGTTCAGCACTACGCTGGACACCAAAGTGACCACAGCCGATGGCTCATTCAGCTTCTCGGTCAAAATGACCAAACCCCTGAAGCTGGGTGCCCAGCCTGCTACACAGGAAACGGGAAGCGGTGAGTTCAAAAATCCATCGGCTGTCTTCATCCGTGCCCTGCGGGTGGTTGTCGATAATCCCTACTACGCTAGTCCAGTCGAAACCTATGGTGACGATGCAACTGAGCAACTGAAACCCTTAGAAACGTATGACCTTGGGCCGGTAACGGCGCTGGTGCGAAGTTATAGCCTGAACGTGCAGATCAAATCGGACACGACTGGCCTCTCTAAAGTACTGGTACAGCAGGCGGGTATCCGGCAGGAGCTATCCGGTGTGAAGGTATCCGTCTTGCGGTATCCCAAGTCTACATTCCCGGGTGGACCTAACCTGCTTCCTCCTGTTGACGAAGAAACCGGTATAAAAACAACCCAGAAATTTAACGGGATAAATTATACCGTTATCGCCACCGACAAATCGAATGCCGATGGAATTGTAAGCTTTCCCAGGATGGTGATGGCCAACGGTAAAGAGGATGCGTATTTCATTGCTACCGAGTCGAGCGTCGATGGCCTGAATAACTATACGCTCGTCTCGCTCAAGCGGATCACGGTGAACGAAGGTTGGGGAGCAGCCTATACGGCTACACCCACCGATGCCGAGAAAAAACAGGCCGAAAAGCTGGGTAAAGTGATAAAAGGCGGAGCCGATGTTAACTGTAAAACCGTATGGTACGTCAGGCATCAGGAAGTCGGTGGAAGTTACACTAAACTCGGCCCGTATTACCTGACCAACCCGGAGCATGCCAAGCTGATCGCGTCGTATAAGGAGTTGAGCGCTAAAGACCCCAGTTACGATGTTTACCCCTACGACCTTTGCGATAAAGCGGATACGTACTGGATTGGCGATAAACTACACGACAGCCCGATTAACAATAAGGTACTGATAGACAGAAACGTTTCTACCGGCGTAGTCAGCCCTGAATTTGCGGATCAGTACAAGCCGTTCACCTCCGACGTAGTACAGCGGTTCCTGGCGCCGGGCCAACCTGTCGTTAATGTCCGGGTGGTTGATAAGACCAACCCAACCCAGGGCGTAAAAGGGGCGGCTGTTCGTCTGACCTATATTGACACGAAAGGGAATGCGCAGGCAGCCATCAAGTATACCGGCGAGAACGGCTGGATAGCCGCTCCCTTTGTGACTACTCCGGGCACCAACGCCATTCTTAGTATAAAGGCTGATGGCTATATCTTCAACGGCTATGCCACCGCTGACCAGGATGATGCCCCGGTAACCACTGTAAATGAGCAGAAGGTTACCATTGGAACGTTGCTGCTAGGACAGAATGCTTATTACCCCCGGATGTTGATGCAGCCTAATACCCGCATTGTTGGCTGGACAGTTGACACCGATTCGACGATTGCAAACGGAGCGGCCAAACCGTCGGTTGAGGCTTATGTGCAGGTTGACGACGGGTTCTACAACAAAACCTGGTGGTCGTCAACCAAAAAAGCCTATCGATTCGCAGCCTACGCGCCCAGTGGCAAGGCCGATTCGCTGAAGATATACCCAACCAACATTAGCTATTTCAACGAATATAGACTGGTAAAAAACCTGCCGAAGCCGGTACCGAGTGATGTGGCAGGTGAGAAAGGCATATCGATTATCAACGCGGGAGAGGTGCCCATCTACCAGCGCGATCATCGCATCGACTTCATCCTGGTGGATAAGCTGGGTAAGAAGCCCGTGCAGGGTGGAATGGTGAAGCTGTTCGGCCGCAACGATCCCAAGTCAACCTTTGGGCCGAGTGATAACCAGGGTATAGTGTCGACTCAGTTCAAGAATGTATCGGTCGAAAACCTCTTTGTGGAAGTTTCGGCACCAGGCTACGTCACAAAAACCCAGTCGGTCACCAACACCGAGTCGAAATCATCCAAGATTCAGTTGGTGTTCATGGAAGCGGCCAACCTAATTAAGGGTGTTGTAGTCGTGAAAACGGCCGATGGCAAGGAAAAGCCGTTACCAGGAGCTGAAGTGTTTGCGGTTGGCGGCAGCAATGCGCAGACGCCCTACAGCACCACAGCCGGTCCGGGCGGGGTGTTTACGCTGGCGGTGGGCAAGCAATTTTCGGACCTCACCATTCAGGCAACGTACCGTGAAGAAGCTGTGTCGGGTGTCAGCGGTTCGTTTAACCTTAACGGTGGCAACAACAATGTCACGGTGATCATGAACGGCGGTCAGAGTTACATAGGTGCTACCGAGAAGAACTACAAGCTACCGCAGGCGGCTAACACTTCGCTCAAACTAACCCTGACCACGTTTGATAAGTACAAAATCTCAACCATCTGGGGTTTTCCGATCAAGGTTGAGTCGTTTACGGCGCTGGCTAACAACTACGTACAGGTATCGGGCGAGGTAGAACTGAGCAATTCTAAATTTGGGCCGTTCGGCATCATCGACCCTGATGTTCGTGTACGTTTTGAGAAAGTGCTTTTCAAGCCCGGTACCGCCGATCCTACACAGGGGGAGCCAGTAAATGCCAAGATCAAGCTCAACGTAGGTATTCTGGATAACCTCGGCTATTACGATAAAGCTTACAAACCCGGTCAGACGCCCCTTTACAATGTTCGGCTAACGGCTTTAGACGGTGGCCCCTCAGGAGGTAATTTTCAGATCGAACGGCGAGAAGGCAGTCCGTTTGGGGTCGTATACGCGCAGGCGCAGGTGATCGATAACTCGTTTAAGTTCTCTGAGAATTTGTTCAGTTATGAAAAAGGCCAATTTTTCCTCTACGACCCCAAACAGGATGGGCAACCGGGTATCCGACCGTTTGTGGTGGCCTTCGACTCGGACGGATCGGGTATTAAGCGCACCAATTTTGGCCTGTGCCGCAAAGACGGCAAGCCAATGACCGTGAAGCTGCTGGCCTTCGATGCGACGAGTAGTCTGGAAGGCTCACGGTTGGTGGGCGACGAAATTCAACTCAACCCGACGCTCAAATGCATGATAAAAGACGCTCAGCCAGCCAGTATTTCCGTCACCATTGGCAAACTCGTCCTACGGAATAGCACTGTCGACGCGAAGTCGGGAGATACGCCCCTTACGTTTGCCCTGGCCGGTAGCTGGAGCGTCGAGATACGTAACTGGAGCCTCGATTACAAGAAAGGAGGTTTCTATTCGACCGAAGGCGTAGTGAAAACTGGTAAAGTTGATGTCCCCATTTCGCTCTTTAACCTACGCGCTGATTTCCTGAAAATTGAAGCGGCCCCAACCAGCAAGCTGTCGCTGGCGGGTCTGACCGACCTGGCCGTGAATGGGCAAGCCTTTTTCGGTTACGATGCAGCCACGGGTTCTGATATGAAAGGGCACTGGTCAGTGGTCGTCGTGCCGAGTGGTAAAGGTGGTTCGGCGGCAAAGCTAGGCCCCAACTCAGGTTTACCCGGCCTGGACAAAGGACTTGATTTTGAAACGATTTCACTACTGGACAATGGCGAAGACGTACTGACCTTCGGTGCGGGCAGTAAATCGGTCGACTTCTTTGGTGGCGTGGTTCAAGTACGGCCCAAGACCATTGAAACGGGTAAAGATTACTTCGCCTTTGACGCGGGCATGTCGACTAAAATTCCCAACGCGCCCAAGGACGTGCAGATGCGATTTACCTACTCGCGGCCCGCTGGTCAGCAGAAAGTTGCGCTGAAAACGACTATTCCGGCCGAATACGTCATTGACACCAAAGGCCAGATTGCCTTCACCGCAGGTGATGAGGTTAGTAAAGATGGCGGCCAGAAGAAAGCGTTTTATTTCGCCAACGGCGTGATGGCCATTCGGGGGATGGCCGAGGAACCGGGTAAATTGAAACTCGGCGATCCGTCCCACAACGCCATGCTACTGGTGCATTCGGTAAAGAATGGCTTTACCCATATCACGCACGACCGCGACCTGGACCTCAACAACGAAAGCGTATTGCTGTCGCTGACGAACAAACTCTTGGAAGAAGATACCTGGAAAGCAAAGCCGTTGGCGATTGATATGGGGGACAAGACGTTTCAATCTATGTATTGCCACCAGCGGGTAAACGGTACCCAGTGGGAACTACTCAAATTTTCGGGCATTCCGGGGGGATTTGATGGTCTTGACCCTACGGAGCAGAATCGGATAGCGTTCACGGCCTACGGCGAAATCAAAGCCGAAAACCAGAAATTTAAGCCCAAAGGCATTGACTCGGGCAATGGCAAGGTAGGCAAAGACGGTGATAAAATCGGCGCTTCGGGCGTTGGAACGCCATTTGGCAACCTGGAGTTGGTGTACGACATGAGCGAAAAGCGGTTTACCGGCACGCTTCAGGTTCCCGGCCTGGCCATTGGCGAGGAAGGCATGTCGGCCATGGGCACCGCCCAGGTTCGCTTCGACCCCAAAGGATTTTATTTCGTACTGGGCGGCATGGTTAAAGACGTACCCATCATTGTGCCGGTCGATCTGAAAGGGGGCGTCATGGTCGGTTGGTACGCTTCCGACGACATTGGCGAAGCGAAGGAAATTTTGTTTGCCTATAGCCACCGCAAAGCGCTACCCTGCGCCTTCAAAGCGGGTTTTAAAGGATTCTTCTGCATCGGTGAAGTGCCGATTCCCGTCATTGGCTCCTACAAGTCAGAACTGGAAGTGCCAGGGGTTGGCGGTTATAAAGTGGCGATGGATGCCTACGTCGACGGTTACCTCTTCGGCAATTACGATGGCGGGGTACTCACCTGGGGGTCAGGGCTGGGTGTCAGCAGCCATGCCTATGCCTACGGAAAAGTGCTGGTGGTGTCGGCCTCCGGCGAGACCTACATGAGCGGCTCAGCGGATGCGAACATGACCCTCCAGAGCGGCCAGGTAGCCATTGACCTCACCATGAACATGTCGGCGGGCTTCGCCGTGTCGCTAACCGTTGATCCACCCGGCACTATGTTGGATGCAACTGTACCCGTTAGTGCTGATTTCTGTCTAACGCTGAAAGGTCATGCCGCCTACAAACGGGGCGATGGCTTTTCACTGAAACCCGACGTCGACTGCAAATTCGAGAAATGTCCGAGTGGCTGCATCGTTGCCGAAAATCCTTAAACCATGAAAACGCTTTTTCTCTTCTGTTTACTGACCGGCCTGTTGGGATTAACTACCAGGGGGTACGCTCAGTTTCCAACCGCCAAAGCAGGTCGTTACGGGGTATTTGTGCAGATGGACAATCTGCTGCATGGGCCTCGCTACGTCTTGGAGCGGCTGGAAACGAACACTCGTTCTGCCAACACAGGTTGGCAACCCGTATACACGACTGACGAACCGCCCCGTTCGGCCGACGTATTACTGTCGCGACTGACGTTGCTCACCCGGAAGAATCCGTTGTATGAACTACCAACCGATTCGTTGACCCGGTTACTCTTCGACCGGTATGTCAATGCCGCCACCGCCGATTCGCTGGAAGCCTATCGCTGGAACCCACAGTACCTCGAAGCCTTTGGGTTAGGGTATCTGGATACCGCGGTGGTGCAGGGTCGCCGGTACGATTACCGCATTCGGCCGCTTAACGCCGGGGGCGATGGGGCCAGCCGCAGTCCTGTGACGGTAACCGTACCCGGCAGCAAACCCGCCGTACAGAGCCATTCCCTGCGCCACGAGGCAACAGGTTCTGTCGTTAAGATTACCTACCACCTCAAGCGCCACACCCCCGACCTGGCCGGTGTAAAAGTGCTGCGCGCTACGTATGCCCAAACTGATTTTGCCGATTGCGGGGCGAACTGGGGGTTTGTCCGGGGTAAGAAAGATTCGGTCTTCCTGATTGTTACCGACGACAATGTTCGCCGGAAGATGCTGTATCAATACGTGGTCATTCCGATTGATATATTGGGCAACGAAGGCCAGCCCTCCGATACGCTGACCGTTGCCAACCTCCGCCATACGGATGCCCTGCCGACGATTCTGTCGGTGAAAGCCCAGTCGGTGGAAGCGAGCCAGGCCATTCGCCTGTCATGGCAGCTGTCGTCTACCAAAGATCTGCGCTCGGTCGAGATCTGGCGAGCGAACCGTTTTGATGGGCCGTACGTACGCTATGGCTCAGCCGCCCCTACCGATACCGTGTTCATGGACACCCGTGTGGAGCCGATTGAGGGTTATTACTACCAGTTACGCCCGAACGGAACCTGCGATCAACTGTCTGCATCGGTGCGCGTGCCGGGTATGCTCAAGGCAAGCCGCCCGGCCGTGGTGGCTCCTTCGTTCCTGCGGGTGTCAGAAGTGCGGGATACGCTACGGTTTACCTGGCAACGGGCTGATTTCGACACGCGCGGGTATTATCTCTACAACTCGACCGATCCTCAAACGCCCATGCAACCGTACTCTGGTTTAATCGAATCTCGCGATTCGGTGATTACCTATGCGGTGCCCATGCGTGACCTGGCCCTGAGTACTGGCTATCGGTGGGCCGTTGCCGCCCTTAACACCAGCTACAACCAGGGGCCCCTCAGCAACGAAGTCCACTCGGCCATGCGCTTACCCGAACGAGTACCCACCCCGCTTAATCCGGTTGTATTACGGCAGGAAAAAGGTATACTGGTTGTCTGGGATAACATGAAAGACATTGATACCTATATCACCGGGTATGCCGTGTACCGGCAGGAAGAGAAGGGCAACGAGACCGAGGTGTATCGCCAGCGGTCCGATGAGCCCGCTCGCAATGCCTACGCCGATACGACGGTACAGGCGGGTAAACGGTACACGTATCGGGTCAAGGCTTTTCGATTCGATCAAAAAGAAAGCGCCTTCAGCACTACAGCAACGTTTTTCCAGCCCTTACCACCGGTGCTGCCGTTGCGTGGCGTCAAAGTGCTAACCAGTAGTCAGGGTGTCCGGGTCGCCTGGGATGAGCCTATTGATCAGACGCTTGACAAAATTGTGGTGTACCGGTACACCGACAAGACCGAACGCCCCCGGCTGATTGGGACACTCCCCGGCCGCCAGACGGAATACCTGGATCGGGATGCGACGCCCGGCATCGCGTATTACTACACCCTGGTCGCCGTGCAAACCGACAAACGAGAAAGTGAGCCAACCGACCCAATTGGCGTTGAGTGGCGCTAATCCATAAACTTATGCAAGCACGATATTTACTTCTCGTTATTGGCTGGCTACTGGCCTTTACCCATGCAGTCGCCCAATCCAACGCCCCCACGAACTTGCGGACGACGACCATTGCGCCCAATCAGGTTGACCTGACCTGGGACGATAAATCGACCAACGAAACCAAGTTTGAAATCGAGCGGTTGGGGTTAACCGGCAGTTTTATAAAGATTGGCGAAGCTTTTGCCAACACCCCTTCGTACCAGGATAAAACCGTAACGAGCCTGAATACGTACAGCTACCGCGTTCGGGCGGTGTTTGCAACGAATTCATCTACGTATTCCAATACGCTTACAGTCAGCACGCCACAGGAAGCACCGGGAACGCCAACGGGCTTTTCGGTAACGCTACAGGGTAGCAGCATTCGGATTAGCTGGAGCAATGGCGGGGGTGGCAGCGCCGACAATTATCGGCTGGAACGCGCAACCTCACCAGGTGGACCGTTCCAGCTCTATCAGACCATCCCGTACAGCCGAACTCCTTCTTATATTGATAACGGAGTTTTGCCGGGGCAACAATACTGCTACCAGGTTCGGGCGCAAGGCGGGGGCGGCAATTCGGCGTTTACAAGCGCTCTCTGTGCCACCTTACCGCTAGCACCGACCAACGTGAAAAACCTGAAAGCAACAGCGCAGAGCAGTACATCTGTCAAAGTGACCTGGGATCGATACGGCAAAGAGTCGGGGATTACCATTCAGCGGAGTGTCGGACAGAATGGCTCGTGGACAAACCTGACCAATACGCTGGCCGATGGGGGCGAATACATCGACAACACCGCCCAGCCCGGCACCGAGTATTGTTACCGCATTGCCGAAGATGGTCATGAGGTGTCGGCCAAAGCCTGTGATACAACCCCGGCGGTAGCGCCCGTTACACCTACCGGCCTTACGGTGTTGTCTATCGTTACCGATCAGCTTCAGGTGTTCTGGACGGACATCAACGTGGTTCCCGTTACGTTTGAAATATCAAGATCTGACAAACCCGGGGGAACGTACAGCGTCATTCAGCCCAATTACGGGGCCAAAATCTTCGATGATAAAAATCTCTCCGCTTCGACGCAGTACTGCTACCGGGTTCGGGCCAGAAACGGGTCGACCTATTCCGGGTATAGCCAGGAAGTGTGCGGCACAACGAAAACGCCAGCACCTACCGCTCCTGACGCCCCGGCCCGACTGGAAGCAAAAGCACTGGCTTACAATCAGATAAGCCTACAGTGGGCTGACCTGTCCAACAACGAAAAAAAGTTTCAACTCGACCGAAGTATTGACGGAGGACGAACGTTCACGAAACTTCGCGATCTGGATGAGAACACGACAACATACGTCGATCAGGAAGTGCAGGGCAATCAGCAGTACTGCTACCAGATTCGGGCGGTAAACGACGTAGGAACCAGTGCCTACACGGCCCCGCCGGCCTGCGCCACTACGCCCGCTCCACCCGCAGGAATCCCCCAAAATCTGGTCGCTAAGGCTCTATCAACAACGCAGATCAACCTTACCTGGCAAGCCGTAGCGGGAGCCAGTGGTTATCAACTCGAACGTAGCCCAAACGGCAATGACAATTGGCAAAAGATTGCTGATCCAGCGGCTAACGCAACTAGTTATACCGATGAGAGCCGAACACCCAATACACGCTACTACTATCGAATCCGGGCTCTGAACGCGGCTGGTGTACCCGGCGATTATTCGAACGTAGCCAGCGATACTACGCCCGACCTACCGCCAACGCCCCCAACCGGACTGACGATTACCGCCGTAGCTTACAACCAGATCAGCCTGAAGTGGGACGATAAATCGACCAACGAAACGAACTTCCGGATCGAACGTTCGTCGGATGGGACTAGCTGGAGCAAGCTCACCGACGTTGGCGAGAATACCACCACGTATAACGACCAGACGGTTGCGCCCCAGACCCGTTATTATTACCGCGTGCTGGCCTTTAATGCGGCCGGGTCGTCAGATTACTCGAACACGGCAGATGCCACCACGCCCGCGGGTCCACCGGCGGCTGCGCAAAACCTGACCGCCACAGCGACTTCAACGACGCAGATCAGTCTTACGTGGGGAGCCATTGCCAATGCTGAAACGATCGTGATCGAACGTAGTCCGGACGGTAACAGTGCCTGGAACTCGCTAACGACTGTTTCGGGAGCCACAACCAGTTATATCGACAATGGTCTGACGCCCAATCAGACGTATTTCTACCGAATTCGGGCATCAAACATCAGTGGTACGGGGCCGAATAGTAACGTCGTCAGCGCCACCACCCCTGACGTACCACCTGCTCCCCCAACCAGCCTGACCGCCAGCGTCATATCGCCGACACAAATCAATCTCGCCTGGGCCGACCGGAGCACCAACGAAAGCGCCTTCGAGATCGAGCAGGGTAACAGTACGACCGGTACGTTTACCAAAATTGCGGATCTCCCTGCCAACTCGTCTACGTATGAAGTGAAGGGACTGACCGATAACACGGCCTACTGCTTTCGGGTCCGCGCTAAGAACGCAGCTGGCTTTTCCGCCTATACCGAGCCTGCTTGCGCGACAACGCCCCTCGCGCCACCCGCTACCCCAACCCGGCTAACCGCCCAACTACAGGATTATGACCAAATTCGGTTAAGCTGGGACCCCCTCTCGCCCAAAGCCGTAACGGTCGTGATCGAACGCTCAAACGATCCGAACACCGGCTTTACCGAGCTGGTCAGACTGCCTGCGTCGCAGACCAGTTACTTTGATATGGGCCTCCAGGAGTTCACTACGTATTACTACCGCATCTACGCCATTAATGCGGCCGGTAATTCGGGCTACTCCAACGTGGCGATGGCCCGTGTTGAAGAAGTAATCATTGGCGTCGAAGACGAATTATCGACGCACACGACTCTGTTTGTCAGCCAGCGGAATCTACATGTGGTCACCGACTGGTACTCGTCCATGCGCGCAACGATACGTCTCATGAGCCTTTCGGGCCAGCCCCTGCTTACGGACACGCGCAAAGTGAATCCGGCCGATGCCTGGAGCTACACCGTCGATCGGTTACCCGCCGGGATATACATCATTGCCATTGTCGCGGACGGCCGTTCGCTTTCTAAACGAATTGTTGTACCATGAAAAAACAATACTACCTGCTGCTGTTATTGTCCCTTATGGAGCTGGGAAGCTGTCAGCCTAAAGTTGTTACGCCCATTACGGATCTGCTGGCCAAAGTCTGGAAGGCCAAGACCGTGCAGGAAGGTGACTTGCTGGTCTTCAGCCTGGGAGCCACCACGAATATTAAACCGGGCTACGCTGGCTTTCGGCTCGATTTAAGTCAACCCAACAAGGCTAGTTTGAAAGATATCGACGGTCGGCTCGTGACGGGTACCTGGACCGTCTCGACGGATAACAAACGACTGATCCTAAACAACCTCAATCCTAAACCGACTAATACCGGTGGGATCATAGAATATTATATCCTGGAAACGCCTACTGAAGCCTCTCTACAGCTCGAACGAACAGCGGAGAGCCGCAAGACAGGGAATACCATCGACAAATACGCCTTGATTCCGGAATAAGCAAGGTATTATGCAACGCGAATCCTATTTAGCAGCCACAGTAAGCTCTTCAATGGCGGGTGAAATCAAGGGCACCCGTACCAGAAACATCTGGTCATCCTCATGCACCTCCACCGGCGGATGCTCCAGCAATTTATATTTCATCATGATGTTCTGTAGGCCAATCTGGCTGGATTGAACCGTATTCTTCTTTTTCTGGATGTTATTCTCGACGTACAGACTGCCCTCGCGGGTGTAGAGTTTGATCGTTAGCGGACGTTTAGCCGAAATAACGTTGTGTTTGATCGCGTTCTCGAACAGAACCTGCAACGTTAACGGCGGCAGCAAATAGGCCATGTAACGGGCTTCAACATTTGTCTCCAGAAAAATCCCATCCGTGTAGCGAGTCTTCAGCAGATGAAAGTAAGCCTGGATAAACTGAATTTCGTCGGTCAGCGGGCAGAGGTCGCGGGTGTTTTGCTGTAACAGATACCGGTACACCGACGAAAGCTCGTCTAGAAAGCGTTCGGCCTGACCGGCATCGCTCGTGATCAGCGACGACAGGGAATTCAGATTATTAAACAGAAAGTGCGGATTGATCTGCGTTTTCAGCGATTCGAGCTGGCTCTGCAAATTCACTTTTTTCAGTTCCTGGGCTTCCGTAAAAGACACCTTCCAACGCTGATACAGATAAATTCCTTCGTAACAGGCCGCTAGCTGAATAGTGCCCACCAAAGACACGAGCGTATTGAAGAAATACGGTTTAAACAGCAGGTAGTCTTCGGAAGGCCAAAGGCCAATCTGATGGTAGAAAAACGTTTGTGTGATCCGGATGACGCAGCAACAGACCAGAAACCAAACCAGTTGGTAAAACACTCGTTGACGCGTTTGTGCCAGCTCGGGGTACCGCCGACGCGAAAAGATAATACCCCACCGGTTGCATTCCCAAACCAGTACGGTTCCCAGCAGAAAAAACAACGGAATACGCCAGTCGTCGGGATAGGAAACGTTGGTATAGCCATACATCATCCACTGCCCGGTCAACGCCAGTAACGGGACGCCAACAAGGCGCATCCACTTGTCGTTCAACTGCTGCATTCTTCCACTCATAGAACCCGCTTACTCAAGGGCAACGGATAAATACGACAACATTATATGGCTTACGTGCTGGTACCTGCAAGATCGACGCTTGAAGAACTCACTAGTTCTTTTAATTTTATGCAGGCCCTTTGGCTGAACCATTTCTTTTGGGACGTAAAAATAAGCGTTATCGTTGGCTTCGACCACCCCTCTCCTTTTTCGGCTCCGCTTTGTCAGGCTCCTACTGTAAGGCGTTCGTGGGAATTGACCGTCACAATGGTCAAGAGAAAAGCCGTTAGCCGACCAAATCACTATTTAATTAATCTAAGTTGTATGTCATAAGCTTGTTTCGAGGGCATAGGCCAACAGAAACAAGACAAGCTTAATCAGAAAACCCGCTTCCGTAACGGCATGAATCTTCTTGGGAAAGCGCATCGTGATCTGAC
>NZ_JBHULN010000008.1:0-308313 GCF_042684525.1 Spirosoma soli | reverse complement strand
AATTGAGCTTGTCGGCTCAGGCGTTGCCAGCGGGTCTGCGGTTGGAAGGCCCTTCGCTGATGGGAGTACCCACCGGGCCGGGTAGCACAACGGTGGTGCTGGTGGCTACTGATCCACAGGGGCTGAGTGTGAGCACGAGCTTTGTGGTGAGAGTCGTGGCCGCTCCGGTGAGTAGCTTAGCCCTGGTTGTGCAGGCGAGCCCCACCCAGGTGACAGTCGGGGGCAGCACGACTTTGACGGCCCAGGCCAGTGGGGGCACGGCTCCCTACAACTTCAGCTTTTCGGGGCCGGGCTCGGTGAGTGTAGCGGGTAACGTAGCGGTGTTTTCGGGCCTGCCCCTGGGCGAGCAGTCCTTTACGGTGGTGGTATCGGACGCTAGTCAACCGACTCCTCAGCAGCTGAGCGTGGGGGTGAGCGTAACGGTGGCCGAACCCAGCTCTCAAACCCAGCCCCAGACCGGGCCCTTCTCCATCACGGGGGTAGAGACGGTGCGCTGTGAGGTGGTGAGTGGCGGCCAGCGGCAGGTAACGTTCCAGCCCCAGTACGCAGGGATCACCGGAGCCTCTGTGAGCTTTTCGGTGGTCAACGAACTGGTGGCGACTGAGAAAGCCGGTCCTTACACCTTGAACCTGTACACTGACAACCCGACCATTACCCTAAAAGCGACTCAGCAAGGTACGGCTGGGGAAGCCACGTATCTGTATAAGTGGCTGGGGGCCTGTCCGACACAACCGAGTGCCCGGCTGGGCAGCGGAGGTGCCTTTGAGCCAGGTCTGCGGGTACGGGTGTTGGGTAACCCCACCGAAGGGGAGAGTGTAGACGTGATCATTGAAGGTGCCGGTGGCGAGTCGGTGCAGCTGCGGCTGGTCGATGAGCGAGGGCGCTGGGTTAGCGAGCAGCGGGTGTCGGCGGATGGGGTAGCCCAGCCGGTGCGGGTAGAGCTAGGTCGTCAGTCAGGGGTGTATGTGCTGGAAGTAGGCACCGCCCGTCAGCGCCAGACGGTGAAGATTCTCAAGCGATAGACGTTCAAACCCTAATTGGTAAGCATGTTAAGAAGCCGCACTTCGACGCTGAAGTGCGGCTTCTTAGTTGAATGACACGTACAGTTTGTATTTAATTATTTAGTCAAGAACATCTATTTAGCTAAGAACACCGGTTCGGTAGGTAAGAAATTGATCGCCAGTGTTGCCATCAAAAAAGACCTGGTTATGCCATATCAACCGACTGCTGATATGGTATAACCAGGTAAATAAGGCAAGGTAAGTAATTCTTTTTAGCAAGCTAGATCGGTTTAACTGAGTCCAATAGCACCCGTCGATTAGGTGCGTCCTAAACACCCATCACCTTACAGCGGTTGTAGAACCAGACGTGTTCATTAATTTACAAAGCCTCATCTAACGAAATCTGCCTTTATGGAATTCACTGATAACATTGTTCCCCTACTAACACTGATTGTCCTGGAAACCATTTTGGGTATTGACAATATCATCTTCATCTCCATTCTGGCTGATAAATTACCCCCTGAGCAGCGAGACCGATTACGGTACTGGGGCATTGGATTGTCGATGGTTATGCGGCTGGGTCTGCTGGCCTTAATTGCCTGGATTATGCAGCTTGACCAAACCTTGTTTGTGCTGGCTGGTATTGCTATCACGGGCAAAGGGCTAATCTTATTGGTAGGGGGGCTATTCCTGATCTACAAAAGCACCAAAGAGATCTACCATAAAGCCGAACTCGGCGACGATGCCAACGCACCCGATACGACCAAGGCTACGTTTCGCGATTTATTGATTCAGGTCCTTATTCTGGATCTGGTGTTTTCCATTGACTCCATCATTACGGCCGTGGGGATGGTCAATCAACTTTGGGTAATGTACACTGCCGTGGTCGTTACGGTGGTAATCATGCTGGTGGCGTCTAAACCGATTGCCTCGTTTATTAGTCGGCATCCTTCATTTAAGATTTTGGCACTGTGCTTTTTATTGATCATCGGCATGTCGTTGGTGGCTGAAGGGCTGCATGTGGAAATACCCAAAGGCTATATTTACTTTTCCATGGCCTTCGCGTTTTTGGTCGATGTTATTCAGATGAAAACCGTTCGCCCGAATCAACCCCACAACTGATGGATTCGGGCGGTCGCGATAGGTCATTAGGGCTTGGGCGTTATATTGCCAATCATTAGTTCAATTAGCTGAAATCAGTCTTGCTTTCTGAATAGCCCACCGCTGTATGACGTCTGGTCTGAATGCTCATTTGTTAGTGGTTGAAGATGAACCTAAAGTAGCTACGTTCATAAAAAAAGGGCTCCAAACTCAGGCCTACACGGTAGACGTGGCCCTGACAGGTGAAGAAGGAAAACGACTTTTCGACACTATGCCCTACCAGCTGGTCATACTGGACGTTAATCTGCCCGGTTTGAGCGGACTTGAATTGGCCGAGTATATCCGCAGCCAACGTAGCCGCTTACCGATTCTGATGCTAACGGCGCTGGATACGACCGCCGACAAATTACTGGGTTTCGAGGCTGGGGCCGACGATTACCTGGCCAAGCCCTTCGATTTTCTGGAACTTCTGGCCCGGGTCAAAGCCCTGCTTCGTCGGTCAACCCCGAACGAAGAAGAGAGCCAGGTTCTTCGCGTAGCCGACTTAGAGCTGGACCTTCACCAGCGGGTAGCCCGCCGGAGGGGAGAAACGATTGAGTTAACCGCCCGCGAGTTTGCTCTGCTGGAGTACCTGATGCGCAACGCCGGACGGGTCGTCTCGCGGGTTGATATTGCCGAGCAGGTCTGGGATATTGGATTTGACACAGGTACCAACGTAATTGATGTCTACATCAGTTACCTGCGGGCTAAAATTGACAAAGATTCGCCCGTCAAACTCATTCATACCCTGATTGGCATGGGCTACGTGCTAAAAGAAAAATGAGCCTACGTACGCGACTGACTCTTTTGTTCACGGCTATCGTCTCTGTGCTACTAGCCCTGTTTTGTGGGCTTCTCTACAAACTGGCGGAGCAATACCGGGAGCGTCAGTTTCAGGAGCGTTTGCAGGCCGAAGCGACAACGGCCGGGCACTTACTGCTGGGCCAGGAACGTATGGGCCCCAGCTTGTATAAGTTGCTGGACAGGAATCACCTGACGGTTCTTCCCGATGAGGAAATCATTATTTACAACGCGCAAAACCAGCTGGTATACGAAAGCGGAACCGATTACCTGAAGCTCACGTCTGAAACCCTTAACCGGATACGACAAGGTCGACGGGTGGCCTGGCAGGAAGCTAATCGCGAGATCGTAGGGATTTTGTTTACCGACTATCGGCAACCCTTTGTCATTGTTGCCTCCGCGATCGATACGTTCGGCGTACGCACCGTCGCCAATTTAGGCCAACTTCTCGGCATTGGCTGGTGCGTCATGATTGGGTTGCTGCTGCTCGCCGGCCGATTTTTTGCCGGTCGTACGCTCCAGCCGATCAATCAGATCAATCGACAGATCGATGCCATCACGGCCTCAAACCTTTCGTTACGTTTGCCCGAAGGTTCGCATACCGATGAACTGACCCAGCTAGCGCAGCGATTCAACCGCATGTTGACTCGGTTAGAGGAGGCTTTTCGGGTGCAGCGGTCGTTTGTGTCGAGTGCTTCGCATGAGCTGCGAACGCCCTTAACGGCCATTACGGGCCAGTTGGAAGTCTCCCTTCTCGCTGACGATGAGCCGGACGAGTTACGGGCTACCCTCCGCTCGGTGCTGGACGATGTGCGTGGATTGAACCGAATGGCGAATGGGCTGTTGGCGCTGGCCAGCGCCAGTATGGATGCTTCGGCGGTACCCATGGCCCCGGTGCAACTGGATACGCTGCTAACGCAGATTCAACAGGAGTTCCGGCGTATCCAACCAAATTACACCATTCACCTGCACATCGATTCATCCGCTACAAATCCGGCTGATTGGCAACTGACGGGCAGTGAAACCCTGTTGCGAACGGCTTTTTTTAATTTACTGGATAACGGCGGGAAATTCTCTCCAGATCATACCGTATCAGTTCATCTAACCACGCAGGGAGCAGCGGTGCAACTGACGGTTCACAACACTGGTTCGGTTATCGATGCTGACCAGCTAACCACCATTTTTAGCCCTTTTCAACGGGGAAGAAATGCCAGTGGTTATCCCGGCAATGGCATCGGTTTAGCACTCACCGAACGCATCATCCGATTGCACCAGGGCCAGATTCAAGTCGACTCATCGGCTGAAGCAGGCACGACATTTACGGTTACCTTACCCCGCTGACATTTCATTCGTTTCTGCTTGTTTGACGCAGGCCCGCCGATTGGGCAAGAGGGAGCGTGCGCATCAAACCTGCAGACCTATTCCCTGGCGTCTATAAGGACATACCTGCATTTCTAATCCCGTTCTAACCCGGCTCTAACACGAGCCTAACACCGGGGTATGACCTTTGTAATGTCAACCAGCAGATGAGGTTAATTGATCTCCTAGCAGCCTGGCTATGACGTAACTATCTCGACAAATCATGAAACGAATCATGTTAATTATCGCCCTCAGTGTTCTGTCATTCTTGACGGTTTCAGCCCAGGATGATCAGAAGATACGGAAAGATCATACCTATTCGACGCATAATTACAAGCACCCTAACAAAGCTGCCGCTGCTCGTCAGTGGGAAGATAAACGGGGCGTTGCGGTACGTACGCCAGGATTCAATACTGGCCCCCTGGCCAATTATAAACATCCCGTGCCGGGTGCCGTGCCTGCGGGTGGCGTAGTAGTGTCGCACACGCCGGAGACCGACGTAACCTGGCGGAATTATAAAATTCAGCGGGTAAGTCTGCCGAAATCAACCAGCAGTTCAGCCACTAAAGTAATTGTGCCAATGCCTGGCCAGCCCGTTCCCCAAACGGGCCAGTAAGCATTGGAGTCGTGCTTTTTACGACCAGCCACGAAAGAAACCTGTTTGCGTGTTCACGCTCCTGAAGCCCAATTAGTCGCAGACTGAAGGGCCCAGGAGCGTTGTTCCTTACCTGGTAGTCAAACCGTAAGTCATACTCTATCTGTCAACCTCTACTTTATACGCTATGCAACAGACTATGTATTCACCCGATGTAGCCATGGGACTCGGCAGCATTGTTTACGCGCTCTCGAAGTTGGATGGCCAATTTCAGCCGGAAGAAACAAAAGTAGCCCGCCAACTGCTGGCCGAAAGCCCGTACAGTGATCTGGCGATTGCCGCTGTATTCCTGCGCGATAACGTAGGCGAAACGGTTGAAGAAGCCTTCGCCTTTGGCCTGCGTCGGATGGCCGTCAAACGGCTCGAACTTAATAAGCAGACTAAGAAACGGTTTGTCAATATCCTGCTTCGAGTGGCCAGGGCACACGATGGCATTTCGCGGGAAGAACGTGAATTCATCCGTCGGTTCTGGCGGGAGCTACAGCAACTCTGAGCTGGTTTTAACTTGTTTGCACGGACAACCTCATAGTCTTGCCTGCACTGAGGTAAACTTTGCTTTTTTCGGGGTAGCCTAACAATAACGCAGTAAACGAGTAAAAGAATAATGCTGCTGCCTTGTTAAGCATTTATCGACTCCGCATGTTCTCACCCGACGTTTTCATTCGTCAGCTCACCCGCTTACCGCACCGAGGAGCCGCTACGGCCAATGAGCGCGAAGCGGCCCGATTAATAGAAACGTACTTGACAGAGGCCGGTGCGACCGTTCACAAAGAAGCCTTTCAAACCCCCAAAACGTATGTTACGGTGGTGTATTGGCTCATTGGTGGCTTACTGGTCGGCCTGGCGCTGGTTCCCGTTACGGGCGTGGCTATTGGGCTGGTCTGGTATTTTGTGCTGTTGGCCTGGCGGTATTTTAATTGGCGCTATTCATTTGCCATTAAGTTTCCGGTGCAGCATACGGCCTTTAATAGTATCGGACGCTGGCCCGTAACCCAAACAGACGAGACAACGCGTAAAGTCATTCTCATGGCGCATTACGACACGGCGCCGGTGTCATTTCTATACGGCACCAAACAGCAGGCTTCTTTCCGGAAGTCATTGATAGTGTCGCTGTGCCTGATGGCATTAGCGGGTCTGGTGGCCACCTGGGAAGCGTTTGGTGCTGGCTTGCCCTACGTTACGTACCTGCGTTACGGCCTGATGGTGTATTTTGTCGGGCAAGCGATTGTCGGTACGGCGGGGTATTGGCTAAAAGGCTATACCAACGGAGCGAGCGATAACGCGACGGGCGTTGCAGCAGCACTAGCGACGGCCGACCGGCTGAAAAACAAACCAAATCTAGAGGTAGAAGTAGTCCTGACCAGTGCTGAAGAAGTGGGTATGGTTGGGGCGTATTACTACGTTCAGACGCATAAACACGAGTGGAGTCGAGCGCACACAATGGCCATAAACTTCGATACACTCGGCACGGGCAAGCTAACCGTTGTGGAGAAAACCGGTACGCTCGAAACCATTACGTACGATAACGTGCCGACTCAACTGGCCCGCGCACTCGTTAAAACCAGCGAGTTTCGCCACCGGGTGCAGGTTGGCCGCTGGCATACGGCCGATTTTGATAGTGTCTGGTTTGTGCGCAACAACATTCCGGTGTTAGCCTTGTGTGCGCTGGATGCTGAAGGCCGGATGCCATATATCCACCAACCCGACGATACAGCTGAGCGAGTTGATAGCACGCCAACACACAATGCAATTGATTTTGCGGAAGTTGTTGTTAATCAGTGGGCCGGTTTGTCGGTTGTTAATAAATCGGACGAACGTAGCGCATAGGCTCAGTATTCGTTATCGATTATCTAATATCCATTACTTTTGTTCTATGGCAAACTACAAAAACGAAGGGTATGATCCCGAAGAAATAAACGCACTCAAAGACGAGTGCCGGCAGGAAGGTAAGTCGTTTATTTATGTTGAAGACGATGACCTGGACGTGCTGGAATCAGGCGAGTGCGTTCATATTCAGTTTCCGGGTCAGTATCAGGGACAGGAGGTCGTTTATGATACGCTGGTTTATACGCTACGCTTACACCACAGTAGCCTCGTGTACGAAATGGCCGTAGACCAGGTTCGTAAGACGTACCCCGAATACGTACCACCCGAAGACCGTACGCCCGGTTATAAGATCACACCCGAGATGGAAGAAGAGGCCGAAACGGCGCTGACTGAAATCATTGAAGAAATTGAAGAGACTGAAACCGTAAAAGTGCAGGAGCACGTTGAGCTGGACCTGGAATCTGACTACGGTATTGCGCTGGACGTATGCCTGAACGTTGAAGAAATTACCGACGAGGTGATTGAAAACTTCATCCGTACGTTTAAATCCAATGCTTTGTCGCTGGACAATACGTTGTATTCGTTCACGAGCGAAGCAGACGAGTAAAACGACAAGAATGGTCAGATGTAGTCAAGGATTGCCAATTGTTGTACGTACATGACGATTCCTGACTAGGTCTGACCATTCCTGACAACACCTCCCTACTTAATGACCACTTTTTCGGGCACCGATACCTACGTAGCAACCCGTGAGCTGAGCACGGCCGTTAATGCCGCTATTCAATTGCAAAAGCCTTTGCTCATCAAAGGAGAGCCGGGCACGGGTAAAACCTTGCTGGCGTACGAGATTGCCCAGGCCCTAAAAAAGCCCTTGTACACCTGGCATGTAAAATCGACGACGTCGGCGCAGCAGGGCTTGTATGAGTACGATGCCGTATCGCGCCTGCGCGATTCGCAATTAGGCGATGAGGGAGGTCGCCTGAGCGATCTGACCAACTACATCAAAAAAGGGAAACTCTGGGAAGCCTTCGAGTCGGACGAGCAGGCTGTATTGCTGATTGATGAAATCGATAAGGCCGATATTGAGTTTCCGAACGATCTCTTGCAGGAGCTCGACCGGATGGAGTTCTACTGCTACGAACTGCAACGAACCATCTCGGCCAGGCACCGACCGGTGGTCATCATCACCTCGAACAACGAAAAGGAACTTCCCGATGCGTTTTTGCGCCGGTGCTTTTTCCACTTCATCCGCTTTCCCGACCGCGACACCATGCAGCAGATTGTCACGGTCCATTTCCCAAATTTGTCGCAGGAGTTGATGGCCAAAGCGATGTCGGTCTTCTACAGCATCCGCGACATGAAAGCGCTGAAGAAGAAGCCCTCAACCAGCGAGTTAATCGACTGGATTCGGTTGCTGCTGGTAGCAGGTGTTACCCATGACGATCTGAACGACCTCGATGCTCTGAACGAATTGCCGCCTTACCTGGGCTCATTACTCAAAAACGAACAGGACACCGACCTGATGATTGCTCTGCGCAAGAAAGGGTCGCGACCGTATTGACAGGGATCAGTGAACAGCCATTAGCCAACAAGTTAAAAAGTGCTGATGAGTAGTTGGTTCACCACTCCTATAAAAGTCATTTTATTATGGGCCAGCTTCCTTATTCGTTAACTGCTCAATGCTAACTGGAAAAAATGTTTCTCGACTTCTTCTTACGCCTTCGTCAACATTCGCTGCCGGTAACCTTGCCGGAATACCTGACGCTACTGTCGGCGCTGCGAAGTGATGTGGGTAGTACGAGCGTCGAAGATTTTTATTACCTGAGCAAAACAACGCTGGTTAAGCACGAGCAGCACCTCGATTTGTTCGACCGGCTTTTTGGTGAATACGTCACCGGTAAACAGTCGGCACCGCCTGACACCTTACCCAACGTGCCCCCTGAGTGGCTACGGGATGCCCTCGACAAGCAACTTACCGATGAAGAACGGGAAGCAATCGAAGCGATGGGTGGTCTGGATACACTTTGGCAAAACCTCCGCGACTTGCTTGATGAACAGGACGGTCAACACCAGGGAGGGGATAAGTGGATTGGCACCGATGGCAGCTCACCATTTGGTGAAGATGGGGTAAACCCGGAAGGATTCGGAATGAAACCGTCCGAAGAAGGGCTTTCAAAGGGAAATCGAACGGCCCTTAAAATCTGGGAGCAGCGCGAATACAAAAACCTCGACGATAGTCTTGAACTGAACACGCGTAACCTAAAAATGGCCCTGCGTCGGTTACGTATCCTGACGCGAGAGGGTGTCGAAAACGAGCTGGACATTGACGGCACCATCGATAGCACGAGCCGAAACGCGGGCTATCTCGACATCAAGATGCAGCCGTCTCGACAGAATCGGGTTAAAGTCCTGATGTTGTTCGACGTGGGCGGTTCCATGGATGAGTACATTGAGTTGTGTTCGCACTTATTCTCGGCGGCTCGTTATCAGTTCAAGCACCTGGAGTTTTTCTATTTTCACAACTGCGTTTACGAAACCCTCTGGCGCGACAATTCGCGGAGGAAGGAACGTATCCCCACCTGGGAGGTGCTACACAAATACAACAAAGATTATAAAGTGATTTTTGTGGGTGATGCCGCTATGGCCCCCTACGAAATCACGATGCCTAAGGGGAGTGTGGAGCATTACAACCTGGAGGCTGGCATCGTCTGGCTCGACCGATTCAAAGCGCAGTACCCGCATCTGGTGTGGCTCAATCCGAACATCGCGGGCTACTGGAAATACACCCAAAGCACGAACCTGATTCGCGACTGGTCTGGCAATCGAATGTTTCCGCTAACGTTGAACGGCCTTGAGCAAGCCATGAAAAGTTTAAAGAACCCGAAGATTACATTTACCGATTGACTTATGGACCACAGGCTGGCGCCTGTTTCACTATGCAACAACCTGATTCACTTAACCAGGTGGCTGAATTCCACCGTACGTTCCACGCCCCCGTTCTTGAAACCCCTCAGATTCCACCGGCTGCCCGCGCCCAACTGCGGATATCGCTGCTGGCCGAAGAACTTGACGAATTCCGAGAAGCCATTGCCAATGGCGATATCGTAGCTGTAGCGGACGCTCTCTGCGATTTACAGTACGTGCTGTCTGGTGCGGTGCTGGAGTTTGGCCTGGGTGACAAATTCAAAGCGTTGTTTGACGAGGTGCAGCGCTCGAACATGAGCAAAGCCTGCCTGACCGTCGAGGAAGCCGAAGCGACCGTAGCGCAGTACACGGCTAAAGGAGTCGCGTGTCATTACGTCGAGTCGGATGGCAAGTTTCTGGTGTATCGCGATGCCGATCATAAGACCTTAAAAAGCATAAATTATTCCCCCGCTGATCTGGAACAAATCATTTTTAACCGCAAAGACGCAACGGTTTAACGCGAAGTTCGCTAAGCTCTTTGCACCCTTTGCGAAATCTTTGCGTCTTTGCGATTAAAAAACATGATATGAATCACTACCAATTTACCGCCGTAGATCGTTTCCTGGGCTATGTGCAGATCGATACGCAATCGGACCCACAGTCGACGGCTAACCCGAGCACCGAAAAACAGAAAGACCTGAGCCGGGTGCTTGTGCAGGAATTGCACGAGATGGGCATTACCGATGCTGAACTCGATGAATGGGGCTACGTGTACGCGACGATTCCGGCCAATACGGACAAAGCCAATGTACCAACCATCTGCTTTTGCTCGCACGTCGATACCTCGCCCGACGTAACGGGGGCGGGGGTGAAGCCCATCATTCACGAACGTTGGGATGGCTCAGACATCGCTCTGCCCGATGATCCGACGCAGATCATCCGCGTCGCCGACCACCCCGACCTCCAGCATCAAATCGGCAACGACATCATCACTGCCAGCGGGACAACGTTACTAGGAGCTGATAATAAAGCGGGGGTCGCCGAAATCATGGATGCCGCTCATTATCTGATCACACACCCCGACGTAAAGCACGGCACAATCCGGCTGTTGTTTACGCCGGACGAAGAAGTGGGTCGTGGAACCGAGAAAGTGGATATTCAGAAACTGGGGGCTGTTTACGGCTACACAATTGATGGCGAAGCGCTGGGTACGCTGGAAGACGAAACGTTCTCGGCCGATGCCGTGAAAATTACTATCCAGGGCGTCAGCACGCATCCCGGCTTTGCCAAAGGCAAACTCGAAAACGCGCTCAAAATTGCCGCTGACCTGTTGGCGGTGCTTCCTAAAGACACGCTCTCGCCCGAAACAACGGAGGCCAAAGAAGGCTTCGTGCACCCCACGCGCTTTGAAGGAAATCAAGACCAGGCCGTTCTTGAGTTCATCATTCGTGATTTTACCGAAGCTGGATTACACGAGAAAGAAGCGTATCTGCAAGATCAGCTAAACAACGTACTGGCGCATTACCCCGGCTCGTCGGCGGAGTTCGTAGTAAAAGAGCAGTACCGGAATATGAAAGAAGTGCTGGATCAGCACCCGGCGGTAGTTGACAATGCCTTAGAAGCTATCCGACGAGCGGGCTTAACGGCCGAACGACGTAGCATTCGGGGCGGTACCGATGGGTCAAGGTTGTCATTCATGGGCCTGCCGTGTCCAAATATCTTTGCGGGCGAACATGCGTTTCACTCCCGGCTTGAATGGGTATCTGTGCAGGACATGCAACGCGCCGTTGAGGTGATTGTCAACGTAGCGCAGGTGTGGGAGGAAAGAGCATAAGATTAGAACAACCGTTATGCCGATCAGTACATCATTCGAGACGCTATTTGCGCGTGATCTAAGTCGTTTATCGCAGCAGATTGACGCTTATGAAGACGAGTCTACTCTTTGGGAAATAGCCCCTGGGATACATAATTCGGCAGGTAACTTATGCCTGCATCTGATCGGGAATCTCAACACCTACATCGGTGCTAACCTGGGTAATATACCTTACGTGCGTGATCGGCCAATGGAATTCTCTGCCCGATATGTTTCTAAAGCAAGTTTGTTGAGTGATCTGGAAGAAACGAAGAACAGAGTAAGGGCCACATTACAGAATTTAACCGACGGGCAACTGGGCGATCTGTTTCCCGACGAGGTATTAGGCTACCCAATGACCATTCATTATTTTCTGGTGCACCTGGCTGGCCATCTGAACTATCACTTGGGACAGATCGATTACCATCGGCGTTTATTGACGCAAGGACATACAATATCCTATAAAAGCTAAAGGATGCGTGATGGCAAAATGGTAGTATCTATGGCTATTGCCCGCGTTGCTGTTGACTTCGGCCTTGTTGTCTTGATTTGGTTTGTTCAGCTTATCATCTACCCAAGCTTTCGGTATTACAACCCGGCTGACCTGGCTATCTGGCATCCAAAGTACACCAACTTGATCACGCTGATTGTAGGGCCGTTGATGCTGGCACAGATTCTCTTAGTCGGTTGGGAGCTGACTCATCGTTTCTCCTGGCTAACATTAGGAGCAGCCGTAGTAATCGCTGGGATGTGGGCATCAACGGCGTTTCAGGCGGTGCCCATTCATAATGCCATTGCTGCTGGTGACACATCGAGCGAAACCCTGGATCGGTTGGTGCGGGTTAACTGGGTCAGGACGGTAGGATGGACTGTTATCTTGATTCTGAGCGTAGTGGACAACATAGGGCGGAAACAAAGTTAGCCCCTGTCTGGAACGCCACTTATCTTAGATTGCTAAACAATCTAGTAAACAAGTAGGTTGATTGGCTAACTAAACTTAACGTATATGGAAAGCCAACTCGAAACCGATGCAGAGGTTGATAGCAGTCCAACATCTCCCTACGACGTAACCCGCGACGTCCACGGGATCAAGACGTTGTTCGTTAACGTGTTTTTCATAGGCGAGCCGGGGCCGGGTAATCCGTGGGTGCTGGTCGATGCGGGATTACCCGGCTACACCGGCCAGATCAAGAAGAAGGCGGAGCAGTTGTTTGGCCCCAACGCGAAGCCCGATGCTATTGTGCTCACCCACGGCCACTTTGACCATACAGGCTCCCTAAAGTCGTTGTTAAAGGAGTGGGATGTACCGGTTTACGCACACCGGCTCGAACTACCCTATCTGACCGGTAAGTCGAGTTACCCACCACCCGATCCGGCCATTGGGGGCGGTGTGATGTCCTATACATCGTTTATCTTCCCCATCGGACCTGACAATTACGGAGATCGAATCAAAGCGGTTGATGAAGGTGGTACCATTCCGGAGCTGCCGGGCTGGCGGGTGATCCATACGCCGGGACATGCGCCGGGGCATATTTCACTCTTCCGCGACCAGGACCGAACGCTAATTGCTGGAGATGCCTTTGTCACCACGAATCAGAACGAAGCGTCGGCGGTGGCAACCCAGCGCCAGGAGTTCCATGGCCCACCCGCTTACTTCACCTGCGACTGGGAAGCGGCCCGGCAGTCGGTCCAGAAGCTGGCGATGCTGAGTCCGCGCGCGGCCGGAACGGGTCATGGGGTATCGGTGAAAGGCCTTGAGCTTGAACTAGGCTTAAGTCGCTTGGTTCATGCGTTCGACGAGTTATCTATTCCCTCGGAAGGACGCTACGTGAAGCAACCCGCTGTGACCGACGAGAACGGCATTGTAGACATGCCTTCTCCGACTTCTTACCACGTAGCCCGGGCCATTGGCTTGGGACTAGTGGCCGGTTTGTTGCTCTACACGTTCTGGCCAGGTGGCAATGATGATGACTAGAGTAGTTGCTAAGTAGAGAAACGGGGTTCAGCCAATGCAGCTGAATCCCGTTTTGCTTTAACCGCTCAGTACATGTTATTTTGTAAGTCGGTTAGCAAGATTACGCTCGTTATAACCGAACCAGCTTTTGTTAAAGCCGAAAAATGGTAAATAAGGCTTAAATGGAATCAGCAATCTTAGATAAATATCACGCCTTACCAGATGACCTGCGTAGAGAGGTGGTTGACTTTATTGAATTTTTGGAAATCAAGCACCAAAAAGCGTTAGTCGAGTCAACTTCTCTAGCTCATAGACGAGCTTCCCTATTTGGTAACGCAAAAGGGCTGATCACGATCATGCCAGGATTTGAAGATACGCCAGAAGGTTTTGCCGAGTATTGTTAATGGCTTATATTATTGATACACAAGTCTTCATCTGGCATGCCACTGGCGACGGTAAATTAAGTCAGCGCGCAAGACACATCATCGAATCTGACGAAATTTGTTGGTTTAGTATAGCCAGTGTTGGGAAATGGCTATCAAAAACAATCTGGGAAGTTTACGTTTTGCTAAACCGTTCGATGACTTAATTAGTGAACAGCTCAATTTGTACGGCTTTCAATTGTATTCCATTGAGCTACGGCATACGTTCCTGATTAGCCGCCTAGAACAACATCATAAAGATCCTTTCGACGGTTGATTATTGCACAATCTAAAGTAGGCAAGATACCCGTGGTGAGTGCCGACAGTGCTTTTGATTTATACTCTGTGAACCGGATTTGGTAGCATAATGGCTCAAAAGAAACCAAAATTTTACGTTGTCTGGCAAGGCCGTAAGCCTGGCGTGTATGACAGTTGGGACGCTGCTAAAGCCCAGACGGATGGGTTTGCCAAGCCACTGTTTAAATCCTTCGATACGAAAGCGGCTGCGCTGAAAGCGTTCAAAGACAAGCCGCATGTTCATATTGGTCAGGATAAAAAAGGAGAGTCGGGGAGTCAGAAGATACCCGGTTTAGTCGGTAAGCCAATCGAAGATAGTTTAGTGGTTGATGCCGCCTGGAACACCGCGACCGGCGACATGGAATACCAGGGGATTTACCTCGCTACAAAGCAAAAGCTCTTTTTGAAAGGACCGTATCCCGATGGAACCAATAATATCGGTGAGTTTCTGGCCATTGTGCATGCCCTTGCGTTGCTCCATCAGAAAGGCAGTAACATCCCCGTCTATTCAGATTCCAGAACGGCTATCGGCTGGGTCAAGAAGAAAAAAGCAAATACGAAACTGGAAGAAACGGCGCGTAATAGTGAGCTCTTTGATTTGATTGATCGGGCGGAAACCTGGCTGCAAACGCACAAATATGCCAACCCCGTACTCAAATGGGAAACAACCGTTTGGGGAGAAAATCCCGCCGATTTTGGCAGGAAATAGTCTGAACCACACAGGCGCCCCTGCGGGATTTTAGCAAGATTGAAAGGAGTAACGGGATTTTGCTAGCCTCTGCAAGAAGAGTAAAATCTTGCCAACCCTTAAAATCCTCTCCCGATTCAGACAATGTTTCGCTTCAAGCAATTCACCATCCAGCAAGACCAAACCGCCATGAAGGTATGCACCGACGCCTGTGTGCTGGGGGCGTATGCCAACGTGAGCGGGAAACGGCTTCTGGACATTGGTACCGGCACGAGCTTACTGGCACTGATGGCAGCCCAACGAAACCCGAGTTTACACGTCGACGCCGTTGAAGTGGATGAGTCGGCGTTTCAACAGGCCAGCGCAAACGTAGCGAAGAGCCCGTTTGCGGATCGGGTAACTATTTTCCATAGCCGAATTCAGGACTTTACCCTCACCCCCGAAGGGAGAGAGAACGGGAGTAGGGGCTACGACCGCATTTTGACAAATCCGCCGTTTTATACCAATCACCTCCGCTCGCCTGATGCCGCCGTGAACCGCGCCTTGCACACGGATGAACTGCCTTTCTCCGAATTAATTGAATCGGTGGTTCGTCTGCTGCAACCGGATGGGCAGTGGTGGGTACTTTTACCGCCCTACGAAGCGGGTAAGCTTGCTAGTATGGCCGAATTCCAGGGCCTAAAGATATTTCAGCGATTGCAGCTACGTCACCACGCCAATAAGCCCATATTTAGGGTCATTACAGGGTTTTCAATGGTCGCCACAGGTGTGACTAACGACGTACTGGATATTTACGAGCCTGATGGGCGAACTTACACATCAGCCTTTCGGGCGCTACTGCGTGATTTTTACTTACTATTTTAAATCTCTTTCCGACCTTTACGCGTGAATTGATGCGCTACGATTTACGTTTATAGGGTAAATCAGCACATCGACCCGTTAGCTAGCGGGCCGTCCCGTAATCAGTACATGACCCAATCGCTTCAATTAACCGTTCTCATTCCGCTTTACAACGAAGAAGAATCGCTGCCCGAACTGCACGACTGGATCGTTCGGGTTGTGACGGAACACCGGTTTACGTATGAAATTTTGTTTGTTGACGATGGCAGCACCGACGACTCCTGGTCTGTTGTCGAACGTTTAGCCAGCGACAATCCGAACGTTAGAGGTATCCGCTTCAACCGCAACTACGGCAAAACGGCGGCTCTGCAAACTGGCTTTCAGGCCGTGCGTGGGCAAGTCGTCATTACAATGGACGCCGATCTGCAGGACAGTCCCGACGAAATTCCCGAACTCTATCGGATGATTGTTGAGGATAAGTATGACCTGGTGTCGGGTTGGAAGCAAAAACGCTACGACCCGATCACCAAAACGTTGCCTACTAAGCTGTTCAACGCCGTTTCGCGCTGGATCTCGGGCGTACCGCTGCATGATTTCAATTGTGGCCTCAAAGCGTATAAGCAAAAAGTAGTAAAAACGATTGCGCCAACTCTCTACGGCGACATGCACCGGAACTTGCCCATTGTAGCAAACTGGAACGGATTCGGCCGCATTGGCGAAAAGGTAGTGCAGCACCGCGCCCGTAAATACGGCACCACCAAGTTTGGGCTGGAGCGGTTTGTGAATGGTTTCCTCGATGTGCTCGTTATAGCCTTCGTGCACCGGTTTAGCAAACGCCCCATGCACTTCTTTGGTACGTTAGGAACCCTATCGTTCTTCATCGGCACGGTGCTGGCCGCGTGGCTCATTGTTGAGAAGCTAATCCACATTTCTCAGGGCGTCAAATTTCGAAATGCTACCGATAATCCCCTCTTTTACTTTGGATTAGTGGCCATCATTCTCGGTGTACAAATGTTTTTAGCTGGCTTTCTTGGGGAGATGCTCGTGCGGCAGTCGCTGAACCGGACCGGCGACCATCTCATTGCTGAGCGGGTTGGCTTTACCGGAGCAGTGCCCGTTTAAGCGAAAAAAAATAGTATTTCTTTTCTTATTGTATTTTTGTAAATATTCAAGGCGTTCCGCTTGTTTTCTTTGTTTAATTAGGTTGTAAACCTGTATTATTCAAAGACGATAAGCGGAATGTTCATTTACGGAATTAAACAATCCTGAATTATTCCATTTTTTTCTTTAAATCGTATGCAAGCATTTCTTGAGCCGACACAAATTGATCCAATGGCAAAAACTCCTTCCAAAGCTCACCCCTGGCATGGAATATCACCAGGTGAGAATGCCCCCAATATTATCACGGCTTTCATCGAAATTGTACCAACCGATACGGTAAAGTATGAAATCGATAAAGAGTCGGGCTACCTAAAAATTGACCGTCCACAGCAGTATTCAAACATCATTCCCGCACTCTACGGCTTCGTGCCCCGTACGTTCTGTGGTGACCGAATTGCTCAGCTAGCCTCGGAGCGGTCGGGCCGGATTATTGAAATGGGGGACGGTGACCCATTGGACATTTGTGTGTTGACCGAGCGCGAAATCACCCACGGCGACATTCTGTTGCAAGCCATTCCCATTGGCGGTTTCCGCCTAATTGATAAAGGTGAAGCAGACGATAAAATTATTGCCGTTCTGAAAGGCGATGCCATGTACGGTAAGTATGACGACCTGAGCGACCTCCCCGAAGCGGTTGTTAAGCGCCTTCGTCACTACTTCCTGACGTATAAAAATTTGCCAGGCGAGCCTGCCGTTATGGAGCTGGCGAATATATACGGCCGCGAAGAAGCCCTTGAGGTAATCCGTACCTCGATGGAAGACTACGCGGACATGCCTGCCTGATTAACTACGATGAAGAACAAGCCTGGCTACGGAGGTTAAGTCCATAAACTTACCTTTGTAACCAGGCTTTTTTGTTTTCAACCATTTATCCGCTGTATAGTGCACTCAACATTTTTGCCAGTTTTCGGGCCATTTGTGTCTGTACTTTTGTTTAGGATGTGTACTAACACACAACTCAGTTGATGATTCATGCGACAGTTTCTTAAATATGTTCTGGCCACCATTGTTGGTTTATTGTTGTTTTCGTTCATCGGATTTCTGCTGCTAATTGGAATTAGTGCGGCTGTTTCGTCCTCTAGCGATTCAAAGACCGATGTAAAAGAAAATTCAGTACTCAAGTTAGATCTGGATAAGCCGATTCAGGAGCGCAGTGTCGACAATCCATTTAGCGGGTTTGGCCCGGTCGACGGTACAGGCGATGCCATTGGCTTAGTCGAGCTTAAACAAGCCCTGAAAGAAGCTAAAGATGATGACAACATTAAAGGCATCTATTTGCAGACCGAGAACCCGACAGCAGGTTGGGCTTCGCTCGAAGAGGTACGTAACGCCTTAATCGACTTTAAGCAGTCGAAGAAGTTTGTGTACACCTATGCCGAGCGGATGACCGAGAAAGGTTATTACCTGGCGTCGGTAGCTGACAAAATCTACCTAAATCCAACCGGAGATCTGGAATGGAATGGGCTAAACGCCGAGCTGACCTTCTTTAAAGGTACCCTGGATAAACTGGGCATCAAAGCCGAGGTATTTCGGGTAGGGGAGTTTAAGAGCGCCATTGAGCCCTTCATTCGTGAAGACATGAGCGAGCCCAATAAGCGTCAGGTTTCGTCGTTTCTTAGCTCAATCAATGACCACATGCTGGTGCGGGTGGCGCAGAGCCGTGGTCTACGAGCCGATTCGCTCAAGCGTTACGCCGACAACCTCACCATCCAGGAGCCTAAAGATGCACTTCGTACGAAACTCATTACCAACGTTGGCTACCAGGATGAGGTCGAGAGCCTGATCAAAAAACAGGTTGGCATCGAGGAAAAAAAGAAGATTAATTACATCTCGCTTAGTAAGTACAAGGGTTCGGAGAAAGATGACGAGAGCAGTGAAGGAAGCAGCCGAAATCGTATTGCGGTCATCATAGCCTCGGGAGACATTAACTCGGGTAAAGGCGATGATAACAGCATTGGTTCTGAAACCATTGCCGGAGAAATTCGTAAGGCTCGCCTGGACGATAAAGTGAAGGCCATTGTGCTACGCGTCAACTCGGGTGGGGGCGACGGCACCGCGTCGGACGTCATGTACCGGGAGGTAGAGCTGGCTCGCAAGGTGAAACCGGTTATCGGCTCCATGTCTGACTATGCTGCCTCAGGAGGGTACTACATGCTCATGGGCTGCAACAAGATCGTGGCTGAACCCAACACCATTACGGGCTCTATCGGCGTGTTTTCGCTGCTGTTTAATACTGAAACCTTTTTCAAAGATAAGTTAGGTGTTACCTACGACCGAGTTAAGACGAATGCCAATTCTGACTTTCCGTCGGCAACGCACGAGATGACACCCTTCCAGAAGCAGGTGTTGCAACGGGGTGCCGATCGGTTCTATTCGATATTTACCAGCAAAGTAGCCGCCGGGCGTAAGATTCCCGTTGATAGCGTACGTGCTATTGCCGGAGGACGCGTCTGGACGGGGACTCAGGGTAAAGCAATCGGACTGGTTGACCAGCTCGGTGGGCTTGACGATGCCGTTAAGCTCGCAGCCCAGGCAGCCAAACTGAAAGAAGGGGATTACCGTCTGAAGTATCAGCCGCGCAAGAAAGAGTTTTTCGAACAGCTTATGAACTCATTCGGCGGTGGTGACGACGAGGCTCAGATTCAGGCAAAGCTTGGCGATCTGGCTCCATACGTAACGTATTTGAAGAAGCTAAAAACAATGCAGGGTATCCAGGCCCGGTTGCCGTTTGAAATAGACATTCGATAACAAGTTAGGTTTGCAGTGGTCCGGACCTGTAAGGTTTTTATGAACCTTGCAGGTCTTTTTTTTACCTTGCGTTATCAATGAAGTCGCTGATGCAAACCCTACCAGTCCATCTTGATCTATTCGCCCTGATCATTCTCCTGGGGGTGGCGCAGGGGGTATTCCTTGGTGTATTTTTTCTAACGGGCTCACGCGCCAAGAGCGTTGCTAACCGCTGCCTGGGCTGGTTTACCCTGGCGTTGGCGGCTATCAGCGCCGAAATCTTCCTGAACTACACAAACTACACGTTCCGCATCTTGTGGACTGTAGATCTTGCCGAGCCGTTCAATTTTGTGCTCGGCCCTTTGTTTTATGGTTATGTGTACAGCCGCATCTGGCAGCGCTTACCACGCTGGTGGGGATGGCATTTCGTGCCGTTTGCTATCTGGCTGGTAAACGCCATAACCTGGATTTACCAGCCTGTTGAGTTCAAATACAACTCCTACCTCGATTCATGGCATCCTGAGCTGACTTTTGTTGCAGTGAAGTTGTATCTAAAAGAAGATTTTACGGGCCTGCGTGACATTATCAATGAGATGACGTTAGTGAGCTGCATAGTGTATGCAGTACTGGCTTTGTTAACCATCCGAAATGCCACTCGTCAGGACGTGGCTTTGCGAACATCGACCAAGATAAATGCATTACGGGTCCTAAGCTGGTTATATGCGTTGGTATCTCTCTTAATTGTACTGGTAAAACCACAGTTTTACAACGATCTGGGCGATTATCTGCTAGCGACATATATGGCCGTAACCATTTATACAATCAGTTTTCTGGTCATGCGTGGGTCTAACTTTTTTGAGCACGAATCCCAACCCGCTCTGGCTGGTAGCGACGTACCACCGTTGGAGGAAGCCGCTCTTGAACCCCGAAAGAAATACGAGAAATCATCATTGTCGGAAGAAGTTGAAGAGGCTGTTCTGGCCAAGTTGAATCGGATAGTCGATACCGAGAAACCCCATCTTCAGCCGGATCTGTCGCTGCCTAAGCTAGCCCAGCAAGTAGACACCAGTCCGCATCATCTGTCGCAACTGCTCAACGACCGGCTCGGCCAAAACTTCTTTGACTGGCTGGCTACCTACCGCATTGCCGAAGCCCAGCGTCTACTGCACGATCCGATGACGGCCAATTTGAAAATCGACGAGATTGCTGAGCGCGTTGGGTACAATTCTCCCTCAGCCTTTCATACTGCCTTTAAGCGGCTGACGGGCCAGACGCCGGCTCAGTTTCGGTCGGCAGTTACTTCGTCCCGGTCGGCGCGAACTTCGTAGTTGTCGGCAAATAGGACGAATGGGACGCAGCAAGGCCAATTTTGGCTCATGAAACCGAATAAATCCATGCAAGCCCAAATCGCTTCTGCTTCACCGTTGCATCCTGAACCTGCCGTCTTAAACACCCAACGGCGGTATGACCTCGACTGGTTACGTGTCATCGCCATCATCACCTTACTGTTCTATCATACCGGCATGATTTACGTGTCCTGGGGCTGGCACATACAAAGCCAGGACACTAGTGCCGTCTTCGAACAGGTCATGCGATGGTTGCATAATTGGCGGATGCCATTGCTGTTTTTTATATCGGGTGCTGGCGCCTTCTTTGCGTTGAGAAAGCGCTCCTCAGGAACCTACGCTGGGGAACGTATCCGGCGGTTATTCATTCCCCTTGTCTTCGGCATGTTTGTCATTGTGCCGCCCCAGATTTATACGGAATGGATTTTCCGGGGAAGATTCAGCGGAAGCTATGCCGAGTTTTATCCGGAAGTTTTCAATTTTCAACCCTACCACGATGGAGGAACTGGAGGTGCCTTCAGTTGGCATCACCTCTGGTTCGTGGCGTATCTGTTTCTGTATTCGCTACTCAGTATTCCGGTGTTCGGTTGGCTGAAGAGTGCGGGTGGGCAACGTTTTACTGACCGGGTTGGTCGGCTGATTACTAAGCCGGGAGGAGCTATGTGGCTGGTTGTGCTGCTATTGTTGAACGATGTGGCGTTAGGGGGCTTTTTCCCCGATGAAACTCATGCCTTAATCGATGACTGGTCGTATTTCGTAAAAAATCTTATTCTCTTCTGGTTAGGCTACGTACTGGTTAGCCGTCAAGATTTCTGGCAAACCATTACGGACCAACGGCATTACTTTCTGGTGGCTACCCTTGTTTGTTCATTGATTATGTACGCTGCACCTGTTATGCTTACCTATGACCGAATTGATGGTTCCAGGTTGCTCACGACATTGTATAGTTTTGACAAACTCGGACTCACTTGGTTTTCAGTGCTGGCTACGGTAGCGTACAGCTATCGTTATTTGAACGTAAACCGACCCATTCTCCGCCACCTGAATGAAGCCGTTTATCCGTTTTACATCCTGCATCAAACCGTTATTGTCATCATTGGCTATTACGTATTGACCCGAACCAGTCTGGGCGTTTATGATGGGTTTCTGATCGTAAGCCTTTCGTCATTAGCCGTTTGCGCAGCTATTTATTTACTGTTGATTCGACCTTTTAAGTTGACGAGGTTATTGTTTGGAGTGAAGTGAAATGGTCCAGAGTGGCTGGTGGCTGTTTGAAATTCTGTGTTTTTCTTCAGATTTGTTCTAAAGGGTAGTAGCCCGGACGTGGACGTCCGGGCTACACCTTATGAGTCTTTTACAGGACTTTAGTACAGAAGTAAAAGTTGAATTTTATTTGAGCATATTAATGATTTGCTCCAGATCAACTTCTTCCTGCTGGTGACGAGCTTTCAGCTGTTGGCGTTCTTCGGTATGGCGTATACTCAATTGAGTAAGCCAGAAAACTTGATTAGTCACCTGTTCCAGCATAGCCATTTTACCAACACAATGACTGGATGATTGTCGATTAGCTTGTTCCTGGGCTAATCGACGAATTTGCTTTTGTTGCTCCAGCAAATCACTCCATTCGATCACATGCCGTTTCAATAGCTTAATACGTGGCCCTAAACCTCTTAGCTTTTGATTTGCTTTCATCGGATACAGGCGTTTTAAGTCTGCTACTACCGGATTGATGTTAGCTCTAAGTGTCTTGCTTAGGCATGTAGCAAAGGTAAAACTGTAAAAGATAAAAATCCTACCTGATCGGTATATTATATAGTAAATTAAACCGGAAATATTACCGAAATAGAATGGCCTGTTTATTGACGCATAGTTATATACGTTCGGTGTAGCTGACAGCTGGTTTACCTTCTTATAAACTGGGTGTCCTGGCTACTCTAGAGTTAAGTGTCGCGTACAGAGCGTCTTCTAATCGATTGACGGCGTCATTAATACTCCATTTCTCTGTCACAATTTGGCGGCCATTGGCTGACAATCGCTCAAACAAGGCTGAGTCGGTTAGCACCCGCTGAAGAGCAGCTGCAATATCGTTTTGATTCCGGGTCGTAATTAATCCATTGTAACCATCGATCACCGTTTCGCGAACCCCTCCTTCGCCGATGGCAACAACAGGCAGGCCGCAGGCATTAGCTTCGAGTGGCGCAAAACCAAACGGTTCAAGCGCTGATGTGTACAATAAGCAGGAGGCTGTGTTCAGTAAATGGACTAACTCATCTTGAGACACGTATTGGCGTGGTTCAAACACAACCCCGAGTCGTTGGCTCATGTCTACTAAGCTGGCGAGGTAGTTCTTATCCCCGATGTTGCCAACCCACACCAGTTTTGGCCGGAGCGGCTTAGGTATGCGTGATAGAGCTTCAATGGCTGCATCAGCCCGTTTAGGTGGATGAAAGGAGCCCAGACCCATCACGAAAGGCTCGCGGGGAAGGTTCTGAAATGGAAACAAAGCGGGGTCAATGCCGAGGTAGCACACTTCACCCGGACCCCCATACGCCCGGATCAGGCTTTCGTTACTGAAGTAAGAATTAACCAGAATTTTGTCGTAGCTGCGGTAGTTGATTAGTTCTTCCCGCACGAGGACTCGGGCTCGGTGCGTATGTAACAGATCCTGAATGTATTGGGAATAGTAAGACGGGTCAAAGTAATGTTGCTGAATAGACGGCAATCCGGTCCAGACCAGTTCGGGCGAGGCTTCGTAGAGCGATCGGTTCGGTTCCTGCAAATACAATAGTTTGGGTAGTTTATTAACAAACCGACCAATGTAAGGCATGTTAAAATAGTGGCAGGAATTGGCAAACAAAATGTCGAAATCGCCTTCCTCGATCTGATCCGCGCAGTGCTGGCAAAAGGCTAACATTCGTTTAATACGAGTGCTGTTTAGGAAAAGCAGCGAGCGCACATTGTCGATGTAGTCAACCCGAACCCGGGTGGCAATGGTAAGGGGAAGGATATGGGTCTTGGCAACGTACTGATCTACATCTAGGAACTTACTATCTGCTAGTGATGAGGTCCAGACTTCAATGTGGTGGCCCCGCTCGGAAAGACCTTTGATATGTTGGTGTAGTGCACGGCTAGCACCACCGCTTGGGAGATTATGCCAAACAGCAATTTTCATGGCAGATTTTCTTAGTCGAGTAGAGAAATGATGGTTATATCGCTGGTTTAAAGATATGTAGCTTGTTGTGCCGTTGTCAATTCGATGAGGTGTAATTTATTAAGCGGTTTGTTTTGGCTACAAATAAGCATATATGAGAAATAACGGTGTGGTATATAGGCTACTTCCACCATGCTTGGACGTACGTAAAACATTGGTATCCTAATGAACTGTATCTAAATTTGACTTTTCGCTTTCAAGATAATGACCATTATGCGTACCGACTGGACCCGCGCCGAAATCGCCGAGATTTATAACTCCCCCATTCTGGACCTGATTTACCGGGCCGCCACCGTGCATCGTCAACACCACGATCCGCAGGAAGTACAGGTTTGTACACTGCTGTCGGTTAAAACTGGTGGCTGTCCTGAAGATTGTGCGTATTGCCCACAGGCGGCTCGCTACCACACCGCGGTAAAAGTGCACAAGCTGATGGAAGTCGACGAGGTACTGACAGCGGCACAGCGGGCCAAGGATACCGGCAGCACGCGTTTTTGTATGGGCGCGGCCTGGCGCGAAGTCCGCGATAACCGCGACTTCGACAAAGTGCTGGAGATGGTGCAGGGTGTCAACGAAATGGGTCTCGAAGTATGCTGCACACTTGGTATGCTCACCGAAAGCCAGGCGCAAAAGCTGAAAGACGCTGGCTTATACGCTTATAACCATAACCTCGATACCAGCGAAGAATTCTACGGCGACATCATCAGCACCCGTACCTACGACGATCGCTTAGATACACTCGGCCACGCCCGCAAAGCCGGTATTTCGGTTTGCTCAGGTGGTATCATCGGCATGGGCGAATCCGATCAGGACCGCATCGGCATGTTACACACATTAGCTACTTTACCGCAGCACCCTGAGTCGGTGCCGGTCAATGCGTTGGTGCCGGTAGAAGGTACTCCGTTGGAAGACCAGCCGCGGGTGTCAGTCTGGGAAATGATTCGCATGATTGCCACCGCCCGAATCATTATGCCCAAAGCGATGGTCCGTTTGTCGGCGGGGCGCGTTCGGATGAACGCCGAAGAGCAGGCCTTGTGCTTTCTGGCCGGAGCGAACTCGATTTTTGCTGGTGACAAACTCCTGACAACGCCCAACCCTAACGAAGATGCTGATCAGCAGTTATTCCAGACGTTGAACATTCGCCCCCGAAAGGCGTTCAAGAACCAGGACCAGCCCGCGGTTGTGTTTGAACAGATTCCACTATAATACCTCTTTTGGCGAGTTGACTAACGTAGCAAACGGACTACTCTTACATCGCTCCGGTAACGGTTCGTCGCGTTATCGGAGCGATTTCTTTAGGAACAGTTGGGTTAAGAGATTGTTGATGCTCAAGAGACTGTTGAGCATAGTCTCAGACTATGCTCTGGTGTTATCCGGTCTTGGACCGGAGTAGAACGTCGACATACTCCGGTCCAAGACCGGATAACACCAGAGCGAAGTTTCAAACTTCGCTCAACAGCGCTCACTCAAAACCGCTTTTAGTGAAAGCAAAAGCATGTTTACAAATAAACCTAAGCGGCTGAGTCATCAGCTTACCAACACTATAAACTCATTTAGTAAACCTGTTTTTATACCTGATGATAAACGACTTAGCTACACTCGCGCACGAAATCGGTATGATCGCTACCAGCGCCGGGGCCTTCCTGCTTCAGGAGCGAACCCAGTTTCAGCGCGAGGCCATTGAATACAAAGGGCTGAACAATTTAGTCTCTTACGTAGATAAAGAAACAGAAAAACAGTTAGTCGAGCGCCTGAGTGAGCTACTGCCCGAAGCCGGTTTTATTACTGAAGAAGGCACAACTGGGCAAGAGGCCGACCCATCGGCGTTGAACTGGATCATTGATCCCCTCGACGGTACCGCCAATTTTATTCACGGATTGCCGGTGTTTTCGGTGAGTATTGGGTTGGCGCAGGGCAGTACGCCCATTGCCGGGGTGGTGTATGACCCCAATCGTGACGAAAGCTTTTTGGCCTGGCAGGGCGGAGGGGCGTATTGCAATGGTATTCCCATGCAGGTTTCCCCCGCGACCCAGTTGAACGAAAGCCTGATTGCTACCGGATTTCCGTATTACAGCTTCGACCAGATGCAGAAATACCTACAGATTCTGGAGTCGCTGATGCAGCAAACTCATGGGTTACGCCGAATGGGCTCGGCTGCCATCGATCTGGCCTACGTAGCCGCTGGTCGGTTCGAAGCGTTTTACGAGTACAACCTCAACTCGTGGGACATGGCCGCTGGCGTTCTGCTGGTGAAAGAGGCCGGAGGGCTGGTGACCGACTTCGACGGAGGAGACGAGTTTCTGTTTCGGGGCGATGTGGTAGCGGGTTGTGGAGTCCATCCCGAATTGATGCAGGCGATTCGAACGTATTGGCAGTAACACGGTAAACAATAAACAAAGCATTGTAAACCATACACTATGGAAGACATCGAAATCCTCCGATACCCAATTGGTAAATTCGATCACGGAAAACCGGTCTCGTTCGAAGAAATAAAGCAGCAGGTCGAGGCTATTGATCAACTGCCCATTAAACTAACCGAGTTAGTTGGCAAGTGGGGAGACGATCGACTTGATACGCCCTACCGACCGGGTGGCTGGACAGTACGGCAGCTCGTGCACCATGTGGCCGACAGTCATATCAATGCGTATGTGCGCACGAAGCTGGCGCTGACTGAAGATAATCCGACGATCAAACCCTATGAAGAAGGGGAATGGGCTAAACTGCCCGATTCTACGTTGGATATTGCGCCTTCGTTGGTCATTCTCCGAAACCTGCACCAGCGTTGGGTCGTGCTCCTCTCGGGATTAACTCACGAAGACCTGCAACGAACGTATTACCACCCTGACAGTAAGCGGTCGGTGCCCTTATCGGAGGTAATTGGATCGTATGCCTGGCACGGCGAACACCATTATCAGCACGTATACCGGTTGGCCGTTCGGAACGGATGGACAGAGACGAATGAGCAAGATTGACACTAATTGATTGGTGCGGATAGCGAGAACTATCCTGGCGTAAAAAAACGTTTTTTCGGAAAGACAAGCGTAGCTGCGGGTTACCGCCGTCATCTGTATGCAGGAGTTCATTATTATCTTAGTTTTTGTGGCCGCTGTTGGTTTTCTGGCTGTTAGAGCCTATCGAAGCTTTTCGAAGAAGCAGGCGGGGTGCGGAAAAGGATGCGGTTGTGCTACGAATACCACCGTGTCTGTCTCTAATAAGAGATAAAGACTACAGATTTTATAGGCTAACAATTTGATAATCCGGTAGTTTGTTGTAGCAGTGAATGGTTAATAAACCCTGTGAACGCTCGACGAATTATCGGATTTTTATTTGTGACTACGGCTTTGGTTACGGCCGTAGGTTGTCATCGTGTGCGGCCTAAAGCTCCCTTTGCCGCCGATTTTGAGCCGTCAATTCCTGATCCTATCTCGTACGTAGCTGGCAACGTTACGTTCAACATTCGGGACTTAGAGCATAAGATCAACCAGGCACTGGGTCAGGTGCTGGTGTCGGAGGAAACCTTTGAAGGAAAGAAAGGAGAAGCCTGGCGGTTACGTGTGGAGCGAACCGGCCCAGTGCACATTCAATACGCAAATAGGCGGGTGTCTTTTTCGGCTCCTCTACGAGTGTTGTACAGCAATCCAATTGGGTTGCGAAAGAAACGTAAACAACGTCAGCTTTGCGCTCTGTCGGTTAATTTTGCGAGCCCTCTTACTATTGCTCCTAACTGGCGGTTAACCACACGCTCCCGCTTCGAAAACTACCAGTGGATTGAACGGCCGACCGTTCGGTTGGTTGGCTTAAAGATTGGCGTGACCAAATTTGCTGAAAACATCCTCGATAAGCGCCGGGCCGACATTGAAGCCGCTATCGATAAAGCCGTTCACTCTGAATTAAGGCTCGACCGCTACGTTAAGGGCATCTGGCGTGATCTGCAAAATCCGCTTCGAATTAGTAAAACGCCCGAAGAAATCTGGATTGTTCCCCGGCCGTTTAGTGTGGCGGCAGCGCCCGTTTATGGCAACAAAAAACAAATTACGGTTCCTTTACAAATCGCTTTCCGGGTTGATACCAGGTTTGGTCCCAAGCCCGACAGCCTAACCCTCGAGCGACTGCCCAGGTTATTACGACGGATCAGGCTGCCCGAGGCCTCGCGGCTCCAGGTGCTGGCTCACATTCCCTACACAGACCTCAACCGGGTGTTGATGCAGACGATTGATAATCAAAAATTAAAGCTGGCTGGGGGTGAGGTGAAGGTAGGTAAAGCAACCGTATATGGCGGTGGGCGATCACTATTTGTAAAAATGGACGTTAGCGGATCTGTGAACGGAACGCTGTATTTCCATGGTGAACCCGCATACGATACACTGACGAATACCCTCCGCGTGAAAAATCTGGACTTCGACGTAGACACAAAAGAACGGCTATTTGCCACCGCTGATTGGCTTCTGCACGACCATCTCCGTGATACGCTTCAGTCGGTTATGGTAGTACCCTTACGCCAGGAAATTTCGGTGATCCCGAATAAAATAGAAACCGCCTTCACGCGCGCCAAAGCAGGACGCAAAACGGACCTGGATATCAACGCATTCAGGATGGTACCTCAGCGGCTGGTTGTTCGTCCCGACGGAGTACAGGTACTGGTCAAAGTGGAATCGAAAGTAGCGGTTAGGGTTAAACGGTTATGACTTTCACCGGCACAAAAGAGGAAACACATTCCTAATACAATAAAGTATGGACGAAGCTCCAAGAGTCACATATTTAATTAATTGTGACCTTTGATCGCCTATCAGACAGTCGTATGGAAGAAGCTATTCTGAATTATATCAAGGCCTACAACGCCAAGGACGTACCGGCCATGCTGGCTTTGTTGGATGATCAAATCCTTTTCGAAAATGTCTCTAACTCGTCAGGTACTACCGTAACAACCACTAAAGAGGAGTTCGAAACCATTGCCCGCCAATCGTTGAGCTACTTCTCGGAACGTAAACAGATTATTCGCTTTTCGGTGTTGAGCGAGGAGTCTGCTGCTGTAGAGATTGATTATCAGGCAACACTGGCGCAAGATTTGCCCAATGGTTTGAAAGCGGGGCAACAAGTACAGCTCCGGGGTGTGAGCCTGTTTGAAAGGAGAAACGGCAAGTTTGTCCGCATTAGCGATTATAGCTGATTAACCAGTTCGTTAAGATTGTGGTTTCCAGCGCCACAGATACCGGCTGGCCGTTGTTCGGTACGGACGCCAGGGAGCCGCAATTTCCTGCAACACCTTGTACAAAGCGCGACCTGTTAGCCCTTCGGTTCGGTCGGGATAAGCCAGAACCATGCGCTGTCGAATCACTAAATCATCAATCGGAAAAACGTCAGGTCGGTTCAGCACAAACATCAAGAGCATCTCGACCGTCCAGCGGCCAACGCCCTTAATGGGTAACAGATACTGCACAATTTCTTCGTCGGTCATCGGGTCGAGGTGCGCCCGGTCGAAGGCCGGGGTCGCGCCCGACTGGGCCAGCGAGAACTCGGCAACACTTTGTAAATACTTAATTTTCTGAAACGATAAACCCGCGCTACGTAACTCATCGGTTGTTTTCAGCAAAAGAGCATCGGCTTGTGGGTAACCGTCGGGAAACAAGGCCCGAAAGCGCCCGAAAATAGCGTCGGCCGCTTTCACAGAAATCTGCTGTGAGACAATGCTTTCGAGTAGGGCCAGATAAACGTCGTCGGCGTAGTCGTTGAAAATTTTCGGGGCTGGCGTTTCGGCGATGATACGGGCCATCGTTGGGTCCTGGGCCAGATGGACCAGGGCAGGGTCAGTCGGTTGCATACGGAAGGGTTTGGTCAGCAAAGGTAACGGGCCTTCAGTAATTTCTTAGGGCCACTGCCGAACCTCGCGCGCTTTACGCAGCCGTAGCCAGAACCAGGTCGTCAACACGACAAACAGAAGCACACAACCAAGGGGAAACCAATCGGGATGTCGCGTGTAAAAACTGAGCCGATTGTTGCATCGGATACTAAATGTTGCGGTGGCAGCCTGTCGGCGGGGAAGTAGCTCAACGATGCGCCCAAAGGGATCTATATACCCCGAAAAGCCCTGGTTCGAACATCGGGCAATACTACGACGGTTTTCAATGGCCCGCAGCCGGGAGAACTGGAGCAACTGGACAGCGCCGGGTGAGTCGAAGAACCACCCATCGTTCATCATGAACGTAAGTACCTGAGCGCCTTGCGCCGTTAAGCGAGCAATGGTTGTCGGATACATTTGCTCGTAACAGATACCAATCGCCATTCGACATTCTTCGTTCCGACGATCCGTAAACCGAAACAAATAAGGGTCTTCACCGGTGAGCATAGCCCTGTCGCCAAACAGCGATTTCTGGTAAAGACTAATTGGCCAGGGCATGGTTTCGGCAAACGCCAGTGCATGTTGCTTATGATACACTTGCAGATCTGATGGTTTCAGGCCTAGCTGGTTATAAACACGACTTAATTGGGGGTAAACAAGAATGCTTCGTTGTAGTACCCTTGCCGGGTCCATTCAAAGAAGCCAGCCGCCAAAGGTGTGTTTACAGCTCTAACAAAATCGCGGATCTGTCTTGACAATAACGGGTCTTGTAGCAGCGGAATAGGCAGGCTTGCTTCCGGCGTAATCAGTAGGTCGGGCTGGGTCGTCACCGCCTTTTGACTCAACATGAGCAATTCATTAATTAAACCACTGACCGTTTTGGGCGTAAGCTTTTCGTACGAATTACGATTGGTCTGTAAGAGCGCTACGTTTACGGGAGAACGGCCCCGTACGATTTGCTGAGGAACCAATTCCGTAACGTACCAACCATATAAAGCGGGAATGCCTACACAGACCCCGATAGTCAGCGACAACCGGGAAAATAGGTAGCTGAGGGGCCAGCGCTGCCGCTGGGCTCTATCAAGCAGGAGAGCCAGGAAAACGTTAAGGCCCATCACCCAGGCTGAAATGCCCCACATCCCCGTCAGATCAGCGTACTGCACCAATCCGGGCAGGCTGCTTTGCGTGTAGGCTGTGATGCCTACGCACAGATTATAGTCTGACACCCGAAGGCAGAACCACTCCCAGGCCGGCCAGATTAAGGGAAGTAACACAATGGAGCGGTGCCAGCCCAAACGCCGTTGCAGCCCATAAAGGCCAAGGAAGGGTGCGTAGATGAGCGGAATTTGAGTAAGCCAGATAACGCCTATCGCCCAGGGGCTAAAGTAAGACAGCCACCAGCTAATCAGTATGGAGGATAGTAAAAAAACAGGTAAGGTGACCGCCAGATAAGCCCGGAATGAAGCGGCCCGACGGATCTGTAATAACATGGGTACCAGCGCGATCCAGGCTAACCAGCCGGTAGGGAAGGTAAGAAACGATGGCCAGGCCGCTCCGTATAATAAACCGCTAAGTAACCAGCCTGGCATAACGTATTGTTTCGACATAGAGTTGTTGAATGGCCAAGGATAAAAAGGTGGACGATGTGGCTAAGCGGTTAAGCCGTGTTCCTGCGCAAACCGGATCAGGTCAACAGTAGTGGTAGTTCCTAACTTAAAATGAATATTCCGGCGGTGGCTTTTTACGGTGAGGTAACTCAGGTTTAGCTGCTCAGCTAACTGCTGGGAGCTGAGCCCGGTACAAACGCCCTGCAAAATTTCCAGCTCACGGGGCGTCAGCTGAAACTTACGAATGAAGGCGTCATCGTTATGTCGGGCTGTTTCGTGAGGCTTTGCCAGCGACGAGTCAAAATAGCGGCCCCCGGCCCGCACCAGCCGAATTCCTGTCAGGAGTTCGCGGTGATCGACGTTCTTCAGCATATAGCCGTGAACACCCAATTGCTTAAACGTGTCGACCAGGTGGCTTTCGGCATACATGGTTACCATAATGATGCGCACATGGGGGAACGTCCGCAGTAGTTCGGGAACCAGTTCCTGTCCATTCTGGCGGGGTAGGTTAATATCGAGTAGGATTACATCAGGACGTAACCGATGTACAGCACTGACTACCTCGAAGCCATCGAAAACCTGACCCACTACGTCCAGATCGGCTTCGGCGCTGAGCAGGCTGTTGAGTCCGTTACTAAACAGTCGATGGTCGTCAACTAACAGAATGCGAGTGGGTTGAGTATGATGTGTCATAGGGAATTTCCAGCGTGATCAGTGTTCCAGACGGGTTCGTTTCTATGTTGAGCGTTGCCTGTAAGTATGTGGCTCGCAGTCGGACATTTTTTAAACCAATTCCTCGTGCGTCGGTATAGTGGGGGAGGGATGAAAAGCCTGGGCCGTCGTCTTCTACGGACGTGTACAGAAACTCGTGGTAGAAAATCAATTGGACGACAATGCGCGTGGCCTGGGCGTGTTTGAGAGCATTGGTGAGCAATTCCCTAACGATGCGATACGCGTTAATTTCCAGTTCGGGATTTAATCGGCGAGGGGCACCCGAGCAGACAAACAAAACCCGGGCGGTCGACTGCCGATCCGCTAATTCAACGGCTTCCTGCAAGGCAATCTGTAACCCTTTTTGGGAAAAAATAGTGGGCATTAAATGGTGGGCAATCAATCGAAGATCGACCGTAGCCTGTTGCGCCATACTCAGGGCCGTAAGCAACTGGTTACCAAAACGTTCGTTTTGAATAGCGATTTCTCGCTGTAAAGTAGCTAAGGTGCCGCCCAGGTCATCGTGCAGATTAGCCGCTATCTGCTGGCGTTCTTCTTCCTGAGCGAGCATTACCTGCCGGGTATTTTCCTGGGTGGCTTCGGCTAGTTTGGCCATGATGCGCTGACGATCGCTATTGAATCGGTAGACAAGGCTTACACCGAGGGTAATCATTTCAAACACCAGCACGGGATAAAAGGCAAATACAAACAGAAACCGGTAAACCGGCAGCACGCGGCCCGACAACAGGTAGTAAATCCACAGCAGTAGCATAGGCGTGAGCGCAAGGCCAATCACCCTGACTTCGCTTCGGCGGTGGTAAATGCTCCAGCCCAGGCAACCCACCAGCAGGCAAACGTATAGGATAACGATGGACGTAGCCAGCAGGAAAGGCAACGGCTGTTCTGGCTGCAATACCATATAACTGGCAACGAGCAATGTACCGATAATCAGGCCATTCATTAACTTCCAAAGCCAGGCAGGGGCGAAGTCTTCGAAGTGCATGAAACGCAGATAAAAACTTATATGAAACGCGCTGGAAAACAGCGCCATTACCCCGCCAAACACAGGATCAGAAAGCCAACCGGTCTGGTCTGATAACTGACCAAAAATGCCGTTGATGTTGAGTATATACCCCAGTTGAGAGCCGGTGTACAGGCAATAAAACCCGTAAATGGCTTGCCGGGCGGTTATCAGGAAAGTCAGCCCAAAGCAGAATACCAGCAGAATGGACCCGTATAAGAGCCCCTGGACCAGCAACTCGTTGGCGTCATAAATCAGGAATGCCTGTTCGTCATAGAGGCCAACCAATGCCTTGCTGGTGCGTTGGCGCGGACTGACCCGCGTGTGCAACACGGCCGTAACGGTCTGGCGAGGAGGTAGCTCAATTAGGAAGTTATGGAGTCGATAAGGCAAGGGCCGCCTGGCAACGGGTATCCGCCAGCTGCTATATTGCTCTTTAACCAACGACTGGCCTGACGGATCGTACAAAAACAAGTTGGCCTGTTCAAAAAAAAGCTGTTGAAGGTTTAAAATCAGCCGACGGGGCTCCGGTCCGCTGTTGTAGAGTGTGAAACGAAGATAATGATGTCGCGGGTCAGAGCCGTAGTTAACAACGGATTCGGTAACCGGACGAAAATGGCTGAACTGCAGCCGCAGGCCCGTGGCTGATAGCGCCCGGCTACTGTCGAGTCTGGTCATGTAACCTACCAGAAAAGATTCCTTAAACGAAGGGTCGATCCGTAGTACAGGCTGTGCCGACAGGGCGTGCAGCACCCCAAGCCACAGCCCAGTAAACCAACCAGATAAACGCATTTTGTCTAGCTCCGAATCATAAATAAAGCAAATTACGAGATCAAATTGTGGTTACAAAATACCTCCTAGGAGGTATTTCCGGTAACGTATTCCACCTGTTTCTTTGCTGCCGATTTATAAAAACAACTTATTCACTACCCATGCACATTGTAAAGTTCGCCTTCCTCTTTTCACTACTTATCGTAGCTTTTAGTTGCAAAGACGACGAGCCGACGGTCGTTTCTAAATCTCAACTGATTGCCCGTAGCTGGCAGATTCAAGCCTTAACTATAACCCTGGGCACCACGCCGATTCCGGGATACACCCGAGGGGGCGCTCAGAACATAATTAATCTGGATGCTTTCCGCTTGAACTTCAAGCCGGATGGCAGCTACGTGCAAACCAACGAAGATGGTTCTGTCGACTCCAATTATAGCTGGAAATTTATCAACAGCGAGACAGCCTTTGCCCTGATCACTCAGCCCAGCCAATATACCGTTCAATGGACCCTGGACGAGTTAACGGATCGGACATTGAACTTCAGCCGTAAGATTGCCGCTAACTCGACCGACCCTTCTGATCTGTACTACCTCAATTTGCTTAAGGCTGCTGGGCTGCCTACGGCGGCCGGTGCTACGCTCTCGATCAAAGCCACGGCTGCCAGTTGATAACAACGTACGCACTGTCTTTAAATGAAAAACATCGTCTTCCTCAAATTACCTTTTCTATACTGCTGGCTGTTAGCGGCCCTGCCTTCCAAAGCCCAATCGGGTCTTGAGGGGCGGGCCGCCAAAGCTATTTATGTAGAAGTTGCAGGAAGTAGTCCTGGTCTATCGCTCAACTATGATACCCGTTTTCGGGCGGGGCTAACGGGCCTGGGCGTGCGGGCAGGGGTGGGTGTTATGGGCGGCTTCAGTGAAGGCGCTCTCTCGGGTTATACGGCCCCGTTTCTGCTCAATTACGTACTTGGCAAAGGGCGGATTGCCCTGGAAATTGGAGCTGGCGTAGCGGTGGGATACGCCACCCGTACCGGCACGAATCCGCTTACCGGCGTGCAAGTCAACGAAGAAGGGTTTCTTCTTTTGGGCAGTACGGGCAACCTGGGGCTGCGATTACAGCCCGCAAAAACGGGCCTCCAAGGTCGTTTGTACTGGTCGCCCTTCCTGACCGGTGATGGGCTTTCACTCGCCAGGATCGGTTTATCACTGGGAGTGGGCTTTCGATGAAAGCAGGCCTTGCCCCACCAGCCTTTGTTACACCTCAACTGATTCCAGTGGCGGAACAGTGTGTTAAAGCCGTGCCGATTAGCCAAAAACAATGTCCATCTCCAAATTTTAACAAGAATATATGAAAAACAGATACCCTTTTTGGGGACTAACCTGGGTTTTGGGTTATTTCATGGTATTTACCGGTTATGCAGGAACCCCGACCTGCAACCCGCCGACAGGCATGGACCCGGGTCAGGCCGTACGTACCTCCACCCCTGATGACCCCAGGGCCGCCCGGAAAGCCGCCCCTGCTGATCTTTCTTATGCTAATCTGTCTGCTTCTGCGCAGGCTCGTTTACGTAAGGAGGCATCTGGAACCGTTTCTGATGACGCCGTTACCATTGATCGAGAGGACTACCTGCGCTTTGCCAAATCTGGCAATCAGATAATCCAGCAGAGTTCACGGGCCAATGATGCTTTTTTAGATATGAACATCGGGCCGGCCGACGATCAGCAACCCCAAAGCTGGACTTTACCGGCTGGCTTCCAATCTATATTCGATACCCTGACCATAGGTGACTTTGTAGCGCCTGAACAGGTACCGGCCGACCTTCGAATTGATGAGGCTACGCATATCATCCGTATCAATTCGGATGGGGGAATCATGTATCGGGCTTATCAGCTTAAAGATACCGAAGTCGAGGCTCTCGGATATAGTGTCGATTCGTTACAGGGCGCTGATTTTAAGGAAGATAATGACGATCTGGGTTTTTCTAAGTACAGCGATGTACCCCTGAACTTAGGCGATGAGTTTTTATCGATCTATGAGGAGTATTTGCCTGACCGAAGCGAACGGCACGAGCTTCACTCCGGAACCAAATATGACGCCTTCGGGACATTGACTACGCCCGCCGGGACCTTCGATGCGTTACGATTCAGTACGCGTGATACGCTGTTTTTCTTTATGGGAAAGCAGACCAATCCGTTTCGTCAGCGCTACAGCGAACGGGTCGGATGGATCACGAAAACAGGAATCTACTTCGATGGTGAGGTTAGGAGTTATAACCCAGCTACGGGCGAAGCTGGTCTGGCTCTGGTAAATTATCAGACGATTCGTTCGTCTATTCCGCCTGCGTCACTTAGTGTAAGCCTGACGGCTAATCCAGGCCAATTGCTGGTTGGTGAGACCACTGCACTGACCGCCACGGTTGGTGGGGGCACTCCTCCCTACAGCTATAGCTATGTGGGAGCCGGTGTTATGGCTCCTAATTCCAGTACGGCCTTCGTATCAGGACTAGGTACCGGTGTCAATAGCTTTACGGTCCTGGTCAGCGATGCCAGCCTGCCCGTGTCCCAAACGGCCACTGCCACCGTGAGTGTGACGGTAAGCGCCGTCGGAACAGCCTCCTTTGCCATTACGGGGGTGAATATGGTCAACTGTCAGCTCATTGATGAAGCCAGGGGCGGTTATCGGGTGGAGTTTACGCCCCAGTACAGTGGAGCCAACAGCAACCCTATCAACTTTTCGGTGGTCAACGAGATGTTACCCACCACTCAGCCAGCGCCCTATAACCTGCGTTTGTATACTGATAACCCCGCCATTACGCTGGTGGCCAATCAGGCGGGCAACCCCGAAGCCCGCTTCGCCTACCAGTGGCTGGTCTCCTGCCAGACGGGGGCAACGCCTAATCAGCCACCAGTGACCTCGGGTGTTCCCAGCCAGACCCTCCTGCAGGGACAGCCCTACCAACTGGACCTGACCAGTTACTTCTCCGACCCCGATGCCCAAAGGCTGAACTTTACGGCCCTGGGCCTGCCCGCTGGACTGAGCCTGAGTGGCTCGCTGATTAGCGGTACACCGTCTCAGACGGGGGTGAGTACGGTGCGCATCACAGCTTTAGATCCGGGTCGTTTGTCAGTTGCTACCCGCTTTGAGCTACGGGTAAATCCTCCGCTTGGTATACCCACTGGCTTTGCAATCACGGAGGTTTCCACGGTGAGCTGCGATGCAATGGGCGTGGATGAACGGCGGGTAACATTCACACCCCAATACGCTGGAGTGAGTGGAGAACCTGTCAGTTTCTCAGTAGTCAACGAACTCTTGCCTACTACCGAGCCGGGCCCCTACTCGCTGCGTTTGTACACCGACAACCCGGTCATCACCTTGTCTGCCCGGCAGGGGAGCACCGTATCAAAATATGTCTACAACTGGCTGGTCGCCTGTAGCACAGCGCGTATCCAATCCGAAACAGGCTCAGTACCATCTGGTTTACAGGTGCGGGTGCTGGGCAATCCGGTCGAAACCGAATCAGCCGAAGTAGACATCAGCGGAGTGACCGGCCAGACCGTGCTGCTTCGTGTATCGGACATGCAGGGCCGGATTTTATACCAGCAAACTATTCCTCAAGCTCAGGCTCATGAGCGAGCCAGCTTATCGCTGGACAACCCTGGTAAGGTATTGATCCTACAGGTCAATACCCGCACCGAGCGTCAGCAGATTAAGTTGCTCAAGCCATAGTCGTTCATCGTACGACTGCTATCGTAAAGCCTGGACCTGATGGGGCCGGGCTTTATTGTTGTGTCTGCTCCGTCCTAGGTCATTTGATTAATGACAACGGTCGCAGCATTCCGCTCCGTTTGCCTTCTCGAAGCTTTCCTGCCCTTCTTTGAGCGAGAACCAGGCCAGGCCCAGCATGCCAGCCGCGTCGATGTAAGGGATACGGAACCAGACATACAGCAGGCTGGACACCAGCAGCACTACCGACATATAAACACAAACCATCGTACACTGCCCATCGGCGATGATAGGTGCTGATTGCAGTCGTTTACCCGTCCGGATCTTCCAGGCCGCCAGACCCCGCATGATGCCGATTGAGATCAAGGAGATCACTACGCCAGCCGTGGTTGTTTCCGGCTGCCTTCCCTGCCAGAGGCTGAGAGCCGCTCCCACCATTAAGAGGATAACCAGCGCGTAGAAGCAAACCCCCGTGGTGCGTAAAGCTAACTGCTCAAAACGCCCTCGATCACGGCCTTTGTGGCGCTGCAACCGGACGATCATCGCCAGTATGCCCAACCCCGATATCACTTCAATGAAGCTGTCGGCCCCAAAACCGGCCAGCGTCAGCGCAGCGTCACTTACGCCAAAGTAGAGCGAGATCAGCCCCTCACCGATGTTGTACAGCACGGTGAATAAGGCCAGCCCCCGGGCAATGCGCCACAGGGCTCCTTTTGTATGAGTAATTGTTGTTGTGTGCATTGGCTACCGGGCTAATAAGCCGCTTATAAAAATAATTTAAGACCCCCATTGATGATCCGCCCTTCAGTGGGTGCCCAGATCTCCCGGACAAACTGTGGTTGCAACCGGGGCCCAGTGACCATCGGCTGAAAGCGCGACAGGCGTACATCGGTGAAGTTTTCAAAGTTAATGAACAGACTGAACCGTTTCCACCGGCGTTCGGCCATCAAGCCCATCGTCCAGTAAGGCCTCGTGAGCGTTCCGGTTTCTAACTCCTGGCGTCCCGTATAATAGGCTTCAAAGCCTACCCGCAGCTTGCCTTCCAGCTCGTACATGAGTACGGCCCCAACCCGGTGGCGAGGGGTTAAGGCAATGGGTCGATTGAGGCCTTCGTAATGACGTTTAGTGTCGGTGAAGGTGTAGAAGCTGTAGAGCCGCACGTCGCCGTAGCGCAGCGTCAGGTTGGTCTCAAAACCCCGGCTATCGGTATGGCCGTTGGCATTGCGGTAGCGAAAGCCCACCAGCCCATCCTGGACTAGCACCAAGGGCTGCCCAATCCGGGTGTAGAAGAAGAGGTGGTTCACCGACAGGCTCCAGTCTTCGGCCAGTTGAGTCCGGTAGTTCACGTCCCAGCTAAGGCCCTGCGAAGTTTCGGCCCGAGTTGTGCGGGGGGCGATCGGTTGCACCCGCTGGTAGAGCAGCTGCTCGGCCTCTTCGGTGAAGATCGTAGGGGCTCGGTAGCCCAATCCACCTCCCAGGCGGGAGGAGAGCTTGTCGCCGGCTTTGAAGAGCACCGAGAAGCGGGGCAACACAAACGTACCGTATGTGGGCTGACGGTCCAGCCGAAGCCCCGTTTCCATCGTCCATCGCTCGGCGGGCTTGTAGACGTTCTGCACGAAGGCCCCCACGGTGTTGAGCGTGTAGTTGCGGACGAACCCGCCGGGCTGCGGGTTCTGCTCACGAAAGGTGTCGGTCCACAGGTTTAGCCCACCGACCCATTCCAGCTTCTGGCCGTAGCGGTTGAGTCCTAACTCGGTGAAGGAGGCCCGTTGCTTGCCCATAAATTGATAGCCGGGTGTAATCAGGGTTCTATCAAAGAAGCTTAGGCTGTTCTTTACATACAGCGTTAGGGGCTCCTGTAGGCGATGTCGTACGTTGAGTTGGGTGGTGTAGCGGTCCGAGGTATTGCGTTCGGTGTAACCAGTGGCTCCATCGCGGATTACTGCCAGATCTCCGCCGGTGCGATCTTCAATACTGACGTTCAGGCCAACGTCGGCCGTCGTGCGCTCGGACAGATACCAGAACAGGCGCGGGTTGACGGTGATCCGATGCGACTGTGGAATGTCGGTAAAGTCATCCCGGTTGGGGTCGTAGCCTCGTTGGGTGTTCCGCGACAGGTACAACGTATACCCTAGGTTGTCGCCCCGGCCGCTGAAAAAGCCGTTCAGATCCAGTCCGCCCCCGGAGGTACCATTCAACAGCAAGAGGTTTTCCCGCTCGGAACCTGGCTCTTTGGTCACCAGGTTAACGATGCCGGCGATGGCTCCTCCGCCGTAAAGAGTCGATTGACTGCCCTTGATGATCTCGACCTGTTTCAGATCCAGGGGTGGAATCTGCAAGAGGCTCAGCCCCGAAGCAAAGCCGCTGTAAAGGGGTAACCCGTTCTGCAGCAGTTGGGTGTAGCGCCCATCAAGGCCTTGGATACGAAAGGTCTGGTTGGCCGAGGTAGCGGAGGTTTGTTGCACCTGGATACCGGGTGTTTCTCGTAGAACCATAGTGATGTTAGCCGCGTTCATGTTGGTCTTTTCTTCTAACTCTTCGGCGGCAATAACCTCCACCCGCGTGGGTTCATCATCAATGGTCCGCGTACTGCGGGTCGAGGTGACGACTATTTCATCGAGTTCTTCACCTTCCGAGGGTACAAGTCGCACTACCACCAGCGAGTCTACCGACAGGGGGAGCGTCAGGCTATCGGTTTGCGACTGATATCCCACAAACGAACAGGTAAGGACGTAGCGGCCGGGTGTGGGCACGGTGAGCCGTAATCGACCAGCCGTGTCAGCTGCCGCTCCTGCCGGGCCGGGCGTCAGCCGGGCCGTCGCTCCGATGAGGGGCTTACCGGTCTGGGCATCCTGAATCAACACCGGCAGGCTACCCTGCGCCCGGCTTATGGTCACTGTCGCTAGTGTCAGCCACAGTGACATCATCAATAACTTCATACGATCAATGTCATTAGGTTAGTCAATAACTATCCGGCCTGTTCTGTAAAAAAAACAGGTGCAAACACGGGAAAGGGACTAACTTAAGCGGGGCGGTTGCCAGATACGGTCAGGCACGTATAGGGCGTGCGGAGCCTGATAGCAAGGCAGCAGGGCCACTGTAATGAGCTGATCGGGCGGGATTACGGCCGAGAAAGGATGTGACCGGGGTATGGTGAAGCCGGAACAGGTGGCGCACAGGCAAAAGGGCGAGCACCACTCTTGATCGGCGCAATCATCCGAAACCGGTCCTGGCGACTGGTCAGCGGCTGGTGTTGGCTCCTCACCGAGGCATAAGGCTTCACAAGGTAGTGCTGACAGCACGACCACATAAAGAGCCAGAATGAGTTGTACCAGTCTCATGACCCAAAGATACGGTGTCGATTAATGCAACCGGTAGGCATCTTGGTCAATGAACTTCTTGACTATACTGGGGGCGAGTAAAACACTGTGTACTTTTGAGTATTCTTCTTGTCCCGTGTTGGCTGAGTCAGATGCTGGCAACCAACGAGGCCGCCCGCGCGGTGATTAGCCTGAATACGCGGGGTGCACGTGAGGATTTTCTCCAGTGATGCATGCTGTTTGAGCGATTTATGATACTCCTCGATACCACATTGCTTTGGGTGAGTCGTCAGAAGTTATTGGTAAGTCATTGGCATATTGGTAGTGAGCAGGAGCAGTTCTTTCACGGGTCTTATCTTGAGCGGTAAAGATGCCGCTAATTGACTAATAGCGTCTTAATGTCATAACTCTTCTACTGACGCAGCCTTGTGCCGGGCAAAGTGTATCAATGCTCGTTAAGGTGATGGTTTTACCATCAACTATGCCTTTATATAGGCTTGTGTAAGTACGAATGTCAGTACGGATACCTCCATCCGGACAATACGCAGTACCATTTTGGAGTATAGTCAGCGTATCACCGTCCAAACTACCCGACAATTGGGTAGGCGAAGTACTAAATCCCTTAAACACTGCCCCAACATTTGTCCTTGAAACATTAAATCTGGCTTCCACCTCGATACTTCCTCCGCTTGCGCCCGGGAAATTGCATCTGCCAATCTCATTGGTTCGGATGCTACCAGCCCAGATGCCATCGAGAGGACCTCGGGGCATAAGCTGAATGTGGTTGGATTGACCACACCCTGCTGCAATACCAGCTAATAGTGCTGCCCGTATAAGTTGGTTCAGTTTCATGAAGTTGAACGCGTTGTGGAATCTGCATTGGGTTACCAGAAAAAAGCAGTATGAGCAGGTTTAACTTCCTGTTGAAGAGAAGGGCAACGGCAAGGGGTCCGAATGATCCCCAAACTGTTACTCAACTGCTTTTAAAACACAGGGGACAGCTTGGTCTGCTGCTAACGTATAATTAACGAAAAGAGCCATCTTCTGAAACCGATTATAATATCGGCTATTGCCTGTCACCGGCACGAAGCCATCATAGACAGCATCATGAGTCAGGTGCCCGAGCGTGGATGCCCCTTCGTCCCAGGCAATTTCATTAACCAGCCCATCGCTTTTCCGGATTCGGACAAGAATTTGAGCGTTGTCATTCTCCTTTTTATACGCGTAAATCGTGCTTTCTTCTCGTTCTTTGCTAGTCGCTGACTTAAACCGCTTCAGGCTAAGTATGCTTTCTACGGTTGATTTATGCTTCAAAAGCAACCCTTTCAGCTCATAGTAATCAAGCAATTGCCGGGATTCCACCGATTGAGCTTTTGAAGAATAATGCGTTAATAACAGGCTTGAGCAAGCCGTCAAAAGCAGGCGTTTGATGAGTATGAATCTCATATTAGTAGTTGTCACATAAGGTCGATTCAAGACAAATACGTGCTCATCTAGTCAGGGCTACACCGTAGGTAAATACACGACAAAGGTAGCTCCCTGGCCGGGTGCGCTGTGGGCCCTGATTTGGCCGTCGTGGTTTTCAACAACCCGTTTACAGATGGCCAGTCCGATGCCTGTACCCTGGTATTGGCTACGGCTGTGTAAGCGCTCAAACAACTGAAAGATACGGTCCTGAAACTCCTGATCGAAACCAATGCCGTTATCCTCGACGGCAAGGGCCACGTACGGTTTTTGCTTTGTCTGTAAGGCAGGCGTGAGTTCATCGGGTTGGGCGGGTCGGGACGTGATTTTAATGTGCGGTGTTTCGCCCGGGCGCACAAACTTGATGGCGTTGACCAGCAGGTTCTGAAACAACTGGCGCAGCTGGCGTTGATCGCCCGGTACAGTAGGCAGCTCATCAACGTCAATGACCGTGTGAGATTCCTGAATGGAAAAGTCGAGATCGGTCAGAACATCATTAACCACCTCCGATAGGGCGACTGGAACAAACAACTCCCGGTTAGACGTAACGCGTGAGTAAGCCAGGAGGTCCCGGATCAGCGTTTGCATCCGGGCGGCAGCGGCTTGCATTCGGTGCATCATATCCTGGCCAGAATCGCCCACCAGCGGCCCGTATCGACTAAGCAATACATCCGAGAATGACTGTACTTTACGCAGGGGCTCCTGTAAATCATGAGAAGCTACGTAGGCAAACTGCTGAAGGTTTTCGTTGGCCGAGTTCAACTCAGCAACCTTTGATTCTAGCTGTTGCTGTAGCTGCTTCAGCAACGTAATATCAACAAAGTTAATGACGATGCCATCGGCCTGGGGACCTACCAGAATATCGAACCAGCCCTTGACACCATCAGCATAGTAAGGGACCTCGAAACGGTCGGGCTGCCCGGTTTCTACTACTGCCCGGTAATGGTCAAAAAGCCCGCCTTCTTTATAATACGGAAACAGTTGCTCTACCGACGTGCCCACCATTTTTTCAATGGGTTGGCTTGTTAAGTGGCTCAGAGCCTGATTAACCTGGCTAAACACAAAATCGGTGATGGTACCGGACTCGTCATAAACGGGCTTCATCAGGGCAATGGACGCGGGGGAAGCGGCTAACACATCTTCGAGCAATTGGGCTTGCTGCTGAAGCTGCAGTTGCGCTCGTTTCACATCCGTAAAATCCGAAAAGGTAATGAGCACTTCCCCATCCAGGGGCGTTGCCTGAATATCGACCCAGGCATTGATACCATCGGCGTCGTAGTGAAATTCAAACCGCTCTGTCACACCCTCGTCGGCCACCCGACGATAACGCTCAAACAACCCAATCTCCTTATATGAAGTGAAATATTGACTGGCTAACGAACCCACTAAGGCCTGGGGCGTTTGGCCTACGTAATTGGCCTGAGCCTGATTGACCAGTGTAATAACGAAATCAGTGATGCGTCCCTGTTCGCGGATGGGGCGTATTATAACAATGGCCATATGGGCCTGATCAATGACGGCCTGCAGGCGAACGTCTTTACGCTTCTGTTCGGTTATGTCGGTAAACGAAAGCACAAAACCGGCCATCATGGGAACGGCATTGATCAAAAACCAACCGTCGTACCCGTCAGCCTGGTAATGAAACTCAAAGTGCTGAGCTTGTCCCGTTTCAACAACTTGCGCGTAGTGATCAAAGAGCCCAATTTCTTTTACAGAAGGGAAAAAACGGGTCATACGCTCACCAAGCACTTGCTCAGCTGGTAAGCTAACGAGATCATAAACTGCCTGATTGCCTAACCGGTAAATGAAATCTACGATACGACGCGGGTAGCCCGGAGGTTCATCCCAAACGGCTTCGCAATACGTGATGAGGTTCGGCGAAGCGTCGATCATACCTTGCAGTAAATCAACTACTTGCTGAGCCTCCGTATTCGTTTCCGAAAAAAGACGAAGCGCGTTGTCCATAACGTTATGTACCGAATGATTACAAACCTGGGCTGCTTACTGATAGACCGCTGCCCACTAGTTCTTTAGACGAATATCATACTAAAACCGATTTAATTTCTGTGTAAACGGTCGAATGCCTTGTTATTATTAGTCACTGGTATACTTATGGCGAATGCGCCGGACCACATCATCGGCTAGTTCGTCGCGCATGCTCGCGTAAAGGCGCCAGCGTGAGGGCGGAAACAGGTCCGCTGATTTTAAACTGCTGCCATTCAGTGCCCGGTCATCACCACTGAATTTTTGCCATTCGGTCTGCCAACTGCGGCTTTCCCAAACGCTGTCTTCCCAAAGCGTTTTCCCGGTTTGCGTATCTATGGCCCGCATCCGTAAGGTAAGCCCGGCCGTAATCTCCCGCCGGTACGTTGTCAGGGTTCCTTTTACTTTTTCTTTAATGTCTACCTTGGTCGAGTCGTTAATCTTTTTCTCGCCGACTTTGTATTCCTGGGTGCTGTAGACGGTCGTGCTCGACGATGACGTACTCTCGTTGTAAGGTGAATAATCGGTTACCTGCATTTGAACAGCCTGGTGAATAGGCCAGCCGTCGCCCGCGTTTTCGTTGGGTGGATACAGCCGCACAAAGGTCGACGGGGCTTCGTTGTAATTAATCTGGCGGAGAATCAGATCCTGTAATTCCTGATTGTCACCGGGGCTGATTTCAGTAGTAGGGCTGAGGGGCTCGACAACTACCCGCAGTAGGGCAAAATCAAAGGCATCCTGGGCTTTGGCGAGGGCTTGCTGATAGCCCGGTACCCAATCGTTGGCTTTTCGGTAGCTTACATACGCGTCTTTGGCCGCTAACCGGTTTTCTTCCCGATACGCAAATGCCTGTTCGGCGGCTTCATACCGATCGGCTGCGGCCAGCTGGCGCGTGTCTTGCCTGCGGTCGTCGTAGGATGTTGGGTAAGCCGCCAGCCAGTCGGCGCAGGTAGTGCAATGCTTAATAAACCCAAGTCGGGCATTATCCGTTAAGGTTTGTAGCTTTTCATACTCGCTATGCACAATCTCCCAACGGAATGCATCGGTGTTCGTGGGCGACGACAGCTGCCTTATTCTGGCCTGGTGCTGTTCGTAGGCCCGCTCAAAGGCCTGTTTCAGCACGAGTGGGGCCAGTACGTGGCCGCGTTTGGATAGGCCGGGGCGTTGCTGGAGCCGGTGCGATGCTTTTTTTACGGCCAGATCAAAATGACCGTGTTTCAAGGCGGTTTGTCCACTGCTACAGGCAGCAAGTAGAGCAGCCGTTGCGGCAACGGCCGTAACAACGAAGAGTAGGAGAGGGCGGTGCATAGTGGTATGAACTAAATATACGATTTTCGGAATATTCGACAACGTAGGAAGTAGTTGGTTTATCTTTGACCCCAAAATGTTAGTTACCGTTTGTGGGCGAACGCGTAGAATTATCGGGCGCCTACCGCAAACTAGTTATTACGAAGCTGAGACTTATTTATGGCCAGACGCCGACGCTACCGATCGGCCGAGAAGACCCTCGGCACGTCGCCCGGTACGCTTACCTACGTAGGGGCGGAAATTGAACACGCCACCAAGATCAAACGCATTGAATATAACGAAGCGGAGTATCGCGTCGATGATTCCAGCAGGCTCAGTGCCTGTCGGTTGCCCAATACCGAAACGCCTTTTGTGAATTGGCTTGATGTCGACGGCATTCATGAACCGAAGGTTGTGGCCGCGCTTGGTCAGCAGTACCACTTGCACCCGCTGCTGCTCGAAGACGTCATGAATACTGAGCAAAAGCCTAAAATTGATTTATACGACGACACCGTCGTTTTCGTGACGCTCAAAAATTTACACCATAGTGCGCATCGTCAGGAGATCGAATCAGAACACGTTAGTCTGGTTTTAGGTAAAAATTACCTGATTTCATTTCAGGAAGAGCGTACAAAAGACATCTTCGATCCTGTTATTGAACGAATCAGGGCGTCGTCGGGCAAAACCCGGCGCAACGGGGCTGACTACCTGCTGTATGCGCTTATGGATCTCATGGTAGATAATTATTTGCTGATTACGGAACGGATCGGCGAAAAAATGGACGAGCTGGAGGATGTTATTGTGCAGGAGAAGGCAAATCAGCAAACCCTGGCAACGCTCTACACCCTAAAGCGCGAGCTAGCGTTCATTCGTCGGACAGTACTGCCGCTACGTGATATTATTGGCGTCTTGATCCGCGGAGAATCGGACTTGATTCAGCCCGCTACTATGCCGTTTCTGCGGGACCTGGCCGACCATGTTAACCAGGCCGTTGAAACACTGGATGCCTATCGCGAGGTTATCTCTGGCTTAATGGAGGTCTATTACTCAATTGTAAATAACCGAATGAACTCGGTGATGAAAACGTTGACGATTGTGTCGGCCATTTTCATTCCACTGACCTTTATCGCCGGTATTTATGGGATGAACTTCGAAAACATGCCGGAATTACGTACACAAAGCGGTTATTTCTGGATACTGGGCATCATGCTGATCATTGCTGTCGGCGAAATTATCTATTTCAAACGACGGGGCTGGATGTAGCTGGCTAACGGCTTACGTATGCACTAGCTACTTTTTACAGATTTAAACAGACACACATTGCTCGACACGCAATCAATTATAAATCGTGAATGGCTCACCGACTCGCGGCAGGTAACAGGCCGGGTGGATGATGTCGTTTTTTTTGCCATCCAGGGCGAACACCACGACGGACATAACTTCATCGGCGATCTCTATCAAAAAGGCGTTCGTCAGTTTGTCGTCGAACGGTCGGCGCTAACACCGGCTCGTCGGACCGAGCTGATGAACTACCCTGAAGCGCAATTTATTGAGGTAGACAGTAGCCTGCAAACGCTGCAGAGCCTGGCGAGCCAACATCGTCGGTTGTTTCGTATTCCAGTCGTTGGCATCACCGGCAGTAACGGAAAAACCATCGTGAAAGAGTGGCTGGCGCAGCTGCTGGCCGACGACTTTGTGATCGTTAAGAGTCCCAAGAGCTATAACTCTCAGTTAGGCGTGCCGTTGTCAGTACACCCCCTCAACGACAGTCATACGTTGGGTATTTTTGAAGCCGGTATTTCTCAATCACATGAGATGCAGGCGCTGGAGTCGGTGATCTTACCAACCATTGGCCTCTTCACAAACATCGGGACGGCCCACGACGAAGGGTTCAAGAGCCGCAAGCAGAAAATAGCGGAGAAGCTGCGGCTGTTCATTCATGCCCAGACGCTGGTGTACTGCAAAGACTACACCGAGATTGACGACGAAGTGAACATGCTGCTGAAGGCCGTTAATCCTGACATGCAACTCATTACCTGGTCGATGCAGGGCAAAGACGCTACGTACCAGGCGCAACTAACCCAGAACTGGCTAACGCTGACCGGGCCGTCGGGGCATGTGAAACTGCGGTTGCCTTTTACGGACCCGGCCTCGGTCGAGAACCTGATCCATTGCGTGGTTGTGATGCGGTGCCTGAAGTTTTTTAGCCAGTATGCACTACAGGCTCGGATCAACCGCCTGCGCCCCGTATCGATGCGGCTTGAACAGAAAGAAGGTATTAACAACTGCGTGCTGATCGACGATTCATACAACAACGACGTAGCGGGTCTGTTGCTGGCGCTCCGCTTCCTGAATCAGCAAAGTACGCGATCCCGGCGGGTGGTTATCCTGTCGGACGTATTACAATCGGGGCAGGCCGAGGATGAACTTTACGAACAGGTGGCCTCTTTAATGCAGGCGGCCCATGTTGAACAATTCATTGGTATTGGTCCTCTGGTGAGCCGAAATGCTCGATTTTTTGCCCCGAACAGCACGTTTTATGAAACAACCGACCAGTTTCTGACTCAATTTGCGTTCAGCGATCTGCGCGATAGTGCGGTGCTGGTCAAAGGAGCAAGACCGTTTTCGTTTGAGCGGATCGTTAACCGGTTGCAACGGAAAGTACACGGCACCGTCCTCGAAATTAATCTCGACGCCCTGACGCACAACCTCAACTATTACCGCGAAAAGGTTGGCCGGAGCGACGGTGATGCGGCACACCGACCCTCTACAACCAAAATTATGGTTATGGTGAAGGCGTTTGCCTACGGCAGTGGGAGTGGAGAGGTCGCCCAATTGCTTCAGTTTCATCGGGTCGATTACCTGGCGGTTGCTTATGCCGACGAAGGCGTGTCGCTCCGGCAGAACGGCGTCGACCTGCCAATCATGGTTATGAATCCAGCTCCCGAAACCTTCGCAACGTTGCTGGAATATAACCTGGAACCCGAGATCTACTCCATACGGCTATTGCGTGAATGGGGAGAGTGGGTCGAGGGTGTAGGGCGTGGGGCAGAGGGCGTGGAGCAGGGAGAAGAAGCCCCCCGCCCCGCGCCCTCTGCCCCACGCCCCCTGCACCTCAAAATTGATACGGGTATGCACCGGCTGGGCTTTCTGGAGCATGAGTTGCCTGATGTAATTGAGTACCTAAAAGCTCGCCCTGCTTTGTGCGTAGCTACCGTATTTAGCCACCTGGTTGGTGCTGATGAGTCGCAGTTTAATTCATTTTCAGAGCAGCAGTACGATACATTCTTACGTTGCACCACTGCGCTCGAAGCGGGTTTAGGCTATCGCCCAACGCGTCACTTGCTCAATTCGGCTGGTATCGTGCGGTTCCCGGATTATAAGCTCGACATGGTTCGGTTAGGCATTGGCCTGTACGGAGTCGAATCGAGTCAGCTTGATACATCGGCCGTTCGCCCGGTTGGTACGCTCCGTTCGGTGATCAGCCAGATCAAAACGGTGCCGGCCGGAGAGTCGGTGGGCTACAGCCGCCGGGGCGTACTTGATCATGATGCCCGGATTGCAACCCTGGCCATTGGGTATGCGGATGGATATGATCGGCGGTTTGGAAATGGCGTCGGCCAGGTCTGGGTTAACGGAACACGCTGCCCAACGGTGGGTAACGTGTGCATGGACATGACCATGATCGACGTAACAAACGCGTCGGCCTACGAAGGGGATGAGGTAATCATTTTTGGGCCGGAGATACCCATTACGGAGTTGGCCCACCAGATTGGGACGATTCCCTACGAAATCCTGACGGGGGTTAGTGAGCGCGTTAAACGGGTATTTTTTAAGGAAGAAAACTGATTGAGTAAGCGCTGTTGAACGTAATGACCTGAATAAATAATACCACTCGTTGTTCACGTTATTTTAGCGAACACGTCCTTACTTGCTCGTATAAACCACGGCGATAGTCGGTGGGAGTGTGCTGATAATGTCGTTTAAACAACTTGTTCAGGTGGCATACATCGGCGAAACCAAATTCATCAGCGATCTGTGAAATGGTCATCGTACTTAAGCTCAGTCGTGTCTCAACCAGCTTGAGTTTGTAGCGGATAATGTATTGTTGAATAGATTCGCCCATGTGTTGCTTGAAGAGCGCTCCAAGATGACTCGGTGAATAATTGAAGACATCCGCCATTTTTTCCATCCGTAGTTCTTCGGGCTCGGTAATATGGCGGCACACATACGCAGCAACACGTTGGGTGAAAGCCGATGGCGCTGGGCGCACCGTAGCTGGCTCAAGCGACTGCTGTGCGAGTTTCCGATCCAGCAGCGTAAGTATGGCCTTCATCAGCGATTCGACAACCGGGTTAGAAAAGAGGGGGCAGGGGCTGTGTCGTTCCGCCCATATAATTTCTACCAGTGCTTGTAAATTACGTTGCTCTGTCCCGCTTCTTACCAGGTTGCTCACTGACAGATGAGTAGCCGGGGTACTACGTTCCTCAAGATGAACCCACGACTTGGTTCCGGATGGCATCAGACTGGCGACGTAAAGGGCCGTGAAAGAAAGGCTATACATACTCGTTTGGGTAGCGATACTGAACGTGTGATTATCTGACGGCCTAAGGAAAAACGCATCGCCCGATTGATAAGCCACGCTGTTCCCATTAACAACATGCTGCCCGCTGCCCGCTTCGATGAGAATAAGCTCAAAGTGATTGTGTGTATGAACTGGCAAAGTCCATTTGTCTGTGTCCAATTGTTGAATAAGCAGGGGCTCGTATTGAATAAAGCGTTTCATGATCAGGAGAGGATAAAGTACTTAACGAGATGATTACCAACTCCATTACCAATGAAATGCCAACACACTATCCAAGGCTTTACTGTTGTATAAGATATCTGTAAATCAATAAGTTAAAATTGAATATTGTAAATAATTTCCGTCCAAAATAGTAGAGACTCCAACATATTGGAGAAATGGACTGGAGTTAGGATAACATCGTACCTTTACGACTCACGTCTCTTACTCTGTCGTTATGGTTTTGTCTGATGAATTCGTTCATTTACCGGCCTTACTCATTGTGGAGGATGAGTTTTTGATCGCTAACGACCTCCAGCGTATCCTGACAAAGGCTGGTTATCAAGTTATTGGACTGGCAGGGTCGGTAGATGAAGCTAAAACAATGGTCGCGGATCAAACGCCCGACATCGTGTTGCTGGATATATTTCTAACCGGCGACCAGACCGGCATTGACCTCGCTTACTGGCTAAATGACCAATCAATTCCCTTCGTCTACCTATCGGCCAACTTGACCGATGGTTTATTGGAAGCTGCCAAGGTAACGCAGCCGTTCGGGTTTCTGACCAAGCCGTTTCGGGAGAAAGATGTGCTTACTACGCTGGAAATTGCCCGTTATCGTCATGCCCATAGCGAAGAAGCCAAACTCCGTCGGCAGCAGACCATCCAGATTGGGGTCAACAATGCCATCGTCAGTATTCAGGACCGCGAGCAACTGTGCCTGGCAATTGCTGAACAGATTCATCAGCTTGTTTCTTTTTCCTATTTGAACATCCGCATCGGCCTGCCCGACGAGTCTTCTTTTTACTGGCTGATGCTGGAAAAAACCGCCACCAACACCTTCGAACGAGTTAATCTGTCGGCCCTGTTGCGAACAGAAACGGATGAGCATATCCTTGAACGGTTGGATCGGGAAGCTCCCGACCGATTAAGCGAGAAAGTAGGCGTGTTCACGGAAGATGCGTTTAACCAACTGTGCGATACCTACGTAACGGCCCGTTCGTGTCGGGATAATTTTGGTGTCCGCTCGCTGATGTTGTTCCCCATTCATTTGAAACGAAACTCGCTGACAACAATTATTTTGTCGAGTCCGCTGGCAGACGGGTTTACCCAGAAAGAGTATGAGGCTGTCAGCCTGATCACCCCCCAGATTGCGCTGGCACTGGATAACCTGCTGGCGTATGAAGAGATTGATGCCCGTCGACAGACTAAAGCCATTGAACTGGCGATTGTTAACGCTTTTCGCAACGGTAGTGATACAGACGCTATTTTATCGCAGGTGGCCGGCGCCATCAATCAATTATTGCCGGTGGATCTGGTTGCTCTTTACCAGATTGGTCGTCAGTTAGGAGCCGTTACTATGGATAGTATCGTGCGTAAAGACAACGGTTTTTTCGTGCCCTTAACCGAACAGGACATTGTTCAACACTATAACGTCAATCCGGCAGACTGGCAGACAGCACTGGCCGGTATGAAAACCTGCCTGGTTAAACCAACGCTTCACGTGGGAAGCCAATTCACAAAAAAGCTCACTGAAGATGTAGCTGGTGCCTTATATCAGAAGAAGCTGGGCCTGCAATCGGCTATGTATGTGCCCATTTTTGTCAAAAACCAGCCAATGGCGTCGCTCATACTAGCCAGTAAAGCTCCCTACGCGTTTACTTACAAAGACCTCAGTACGTTGCAGGACATTAGCGTTCAGATGGCGCTGGCGTTAGAAAACCTCCTGGCTTTTGAGCAAATTAAAACGTTAAGCGAGCAACTTCAGCAGGAAAAAACGTACCTGACCGAAGAAATAAACACAAACCATAATTTTGAGGAAATTATTGGAACCAGTCCGGCGCTGGAAACCGTCTTTACTAACATTAGTCAGGTAGCGCCAACCGATTATACAGTGTTGATTACGGGTGAAACCGGAACGGGTAAAGAACTTGTAGCCCGGGCGATTCACAACCGATCGGCGCGTAACGGCCGGGCAATCGTTAAAATAAACTGTGCCGCTCTACCCGCTCAACTGATTGAGTCCGAACTCTTTGGCCATGAGAAGGGCAGCTTCACAGGGGCAACCGAAAAACGGATCGGTAAATTTGAACTGGCTAACGGCGGCACGCTATTTCTGGACGAGATTGGGGAGTTGCCCCTTGAATTACAGCCCAAACTGCTGCGGGCCATTCAGGAGAAAGAGATTGAACGAATTGGTGGAAAAGGGCCCATCCTGATCGATGTTCGAATTATTGCGGCCACTAACCGAAATTTGCAACAGGAGGTCGCCAACGGTCGGTTTCGTTCCGATTTATACTACCGGCTGAACGTATTTCCCATCGTGGTACCACCCCTTCGGGAGCGTCGTGAGGATATTCAGCCGTTGGCCCAGTACTTCCTCAAACGGATCAGTAAAAAGCTCGGCAAACCGCTGACAAGCATAGCCAATACGTCGCTTCACCAATTGCTGAACTACGATTGGCCCGGCAATATCCGCGAACTGGAGCATGTGCTTGAACGAGCAGCTATTCTGTCGAAAAGCGCTACACTGGCATTAGCCGAGCCGCTACAAGCGAGTTCAGTTGCTCCCGTATCACTTATAGCCGGCCAAGCTCCGGGTACTATACAGCCCATTGAAGAGACCATGCGGGCCGCGATTCTGGCGGCTTTGGCGAAGTCAGGTAACCGTATTCGGGGAAGTGGGGGCGCAGCTGAACTGCTTAACCTGAAACCGACTACGCTGGAAGCCCGGATGAAGAAACTGAACATCAGTACGTAGTGAAAAGACCCGGCACTCTGAACCCGGCGGTTAAATCTGCGCCCAGACAGCTTTGTCTGCTTTTTTTACCGAACTAAACGTCAGGTGCATCCGAACGCCTGACTCCTGACGAATCTGCAACTGCCCACCAATCTGGCGGCTCAAACCACGAATCATGGTTAGCCCCAAGGTATTAGTGTGTTCTAAATCAACGTCAACCGGCATCCCTACGCCGTTGTCGCTGATAGTTAGCTCACAGGTGTGATCGGTGGTACGTTGGAGCGCTATTGTAATAACCCCGGAACGATCATAGGGGAAGGCGTATTTGAGCGAGTTGGTGACAGCTTCGTTGATAATCAGACCAATGGGCGTGGCTAGGCTGACCTCAAATTGTATGGCTGATACATTCAACACAACCTTTACCAACTCCTGTTGATTAAAGGACTCCACCAGATAATCAACAATTTCGTCGATGTATTCCCGCATATCAACCAGAGCGAGATTGTTCGACTGATACAGTTTCTGATGGATCAGCGCCATGGCGTGCACGCGATTCTGACTATCCTGGATGGCGGTAAGCGCTTTGGGTTCCTGCAGATAGTCTGACTGCGCGTTAAGCAAACTGGACACAACCTGTAAATTGTTTTTGACCCGATGGTGGATCTCCTTCAACATCCACTCCTTTTCTTCTAACAGCCGCTGCAAGTACTCGTTTTTCTGGTTGATCTCCTGTTGTTGCACCTGTAGAACATCCTGCTGGGTTTGCAGCTCCTCGTGCTGCGCCTGTAGTTGAAGTTGCTGGGCCTGAAGCTGTTCGTTACTCCGTTTCTTGAGCCGATAACGATTGTAGCTTACGCCCAGCAACCCAGCCAGCAGCATAGCCCCGGCAATGATCGTGTTGCGAGTCGCTTGCTCGTGTTTTAATTCGCTTTGCTGTAGTTGACTTTGTTTGGTGAGTAAGGCAATGTCATGCTCTTTTTTACGGGTATCGTATTCAATCTGCAAGCTGGCAATCTGCTTGCTCTTTGTTTCGTTGAACAGCGAGTCGTTCAAGGCTTTATGCTGGCGAAAATGCTGAATAGCGGCCAGATAGTTGCCTTGTGCAGAATCGACTTTGAACAAGAGAAAGTGTAGGTCTTTTATTGTCGATAACGAATTTTTCTGCGGATAAAAACTCAGGGCTTTAGTTAAGTGGTTCTCGGCTTTTTTAAAGTTCTTCTGCTTTACATAAAATCGCCCCATATCGATTTCGGCCTGCTGCGATGACTCGAAGTCCATCTTGTTTTTGGCGAACCAATCGAGCGTTTCCAGGTAATAGCGTTCGGCCAATTGATCGTTATGCAAGGCGTCGTAACAATACGCTAAACTTTGCGCTACCGATGCTTTTTGAATGATTGTGTTCGTCGGAATCTCTTTGATCAATGTTTGGATTAACTGAAGTGCTTCGCGGGGTTTCTTTTGGTCGATCAGATCTTTGGCAATGAAGCTGGCGGTATTATACATGGCAAAGTTTGGCAACTTTTCCTGCCTCCACGTTTGGAGTGATTTTTTATGCCATTCAAGCCCTTTGGGGTGATTGCCTGTTTCTTCATAGATCCGCGCCAGATCACCGTAGAAAGACGCTGCCGATACCGTATCGGCCGTTTTATTCATGCTATCAATGCACAACAACGCATACGAAAGCCCTTTATCGTAATTTCCCTTTAACGTACTGACGGTAGCTAACAGGTTGTATGTGTAATGCAGCTTAGGGTAGTTAATGGCTTTGTAACGCTTCAGTACGTTTACCAAAACGGCTTGAGCACTGTCTAATTTACCCTGATACAAGTAGGTGATGCCCACTTCTTTTAAGGCATTGATCTCTTTTTCTTGGTCTTTTAACAATTTATAAATGGCAGCAGCCTGGCGAAAATTAGCAAAGACCTCGCGGTAGTAATTATTGTCAATGTTTCGTAACCAGATTCCTAGCCGAACACGTACAGTAGCTTCGGCGGCTTTATCTCCCGTTTTCCGGCAATCGTTAATTAATTGCTGAAAGCGCTGTCGGCCAAGCTGGGTGTTGCCTCCTTCCATTTCGGCCACAATCAACATGCCTTCTACTTCGTGCTGCCAGGTCAGTAGATGAAGCGAGTCGCTTAGTTTTTTTGCCTGGTTGAGGTAGGTTAAGCCGCTGTCCAGGTCAATTTTTGCTTCGCCCGGCTTGTAGATGTGAAATTTTCCTAATTCAAGCAAAATGGGAAGCCTCTTCGCATCGGCTTTGCTTGTTTGTAATTGACTTAGCAGCAGCCTTACCTGTTGTCGGTTTATGTTTTGCCCGGTTGCATTCGTGCGTAAGATCAGGCCCAAAAGCCCCGTGCATAAAGTACATCTAAACGTAAGCAGGAAGCCTATACATCGTTGTGTCGCTCGAATCCATTCAAAAAGCTGCATAAGTCCGTTCGTTTAAGGGAATCGAAACGAGAGCGAGTGAGCCAACGCACATAAACAGGCTGTGCTCACTCGCTATACAAACATAGTTCCGCTTAAACGTATTCGTATAATCGAGCCCGATAAAGCCAGGACTGTAACTGGTGAATGAACGAACGGTACCGCAGTGGATGACCTACCGGTACGTCTGTTTATCAGACGAATCATGGTAGTGTATCTGTCTGTGTTCAAGCGTTTTTTGTACGCAGGATGTACTTATGTTGACCGGAAAGTACCAGATCGCCATGCTGATTATGAACGGTTGCCGCTGTCACCACTACGCCCGTACCGCCCTGCGGAATAAGGTCTGTAATTTCCAGGGCTGGGTATAGCGTGTCACCGGCGTGCACTTCTTTCAAAAACTGGCAGGATACCTCGCTGAAATTGACGAACACCTCGCCAATATAATGCGGAAACAAGGTGGCTCCTGGAGCCGTAAAGGCCAGCACCTGAAGGCCATGAACAACCGGTGCCGTGTGCCCATGCTTACGTGCCCATTCGGCATCGTAGTGAACGGGGTGATTGTCGCAGGAGACGGTTTGAAAGGCCGCAGCATGGGCATCGGTTAGCGTGCGGCTCGGCGCGCGGAATACGTCACCAATGCGTAGGTCCTCGAACGTTTTGGCCGAAACGACAAGAAAATCTGTAGAGTCAAAAGGCTTGCTGCCGGTTAGTGTTGATTGAGTTTCCATGAGAGTGTATGCTTTATTGCTTGGATTAGGTCTTCCTGTATTTCCTTACTTAAGGTGCGCCCGCAGCATCCAGGCAATTTTTTCGTGCTTTTCCAATAGCCCGGTGATGAAATCGCTGGTACCGGCGTCCTTGTGGGCGTTGGCAAACTCATTAATGTTTCCACGAATGAATTCGATGACGCTTTCGTGGTCGCTCAGCAGCTTTTTGATCAGGCTGCGGCTATCGTTTCCGTCCTTATCCTGCTCCGTCAGATGGGTGAGTTGAAGGAAGTTCTTGAGCGTCGCCGGGGCGTAATGACCCAACTGCCGGATGCGTTCCGCGACGTTGTCGACAATCTCCGCCGATTGATTGTACAGATCCTCAAAGTAGACATGTACGGAGTGAAAATCGATGCCTTCCAGGTTCCAGTGGGCGTTGAGCGTTTTGGTGTAAAGAACAAATTCGTCAGCCAGCAATTTGGCTAGCTCGTGGGCTACAACGTCCCGGTTTTCAGCAGAGATGCCAATACTCGTTTGCATGATTGATCAAATAATTAGTAGTGGAGTGTCTTTATCTTACTATCGGTAAGACTTTCTCAATCTTCGCCCGTGATGCTTCGTATTGTTTGGGCAGCTTTAGGTGGCTTCCCAGTTCTTCCAGCGGTTCATCGACCGTAAAGCCGGGATTATCGGTAGCAATTTCAAATAATACGCCACCCGGTTCTCGGAAGTGCAGCGAGAAAAAATAGTCGCGGTCTATTTTCGGGGTGATCTGTAAACCACTGCTCAGAATTTTGTCCCGATAGTCCATCTGTATGGCGTCGTTAGCCACCCGGAACGCTACGTGGTGATTGGTTCCGGCCGCATTCCGGCCCAGGTGGCCTTCGGGTTCTTCCAGCAAATCAACAATCGATGCGGTGGGCACGGCATCCGTTTCAAACCGGTAACGATTACCCTCCTGCGCCAGCAACCGATACCCAAATATGTCCGTCAGAACGCGGGCCGTTGGTTCGATATGTTGCAGCGCTAGGGTGATGCTATGAAACCCCCGCGTGGCTGTGTCCCGCTTAATATCCTCTGTTTCCCACACTGGACGATTGTCGGGTTGTTTGGGAGCGATGAGCGTGAATGCGAGGCCATCGGGGTCCGTGAAAGGCAGGTAGCGTTCGCCAAACCGTTCGGCCTGTTCACCGGCCGACACGCCAAGCTCCTTAAACCGGCCAGCCCAGTTATCCAGACTGTCAATTGGGACCGAGTAGCCGATTTCGGTGGCCATACCAACCCCATTTCGACCCGGCCCTATGCCTTCCCAAGGAAAAAAAGTGAGAATGGTACCCGGCGTTCCCTCCTCATTTCCGTAATAAAAATGATACGTACCGGGATCATCAAAATTGACAGTCTTCTTTACCATCCGCAGCCCGAGTACGTGGGTGTAAAAATCATAGTTTCGCTGCGCGTTGTTGGCAATGGCCGTAATGTGATGCAAGCCTAAGATGGAGTTATTCATAATAGAAGTAGGGCATCTATGGAGTTAGAACGCAGATTATCATGACGATGATTTTTATCATAGTAGATCATAACAATCTGCGTTCTATTACTTACTTCGTTGCCAGCTTCTGGGCCGCTTCGATGATGACGTTGGCAATCGTTTTCGGCTCAGCCAGCATGGCCACATGGCTGGTTTTTACCTCCAGCGTATTGGCTTTCATCTTCTTGGCCAGCGTCCGCTCTAGATCCGGATTAATCATACGGTCGTTGGCGGCCACTACGTACCAGGAAGGTTTCGTTTTCCAGGCGGCTTTACTAACCTTCTCCTGCAGCGCCGTAAACGCTTGCGGCCCCTGGGTGGCCAAAATTAGTTTCCGTTCTGACTCCGGCAGATCCTGCGCGAAATCCTCGAAGATGCCTTTGGGCGACATGCTTACGTACCCATAGGCATCCGGGCGAATCTGATCATTACCTGGCGTTGAGGGTGCGGTTTGAACCAGTTCCAAAAACGACTGGCCCTCATCAGGAGCCGCGGCCGCTACGTACACTAGCCCTGCTACTTTGTCGTGGTTACCCGCTTCGGTAATGACCACGCCCCCCCAGGAGTGCCCCACCAGCAGAACGGGACCATTCTGTAATTCAATGGCTCGTTTGGTAGCTGCTACATCGTCTCCCAAAGACGTTAGTGGATTCTGTACGGCGAGTACGTTAAAACCCTTGGCTTCCAGCAACGGAATCACCTTAGACCAGCTTGAGCCATCGGCCCATGTGCCGTGCACCAGCACTATGTTTTTTACACCGGTGGCTGTTGATTGAGCCATTGTTGCTTCGGTTGATGACAGGGTCATAGTCAGTGTGAGTAATGCGCCTAAAGCGACGCGGTTGATTGTCCACATAATGAAAAAGAATGAAAAACTTTGGTTAGCTAAGGTACTTTTTGAGTTCAGCGGCTGCATGAACAAACAGCGAACGAACCGGAGGCAGGTAGGCCATTCCGTTGAGTAAGCCAAAATCGTGGATCATTCCGTTATAGCGAATGGTCGTTACAGTTACACCCGCTTCATCTAATTTACGCCCGTAAGCTTCCCCTTCATCCCGCAGGATGTCTGCTTCAGCAACCTGGATAAGCGCCGGTGGAAGGCCGCGCAACTGCTCAACCGAAGCTTGTAACGGCGACGCATAGATCTGTCGGCGCTCGTCGGGGTCGGTGGTATATTGGTCGTAGAGCCACTTCATCAACGGCGTCGTCAGGAAACGATCCTGACCAAACAACTGGTACGATTCGGTCGTGAAATCGGCATCAACAATCGGCCAGAACAGAATTTGAAGCTTGATGTCGGGGCCGCCGTTTTCCTTCGCTTTCAGGCAGGTTACAGCGGTCATGTTGCCGCCTACACTGTTGCCGACCACCGCCAATCGCGAACCATCTACATTGATTTCGTCACCGTTTTCAGCCACCCATTTAGTAGCAGCATAGATCTCGTTGGTGGCCTGAGGATAATGGGCTTCGGGGCTTGGCGTATAGTTGACAAAAACCGCAACAAAACCAGACTCGACGACCAGGTCGCGTACCAAACGCTGATGCGTTGGGAAGTCACCCAGTACCCAGCCACCCCCATGAATAAACATGAAAACCGGCAGTTTACCTTCCGCACCCGCTGGCCGGACAATATGTAGCTTAATCGTGAACCCATCGCTTGTAATGGTCTTTTCCGACACCTCGATACCCGATAAATCGACTGGTACGGATGCCTGCGCATCAACCAATACCTGCCGGGCTTCTTTAGGCGACAACATTTCCAGCGGTGGGCCTCCGCCAGCATTTAATACGTTTAAAAAGGCTTTTACACCCGTTGAAAGGTGTGGGTCCTGAGCGACTGGTACCGTTAGTGGCTCTGCTACCATTGTGGCGCTACTCATACGTTTAGTTAGTTAACGTGATTAGAGCAGATAGACAATCAGCGATGTACCGTTGAAACTACCCGCGTTTGACAAGACAAACTTAGGGGTGTAGTAGGCCTTAGTCGCGGTATGAATCGACGGTTCTGCGGTACTTTGAGCGGGTTCCGTAGCAGGAGTGGCAGGACGTAGGGCAAATGGCGAATTTCCCGTACGGTATGAATTACCCGAAAGCCACGCTCAGACTGGACTGGCGTGGCTTTCGGGTAGTGATTTTTCTAAGAATAGATTGGGACCTATACCCCATAACGACAGATTATTGGTGTTACTATCTGCCATTGAGTGCAATCATGGTCGTTTGGCTTTAACAGCCTCAACATTCTTTTTCCGGTTATCTAATGCGGTCATAGCCGCTTCCTGCTCTGTTTTGTTGGTTTCTATGTCTTTCTGAAGTTGCTCCAGCTCTTTCGCATTATCGTCGAGCCGCTTCAGGAGCCGTTCTTTTTCTTTGGCATTGGCTTCTATTTCACGCTGGAGCCGCTCACCATTACGCACGGCTTTCTGGTGGTTCTTTTGAGCTTCGTCGAAGCCAGTCTCCGCCGTGCGTACCTCCTGGTTGAAAGAGGTTTTGCTGGCGAAGTCTTTCAGGATCTGTTCGGCGGCCGAATAACCGGAGTCGCCGGTTTTAACGAAATTGCCGCTGCCCAGATCGAAAGCCGCAAAAATGGTGGCTGAGGTGCGCGACGTTTTAACGGTGCTGGTGAGGTTGATCGGCTCCGGCGAAATATCACGAATATCGGCGCTCGAAACACGGTACGTGCCGCGTGAGCTTGACACCCGACCATAGGTTTTTAACTGATTCTCCCAGTCCTGTTCAATTTGCCGTCCGTCGCCTTGCAGCGTTAGGTAAAGACCCGATAATTTCTTTTGATCAACTGTGTTTTCGCCCGCATAAACGGTTTGGGCACGAGCCGTGGTAACTAAAGCAAACAGGCTGGCAATAAGGGCCATGCGAAGTGTAGCGTTCATAGTTTTTTTGTTTTATCGGAATGGTGTATTGTATCTGATCAAGATCAACTTATTGCCTTTCGCTTAAGTTCGCTTTGGTGGTAATTAGTAAGCGTTTTTCGCCATTGAGTAGCGTTGTTGCCAAAATGTAAGTATTTCCTCCTTCCTGTAGGGTTAACTTTTTACGGAGTTCAGCCACCGTTTGCGGAAAGTTTCGAACGGTTAAGTTAGCTTTCAAACCAGGTACCAGGGCTTGTAAGGCCTTACGGTCGGGCTTAATTACGTGCTGTAATTCAAAAGCTCGACCCGGAAAGTCGGGTCGTAACTCGTCACTCGTGTACAAATGGCTATTCGGCGACAGTTTGGTCAGATTAAAACGAGCGGCTACCAGTCGGAAGGCGCCTGCTTTCAGCACTGCTGCATTGGGTTCGTAGACATACCGTTGCGGATCGCCAAATGGGATGTCGGCGCTACGTTCGTCGCCTTTGTTAAACTGAAAACGAATGTCACCCAGAGCAGTTAAGTTAACGGCGGTTGTTACGACATCGTTGGCCAGAAACGGCGCTTGGCCAATGACAAATAACACTTCTTTCACCTCGCCTTGAATGGCCACTACGTCTACCCGCTCAATGCCACAGACCGACTGGCTAGTAAGTTGCCGGATCGTGGCGTCAATATCAATCAGGGGCGACGTTTTCAGTAGAATTCGGTTTGTTTTTGTTAATAAACCGGCCAGCACATCGGCCTTGGAAATGTCGGGTTCGCAGTCGGCTAGTTGAACTACTTTATTCCCCTGCTCATTGCGCCGGTGGGGGTCAAGGTAAAGCCAATCGGCGGCTTGAGTAAGCTCATTTATTACGTCCAGACCATTACCGGCTCGAACAACCACATTGGTGGCCCCTAATAAGGGAAGGTTATAGCCGGCTAGATTGGCTAAATCTGCCTGCTGCTCAATGTACATAACTTGCTCGACACGTTGCGCAAACGCCCAGCTATCCACGCCCATGCCACCCGTTACATCAATCAAGCGCTGGCCGCTCACCAGTGAGGCTTTGTAGTGCGCCGTTCGTTCGGAGGAGGCCTGTTCTACCGACAGAGCAGGTGGAAAAACGAGGGCGTCGTTGGCAAACCAGCTCGGAAGTTTATGCTGCGCTTTCTGGCGAGCCGCAATTTGAGCCACTACTTTTTTTATATCAAGTTCGGGCGAATGAGCGCTGAGTAATAATGACCGGACGTCGTCGGAGATGTGATTACGTATAAACTGACGTTCAGTCGGTAAAAGAGCCATACATGGATAGGTATAAATTATATTTTAACCTCTTTTTAATTCTACGCAACGTTGTATATTGCTTCAACGTTGACGTACTAAGCAATCTATTTGTTCTCCTTCATGCAACGAGTCAGCCCTCTTCGAACATTCAGAGAATATCAATCCGGTTGGCTTCGTCAGGACCTGCCCGCTGGCTTATCCGTTTTTTTAGTGGCGCTTCCACTTTGTTTGGGTATAGCGCTGGCTTCGGGTGCGCCCTTGTTTGCCGGTCTGGTCGCGGGCATGATTGGGGGCATTGTGGTTGGCTTTTTATCGGGCTCCGAAGTCAGCGTTAGCGGACCAGCCGCTGGTTTAGCTGTCATTGTAGCCGATGCCATTGCAAAAATAGGCTCTTATGAGGCATTTCTGGTAGCAGTTATACTGGCAGGACTCATGCAGCTGGTGCTGGGCTTTATCAAAGCGGGGCGGTTTAGTAGTCTGTTCCCCGATAGCGTTATCAAAGGATTACTGGTCGCCATTGGGGTCGTCATCGTTCTAAAACAAATTCCGCACGCCCTCGGCCGCGATAAAGATTACGAAGGAGAGTTTGAGTTTCAGCAACTGGCCGATGGCGAAAACACAATCTCCGAAATCTACCGGGCCATCGAAACTGCCAGTACTGGTGCAGTGATTATCAGCGCATTGTCATTACTCTTTTTAATTGTCTGGGGACGTATCGCCGATCGGAGTCGTCAAACATCAATTAAGAATTTTCCGGTGGCGCTGGTCGTCGTAATTATGGGAATCGGGCTCAACGAATTCTTTCGGGTGAGTGTGCCTGAGTGGTATTTAGGCGATACGGCGCATCAGCACATGGTGCAAATTCCAACCGTTGCCCCCGGCAAGAGCCTATTTTCGATTTTCGATTTTCCTGATTTCGGCGCCCTTGGTGACCTGAAGACGTATAGCATTGCTGCGACCCTCGCACTGGTGGCCAGTCTCGAAACCTTATTAAATCTTGAAGCCTCCGACCGGCTTGACACCGCCAAGCGGGTTACGTCGCCTAATCAGGAGCTGATTGCTCAGGGGATAGGGAACACATTGTCAGGACTGATTGGTGGTTTGCCGGTTACATCGGTTGTTGTCCGGACATCAGCGAATGTGTACGGTGGGGCCAGAACCCGGGTTTCTACTATTTTGCATGGGGTGTTGCTGCTGCTGGCTGTTTTTCTGGGTGGCCCACTGCTCAACCTGATTCCATTGTCATGCCTGGCCGCAGTACTGATCATGGTTGGTTATAAGCTGGCCAAGCCCGCTGTTTTTGTAAAGGCGTTTAAAGATGGCTGGAGTCAGTTCATCCCTTTCATCGTTACGGTAGTCGGCATTGTCTTCACCGACCTGCTGATCGGTATTGCACTCGGCACCGTAGTTGGAATTTTGTTCGTGCTTTACTCCAACTTCCAGTCTACGTTCCAGATGATACGTAATGGTCATAACGTGACAATCGAGTTTGAAAAGGATCTGTATTTTCTGAGCAAACCGCAGCTTAAAGAAGCCCTGGGCAGTCTTCAACCTGGCGACGACGTTCTGATTGACGGCAGTAAGGCTCACTTTATCGATCACGACATTTACAACATGCTGCGCGACTATCAGGATATTGCCGTGGTGCAGGGTATCCGATACGAGCTGCGCGATGTAGCTTTGAAGAAGCGGGTTCGGAAGCGTAACGAAGAAGTAATCGCAACGGATTAAACCTAATGAGGGCTAGCCACATCTTATAGCTAGCCCTCATTAGGTTTAATCCGTTGTCAGGACTATCGGTTAACGGAGCTCAGGTGGCACTGGGCGGCCTAAGCCGTGAGAATCTGCTAAGCTTTTCGTTCGATCTCAGTTGCTCCGGCCTTTGTTTGGACGTATCTCTTGCCTGATTTGGCCATTCGTTAAAATAAAGCCACTTATACAACAGATTTGCCTGAATGTACATTCGTTTAATTAGTCTGATCACTTTTGCTTCTCTTACTCATATTTTACAGGCTCAAACTAGTCCGGATACATCGTCTCGAGCTACTTACTTTCTAGAGCAGCATGCCTTGTTAACTCCCAAAGGCCAATTAGTTTATAACAATTATTACGTATTGGCTAACTCTTTTACTTACCATATCACGGAGCGTTTAAAGGTCTCCGCTGGTGTATTAATTACAGGACAAAACCCTCCTGTCTATGGTACAATTCAATATAGTGTGCAGATTGGTCAAAATATGTATGTAGGGGCTAACTTAGGTTATTATCAACTAGATTATGATAAGCCTAAATCTAGCTACCTTGTAGTACCTCAACTTCTATTGACAAAGGGGAATAGCCAGATAAACACCACTTTTAGCGGGGGAGTTACTAGGGGGCGTTTCCTATTTGGAGTAGGTGGTTTTTTCTCACAAACAAGGGTCAACCTACCCAGTCGAGTGAACCTAATCTTAAGCTTAAGTCATCGGCGTCCACTAACCCGAGAACTATCTTTTATTACTCAAAACGTGTATGTGTCGGCTCAAGCCCCGGTCGGTAGCCGTTATTCAGAACTACTTATGTTGTCAGCAGGTCTTGGTTGGCATCTTCAACGCAACACCTTGAAAGCAGGGCTGGGGACTGTACTTTTTCTAAAAGGGAATGAAGGTAGTAGTTCTGCCGTATTACCATTCGTGGGTTATTCTTATTTACTCAGACAGAGATAAGCGTAGATTGATCTATGTATAACCTCATAATATAGCTCACGTGGCTGTTGCAAAAGTTTGAAAAGGGACTTGAGAGCCTGGTCCGCCAGCTAATTTCTAGCCGTTGGATAGATAGAAACCACCAATTCATGGTGCTGATATGATCAAGTATTAACTTTTGCAACAGCCACGTGAGTTATAAAACAGGTCTGACAAAAGTACAAAATTTAGATTTTTCTAAACCCTGTACTTTTGTCAGGCTATTTCTGTAACTCTTCCTGATTGAGTACGAAGTCCGGCTGTTCATTATGAACAGCCGGACTTCGTGTTTTAGCTCCCAGCATATCTGAGATCAATAAGCCACACTGAGCTTTTCAACAACTAGACAACGCGTATTCACCACTCATGGTCAAATACATACGACTCGTGGTGGAATTTTTGTGAACACCCCTTACCTCGCTCAATTTTACCCTGTCGATTGACAAAACAATAGTAAAGAAAGGGCGAACCTACCAACTAAACTGGGTACGTAGTCAGGTATTTCTCCGGTCATACTAACTACCAGTTCCCATTAAAAGGCCGTTGCGGGTAAGCCTACATTTGTCCTGTTAACTAAACATAACAACAACTACTACCATGAAACAATTGCTCATTATGCTTCTCTCTACTAGCTACTTAGTAGCTGGATCGTATTCAAAAGCTGAGGCCAGCATCAGGCCCGGGAAAGACCTACAAAAACAGTTAGCTGTTTACATTACGTTTCCAGAATTATTACAAAAAACAGCTCACAACTCCTCCGTAACCATTCAATTTCGGATCGCCACTGACAACCGCGTTGAACACCTACAGGTATTCAGCCAGGATCAGCAGTTGAATCAGGATTTAATTCATCAGCTGATGGGTAAAAAGCTGAAAGTATCTAAATCGGAGCAAGGTATGCTGCATACAGTACGGCTTCGATTTGTGCAAGAATAGCCGACTAGATATAGAGGTTCGTACAACGCCTGGCACTCCTCCCCAAGAAGTGACCAGGCGTTGTGCCTTTCTCAGACCTGTTGTATAATCACTCTTGTCACACGGTCCTGGAAAGGCCTTGTTTTGAGGAGTTGTTCATTCGTAATTAACTCTTCTCACTTATCGGATTAACGCTCTTTAGGGCGCAGGAGTTTCTCCGGCCCAACGGCTTCGATGTCGGGTGGTCCGTCGGGGTAATGCCGGAATGTGGTGTGCTGAACAAGCGACGGATACGGTTTGAAGGTCAGCCAGCGTAACGGAAACTTCCGTATCCAGAGTCCGCCCGCAATTAAGGCCGTAAACCAACCGGGTGGAGTTACATAGCCAAAGGCGTCTCGTAATTTGGGGCTGATCATGGCGGCAACCGCTGGCTGCACCAGCGGACGGAGAAAGTTAGGAAACCAGCCTTTCACGATAGATACCGTAGCGTCGGCAATACGTCGGTTGCTCTCCGTGTACCGGAAATAACGATCTTCATACGCATCCGTGAAGGCTCTTAACTCGGCTATACTATCAGGTAGATCCGTTAGATTCATGCGCTCACCAACGGCCCGAAAGAAATAAAAAATAGACAGCTCTTCGGCAGGAGTTAGTTTCCGCCAGCCGTATTGATTTACCCAGTTGATCGGATAAAAGATAAACGTGGACAGCACAAACAGGTAGTCGGCATTATCAATCTGGTAATGGCTGTGAATCAGATTCATGTGAGCAATGGCCCGCTGACCCTTTTCGCTGTCGTATCCCGACTCCATAAACTCGGCAATCAGGCGGCTCGTGTCATCGTACCGTTTCTGACCATGCCGTTCAAACTCGCCCGTGTGGGCCAGCAGCCCCGACACCCGTGGACTGGCGTAGGTGTGAAACAGCGCCAATTCGAGCGCTCGGGTAATATCGAACGGAAATTCATAGGCTGTCAGCAAATGCACCATCCGCTGGTGGTCGCTGATGGGATCGAGTGCCTGAAGTTCGCGTCCAATGGCTGGGTGGCGGAAAAAGCCGAAACGTTTGCTGTACACGGAAGTCATTCCGGATGCTTAATCAACCTGCAATTGCCGGGCTAATCGTTGGGTTAGGGCAATCAGCTGGTTAAAATTGGCTGGTTTGGTTATGAACTGATCAGCGCCCAATGACAGAGAGTGCTGTCGGTCGCTTTCGTCCGATGAGGTAGTGAGCATCACCACCGGCAAGGTAGCGTATTTTGACGTCGTGCGCAACTGTTTCAGCGTATCAAAACCATTGCTATACGGCATGTTAATATCAAGTAAAATCAGCTGCGGCAGCTCGTCATACTCCGCTAGTTTAGGCAATAGCTCTTCGCCATCGTTCAGCGTTAGCACACTAATTGGCGGACTGATGCTCGCAAAAGCCGTACGGATAAACAACTGATCGTCTTCGTCGTCGTCAACGACCCAAACAGAAGGCACAGCCTTTTGCATGGAGTTTTGGGTGAATCGGTTTGTCATAACAAAAGTGCATTAAGCCGACAAATGCGAAGTAAGCATTGATAACCGACTGACTACGGCGTACTACTGAGGATCGTGAGCTAAGACCAGCCCCATGCCTTCGAGAAGGCTTAAACACTCCGAGATCGGCCTGGACTGCTGAGGGGACGGAAGAAGTGTTAGCGTGTTAACAAATATATACTGGTAAAGTTGCCTAGACAAGTACTTACTACTGGTAAAGTGAGCTAATTAATAGTAAGTTAATCCTTCATTTTGGCAGTTATTTCCCGTCTATGAAAAGATCGCTTAACAATCAGCAACTAACCCGATCTCTTTTGAAAAGCAGTATTAAAACAAATTAATGGTGATTAATACGAATTAATGTTAAGGTTATATATACGGGAGTGTTGCCCAACACACGCCTTGTTGTTGCAAGCTAAAACTGGCCTCTTAATTTATCCAAAATTGCATTGATATAAACCGTTTATGGCTATACGTTAGCCAAGAAGGGTTGAGTGCTTTTACCTTCCACCACGTAGCAATTTCTGTGGCCATCTCGCTAGCAAGCTCGAAATGGCTGACGTGCTTTCAACGACGCTGTAACTCGCTGCCGATTTTTTCTGCCTTGTATGCACACCTTGTACCCACTTTGTGTACCCGGTTCGGGGCATTGGATAAGATGTTCTAAACAGCCTATTAAACATATAGTTAAAGTATGAATAAAGGAATTGATAAAATTTAATAAAAGAAAGGAATCGTCTAATGCTAGCTATGAATTACCGAGGGCCTTTCAGGGTCCGTGCTGACCACAAGCCGTATCCGGAGATCCTGCATCCCGGCGATGCCATTGTTCGCGTTACCCGCTCGTGTATCTGCGGGTCCGATTTACACCTGTATCATGGTCTGGTGCCCGATACCCGGGTAGGTACGACCTTCGGGCACGAGTTTATTGGCGTGGTGGAAGAAATCGGCTCATCGGTCGAGAAGCTCAAAGTAGGGGATAACGTTATCGTGCCGTTTAACATCGCCTGCGGAAAATGCGCTTTCTGTAAGCAAGGATTGTTTGGAAACTGCCACGAATCGAATCCGCAGGCAACGGCCGTTGGCGGAATATACGGCTATTCGCACACGGCCGGTGGCTATGATGGCGGGCAGGCCGAGTTTGTGCGAGTGCCTTACGCCGACGTAGGACCGATGGTTATTCCGGACTGGATGGATCACGACGATGCGGTTCTGCTAACCGACGTAGTACCAACGGGCTATCAGGCGGCCGAAATGGGCGGTATTAAGGTGGGCGATACGGTAGTCGTTTTTGGGGCCGGCCCCGTCGGTATTCTGGCGGCTAAATGTGCCTGGCTGTTCGGGGCCGGCCGCGTGATCGTTATTGACCACCTGGACTACCGGCTGGACTTCGTGCGGGAGTACGCGCAATGCGAAGCGTATAACTTCAAATCGATGGACGATCCGGTTTTGTTCCTGAAGAAAACAACTGACTGGTTTGGGGCCGACGTGTGTATTGACGCCGTTGGTGCTGATGCCGCCGGAAGCGCTCTCCAAACCATTACGGGCCGAAAAACCCTGTTGCAGGCGGGTTCGGCAACGGCGCTTCACTGGGCCATCAATTCAGTTAAGAAAGGCGGAATCGTTTCAATCGTTGGCGTGTACGGCCCGACGGATAACCTGGTTCCAATCGGAAACGTACTCAATAAAGGGCTAACGATCCGGGCCAATCAGGCATCGGTAAAACGACTGCTGCCCAGGCTGATCGATCACATTCAGGCCGGGCGTCTGAACCCGAAAGAGATCATTACGCACCGGGTGCCTTTGGAAGAAGTAGCTGACGCGTATCACATCTTTTCGGCAAAGCGGGATAACTGTATTAAACCCGTTCTTATTCCACCATCAGCCAGGAAATAAAAAGACATATCATGGAGAACATAGCAAAGGATTATTCGCACATAAAAGGGTGGGGGGTAGACGCTGATCCAAAGAATGAGCCTACGTACCCAATGAAGAACTACACGGGAGACGATCATAACCGGCTCAACTACGAACGGCCTCCTCAACAGCCTATAACCGTGGAAGTGCTTCATTCCAACGAACGGCCTAACGTAACAGCCGTATTCGGTACGGTTGCACCACCGTCGGGGTTGAGCGGAGCGCTTCGTCGGTACGCCTTCCGGTTCAGTGAATCAGAATACGGCCATTGGCTTCCCTTGTTGCTGGCCGACCGGGTCAACGTGGTGGAAGGAATCGTGGACGACCTGAAACGAGGACATGTACCAAATATTTTTGCTGAAAAAGGCTGGAAAGCCGAGTGGAAACACAATCCTAAAGGACTGGCGCAAAAGGTGATTATAACGGTTGCCATCACCACGGTTGTTGTTGCGTTCTTCAACCGGAAAACCAAGTTAAGCAGAGGCTAGCTGAGCTGTTGGCGTACCATATCAATGTTGCCCAGTTTGCGTAAGTGATGTTGAGCATAGTCTCAGACTATGCTCAACATCACTTACGCAAACTGCTTAGTAAAGGAAATACACAGAGGAGTATTTCAGCAAAATCTCCGTGTATCTCCTTTTACTTCGTGAATCCGCTTCGGTGGTCCGATCTGCGCAACAACCTTTTTTGCTCAATTATAATTTGTGCTTGTTCTGCCCACCAGTTCGGAACCCCCCTATACAAGAGCTTTATCAACAGCGGCTTTCGCGTCATGATACGTGCCTTTCATCGAATCAACAACCGAATCGATCGGAGTAATATTCGTTAACTTATCGCCGATAGACGTGTCAGGTAGTGCATCCAAAACCGACCGCTTGGCTGAATTGACTTTAGCGCGATACTTGAATTTGTCGTACGTGTTGATTGCCCCGTTGCCTCGGCTCCGCGACAACAACCACAAGCCACCAATCACAGCAGCCCCTATGGCCAGGGCAATGGTTGTCTTTTGCGCATCTTGTTTCGCTTCTTCGCGGCTTTTTAGCAGGTTTCGGCCGTTTTGGGTTACTACAGCATCTGGCAAAATGTAAGAAGCCGCCGTCATTATCTTAGCCATCAGGCCTACGGCTACCTTGTCCTTACCTTTCATCAGGGCATTGTAACCGGTTTTAGCGACTTCGGCTGCGCTCATCGAACGTGCCTGCTCCTGGGCCACCGTATGCGTAGCCCCGGCTTTGTTAAAGAAATCCGTGTCGGTAGCCGGAGGCATGAGCACGGTTATCGTTATGTTGGTGTCTTTTAATTCATTCCGCAACGCTTCCGAGAATGAATAAATGAACGCTTTTGTCGCTCCATACACCGCCATCATCGGATGAGGCATCACTGAAGCAATCGAGCCCAGCATAAGAATTTTACCCTCGTTACGGGTCACCATATCTTTAAGATACAGCTTTGTCAGGTGTACCAATGAGGTTACATTCAACTGAATGATGGACAACTCTTTTTGCAGATCCGACTCGGTAGCAAACTTGCCGTATTCGCCAATGCCCGCGTCGTTGACTAGTACATCTATCTGAAGACCTTGCCGCTGGGTTTCGGCGTAGATTTCGTCGGGCGCGTTCGGATCGGCCAGGTCCCGGCTGATGACCGTAGCCTGAAGGCCAAACTGCTGTTCGTATTCCTGAGCAATTTGTTGCAGACTGTCTTCGCTACGAGCTACTAAAATCAGGTTGTAGCCATCTTTAGCGAAGAGGTTGGCTAGTTCACGACCGATACCGCTGCTGGCACCCGTTATGAGGGCCGTTTTGCCGGTCGACTGGCTACCAACTGAGGTTGCCTGCTCTGGCTCACCCAAATTTAGATTTACGTTAGGATCAATGCCCGTACCGCTCATGCTGCCGACGACGGCAGTGCCCGAACTGGCATCTGTTTCCGATAAACCACCCATTGCTCCGGCCGTACTACCCACGAGTGTAGCGGCATTTACCTCCGGAATTTCATCGTCATCAACATCTGCCGAGCCGCTGGCTGTCAAGCCTGCATCGTTTAGCGTTCCTATGCCCGGACTGCTGAGGTCTCCGCCAGCCCCTACGCCTGTGCCACTGTTGGCGTCGGCAATAACCAGATCGTCATCCGCATCTACCCTACGATCTAATGCGCTTACGTTGCTGATCTCAACTGTACCCGTTGTATAGTCGTCATCGTGGTCTGTAGTACCGGCTGAGCTACCGAGGTTGGTAACGCCGAGGTCCGCAGATCCCAGATTATCGTCATTCAGGTTTGGTAAGCCATTGCCCGTAGTATCTGCACCAGTTGTCGTTCCTGCCAGATCATCCCCGTTGGTTAGACTACTGCCCTCCAGCGAACCGCTATTTCCCTGATTACCGTTGCCGCCCCTGTCGTCTGGCCTATACTGTCTGATCACCTGTTGCATTTGATTCGTTAGTTAGCTGTGTACATTGATTACCTGTCTTTCTCCCCGGTCTGATTCCGTTAAAAATCATGAGAAAGTAAACGCTCAACCTGAGGGAGCCGAGCGTGTTTTAGGGCGGAGGGGCTAAGTAAGGTAATGGCCCTTGCACCAGCGCCAGCGCTTACAAGGTGAATAACAAGCTAATGGCCAGCGCCTGACTGTACTGGACACTACTGTTCTGGTCGTAGAGGATTACGCCACTCAGGTTGGCATTTACAATGTTGTTGATCTTACCCGTTAAGGTCGGGCCAGTTCGGTGATCGATTGCCGCCACAGATTGCGATAATCGACAAAGAACTGGTACCGCCCAATAAGCAATCGTCGAGAGAACTGGCCTTTAACAAAACGGAAATAGTAGATGACTAGCGCTGTGAGCCCCCAGAGAATGTCATAATTTCTACCGTCAAACGTCATCAGTTCCGGTACTGCCTGGTTAGCTACCAACCAGAACAGGATTATCTTAACGGGAATGTGTACGACGTGCAACAGGGTTAATTGATCGAACCGCAGCGTATTGATTAAATCGTATCCCTGAACGGGTCACGAACAACCTATTGTGAGTAATAAAGGAGGAAGTACTAAAAGCGGAAAACGGGGAGGGAAAGTTGTTGATTTCCAGGTAAAACCCCGCTACGGCGAGCCCTGCCTGTAAACTCAGCCAGGGAACTAAGACAACGAGCGTTTCTTTAAACCCAGACGCAGCCCGGTAAAGAAAGCAGCAGCAAAGCAGGGTCGTCAATCCAAACACAAGACTGATGTAAGAAGGAAGGTGGGTAATCATTACGAGTGAGGTTTATATAAAGGCAGAGATACGTAAAAGCTAAGCTATATAATGCTAGATACCAAGCAATTAAATAGCCGAAGGGTCGTTCTGTGAGCAGGACTGGACGAAATTCTGTTATAAAATCAACTCTTGTCGCACTGAGTTTTCTATTTGTGAATGGCGCAGTGTGGTAGCTACTTATCTAAAGACTCATTCGAAGCTAAGTACCTACCAACAGATGCTAGCCGCTAACGCATCAGCTAAGACAGCGATCACGTATCGCCTTCCTGCCGAACAAGAGTGGAACAAATTGTCCCGGCGCTTTACTGATAAGGATAATGCTGGAATCGGCTTTCGATGCGTTATAATAGTTGAAAAAACAGGTAAGCCAGAAACACCAAGTCTCATATAAGCTGCAGACACGTCCCGGTAAGGGGTAAGGGTGTCGTTTGTACTGCTTAAATAAACAAAAAAACTGATTCAACCGGCTTGTACATCGGTCGAATCAGTTGGTCTGAGTTACTACGCTTTTCTTATTGCTTGCTTTCCGCCTTCTCTTTGCGGGTTGCTGCGGCTTTCCTGGCAGAGGCTGAACGCTCTTCAGCGGTTCGGGAAGCCGAAGCGGCTCCGCCTTTTTTGCCTCCGGTTTTTGTTGGCTCTTTGTTTGCGGCCGAGCCACGGCCTGACGCGGCCCGACCTGAACCGCTCTTTTAGCCGCTCCCCGACGTTTTATTGACCGTTGCCCAGGCCCGGCGCTCTGCTTCTTCCTCGGGCACTCTGCGCTCTTCGTAACCTTCCTCAATATGCTTCGTCTGCCGTTTTTGCTTATCGGTATAAGCCGATTTGTCTCCTCGTGGCACAGTTCTAATTGATTAAGTGATGATGAAACGTACAAAGATTACCTGGTTGGCTCCACTAACTTCGTCGCCTGGCGACCGCATGTTTGGAGCAACTATGATGAGAGATCCGTGGCTACTGCGCAAGAACAACCATTGCCTTACACCGGCTGTGGCACTGGTTCGATAGTATTGACAATCGACCAGCCGAGACCAATGGCCAGGGCATCTTCGGCCAGTGCCACTACCGGATCGGGTACGCCTACCCCTTTACTCAGCCATTGCCGCAGGTGGAAAAAGACCAGCGTACCCACCACCGTCCCGAGTCCGCCGACAACGGCCCCAACCGGAATCTCACCGCCTTCGGCCTGGGTCAGAAATCCTCCACAAGTTGCACCCGACGCAACCCGAGTTGCAAATTCAATCGGAATCGTGCGATCGGGTACGTTCGGAATTTTGTCGCCAGCAATCTCGCCACCGGCCAATACCTTCAGGGCTAACGATGTGGTTGGCTGAGCCAGGTAATGAATAGGTTTGCTTGGTTGTTTAGTTGGAAACGTGCGGACTAGTTTGTGGCTCAACAAGGCTGGCGCGATTAAGGACCGCATACCAGCAACGACACCAATACCGAATGCCTTCAAATATGTCTGATTCATAGCATTATTCATTGTTCAATAAGAGTAGTGAACCCCCGAACGTTCATTGGTTATCAACACGGGTAGGCCACTGATTAATGCTCATCTTTAAGCGTTTGCATGTCAATCACGAATCGAAACCGCACATTGTCATCCATCATCCGACTAAAGGCGTTGTTGATGTCTTTCATCGCGATTAGCTCTACCTCGGGCATAATCGCGTGTTCGGCGCAGAAGTCCAGCACTTCCTGCGTTTCGGCAATGCTACCAATAATGGAGCCGGCTACGCTACGTCGATGCATGGCCACATCCATGTTGTTGAGTGGGCTTTTATACTTACCCAGCAAGCCTACTGTAACCAGTGAGCCGTTTTTCTTCAGCAGGTTGACGTAGGCGCTAACATCGAAGGGATCGGGAATCGTGATCAACAGCATATCGAACGCCAGCTCGTGGGCTGTCATCGCTGCCTTATCATCTTCAATGAGCACCTCGTGAGCGCCCAACGCCTGGGCTGCTCCGCGTTTCTCTTCACTCCGAGTAATGGCCGTTACCTGAGCCCCCATTGCCTTTGCCAGTTGAACCGCCATGTGTCCTAAACCACCAATGCCAACGATGCCGACCTTGTCGCCTTCCTTTACGTTCCAGTGGCGTAATGGCGAGTAAGTGGTTACGCCAGCGCACAGGATCGGAGCGGCCCGTTTAGCGTCCAGCGCGTCGGGAATCCGCAGCACAAACGACTCTTTCACGACAATGCTGGTGGAGTAGCCTCCGAACGTATTGAAGCCGTTTCCGTTGGGTTTCATGTAGCCGTTGTAGGTGGCCGTCCAACTGACGGGGCCTTCGCAGTAATTCTCTTCGCCTTCCTGACAGGACGAACACTTGCCGCACGAGTCGATCATGCAACCAACGCCCACCACATCGCCCACCTGGAACTTGGTCACGGCATTACCGGCCTGTGCCACTTTCCCAACAATCTCATGGCCGGGTATGCAGGGGTAGACTGTGTTGGCCCAGTCGTTCCGAACCTGGTGCAGATCGGAATGGCACACGCCACAATACAGAATGTCAATTAGTACTTCATCCTCTTTAGGACTGTTACGCTCAATGTCCATCCGCGACAGACGACTGAGCGAGTCAATGAGTGAGGCCTTTGCCCCGTATGCTTTTGTTTTTATCGCTTCCATACGTTGGGTATAAGCAACTGTTAAATCAGTGGATTTCTTGTAAACGGGCCGAACTACTTTAGATCAAATGGAACGCAGATTCCTATGATAGTTATGATCCGAATGATCTACAAAATCATAGCCATCATAAGGATCTGCGGTCTATTTCGCTTGTCTAGTCACACTTAGATGATCTATACCAAGGCTTTCTCAACGGTGGCTTTAGCGTGATGATAAGCCCCGGTTACCGAATCGGCTACGGAGCTCAAGGCGTTTTCTGCGGAGTGCTTGGCTTTACCGGCTTTATAGCGATACTTAACCTTGTCGTAGGTACTAATGCCATAGCCGTTGCGAGTACGGGACAATAACCACAATCCACCAATGACCACTGCTCCTACAGTGAGTGCCACAGTGATAGCCTGCTTTTGCTTTTCGACCTCTTCTTTTGGCGTCATCTCACTTCGAACATTGGCGGCTATGAGCGGATCGGGAAGAATGTGCGCTAAGGCTACTGTCAGCTTATTTTTGAAGCCAGCCACAACGTGATCTTTGCCACTCATCAGTGCTTCGTAACCGGCTTTGGCGACATCGGCTGGGCTGGCCGTTTTTGATGGATCAGCTCCTTTTACGTGGGCAGCACCGGCCGTCCGGAAAAAGTTAGTACTCGTAGCTCCCGGCATCAGCACCGTAACCGTAATTTTTGCGCCACTCGCCTTTAGTTCGTCGCGAATGGCTTCGCCGAATGATTTAATGAACGCTTTGGTAGCCCCATAAACGGCCTGCAATGGATTGGGCGCTACCGATACCTCAGAGCCCAGCAGCAGAATTTTTCCGTCATTGCGGATGACCATATCTTTGAGATACAGCTTGGTCAGGTGCATCAGTGCCACGGCGTTCGTCTGCACCATAGCCAACTCTTTTTGCAGATCAGTTTCGGTAGCAAACTGGCCGTATTCGCCAAAGCCCGCATCGTTCACTAATACATCAATGTGCAAGTGTTGCCTACTTGTTTCGGCATAGATTTCGTCGGGGGCTTTGGGGTCGGCCAGATCTTTGGTTAGCAGCGTCGCTGGGGTGCCGTACTGATTCTTGAGGTTATAAGCGACTTGATTTAAACCTTCTTCATCGCGGTCGACCAGAACCAGCGCGTAGCCATCTTTAGCGAATAGTCGGGCCAGTTCGAGGCCAATGCCGCTGGCGGCACCCGTAATGAGGGCCGTTTTACCGTTTTGTTGCGTTTCCATACGTTGATTAATTGTCGTTAGGTGGTCATTTGTTATCATCAAGTAGTCATTGATGGTTTAGTTCTACAATGAATGACCACCTGATGACAACAAATGACTATCAATGACTATAGTTTAAGGTTTGAGTACTACTTTGGTGCAGTCGTCTTCTTTCTTTTTGAAAATTTCGTAGCCCCGCGCAATGTCTGACAGCGGCAATACATGAGAGATGATGTCGTCGAGCACAACTTTCCCCTGGGCTACAAGGTCCATCAACATACTCATATCGCGGCTTACAAACGACTGTCCCATGCGGACCGTCAGCCCTTTGTCGAAGAAGCGGCCTACCGGAAAATTGTCGGATGGCGTTCCATACACACCCACTACGGAGACGATACCACCCCGGCGCACGGCCCGGAAACACGTTTCTAACACGCTGGTGGTGCCTTTTTCAAGATTAAATACAGCTTTCGCTTTGTCGAGTACGGATCGTTGGGCTTCCATGCCTACCGCGTCGACGCAGAGGTCGGCCCCACGGCCATCGGTCATGCTACGAATGACTTCTATTACGTCGACTTCGTTTGGATTGAGCGTTTCAACTTTGTTCACGCGCCGGGCTCGTTCGAGTCGGTAGTCCAGCGGGTCAATCGCAATGACGCGTCCGGCCCCCTGCAACCAGGCCGATTTCTGGGCCATCAAGCCCACGGGGCCCGAGCCGAAGATGGCGACCGTTTCGCCCCCCGTCAGTTCGCCCCAACTTATCGAACTCCAGCCCGTTGGGAAGATGTCGGTCAGAAACAGGACCTGCTCATCTTTAAGCGTTTCAGGAACCAGGTGCAGGCTGTAGTCAGCGTAGGGGACCCGTACGGCTTCGGCTTGCCCACCGTTATAGCCGCCGTAGAGGTCAGAATAGCCGAAAAGAGCACCGCCTTTCTCGCTGAGCAACCCGCCATCTGGCCCGTAGGCTTCTTTGTTCGAGGTTTCGCAGTGCATCTGGAGGTTACGTTCGCAGAAATAGCACTTCCCGCAGGCGATGGTGAAGGGAACCACCACGCGGTCACCCTTTTTAAGATTCGTTACGCCCGAACCTACTTCTTCTACGATCCCCATGAACTCGTGACCGAGTACTTCGGGACGAAGTTGCGGCAAAAAACCGTCGTAGATGTGGAGGTCGGAACCGCAGATGGCGGTAGACGTAACGCGGATGATGGCATCGCGGGACTCTTCGATCTTGGGGTCATCAAAGTGCTCGTAGCGGATGTCGCCCATTTTGTGAAATACGGCTGCGTTCATAACCAGCGAATTGAATCAGAGAAAATCATAAAATAGTCTCGATGTAACGGCTGGTCCAGGGTTTGGTTTACAAAACATACTAACTGGTAGGATTAGTAGGATAGTAGGGCTACACTCAATTGCCTTGCCAGGTCGGTTTACTGCTCAATGCTGCTGTGTATACCCATTAAGGTGTCGTATGCCCAAATCCTCACCGAACGTTTTAGGCTGTAAACTTTTAAACGTATCGGCCGTTTCGTAAGGGCTTACCGCAATCATGACAAATAGGTTAGCCCTTCATACCTCTATACATCAATCACTGGAAATAGAATCACATCGGCCAATTCAAGTTGTGCAAACGTGTTGTACACTTACTTTGACTTGTCAGACTTACTATGAAAATCATCGACATCCGCGCGTTGAAAGGGCCTAACTACTGGTCAATTAAACGTCATAAACTAATTGTAATGCGATTAGATCTGGAAGAGCTGGAAGAGTTCCCCTCCAACAAGATCGACGGCTTCTCTGAACGGCTGCGAACCCTCATCCCAAGCTTATATGACCATCGGTGTTCGGAAGGTCGGCCCGGGGGCTTTTTTTATCGGGTCGAGCAGGGAACCTGGATGGGCCACATCATTGAGCACATTGCACTGGAGATCCAGACGCTGGCAGGCATTGAAGTGGGTTTTGGCCGCACCCGCGGAACCGGAGAATATGGCGTTTACAATGTTGTTTTCGCTTATCAGGAAGAACGGGCTGGTTTTCACGCGGCCCATTGCGCTGTTAAGATCGCTCAGGCACTGGTGGATGGACAAGCCTATGACTTACAGGCTCAGATTGCCACCCTCAACCGGCTTTACGAAGAAGATCGGTTAGGCCCCAGCACATCGGCTATTGTTGAGGCCTGCCTTCAAAAAGATATACCGTATATCCGTCTCGACACCGACTCAACGGTTCAGTTGGGCTATGGTGCCCGGCAGAAGCGTATACAAGCCACCGTTACCTGTCAGACCAGCAATATGGCGGTTGAACTGGCCGCTGACAAAAACGAGACCAAGCGTAGGCTTGGCAGTGCTAGTATTCCGGTACCGCTTGGCGAAGTGATCAGAACCGAAAACGACCTTCAAGATGTGCTTCGACACCTTGATTTTCCGCTGGTGGTCAAACCGCTGGACGGTAATCATGGGCGGGGCGTAACGACTGACATTCGAACGGTCGAAGCACTGTTCAATGCCTTTCTGATGGCCAAAGCGCAGGGCGAGGACGTATTGGTTGAGCAGTTTGCCGAGGGCAATGATTATCGGCTACTAGTGATCGATTATAAACTTTGCGCAGTTGCCCAGCGCGTACCCGCCCGGGTTATCGGCGACGGCGTATCTACCATTCGCCGACTCGTCGATGAGGTGAACCAAGACCCACGGCGTGGGGAGGGCCACGTAAATCTGTTAACCAATATCGAGATCGACGAGGCCACGATCAACCTGCTCACGGAACAAAACCTGACGGTAGATACGGTGCTGCCGGCCGGTCAGGAACTATATCTCAAAAAGACGGCTAACTTGAGCACGGGCGGTACGTCGGTGGATGTAACGGATGGGGTGCATCCCGAGATCAAGGCCATGGCCGAACGCACAGCCCGGATCATTGGGTTGGACATTTGCGGTATTGATTTAATTGCCAAAGATATTTCCCGTCCTTTGAAGAAGTCCGAAGCCGTAATCATTGAAGTGAACGCTGGACCGGGTTTACGTATGCATACGCATCCATCCGAAGGAAAGCCGCGCGAGGTCGGCAAAGCGGTGGCTGACATGCTGTTTCCTATTCAGACTGTGGGTACATCCGTCGGTACCCCAACGGACCCTAAAACAGAAGCGCCCGGTCGCATTCCGATTATCGCAATTACGGGCACCAACGGTAAGACCACCACGACCCGGCTTACCCAGCATTTAGTTCGTCAGGTGGGGTATACGGTTGGTTTTACCGCTACTGAAGGCATATATATCGGCGATTCGCTCATTGAAGAAGGCGATTGCACAGGCCCCTTGAGTGCCCTGAAAATACTACAGGAGCCTTCGGTCGATTTTGCGGTATTAGAGTGCGCACGCGGGGGAATGTTACGTTCGGGCCTGGCCTTTGACCGGTGCGATGTAGGAGTTGTAACCAATGTGGCGGCTGATCACCTTGGCCTGCGCGACATTAATTCGGTGGAAGACATGGCCCGCGTGAAAGCCATTGTGGCGGAGAGTGTGAAGCGTGAGGGCTATGCCGTTCTGAACGCCGACAACGAGTACACCTATGCTATGCACCATGATCTCCGCTGTAACATCGCTTTTTTCAGCATGGACCCCACGAGCGAACGGGTCGTGGCGCATTACCGGGCCGGTGGGCTAGCCGCCGTCTACGAAGATGGGTTCATTACCATTCGGCGGGGGGACGAGCGGATTCATGTTGAACACATAAACAATATTCCGCTGGCCTTTGAGGGGAAAGCCCCCTTCATGATTGAAAATATCATGGCGGCTGTACTGGCCGTGTACTGTCAGAACCTGCCGCTTGCCTTGATTGCCCGAGGCCTCCGTTCGTTTGTGCCGTCGTTCGAGAACACGCCGGGCCGGATGAACCTCTTTTGCTTTCGGAACTACTGTGTTCTGGTCGATTACGCCCATAATCCGCACGGGCTAGCCGCGTTGGGCGAATACATCAAACAGGCTGGCGTAGCGCGTAAGGTGGGTATTCTGACCGGCGTTGGCGATCGTCGCGACGAAGATATTGTTACGATTGGCCGGTTGGCTGGTAGTATTTTTGATGAAATCATTATCCGTTTTGATGAAGACGGCCGTGGACGGGACAAAGCGGAGATTGCAGACCTGATTACGCAGGGGGTGCGTGACGTTGACAAAGACAAGCCCATCCGCGTGATACCCGACGAGCTGGCCGCGTTGACCTACGCCATCAAAAATGCCCAAACGGCTACCATGATTGTTCACCTATCCGACCAGATAAACCGGTCTGTGGAGATCATTCGGGAGTTTAAAGAATTGGAAGAGCAATACGAACTTCATCCAGAGTTGCTGGAGCGAGCTTAACGCTAGTTCCGTTCGTGTAAACATCGGCCCTTCAGAACGTGTAATTCTGAAGGGCCGATGTTTGAGTTAGGGTATTCCTGCGGAAAGGGAGATAATTCACGGTCCGATTACGAACTATATCGTACTGAGACTTGTGCTCAATTCAGATAATGCTTTTTGTATTGGTTGGGACTAATCCCTGTTTGTTTCTTGAATAAGCGGGAGAAGTAAGGTGGGTTTTCAAAACCAAGCCTATAGGCTGCCTCCGCCACGGTATAATCGCCACCATGGAGCAGATTCTTTGCCGCCGAGACTAAAGCGATGTGGATGAGCTCCAGGGCAGTTTTCCCAGTTTCCTGCTTCAGCAGATCGCTCAGGTACCGTGCCGACATGTGTAGCTCAGCCGCCAACATAGCCACGGTAGGTAACCCCTTTTCCCGTAACAATCCTTGGTCAAGGTAGGCGAATAACACGGCATTGAACTTAGTGACTGTGGTCCCGGATACGATCGTACGGTTCAGGAACTGTCGTTTATAAAAGCGCTGGGAATAGGTGAGCATCGAGTCAATATGGCCCAAGATAATATCCCGGGTAAATTCGTCCTGGTTGTTGTTATATTCGGTTTCTATTTTCCGGTAAAGCTCCCAAATGATCTGCTGCTCTTTAGGTGATATATGGAGTGCCTCATTCAGCTCGTAATTGAAATAGCTGTACTTCTTAATGGCCGTATGCAGCGGATGTCCGCTCAGATAATCTTCATGAAACCATATTTCGAAGCCATCACTTTCCAGTGCTATATCTTTCATCTGTATAGCCTGCTGTGGTTTCATAAAGTACATCGATCCGCTCTGGTGGTCGTAACGTGTCCTGCCATATTTGATCTCACCGGAGGTTAGCCTTTTAAAGGCGATAATGTAGAAATCTGTAGTTACCTCATAGCTAACCACATTACGCAACGGGTCGCAGGTAAAGATTGTCAGTAAGGGATTTTCCGGTGCGGGGTAATTATTGCAGCGATGCACATCACCCAGGTGCTTAAAATGCATAGTACAGGAAGTTAAGGTTAGCCTGAGCATAAGCCCAGACTAACCTATTATAAAAGTAGGACTAGTTTGTAGGCTACTAAAGACCATGTGCCGCTATAGCAACCGCATTCCACTCTTGCCAGCTAGCCAGCCGCTGCTGATACACCGCTTGGGCCAGGGGCAACGCTTTTTTACCCAGGAACAAACGCAGCGGAGGCTCCGTTGCATCTACCAGCTTTAATATAGCGATCGACGTTGCCTGCGGATCGCCATAGGCATCGCTTTCTATTATGGCTGGATTCGAATTTAACTCGGCCCGTACACCATCATAGGCGGCAATGGGCTTACTTTGGATCGTTGATGCGCTGAATTCGGTGGCAAATCCATTAGGCTCTACGATAGTCACATGAATACCCATACCTTTCGTTTCCAGGTAAAGGGCTTCGCTAAAGCCTTCCACGGCAAATTTACTGGCGCTATAGATACCCAGGGAAGGAAACGTATAGACGCCCAGCGCACTGGATAGTTGCAGAATATGGCCGCTACCCTGTGCTCTTAGTATGGGTAGGGCAGCCTGGGTGACCCATAGCGAACCAAACAGGTTCGCTTCGATGAGGTTCCTCGACTCCTGCTCGCCGAGTTCTTCCACCATGCCAATGACCCCCATAGCCGCGTTATTGATCACGACGTCCACCCGGCCAAAATGGGAGTTTGCCTTTTCTAAAGCGGCAAAGCAGGCTGCCCTATTGGTTATATCCAGTTCCAGCGGCAGTACCGCGCTGCCATACTTTTCTACTAACTCGGTTAGCCCGCTGACCTTTCTTGAGGTAACCACAACCTAGTCACCCCGATCCAGGAAAGCTTCCGCCCAAGTTCTTCCAAATCCTCGGGATGCGCCCGTAATAAAAATTGTCTTAGCCATTGCCTCTTCTTTTTTTGATGAGGCAAAATTATCCTCCTAACCTTCAGCGCTACTTATACAAAACAGCAGAATACGGATACGTTTTTACAACGAAACCAAATAAAGACTGTTACAAAGCCGCCTTGTAAAAGGATGAATAGTGACGTAAGGGTCGCGAAAAACGCCCCATTTAAGGCACAGATTTATGAAAACTCTTGCGTATCTCGCAGGATCATTAAGTTGCCAAGTAATCTAAGATAACTCACAAACTTTTTTTCGACCGCATGGGTTGTAGTTACGTAAAATGTCAGTAACGTTGCTGACATATTGTTACTCATGAAAGCAACTACCGCGAAAGCTCCCAAAGCCAGGCCCGATGCCAATAAGAGCCGTACGCACCAACCGATCTTTGAGCCAGCCAATACCATGGTGCGCATCGTACCCGAGCGGACCGGCCCCTTCGAGCTCATCGCCCAGTCGCGCTCAGGGGTGGCCCATGCCGAGGTACGGCAACTAGCCGCCTTGTTAGAGCTAACGATTCGGGAGTTAGCCATCCTGTTGTCGATGAACGAGCGGACGATGGCCCGTCGCTTAGTGAGCGGGTCCTTGAACAAGGTGGAATCGGAACGACTCCTGCTGCTCAAAGCCCTGGCCGCTCATGGCCTGCGGGTGTTCGAAGAGCAGGGTAAGTTCAACCGCTGGTTGCGTCGGCCTCTGGAGATCCTGGAAGGTCAATCCCCCTTACAACTGCTGGACACGGCTACCGGCTTCCAGGTAGTCGATCAGATCTTAGGCCGTATTGAGTATGGCGTTTACAGTTGAGCAATGCCCTTAGTTTACCGTATCCAAAAGAGGCAGTTTATTGATTCTGTACTAACGGGAGAAGGGGCTCGGCTAAACGGTGGTCGGTGGAATCCACCGGGTACCCCCTTAGTCTACACCTCAATGACGCCGGAGTTGGCCTTACTGGAAACGCTGGTGCACTTGGATGGTACACCCCTGCGCGATTTGCCGCCGTTTGTGCGGGTGAGCATCGAGCTGCCGGACGCCATTGAGGAGATCCGCCTAGCTGAACTGCCCAGTGGTTGGGATGCGCTCAAGTATCCCGAAAGCCTACCGCAGTTTCTACTCCCTAAGCTAGTGCCTACTTACCCCGCCTTGGCCTTTGGTATTCCGTCGGTGATTGTCAGGAACACGCCTTCGCGCAACATCCTGATCAATCCGTTGCACCCGCTGATGAGTCAGGTGAAGGTGGTGGAAGTAGTGGCTCATGAGTTCGATGAACGATTACAGAAACAGGCTGAGACACCAGGGGTAGAAACCGCTCGGGCTAAGAAGAGCCAAAGACGGTCTACTTAAATGTCCCATCCTGTCTTAGTTCTTTTGTGGTAGAACGGCTTAGATCGTTTTGAAATACAAGCATTTATTGAGACTGTACTTCTTATAGTATTAGACTGATTTTTGCTATCTCTCCAGTGGTTCCGCACCGGAATGCCAGCCACCGGGGCTCAAGCCATTGAAGGAGCTCTAATAAGCATTGTTAGTTGAAAAGAAAATCAGGATTAACCAGCCTAGAAATAGATTGATTCGACGACTCAATGTTATGCAGTAGCTTGAGACAAGGACACCAGAAAGCCCCAGCAGATTGGGCGCTGGGGCAGTTAAAGCGTACTTTTTATCTTGGTCTTGGGTTATGAATCGGCTAGGTGCTTTTGCATGAAGGGAACCACGGCGTCAATCGCCTTATAAATTTCAGGCGCTACATCGTAGAAATTGAAGTGGTAGCCCTCTGACCAGACCAGCTCTTTCTCCGTATTGAGCAGGTTGTAGAACTTCTTGGCCTGATCGGGAATCAGGGCATCGTCGGTGGAAAAAACCAGGGTGGGTATCCTGATCTTAGGAGCCTGACTGATGGGGTCAAACACCTGCGCCCACTCTTCCCAGGCACCCCAGAAGATCTGGTTACGCCATTGGTTAACGCTGCCGCCCCGGTGTTTGTCGAAGTAGTACTCGCCCGGCGTTAGGTTAAAGCCTTCCACCATCGGATCGTTGGTGAAAATCTGCGTCGTTAGCCATTCGCCGTTCTGGGCAAACCGCTGGCGGGCGTCTTGGGCTTTCTGATTGTTTTTCTCAATGGTTTCGCTGCCCCAGAAGGGCTCTTCCAGCGCCGGTTCGTACATCCAGGGCACCACGGCGGCCAGGGCGGTCAGCCGGTCGTCGGTAGCCGCTAAGTAGGCCGCGTTACCACCCGAGGTGCAGATGCCCACCATACCAATTTTACCCACGTAAGACAGGGTTTGCAGGTAAGTCAGGGCCGCCTGCAGGTCTTTGAGCTTACCCTCGACGTTTTCGTTTTTGCGAGGCTGGCCCTCGCTTTCGCCGTAGCTAACGTAGTCAAAATCCAGCACCACGAATCCTTCCCGGGCCAATAGCGGGGCGTAGTTGTCAGGGGCATTTTCTTTGACCATCGTGACGGCCCCCTGCACAATCAGGGCTGGGTATTGCAGTTCCTCGTCGAAACCGGGGGGCGTAAACAGATGGCCGGCGATGGTCAATTCATCGCGTTGAAAAGTGACGTTCTGCCGTTCCACCCGACCAGCCGTAACCACATTCGTCGTTTCCATGTTATTTGGAGTTTCGGTTGATTAACAATTGGTTATACGGGCAAAGTAACGGCGTTAATGATCGGTAATCTTGACCCTTCTTGCCAACCTATTGACGTTTCTTGCTCAGTTAGCGTCGCTGCTGTCGATAGGCCAGTGGGGTAACACCGGTAGCCTTGCGGAATAACCGGTTTAAATGCGACTGTTCCGACAGGCCCACCGTCAGGGCGATATCGGTCAGCGAGAGCCCGGAATGACGAAGTAACTCTTTAGCTTTATCAATCCGTTGCTGAACCAGGTGCTGGTGGGGCGCTTGCCCAGTGGCCCGCTTGAAGCAACGGGCGAAATGGAACGAACTCATGTGTACGAGTTGGGCTAGATCGGCCAGCTTAATCGACTCGCCCAAATGATCAGCCATGTAATCGGTCACCAGTTTACGTTGCACCGCACTAAGCCCCGAAACCCGCTGCTCAGCCCGGTAGGTTTGACTGGCATAACGACCAGCAATATGAATGGCCATGGCACTAACCAGCGTATCAGCCAGTAAAGGGCCTGAGGTCGTGCCTTGCTGCAGCTCAGCCCGTAAGGCCAGCGCAATATGGCTCAGGACCGGATCGGGCTGGCCATGGACCTCGGCTAACTCGATCGCCGAGGGATTATAATCGGGCAGATTAACGGCCAACGCGTTGGGGTCGAGCGCCAGGAAGACGCACTGCGAGGGCTGAGTCCAACGCAGATTGCCCGAGACGCCTGCCGGGCTAAAACAGATCCGGTCGGGCGTTAAGGGAACCCGTTTGAAGCGCCCATTGGTTCGCCATTCCAGTTCGAGCGGTGAACCGGTCTGCACACTGATGTGGATATTTGCCTGAACGACCTCGGGGACTTCGACGGGCGGCAACCGGTGTTCCTCCAGCACGAGATGATTCCACCCTGCCCCTTGACTCGACAGTAGGGGTTGGGTGGGGAAGGCATCCAGCACCTGGCCCGTTTTTGGTTCGGTGACCTGGATGCGTTGAGTGGGGTTAGATGTAAGCAGGGCCATAGGACTAGTTTTTGAGCAACGAACTTGTCAGTCCAGTCGTCTAATGTATATCGTTGGAGCTGAAAGTGAGCGAAGTGGCCCGCCTATTTTATACAAGCCGTCCAATAATTAGCATCTTGACCTTATCGCTTACTGTCCATTTAGTAGCTATCATATTTATTTATTGGCATTTTTTGTCTCACGGATGAGCCTTTAGTGAGACGCTCTCTTTTGGATAAACGCCAACTTTATTTAGTAGCACACGAATTTCTGTCAGTGGTTCACTGAACTTAAGCTCTCAATAGTTTCAAACCTTGAGGTTCGTAGAAGGGAAAATTACCGTCGTGACTAATCAGGATCAATCGCTCAGCAATGGCCTGACTAATCAGAATATGGTCGAAAGGGTCACTGTGTATTGGGATCAGTGCTTCCAGCTTCGCCAAATGGACGACCCGGGATGGGAGTAGTTTCACGCCTAGCGTTTCGCGTAACACATTGGCAATTTCAGCAATGGTAACCCCATTTAATTGGAAGTCAGCTCTCTTTAGCTTAGCCTTGATGACAATCTCACGCAGGCTTTCATGACTGACGTAGAATTCATTCGTGCGGTTTTGAAGAATAGTTCTGATGGAAGCTTTTAAGTCTGGCGAATCAGTTAGCCACCAGATAAGGATATGCGTATCCAGTAGATATTTCTTCATTTCTTAATCGTCACCCGCAGGTCATCTTCCCAGGCAGACGACTCGCTGACGATTTTGTCTTTAAATAGGCCTAATCCTGCCTTCATATTTGACTTGGCGGCAAACTGGCTACTAGCAGAAGATTTCTTAATCGACGTTTTGGGCGTTTTTGTGTCTGTTGCCATCACTTCTAGGGTTACTTTACAAATATAACGTTTTTGAGCTGAAGTAAAGTTTTGATAGATCCCTACTTTAGGGCGTTCCGGCCTTCCAAACGTTCAGATAAATGCTTTGTTGTATGTGCATTTGCAAAAATAGATCGAACTATAATTAGAGAGAGTTTTGTGTACATTATGCATTCGATGAATCGTTTTTTTCCTCTTGCCAAGCTAAATACCGATAAACAGTCGCTCGGCTTATGTGAAATAACAGTCCAATCTCAGCAATTGTGTTCAGTTTATTGCCATACATGGTCTTGACCGCTCGTGCTTTTACTTGCGCTTCTGGAGTAAGGCCCTTAGGGCGGCCTCCTACACGGCCCCTGGCACGTGCTGCGGCCAAGCCCGCCTTAGTACGCTCGCGGATCAGATCTCGTTCAAATTCAGCTAATGACGCAAAAAGGTTAAACACTAAGCGGCCTTGCGCGGTGGTGGTATCGATGGCATCATTCAGACTGCGGAAGCCAGTTCCTCTGGCTTGAAAGTCATTGATCAACGTGAAAAGTTCTTTCAGTGACCTACCTAACCGATCTAGCTTCCAAACAATGATAGTATCTCCTTCTCGCAGAACCTCCAGCATCTTCTGAAGTTGTGGTCGTACCTTAGCCGAAGACACCTTCTCCTGAAAGATTTTTTGACAACCTGCTTTTTTGAGGTCATCCAGTTGTAGAGCTAGATTTTGATCTTGCCGGTCCGCCGGTGCGGTTGATACGCGTGCATAGCCAAATAACATAAAAATAGCCGAACCGACGAACCGGTCTCAAAAATGTGTACTGATAAAGATCATTTTTGAGAAGATGCGACTAATAATCAGTAGGAGTGAGCGATATTAAAAACTAGCTTTTCAGCAAATAGAGGGTTTTCCGAAATACTTGTAAAACATATAGTGCTACAGAATCAAAGCGTTCCTAATGGTCTTGATTGGGATAAGTCTTCTCAACAGCAGCCAACATCTGCTTTAGTTCAGCCGAGCTAAACCATCGGCCTTGTAACATGACCCCAGTTATTGTTTTCGTGTTGGCGATGTCTTTTAACGGGTTGCCTGACAATAACACCAAATCAGCTTGTTTATCAGCCTCAATCGTGCCCACCTCCGGGTCCCTTTTTAAGAATACGGCCGCATTAACCGTACTCGCTTTTAAGGCCTCATAGGCCGGTAAGCCTACACTCACTAACTCCTGAAGCTCCTCATGGATGCTGAAACCAGCTAACACATAGGGGTTTAGACAATCAGTTCCTGCAATAAATCGTCCCCCATTTTTATAGATCAATTTGGCCATTACTTTTTGTAAACGGTAACGATCTTGGCTGTAATAATGAAGCCGCTGCTGCCAAAATGTGCGAGTGATTTTATCGACATAGCGTTCGTAATTGGTCGGAATAGTGGGGTCATTAGGATGCTTCTGCATGTTTTTATAAACCAGCAAGGTGGGACACATCCATTTTTGGGAATGACCAATTAGTTCCAGTCGTTTGACTAACGGAATATAGGGAGACAGCGGACTTACATCAACGTGCTCCAGGGAGTATTGAGTCGATGCCAGTACCTCTTCAAGGTCGACCTGAAAGGGGATGTGTCCCACGACCGGGATATGGAGTGAATCGCCTACCTGTAAAATTTCTCGGTACAACTCTTGGGGTAAGGTGTGATAAATTTTGATACAATCATAGCCCGCTTTAGCAAACTGAATAACGGCCTGACGAGCCTCATCGCGCGTTTTGACGACGTGACTAAATTTCCACACGTTTGGAGTGCCCTCTAGAATCGGGCTGGCCGTATAAAGAGTAGGACCCAGGATTTGGCCTTGATTGATTCTCTTCCGTAAGTTAAGATGAAAGGGGTAACCGGCCATATTACGGATGGTTGTAACGCCATTGGCGACAAACAGGAGCAGATTATTGTCATCATTGAGGTGCACATGAAGATCGTTCAAACCCGGAATTAGAAACTTTCCAGTTCCATCAATAACGAGGCAATGTCCAGCCGTATCGATTTGAGCTAAATGAGGAGTAACCTGTTTAATTCGTCCCTTTTCGATGAGGACATGGTGATGGGCTAAAATGGTATCCTTCGTCATAGGAATCACGGAGACATCACGGATCAGGTAAGAATCCGCTTTGTTTATGGTCATTTTGCCGTATTGAGTTGGCAGCCCAGACTTCAGGTGAACTGGCGGTAGGACTTTGGGCCTAAAATAAAAATAGGCTATTATAGCCAGGAGAAACAGCAGGCTAAACGAGGCAATTTTTTTCATGCTTTGAAGGAGGTGGATTCTCAACAAAGGTGGTGAAAACAAGGAGCCTAGTTAAGATACACTTCTTAATTAAGGTCTCTACGAATACAGATCAATTAATTTACTCTCTTTTTGATCGACCCATCCAGGAGTCAACTAGTTGAACGCTCCTTTATCTCACTTGAGAGCGTATTTTGAGAATCTTTAATCTATAATGACTACCTGTTTTTCTACTATCTGTCTAACTCATCCGTAGCCTTCCTTATCTTAGATCACCGCTCCGGCTGCCAGCCGCAGTGACATTTTCTAGATGTACCCAAAAGAGTCTAGTACTGAATCAGACCACACTGAAAACCGACTTTACTTGCTTGTTAAGCAACACCAGCCGGGTTAAATGTAGGATGAGAGTGACCGTTAGTTGACCCGGCGTATGAATTAAAATCCCAACCAGAGGCCGCCCATTATACCCCTTATTTTATAAAATCAGAAAGGCGGATGGGTCTTATTTAATAGCTTACCTTTCTATTACTCTTTCGGAGTGAAGCCTGAATAATAGCCCATGCTTTACTCTTTAGCTGCTGGTGTAGTTCTTTGTCTCGGGGTACAAACGTGACGCTGCGCACGTTGCCAGGCTCACATTTTGTAGCCCAATAGTTGTTATCCGAGGTATCCGGGATAGAGGTATATGTAGGTTGACTCATCGTCAAAGGTAGCCTTTAATCGATGAATAACCTATTGACAGCCGGGTAAGTAAAATCCCTTATTTAATATTTATAAGTTAACTTATATTTAAATTTTATTTATAAAATTTACTTTTTGTAATAATATTTTATATTTGGGCACATGCTGTCCGGTAATGTCTTGACCATAAACGGTTTTAGCGGTCCGTCCGGGCGATGGCTCTTTCCTCACTCCTCGCTATTTGGGTTCTATCATTACTTACTCAACCTTACCCTATGCTAATCCCTCTACGGCCTGTATCAACCCACTGACCTGCGCCAGCTCGGCTTCGACTGGTAGCCTTACGCCCTGAGCGTTCGGCTCAATGGGGCTTTGGCTGGCCTTGAAGGCCAGCTAGCTCCTGATTGCCTGTTTCTTTTTCCACTCTTCACCTTCTGTTTATTCATGCAACACGACTATCGTTTTCTGGCGGCCAGTACCGGTTTGCGGTTGGCTCGCCCAGGGATTGGCTATCAGGCCAACCTACATCCATCCGGGTGCCAGGCCCCGGGACAAGTCCTCTCTCGCTTCCAATCACCAGCGCAACCGGGATTTAGTGGCTTACCCAGTCAACCAACCAAATTCTCGGCTTTTCTACCGTTTACCCTGGCCAACCACACCCGTCTAATGTTGGGGGGGCTGGTAATCCTGCTGCTGACTTTGCCCCAGGGGACTTTATGGGCGCAGTGTGCGTTTTTTCCCAGTACTTACTTACCAGGCGTACTATCGGTGGTAATAGCGGTAGAGGATGTAAACGGCGACGGGCGACCCGATCTGATTGGTGCCGATTTTAACTCCAACACCGTGGGGGTGGCGCTAGGGGTGGCTGAGGGGGGCTTTGACGATGTTGATGTGGTTAGCTACCCCGTTGGGAATGGGCCTTGGGAGGTAGCCGCAGCGGATGTAACCGGTGACGGACGGGTCGATATTATCACGGCTAATTATTCCAGCGACGATGTGACGGTATTAGCGGGGTTAGCCGGGGGCGGCTTTGGCCCGCCCACTAACTACCCCGTTGGGAATGATCCTAAGTCGGTAGCCGCAGCGGATGTAACCGGTGATGGACGGATCGATATTATCACGGCTAATGCTTCAAGCAGTAATGTGACCGTGTTGGCGAGTTTGGCCGGGGGCGGCTTCTCGCGGGTTAACTACTCCGTTGGGTTTATGCCTGAGTCGGTGGCCGTAGCCGATGTAACCGGCGATGGACGGATCGATATTATCACGGCTAATGCTTCTATAAATAACGTGACGGTATTAGCGGGGTTAGCCGGGGGCGGCTTCTCGCGGGTTAACTACCCCGTTGGGGTTAGGCCCACGTCGGTGGTGGTAGCCGATGTGACCGGCGACGGTCTACTCGACATCATCACGGCTAATATTGCCAACGAAAACGTGATGGTATTGCCAAAGTTGGCCGGGGGCGGCTTTGGCTCACCAGTCGTTTACTCCGTGGGGGGCAGGCCCCTGTCAGTAGCGGTGGGGGATGTGACCGGTGACGGGCGACTCGATATTGTTACCAGCAATCAGGGCTTTTTAGACCAGTCCGGTGGTATATCGGTATTGGCGGGTTTGGCCGGGGGGGGCTACAGTTTGCAGGTCATCTCGAGCGTGCCGCCTAGTTCCCAGACAATACTGATACGGGATGTGACGGGTAATGGACGACCTGATATTATTATAGTCACTGGTTTTGTGACGGTGCTGGCGGATCAGCCACCGGTGACCATCGCTACACAGCCCCCTAGTGGCTCTTCGGTGTGCGCTGGTACACCGGTCAGCGCACTAATCAGCGTTGATGCGGGGGGTATTCTCGGGGATGGGCTCTCCTATCAGTGGTACCGAGACGGGCAGATCGTGAGCGGGCAAAACTCCGCTACGTTAACGCTGCCCAGCACGACCACCGCCCAGAGCGGCAGCTATTCAGTAGAAATCCGGGGTAGTTGCAACGCCGGAGTACCGGTCCTGCTAACCTCATCGGCGTTCAACCTGTTAGTCAACAATCCGCCTATAATCAGCATCAGCCCTTCAGCTACGGCTGTCACCGTAGGTGCTGCCTACAGTCAGGCCTTCACCGCTTCGGGCGGCACCGCGCCTTACAGTTTCTCAGTGATCAGTTCTAACCTGCCCGCCAGCCTGAGCCTGTCGAGTGCCGGTGTCCTGTCGGGCACACCTACTCAGGTGGGTAGTTACAGCCTGCTGGTACAGGCGGGCGATGCCAACGGTTGCGTGGGCGTGGCCAGCACCCCCTTCAGCCTGACGGTGGGAGCTGTCGTGAGTTCGCCCATCCGCTACGTTCGCCAGGGCGGTACGGGCACGGGCAACTCCTGGGCCGATGCCAGCGGAGACCTCCAGAGCCAGATCAACTTGGCCGGTGCTCAGCAGGTGTGGGTGGCCCAGGGCACCTATAAGCCCACCACCACGACCGACCGCAATATCAGCTTCTCTATGCGCGAAGGCGTGGCCATCTACGGGGGCTTTGCCCCCAGCGGTACGCCCCTATTGGCCGAGCGCAATCCGGCCAGCTTTACCACCGTGCTCAGCGGAGACATTGGCGTCGTGAATAACCCAACCGACAACAGCAGCCACGTCATCAACAACCCGCCGGGGCTAACGGGTGCAGCCGTGCTGGATGGGGTTGTCATCACCGGAGGCTACGCCCTGGTTGGTAGTGATATTTCCGGTGGGGGGATGGTCAATGCGAGCAACAGCAGTCCGAGCCTGATCAACTGTCAATTTCTTACTAACCTGGCTGGCAACGGCGGGGGGATGTACAATGCGAGTAACAGTAATCCAAGTCTGCTCAACTGTAGTTTTCAGAATAACCAGGCCGGCAATGGCGGGGGAATGTACAATGTTGACAACAGTAGTCCAAGTCTGGTCAACTGTCAATTTCTAGCCAACACAGGGGGCAACGGCGGGGGGATGGTCAATGGCAACAGCAGCAATCCTACGCTAACCAACTGTAGTTTTCTGGCCAACAGAGCTGATGTTGGGAACAGCGGAGGTATGTTCAATAGCAACAGCCGTCCTACGCTGACCAACTGTGTGGTGTTTGGCAATGGCGGGGCGCGCACGTTCCAGGCGGTCAATGGTGCATCGGTAACGGCCCGCTTCACCTTATTCGAGGCTAGTGTGACGGACTACACCGATGGGGGCAACAATCTGACGACTACTACCTCGCCCTTTGTCTCGGCCACCGATCCACGGCTCAACTCATGCTCACCGGCTATTAACGCCGGGGACAATACCGCCTACGCCACCGCCAACGGCGGGATGCCGCCCAGCTCCGCCATCGACTTAGCTGGCAACCCCCGCCGGTTCAACAACGGGGTAATCGACATGGGGGCTTATGAGTACCAGGGCAATCCCACCATTCTCACCCTAAGTAACCCCAGTGTGAGCACCGCTACGGTGGGCCAACTCGTCAGTCAACCCTTCACCGCTACGGGCGGCACCGCGCCTTACAGCTTCTCGCTGGTCAGCGCTAACCTGCCGGCCAGCCTGAGCCTGTCGAGTACGGGTGTGTTGTCGGGTACACCTACCGAAGCTGGCAGCTACACCCTCCTGGTGCAGGCGGGCGATGCCAACGGCTGTGTGGGCGTAGCCAGTACCGTCTTCAGCCTAACGGTGGGGGCAGTGGTTAGCTCACCCATCCGCTACGTTCGCCAGGGCGGTACGGGCACGGGCAACTCTTGGGCCGATGCTAGTGGAGACCTCCAAAGTCAGATCAACTTCGCCGGTGCCCAGCAGGTCTGGGTGGCCCAGGGCACTTATAAGCCCACCACAACCACAAACCGTGACATCAGCTTCGCCATGCGCGAAGGCGTGGCCATCTACGGGGGCTTTGCGCCCAGCGGTACGCCCACCCTGGCCGAGCGCAATCCGGTCAGCTACACCACCGTGCTCAGCGGAGACATTGGCGTCGTGAATAACCCAGCCGACAACAGCTATCACGTCATCAACAACCCCGTGGGGCTGACCAACTCGGCGGTGCTGGATGGGGTCGTCATTACCGGAGGCTACGCCGATAATAGCACTGGCGTTAATTCATTCGGAGGAGGGCTGCTTAATCGCGGTAGTAGTCCCTTAGTACGTAATTGTATCTTCCAGGATAACAGTGCCGCTACTGGCGGTGGGGTCTACAGTCAGGGCGGCAGTCCGGCACTAATCAACTGCTCGTTTGTCAGCAACGAGGGTCTCGTTCAGGGCGGAGGAATGGCCTATGACGGCAATCCGTTATTGACGAACTGTGCGTTTCTTAACAACTCGGCTTCTTTCGGAGCTTTTGGTGCTGGCGGGGGTATCTTAACCAGCGGTGCTGGCGTGCTGACTAACTGCTCGTTTATGGGCAACGCGGCAGGATATGGCGGGGCTATGTATAATCAATACGGCAGTCCGACGCTGATTAACTGCTCGTTTGTTGTCAACTCGGCCAACTATGGCGCAGTGATGTCCAACAACTTGACCTGTAATCCTACGCTGATCAACTGTTCGTTTGCCAACAACACGGTTACTAACGCAGGTGGGGTAGTTGAGAATGCTTCTGCTTATGGTATTACTACGCTGATCAACTGTGTGCTTTTTGGCAACGGCGGAGCCAAAACCTTCAGGAGTGGTGGTGCTGAAACGCTGGCGGTTCGTTTCTCGCTGTTGGAGGCCGGGGTGACCGGATACACCCCTGACCCGACGAACCGGATCACCAGTGTCTCCCCCTTTGTTTCGGCCAGCAGTGTGACCCTCAACGGCTGCGCTGCGGCCATCAATGCCGGTAGCAACGAGGCCTATACTACGGCTGGTGGGCCCACCACCGATCTGGCGGGCAATGCGCGTATCTTTCCCATCGGGGGGACCATCGATATGGGCGCTTATGAGTACCAGGGCGCTCCCACTACGCTAACCGTGAGCAATCCAGCCGTGAGCACCGCTACGGTGGGTCAGATCTTTAGTCAGGCCTTCACCGCTTCGGGCGGAGTGGCACCCTATAGCTTCAGCGTGGTTAGCAGCAATCTGCCCGCCAGTCTGAGTCTGTCCAGCGCCGGTGTCTTGTCGGGTACGCCCACCGAGGCCGGCAGCTATACGGTGCTGGTGCAGGCGGGCGATGCCAACGGCTGCGTGGGCGTAGCCAGCACCGTCTTCAGCCTAACGGTGGGGGCGGGTACGCCAACCCTGGGCGTGAGCCTGTCGGTAAGTTCCCAACAAGTACTGACGAATCAAAGCACTACCCTGACGGCCGTCGCTACGGGCGGCCTATCGCCCTACAGCTACGTCTTCAACGGGCCGGGCACCCTCAGCCAGAGTCCCACCAGCAATACGGCGACCGTCTCGGGTTTGTCAGCGGGCGTGCAGACCTTTACCGTCACGGTGACTGATGCCAGTTCCCAGACGGTAACGGGCACGGTGAGCATAACGGTGAGCGAGCCGGTGGCTGACGGACCCGTCTGTGATACCTACACCACCCGCACCACGGCCAATGGCCTGGGCGACGATCTCCTGTATGGGGTGTACGCAGTGGGCAATGTGGTCTATGCCGCTACCCAGGGCGGGTTGAGCATATCGACCGATGGGGGTAGCACCTTTACCAACCGCACCACGGCCAACGGGCTGGGCAGTAATGCCGTGGTTGGCGTGTACGCGGTGGGTAATGTAGTCTATGCCGCCTGTTTTGGGGGTGGATTGAGCATCTCGACCGACGGTGGCCAGAGCTTTACCAACCGCACCACGGCCAACGGGCTGGGCACTAATGATGTGAGAGGTGTATATGTGGTGGGCAATGTGGTCTATGCCGCTACTTTTAACGGGTTGAGCATCTCTACCGACGGGGGCACCAACTTTACCAATAAAACCACAGCCAACGGACTGGGCAACAATCGCGTGTATGGTGTGTACGCGGTGGGTAGTGCGGTGTATGCCGCCACTAATGGCGGGTTGAGCATTTCGACCGATGGGGGCCAAAGCTTTACCAATAAAACTACGGCCAACGGACTGGGCAATAATTACATAAGTGGTGTGTACGTGGTGGGCAAAGTAGTTTATGCCGCCACTAGCGGTGGATTGAGTATTTCGACCGATGGGGGCCAAATCTTTATCAACCGCACCACCGCTAACGGACTGGGAAGTGATATTGTGGAGGGTGTGTATGTGTTAGGCAATGTGGTGTATGCCCCCACGGATGGCGGATTGAGTATTTCAACCGATGGGGGTAGCACTTTTACCAACCGCACCACGGCCAACGGATTGGACGATACTAACGTGAGGGGGGTGTTTGCCCTAGGCAATCGGATCTACGCGGCCACGTTTGGGGGTGGTTTGTCGTTCTGTCCGGCCCTGCCTGCGTCCCTGGCGCTGAGCAGCTTCACGGCCAGCCCTGCTACGCTGCTCACCACAGTCAGCACTAGCCTGTCGGCCGCGGTAACGGGCGGAACGGGTCCTTACAGCTACGTCTTCAGCGGGCCAGGCACCCTCAGCCAGAGCCCCACCAGCAACACGGCGACCGTCTCGGGTTTGTCAGCGGGCGTGCAGACATTTTCGGTCGTGGTCAGCGATGCCAGTTCCCAGACGGTAACCGGCACGGTGAGCGTAACGGTGAGCGAGCCGGTGGCTGACGCCATCTGCGACACTTACACCACCCGCACCACGGCCAACGGCCTGGGCAGTAATGCCGTGTTTGGCGTGTACGCGGTGGGTAATGTAGTCTATGCCGCCACTGAGGGTGGGTTGAGCATTTCGACCGACGGCGGCCAAAGCTTTACCAACCGTACCACCGCCAACGGGCTGGGTAGTAATGCCGTCAACGGAGTGTATAGCTCGGGCGGTGTGATCTATGCCGCCACGTTTGGTGGGTTGAGCGTCTCCACCGATGGGGGCAACAGCTTTATCAACAAAACTATGGTCGATGGGCTAGGCAGAAATAACGTGTTTAATGTATACGCGGTGGGCAACGTAATCTATGCTGCTACCGAGGGTGGGTTAAGTATCTCGACCGACGGCGGCCAAAGCTTTGTCAACCGCACCACCGCCAATGGGCTGGGCAGTGCTAGCGTGATTGACGTGTACGTGGTGGGCAATGTAGTCTATGCTGCCACCTCTGGTGGGGTAAGCATCTCGACCGACGGCGGCCAAAGCTTTGTCAACCGCACCACCGCCAATGGGCTGAGTAGTACTGGTGTGAGTGATATATACGTGGCGGGCAGTGTGGTCTATGCCGTTACCAATCCCGGGTTGAATATTTCGACCGATGGGGGTCAAAGCTTCACCACCCGAACTACGGCCAACGGATTAGGCAGTAACTTCGTGATTGACGTGTACGCGGTGGGCAATATAGTGTATGCCGCCACGTTTGGTGGGTTGAGCGTCTCCACCGATGGGGGCCAAAGCTTTACCAACCAAACCACCGCTAATGGGCTGGGCAGTAATAACGTGTATGGCGTTTACATCCTGGGTAGCCGGGTCTACGCGGCTACTTCGGGAGGTGGTTTGTCGTTCTGTCCGGCCCCGCCTGCGCCCCTTGCCTTGAGCAGCCTCACGGCCAGCCCCACCACGCTGCTCACCACGGCCAGCACCAGCCTGTCGGCCGTAGTAACGGGGGGGACGGGTCCCTATAGCTACGTCTTCAGCGGGCCAGGCACCCTCAGCCAGAGCCCCACCAGCAACACAGCGAGCGTCTCGGGCCTGTCGGGCGGGGTACAGACCTTCTCGGTCGTGGTCAGCGATGCCGCTTCGCAGACGGTGACCGGCACGGTAAGCGTAACGGTGAGCGAGCCGGTGATTGCGGCTCCCTTTGTGCTCACCCCAGCCAATGGTAGCCTGATCGCCGATAACACCCCCACCTATAGCGGCACCGCCGTGGCGGGTAGCCTGGTCACGGTGTTTGTCGATGGCAACCCCCTAGGCACAACGACCGCTGAAGCGGAGGGCAACTGGCGTGTTACGGCGACGACGCCACTGGCTGATAGCCCGCACCAGGTGTATGCCACGGCCACCGCCAATGAGGTCACCAGCCCGACCAGCAACACCAATACCTTCACCATTGACACGAGTGCTCCCTCAGCACCCGTCGTGATTACGCCGGCCAATGGGAGTGTACTCGCCGACAACTCACCCACCTACACCGGCACGGCCGAACCCAATAGCACCCTGACGGTGTTTGTCGATGGGTCTGCTATCGGCACCACCACGGCGGTGGCCGGTACGAGCTGGAGCTTTACCCCGACGGCTCCTTTATCCCCTGGTCCCCACACGGTTAGGGCCCGCGCGACGGATCTGGCCGGAAACACGAGTGTTGACAGCAATACCAATACCTTTATCATTAACAACGTCCAGCCAACGGTAAGTCTGACCAGTTCGGCCAGCAATCCCACCAGCACGAGCCCTATTCCCGTGACGATCACGTTCTCCCAGTCGGTCACGGGCCTGGTGGTGGGCGAGGTGAGCGTAACGGGCGGTACGGCGGGTAATCTGGCCGGTTCGGGCCCGTCGTATACGGTGGACATCACGCCCACCGCCCCGGGGCCGGTCTCGGTGAGTCTGGCGGCCAACGTAGCCCAGAATGAGGCCGGCAACGGCAATGCCGCTTCCGCGCTTTTATCGATTGAGTATACGCGGCTGCCCGACCTGATGGGTTTTGCCGCTGCTGTCAGCTCGGTCTGCGTGGGTCAACCGGTGACCTTCACGGCGAGGGTAGGCAATGGGTCGGAGCCCTACGGCTACACCCTGACCAACGGCGAAACCAGCGTTAGTGGCACGGGTAGCACCAGCGCCTTCAGCCAATCCCTGACGGCCAGCGGCTCGGGTAGCCAGAGCTTCACGCTGACCATCAGCCAGAACGGCCCGCTTAGCTCGGGGATTACTACCCTGACGGTCAACGAGCGGCCCCAGGCCAGTCTGGTCAGCAGCGGCACGTTGAGCTGTGGGCAAAACTCGGTCACCCTGACGGCCGGAGGGGGCTCCTCCTACACCTTCAGTCCGGGCGCTACTCCCCTGGAAGCTACCAATCAGGCTCTGGTCACTAGTGCTGGTAGCTATTCGGTGATCGTGGCCAATGGCACCGGTTGCACGGCTACGGCCAGTGTGCTCGTCAGCCAGGCCCCTGACCAGACGCTGAGCTTCAGTCAGCAGCCCGTTTCAAGCGCCAGCGTGACGGTGGGTGCTGCCGTGACGGCGGGTGTGGTGGTGGACGGCCCGGTGTTGAGCTATCAGTGGTACAAGGACAACCTGAACCGTCCGGTGAGTGGCCAGACTTCGGCAACGCTGAGCCTGACCAATGTCCAGGGCTCGGATGCGGGTAGCTACTTCGTGGTGGTGAGCGGGAACTGCAACTCCTTGACTTCCTCCGCCTTCAGCCTCTCGGTGAGCCCACCGCTAGTGGACGGGCCCTTTGCCATCACGGCGGTGACCACCATCAGTTGTACCCCGGTGCTGCCCAACCGCTACAGCGTCAGCTTTGCCCCCCGCTACAGCGGCCTGACCGGCCAGCCCATCAGCTTCTCAGTGGTCAATGAGCTCTTCCCCACCCTGGATGGGGGCCCCTACACCATCCGGCTCTACACCGACAACCCCCGCATCACCCTGAGCGCCGTGCAGCAGGGCACCCCGGGGGAAGCCCTATTTGTCTACGACTGGCTGGCGGCTTGTCGGGCTTCGGAGTCGAGTAACACGCCCCCCACGGTGCTGATGGCGGTGCCGCCCCAGTCGGCCACGGTAGGAGTGGGCTACAGCTACGTCATCCCGGAAGGTACCTTCTCCGACGCCCAGACGCCCGCCAGTCTAGCCCTGTCGGCCCAGGGCCTGCCCCTGGGTATCGGCCTGTCAGGCTACACCCTCTCGGGGGTACCATCGACAACGGTGGGCTCGCCTTACTCGGTGACCCTGACAGCCACCGATCCCGGCGGCTTGAGCGTGAGTACGGTGGTGGGCTTCAGTGTCAGCCCGGCTACGGGCCCGGTGGGGCCGACGCCCCCCTTTGCCATCTCAGGGGTGACCACGATCAGCTGTACGCCCATCTTTGACCGGATCAACATCAACTTTAGGCCCCAGTACGTGGGGGTGAACGGGCAGGCCATCGCCTTCGGGGTGGTCAACGAACTGCTGCCCACCAACGAGCCAGGGCCCTACAGCCTGACCTTGTACCGGGACAACCCCGTGATTACGCTGCGGGCTACCCAGACGGGCAGTACCGAGCCGACCAGCTTTGCCTACCACTGGCTGGCGGCCTGTGCCAGTCAGGGCAAAGACAACACCCCGCCGGTGGTGGTCAACCCGATTGGGTCACAGACGGCGGTGGTAGGCGTGAACTTCGAGTTGAACGTCCTCAACACGTTTGTGGACCAGGAGACGCCGGGCCAGGGCGGCTTGCGCTACGCGGTGAGTGGCTTGCCAGCTGGGTTGAGTCTGGTGAACACCAGCCTGAGGGGCGTAGCTTCCCTGACGGGTGTCTCGACGGTGGTGCTAACGGCCACCGATGGGGGCGGCTTGAGCACGACGGTGAGCTTCGGGCTGACGGTGCAGTCGGCCCCGGTGAGTGGGCTGGCCCTGAGGGTGCAGGCCAACCCCACCCAGGTGACGGTCGGGGGCAGCACCACGCTGACGGCCCAGGTCAGTGGGGGCACGGGGCCCTATAGCTACAGCTTCTCGGGTCCGGGTAGCTTGAGCGTGGTGGGTAACGTAGCGGTGTTCACGAGCCTGCCCCTGGGTGAGCAGGCCTTTACGGTGGTGGTATCGGACGGGGGTCAACCGACTCCTCAGCAGCTGAGCGTAGGCGTAAGCGTAACGGTGGCCGAGCCTGTCTCCCAAACCCAGCCTCAGACCGGGCCCTTCTCCATCACGGGGGTACAGACGCTGAGTTGCGTCGGGGTGGGGAGCGGTCAGCGGCAGGTAAGCTTCCGCCCTCAGTACGCCGGAGTGACCGGCGAGCCGATCAGCTTCTCGGTGGTCAACGAGCTGTTACCTACCGCTGATACGGGCCCTTACACGCTACAGCTCTACCCCGACAACCCCACCATTACCCTGAGCGCTCAGCAGGGCAGTCAGGTGGTGAGCTACGCTTACCATTGGCTGGCGGGTTGCCAGGCCCCGGCCCGACTGGGCTCGTCGACATCGGCGGAAGCCAGCCGGGGCTTGCGGGTAGTAGTGCTGGGCAACCCCATCCAGGGCAACCAGGTGTCGGTGGAGGTGCGGGGAGCCCAGGGGCAGGCCCTGCAGCTTGAGCTGACCGACCCGGCTGGTCGGCCCGTGAGCGAGCAGCGGGTGGAGTCGGCCGGGCGGATCGAGACGCTCACCCTGTCAGTGGGGGGGCAGCCGGCGGGTATACTCCTGCTGCGGGTGAGTAGCCCCAGTCAAACCCAGACCCTCAAGCTGCTCAAGCGTTAAAGGGGTTTCCTGCATCAGCCAGCAGCCGGATCACTACTAGGTGATCCGGCTGCTTTTTTGCCCTTATTTTTCAAAATCTTTGGCGTGTTTTTAGCCCGGATCAGTGTCTTAAAACGCCCGAAATTCGGAGACACAAATCTCACATCGTCTCGTGTAGGAGCGATTTATGAGACGCTTATTTTAATAACTGTCAACAGTAGTGAGCAGCATATGGGTTAATAAAGTTTAGATCAACTGGACAACATTATTCCCTAAAGTGCTCCCGTTTAATACCAAGGCGCTTGATTTTTGAATTTAAGGTGCTCTTAGGGATACCTAACCGCTCGGCGGCTCCACCCTCACCCGCGATTCGACCTTTACAATACTTGAGTACTCGCAGAATATGATCGCGTTCATTCTCGTCGATGGTTTTTAAAAAGCCACTTTCTGGCAGGGAGTTGAGTGATTTGATTGGCTTTAAACTGGGCAGGGGAATATGTTTAATCGTATCCCCGTTGGCTAGCAGCATACTTCGCTCGATCAGATGCTCTAATTCCCGGATATTGCCCGGCCAGCTATAGCGGACAAGCTCCTCTACCGCATGGGTGCTTATTTTGCTGATTTGGCGGCCTAACTTTTTAGAAAACCGTTGGATGAAGTAAGTCGCCAGCAGGGGTATATCTTCCGGGCGGTCCCGCAGGGGTGGGAGACTGATGGGGAAGATATTTAATCGATAGTAAAGATCATTTCTAAACCTGCCTTCCGCCATTTCTTTCTCTAAATCCCGGTTCGTCGCGGCAATAATGCGCACATCTACCTGTATCGTATTTTTTCCGCCAATCCGTTCAATTTCTTTCTCCTGCAAAACCCGAAGGAGTTTGGCCTGTAGTTCCAGGGGTAGTTCACCAATCTCATCCAGGAAGATCGTGCCGTTATGCGCTAATTCAAACTTACCAATCCGTTTCTCTACAGCCCCGGTAAAACTGCCCCGCTCATGGCCGAATAATTCACTCTCAATCAGATTAGCGGGTAAGCTGGCACAATTGATCTTGACCAGCAATCTACTTTTACGGGGAGAATTGTTATGAATGGCCCGGGCAATTAATTCTTTACCCGTACCGGTTTCGCCCAATAGCAGCACCGTGCTGTCGGAGGAGGCTACCTGAGAAACCAGGCGAAAGGTTTTTCGCATTTCAGCACTGTTGCCAATGATTTCAGCATAATTATGGTTGGTTTCAATCTCTTCTTGTAGATAGATTTTTTCTTCTTCTAATTGTTCTTTGTAGCGGTTGATGACGTTAAATTGGGTGATGATTTGCTCATGAGCCAGTATATTGGAAAGCGCGATCCCAATTTGAGAACCGATGTTTTTTATCAGGGGGGCATTGGCTTCTTTGTCATAACTGGTCGGAATATTCAGCCATAAAATGCCGATATTCTCGTCGCCCAATCGGACACGGGTACCGGTAAGTTCAAGTAAGCCAATTTCTTTCCACCACCTTACGTAAGGGGGGACTAGGTCCCGTTGATTCAGCGCTTCTATGTTAAACGAAACGGGCTCACTCGATGCCAGCACCACATTGGTAATGCCATCGTTAATGTCACTTTGCCGACTTAAGATTTCGCCAAATTCGGGATGTTGGGTATAGTGATCCCGCTTATCGTACAAAAACATTTGATGCTGTTTTTTGTCGGCCGTCAGCATCCGTAAACTATAGTTACCAATGACGCCAAATCGCCTAAGCTCTTCCGAGATAATAACGGCCAGCTGTTTACGGTCCCGAACGGAAGCCAGCGCATTACTGAGCGATAATAACATGGATTTTTCCTCTTCCCGCTTCTTAATGGCTTCGTTGGCCAGAATATTCGAAACTGCCACGGCCAATTGGGCGCAAATACCTTTTAACAAATCAATTTTCAAAGCCTCTATATTTAGGCTTGGTATATGAAAAAAGACAGCACCCACCGGCGTTTCACCTACTCGAAGCGCTAGGCACAAAAGCTCCTCAAATCCTACTGCTAGCCAAAAGGCGACGTACGTGGGTGGGGTGGATTCCCTAGCTAACTGGTTGACATCCAAAATAACCGGTTCTTCGGACATCATAACCCGAACAAATGCTGCGTCCTTAACGCTGTGCTTGAAGTAAATTACGGTTTCATAATCATCCCGATTCCTGACCGAATCATACACATCCATAATAAACGCGCTGTGCGTTTGCCGATCCTCATTTATTTTTACGATGCCGAACTGTTCAATGGCAAATAGTTTTTTTATCCGCGTATTGACCACGTTAAACAAATCATCCCGGTTGCGGAGCGAGGCAATCTCATTGCTAAGCGAGAGTAATACTGATTTTTCGGCCTCCCGATTCGCAATTTCCTCATTGGCTAAAATGGTCGAAACGGCGATGGAAAGCTGATAGGAGACGCCTTCAATCAGGGCCAGTTCATGATCGGTATAGGCGTTGGTATTGGCCGAGTTAACGTAAAACACCCCGATGTCTTTCTGACCATCCCGCAGTTTAATGGCTACTTTCTCGGTAATCCCTTTTTCGTATTCATAGTTGATGTACTCGGGTGCGGCTTCATGCTGGTATAACTGCTGCATGTTAAGAACCACAAGGCGGTCAGATGCCATTACGCGCGTCAGACAACAATCCTCCGAGACGCTCTTTTTGAGCGCGCTTCTTTGATAATGGGTGTAGCCGGGACTTTGCTGATGCAACGAAAATAAAAAAGCGTAATACGATTGGTCTTCGTTGACTATTAGAATGATAATGTCCTCGAAGTTGACTAATTTCTTAAGATTCGTATTGATCGCCCGGAATAGATCATTCTTATTACGGATATGGGCAATGTCTTCACTGACTTTGAGCAACAAGCGCCCCTCCTGCTCCCTGGCCCAAATAGCTTCATACGTTCTTATATTGTCAATGACAATGGAGAGTTGGTTAGCCAGCCGTTTGACCAGCTGCAGCTGATTAAACGTAATAAGCTTATTTTCCAATAAACATATACACCAGAGTCCCAACACTTTTTCCCGTACGTGTAGGCCAATCAGCAATACCTTCTTAATCCCGCTATCGTAGAGAATCTGGAAATATTCCGGCATGTTCCCCCGGGCAGACTGCTGCTTTAATTCGAAAACCATCGGGTCCTTGGTTAAGAATACTTTATTAAAAACGCCGTCATTCAGGGGGTAGCGGGCGCTAACGGATTGTTGGTATTGTGGGTGCGTATCGACTAACGAATGTGTTTCCTGAAGAAAAGAGCTGACCGTAGATTCGTCGTCATTGATAACGGCGACAAAATGATCACTAAAATCGAACACCGTTTTTAATTTGGCGTGAATAATTTTTAATAGATCTTTTTTGTCGCGAATAGCGGCAAAATCGTCATTCAGGGATTGCGCGATTTCGTTGTCCAGCTCGCGTTTCTGTCGTTCAGCATAGTCAAGTATATTAATTAACGACGCCGATAATAAGCCAGCCACGGTTCGCATACTCTCCAGCCGATTGGCGGGCAGGACCTCCTGGGCCCCGTACAGCATAAGCCACCAGCCGATTAGCTGTTCACCATCACGAAGCGGTATCCTTAGCGAGTGCCATTCGGCTTGCTCGTTCGGGGTTAAGAAACCGCTTTGTTGTAGGCCAATGACCTGGTTTCTGGTCGAATCAGCAGCGGATAGCGGCTCGTCGAAAACCGTATCATCCACCGTCAGTTGATTTCCATAAACTACACTCTCAAATGGGCTATGCTCCCCTCTAAAGGCCGGCTCAAAGAAAAAGTCGTTGACGGCGGTGCCATCCGCATTAGGCAAAAAAAATGTTGAATAGCGGTAGCCCAGCAATTGCTTGACCGGTTGATTGATGAGGTAATTGAGCTGCTTTTTGGTGCGTACGCGCAGCACGTCTAAAGCAATTGATCCGTACAGATCGTGCTCAAAAGCGGATGGCGGGAGAATAGAAGCGTCTTTCATGGTCAACACATTTTTTGATTGAATAAGGCCGTTTATTCTGGCGAACTGGCGAGTCAGGACGGGCAAACGTAGCGCTATGGCGGATACGCTTGTCTATACGCTATACGTCTACGCCTGCTGGGGCTCAATTTCACCTTAGCCGATACGGGATCGGCTGTATACCACCTACTTAAGCCATCATTCAATTTTAAAGGTACTACGTTTTTAACCAGTTGGGCAGGTACGGTTCCATATTCTTGACGTTGATTTTGTCCGTGAAGCGTCAATCACTCAGGTCGGACTTCCTCAACGTTGAATTTGCGCCCACCCACGATGGGGGCAAGATGATATGACGACACTTCCTTCGCCATAGGGCGATATATCGTCACGTAAACAAAACGAAATTAAAAAGTAAACCTCTGATTTACAGCTGTTTATTGTAGTGGCATGATTCTTATATGGCTTAGGCTGTCGGGCAACCTGTCCTGGTTGACTTCTAAACGCCAACATACATGCCATGAAACCGCTATCCGAAAAAGTAGTTCTGGTTACCGGTGCTTCCCGAGGAATTGGGGCCGCCGTAGCCCTTAAGCTGGCCACTGCCGGGGCCAAAGTAATTGTCAATTATGCCGGTGGGCAGCAAGCCGCTGACCAGACCGTAAACCAGATCAAGCAAGCGGGCGGTGAAGCCATTGCCCTGCAGGCGGATGTCAGTAAAGCCGACCAGGTGAAAGCCCTGTTCGATGGGGCCATCGCCCAGTACGGCCGCATTGATGTGCTGGTCAATAATGCCGGTATCATGATCACCAAGCTCTTAAAAGATACGACCGACGACGACTTTACCCGCCAGTTTGACATCAATGTACGGGGCACGTTTAACACCCTGCGCGAAGCGGCTACCCGGCTGGCTGATCAGGGGAGTGTGATCAATTTCTCCTCGTCCAATAACCGGATCATGCTGCCCAGCTATGCCACGTATGCGGCTACCAAATCGGCCGTCGAGCAGTTAACCCGCGTATTCGCCAAGGAAGTGGGGGCCCGGGGTATCAATGTCAACTCGGTGTCGCCCGGGCCCACCAACACCGAATTATTTATGAAAGGTAAACCCCAGGAAGCGATTGACCGGCTGGCGTCCTTGTCTGCCTTCCACCGCCTTGGCGAACCCGACGATATTGCCAAGATTATCGTCTTCCTGGCCAGTGATGAAGCCAGCTGGATCAGTGCTCAGAACATCGGCATTAACGGGGGGATGGCTTAACCGCTCTTTTCTGTAGTGCATCTGCTTACGATAAATCCTGAAAATTATGAACTCCCTAAAAAGTAAAGTAGCCCTGATCACCGGTTCAGCCCGTGGTTTAGGAAAAGCCATTGCCGAGCGGTATGCGGCCCTGGGTGCCGATATCGTCATCAACTACTCCCGGGACAAGGCATCGGCCGATGAAGTGGTCAGCAACATCAAAGCCATGGGCGTCCGGGTACTGGCCGTACAGGCCGATGTCAGCCACGTAGCCGATATTGAACGGCTATTCGACGAAGCCAAGAAAGCGTTTGGTAAACTGGACATTGTGGTGGCCAATGCGGGGATCGAAATGGTCGAAACGCCCGTCACGGAGTTTACCGAAGCGCAGTTTGACCGGCTGTTTGCCATCAATACCAAAGGCTCTTATTTCACCATGCAGCAGGCGGCCAAAACCATCGAGGATAACGGTCGCATCATTTACATTGCCTCCAGCACTACCTCGTATCCGGTAACCGGCATGGCCGTTTACGGCGGTAGCAAAACGACTCCGCGCTACCTGGTGAACGTCCTCTCGAAAGAGATTGGCCACAAAGGCGTAACGGTAAATTCAATTATCCCCTTTGCCGTTGACCATTCCGGCATCTTCACCGACCCGGACTCGTACCCACGCTTGCGGAAACAACTGCTGGACAGTTGCCCCATGGGCCGTCTGGCGGAAGTAGAGGATGTGGCCAATGCCGCCGAGTTTTTTGCCAGTGATCTGTCCTCCTTTGTGTCGGGGCAACACCTGCTGGTGAATGGCGGAGCGACCAATTAACTCCCTTGTCAATCAGGCTACTCCGCCCCAGTCCATTACTGAACCACAATATTTACAACTCTACAACACACGATCATCATGGCGATTAACAAGGTAAAATCAGTAGCCGGAATTCCTATTCCAGACAGTACGATCGCCCATCAGGCGACGGAGCTTTTGCGGGAGCATGGTACTGAATTCATTTACAATCATTCCTTGCGGGTGTTCTTTTTCTCATCACTGAACGGAAAACGGAACAGCTTACCCTACGATGCTGAACTGCTATACGTTTGCTCCGTTTTTCACGATCTTGGGTTAACGCCCCATTACAGCAGTCCAGATCTTCGCTTCGAGGTAGACGGAGCCAATGCTGCCCGTGATTTTTTAAGAAGCCATGGTTTGCCCAATGAAAAGTTGCAACTGGCCTGGGATACCATCGCGCTCCATACAACCATTGGCGTTGCCGAGCATAAAGAGGCAGAGGTGGCCCTGATGTATTCGGGAGTAGGTCTGGATGTGATGGGGGAAGGCTATGACAACCTTAGTGCCCAACACCGGGACGAAATAATTACCGCCTTTCCCCGAAACGATTTTAAGAAACACATTATTCCCACCTTTTTTGGCGGGTTTGCCCACAAAACGGAAACGACGTTTGGGAATATCAAAGCAGATGTCTGTGCGTACATGATCCCCAATTTCCATCGGAAGAACTTCTGCGACTGCATTCTCCATTCGCCCTGGAGTGAATAACTAAACGTCCCATTTATTCTGGATTATCAATTGGCTTATTGGTCAGCCAATCGACAGGTCCTATTGGCCATTCACTAATGAGGTACAGTCCTGACTACGTACATTTTTTAACGAGGCAATCAAGATGAAAACGATTGAAGCAGCTCCATCCGGTAGATTGGTTGGCCTGATGGGAGGGTGGGGAATAGCCTTATGGGTATTGCTGAACGCAGGCATGGTGAACGCGCAAGATAAAACATCAACTGTCATGGAAAATAAAGCGCTGATTCGAAACGGGTTTGATCAATGGGCAGCCGCTACGGGCAACTTTTTTGACCTCTTAGCCGACGACATGCAATGGACCATCACCGGCAGTACGCCCCTGTCCAAAACGTACATGGGTAAAAAACAATTTATGGATGAGGTCATTACTCCGCTCAATGACCGGCTTTCCAAAAAGATTGTGCCCAGTCTTAGAGAACTGTATGCGGACGGCGATGTGGTGATTGCCTTATGGGACGGTCAAGCCACCGCCACGGATGGAAAGCCCTATAACGCCAGCTACTGCTGGACAATGCAGGTGCAACACGGCAGGATCATCCGGGTCGTCGCCTTCCTGGACGGTATCGAGTTCGCTGATATCATGAGCCGAATCGCCTTACCTAAATAAATCTACCTCACCCGAATACAAACAAACCAAGCGATGCACAACCCAAAAGTATGGTTCATTACCGGCGCGTCAAGGGGGCTCGGCCTTGACATCACCAAAGCCGTCCTGGCAGCGGGCGATCAAGTAGTCGCCACCGTTCGGAGTAAGCCCGAGGATTTAGTCGCTCAGCTGAATAGCCAAGACCTGCACGTACTCGTGCTTGATGTAACCCAGGAAAGCCAGGCGCACAAAGCCATCCAGGAAGCCATCGCTATCTTTGGCCAACTGGACGTTCTAGTCAATAATGCCGGCTTTGGCTTACTGAGTGCCGTAGAAGAGGCCACGGACCAGGCCATCCGGCACATGTTTGATACCAATGTGTTTGGCACCCTAAACGTAATCAGAGCGGCCCTGCCTTACTTCCGTCAGCAACGCCGTGGACATATCATCAACCTGTCGTCTGTCGGGGGGTTAGTGGGCTCTCCGGGATGGGGATTGTATGCCTCGACTAAATTTGCCGTGGAGGGTTTTAGCGAAGCGCTGGCCAAGGAGTTAGCCCCTTTACATATTCATGTGACGGTGATCGAGCCGGGTTATTTCCGCACTGATTTTCTGGACAGTTCCTCCCTGAACACCAGCGCAACGGTTATTGAAGATTATGCGGCTACGGTCGGTAAAATGCGTGCCCGGGCGTGCGAAGTCAATAAACAGCAGCCGGGCGATCCCAGGAAGCTGGCCGCGGCCCTGGTGCGGATTGCCCATAGTGACAATCCCCCTTTACACCTGCCTTTGGGGAAAGACGCCCTTGAAAGCTATCAGGCTAAAACGGTCCTGTTCCAAAACGACATCGACGCCTGGCACGAAGTGATTGTGGGGACAGATTATGATCAAGTTCATTAACTGCTAAGTGGGTATAGGCTGCTCGGGGTAAGTAGTCAGGACGAACCTGTTTGCTTGTTCGGTGTCACCTTAAAAAACGTATCACTATGACCCTTGTCGCTCGCTTGCTTCGGTACCTTTTTGGCCCGTCAAAAGCCCCCCTTCTCGAAGACCTTCATGTTCGTTTGCTAAACGACTGGATTTCGACCCTGGATGATTCTTTCATTCACCCGATTTGCACCTGGAAACTGACCGAGGGGCATCCCTGGGCGGGTGTCTACGAAGGTCGGCATTTTTACGACTACTATTGGCCAGCGATCAGCACGACGTACCCAGGTTGGCAGGAAGTGATCCAAGAGGTGATCGGTACGTCCATAGGGGGTATTGTCGTGGGTCATTACCTGTTTCAGAGTACAACAAATGGCCCCTGGTACACCGCTCCGTTTACTCATTTTTACCACATTGCCAACCACCAGGCTGTAACGGTTCGCTTCTTTATGGGCGAGATCAGTCCAGCCAGTTCCCTGTCCGGACAGGTTATTAATTGGTCCGCACTCCCCGTTTTCTATTCACTGAATTGAGATGGCCACTGGCTGCATTGCATCGATCGTCCTTTTGTATACCTCTTACTGGGCTTTTTTATGGCTTCGTTACCGAACATGTTCCCATTGGCTACCCGTGTAGGGGAGGGCACCGTCGAGTTGATGGAGTTTGGTAATTTTGCCTGCCACCAATGCCGTCAAACGCGGGCGTTAGTGTACAGCGTTCGGAATGAATACAGCCACCAGGTTTGTTACAGCTTCCGCCACTTTCCGAACCCGCTTCATGCATCGTCCATGCTGGCTTCCCTGGCCGCTGAAGCGGCCCGTCGACAAGGGTATTTCTGGCCCATGTATCAGGCATTGTTTACCCTGCCGGTTATGACTCATGGGGCCGTTACTGAATTGGCCAGTGACCTGGGACTTGACCACAACCAGTTCGTTACTGATTTAGCCAGCGAGCAGCTTCGTCTTACTCTTGATGAGGATCAGCGGGAAGGTCAGCGACTGGGCGTCATGAAAACACCCACGCTGTTTGTAGCTGGGCAGCAGTTTCATGGAAAGTGGACGCCGTCTCGTCTACTGCCCATTATTCGGGCTCAATTAAGCCGGGTCGCTCAACCCTTGTTAAGTAGAGTTGACCCAGCGAATGGTGTTATCTATTGGGGTAAAGAAGCGTAAGGTGACACGCCCGTTCATCCACCCCTTAGAGCAAAAAGACAGTACCCAGGCAGGACACTGTCTTTTCAACCGTCAAACGAATGAAACTAGCTACCAGAGAAGGGCTAAGCCGCCGAGTTGTAGGTCCGGACGGCCGCTTCCGGTGAACTCAGATAATGCTGGTACATGTCCTTCGTTGCGCCGGTCTTAATTTCGAACTGATCCTGGGCAAGACCGGCCAACAAATCATCCGCTACGGCCGATGGGGGCAGCATGGGAATGGTTAACCCCTTGGTCATTTCGGTTGCCACGAAGGGCGGAAACACCTCAAAAACTTTAAGCGTGGGGGTTGTTTGCTCTAAGGTCAGCCGTAACGTTTGCGTATACGCATGCAGAGCAGCCTTTGTCGCGCTGTAGGTAGCAATGAATTGGATGGGCACGAAAGCGGCCACCGATGAGATGTTTACAATGGCGGATTCTTCTTTTTCGGCCAGAGTAGGAAGCAGCTTTTCGGTGAGTCTGATAATCGAGAAGTAGTTCACCTCCATCTCCTGTTTGGCTTTGCCGTAGGCATCGGCCGTTGCCGAAAGCTGGTAAGCAAAAGCAGTACCGGCATTGTTCACCAGTATATCGATGCCGCCAAAATCGGCATTGATCTGCTTAATGAGCTGGTCCACGTCGTCAGCGTTGGTTATGTCTGAAACAATAGGTGTTGTATTGGGTAAGGTGGCCGCTGCCGCCTTCAGCTTGGCTTCGTTACGGCCCGTAATGATAATGCGGTTACCTTTTTGGGCTAATGCGCTGGCAATGGCCAGCCCGATACCCGATCCGCCCCCGGTGATGAGTACTGTGTTGTCTGTGGTTTTCATGAATTAACAATTAAAAGACCGATCGGTCTATATTTGGACAAAAAATTTAACGTTTATGGTGATCGATTTCTGCTTTCAGCATATCCGTAATCAGCTCCATCTGCTGGGTGCTGTTTTGGATGCGACCGATTAACATGCCCCCTTCCAGTAGGGCAAACATTTTCAGGGCGAATTGATCCGCATTAAAGTTGTCCTGGAATTCTCCGTTGGCCGTTCCCTGCTTGACCAAATCTGAAATTGAAGACTGCATTCCTTTAATGGCTTGATTCACCCGTTGTTTGATGACGGGGTTCGTGTCATCGGCTTCCACCCCAAAGTTCAGGATAGGGCATCCCCCCAGATCACTTCGGAGCAGGTTGTCCCGGTAAAAATCCAGAAAGTAAAACAGCTTTTCCCGGGCCGTTGTCCCTCTCTGCACGTAGCTGTCAATTTCCGTCGAGAGTTTTTTAAGCAAATAGTTAAAGACCTCAAAACAGATCTCATCCTTGTTTTCGAAGTTGCCATACACACCCCCTTTGGCCAGGTTAGTAGCCTGCATGATATCGCTGATGGCCGTACCGGCCATTCCCTTCTGATTGAAGATCGGGGCGGCTTTTTCGATGATTGACTGACGGGTTCTTTCTGCTTTTGACATGATAATGCAAATATAGACCGATCGGTCTATATTTGCAACTAATTCGACAACAAACCGATAAATTAATCTTCCTTAGCTATAGAACAATGATCACTATTTCAACTGAAGAGCAGCTTCTGACGCTGATAAACGTGTTTACGGTTGATCCGTCAAACCAGCAGGCCCTTGTCGACTTGCTGACCCTGGCGACTAAAGCCAGCGTGCAAAACATAGATGGCTTTCTATCAGCCAGTCTTCACCGGAGCATCGATGGGACAAAAGTTACCATGTATGCGCAATGGGAAAGTATCGATAAATACAAGGCGATGCGGGCCAATCCTACCGCATCGCCCTACCTAGAACAAGCCCTGAGTATGGCGAAATTTGATCCTGGCATATACCAGGTAGTTGAGACCTTTATGGCCGAAGTTAATCCTGGCATCGGCCATTAATTACCCTCATGGCCGGCCGTAGTAAGCACAAAGCCTACTTGATGATCAGCTCCGAAGGTACTTGACTGTAAATAGATCAGCTCGATGGTATCAACATCCGCCAACCGTCGCACAGCCCTAGTATGATCATTCGTAGCAGTGACTCTACCATATAGACAGTCATCTTTTATGTACTAAATAATAAAAGACAATTTACTAATTATGAAAAATATTATTGTTACCGGAAGTGCTAGTGGATTCGGCTTATTAACCGTACACATGCTAGCCGAGCAAGGCCACAGGGTTTATGCTACCATGCGTAATGTAACCACCAAGAATGCAAAAGCTGCGCAAGACCTTAAAAACTGGGCGGAGGCGCATCATGTCGATGTTCGTGTGGTTGAACTCGATGTGACTAGTGGTGATTCCGTAACGCAGGCTATCATTCAAATTGCAGCAGATGCTGAAGGAAAAATTGATGTATTGATTAACAATGCTGGTTTACTGATCTGGGAATTTTCTGAAGCATTGAGTACCAAACAGGTCGATCAGATTTTCCAGGTGAATGTCATGGGTGCTGACCGAATGAATAAAGCTGTTTTACCTTATATGCATCGAGAGAACAGCGGTTTGTTGGTTCACTTGTCTTCAGGTTTATCAAGACTGCATTTGCCGTACATGGGTGCCTACAGTGCAGCAAAGGCCGCCATCGACGTTTTAGCTGAAACCCTGCATTATGAACTAAGCAAAACCGGAATTGACTCCATTGTTATTCAACCAGGCGTATACCCAACCACTGATTTGTTCACCAAACAGCTACCCCAGGATAAAGCCTTTGAGGAAGAAAAATACGGTGCGTTTGGGGCAAGGGTAAAACAAGGCATAGTCTCCTTTTTTGCCCCTACACCTCAAAGTCCAGACCCTTCAGAAGTAGCTCGTTTGATAGCCGAAATCATTGATATGCCGAAAGATCACCGAAAGCTATTTACCGCTATTGGCATCGGAGGGGGACAACCAGTAGTGGAAGAGATCAACGATAGTACCAACCGCTTTAGCCTGCATGTGCAGGGTGCTCTTGGGCTGATATAGTTATAATCATAGGTTTGAACTGCCAGCCTTACGGCTCCTGTTTCATTTGAACAAGAGCCGTAACTCAATGGCCATGGAAAATAAAATATTGATTCGAAAAAGGATGAGCAAACTGCAAGCGGTACGGTTAAATGAGTTATTGAAATGGAAGTATAAATAAGCATGACTTATTGAAAAGGGGAAATGGCCTCTCTGCGGCTCCCCGGTACCGAAGCAGCGGACTGTCGCGCAACGTTTGTTATGCAGCCGGTCAAACAATGGTGCATTTTTTATTGAACTGTCCCACTTCAACCCCCTTTCCAATAAAAGAGCCTTTACTGAGACTGTGCCGTTTAGACTTTCAGGCCACCGGGTGGTTCCGGCGCACCAGCCGGGACGCGGCAGATTTTTCTAATATTCATCAAGGCTGTTCCGTAGCATATGCTATTAGCTCAGATAGTTGATGGTTGAAGTAGCCGGGTAGCGGTTAAAACTCACGCCCACAACGGGGCGGGCTAAGGGTCTGGCGTTTTAACATCATTTAACCCGGCAATTATCAACTTACTGGTCTTAAGCAGTTACTTTTCCGACGAAACCATTTCTGTCGGATGCTTCACCTACGGTTTGCCCTTATCACCTTGTTATTACTCAACGTTACGCCGATTTGGGCGCAGCGATTATCGTCCGCCGAGCAGGAATTGCTCCGCCAAGCGGTTGTCCCATTCAATGATCCGGATAGCGCCGTACTGACACCGACGTTAACGGAATTGGTCCGTAATCGGTCGGTCATTGCTGTTGGAGAGGTTACGCACGGTACGAAGGAAGTTGAGCGGCTTCAGATTAGGGTGGCGAAGGCTTTAGTGCAGAAACACGGTTTCAAAGCCGTATCACTTGGTGAAATTTATATGAGTAGCACATGGCTCTTGAACGACTACTTGCTGTTCGGTAAAGACAGTAGCCGACAAACCCTGGCGGCCGTTGTTGGTATGACTACGGACATGCTTGACTTTACCAAATGGCTACGAACGGTTAACGCGTCTCGTCCCGTAGAGCAGCGGGTCTGGCTGCTTGGAGCTGAGATGGGCCCACCGGGTCAGCTTGCCCGAATTGCTCTATCATACGTTCAAGCACGGCGAATTGCATTGCCCGACTCTGTGCACAACCTGCTGGCTGAATTACTGACGCTACCCGATACGTACAAAGCTCAACCCAACATCAACTCGCTGGTAAAGCGAGGTAAATCGTTGGCGGTATGGTTGGCTCGCAGCGATACGGCCGCTACATTGACGCCGAAGCAAGCCTGGCAGCGCCAGTGTATTCAGCAACTTACCGAGGCTCTTGAAACGTTTAGTCGCCCCACTCAGGCTTACCGCGACCGGGCGATCTATGAAAACATCCGTTGGCTCAAGGAACGACGGTCAAACACTAAAGTTGCCGTTATCCGCATTCATAACGCACACATTGAGAAGCGGCCCTGTTACGAATGGGAGGGCTTAACCCGGGCTGGTTATTGGCTGGATAGCGCCTACCGCCAGCAGTATCTCGCCATCGGTACGGAAGTTGGTAAGGGAGCGTATGCATCCGGGAACGAAAAAGAACTCCTTACAATCCGCGTTCCTGAGAGTCGTCGGAAAGTAGGAACGCTTATCGGAGCCGTCACAAGCACGCCATACGGGTTCATCAATCTAAACGCTTCGCCGGAAGTAAGGCAGTTTTTTCAGGTGCACAACCACCTTACGTATGGTACGTCAGACCAACGAACCGGTATGATATGGCCTTGCAAGACCTTACCCGATGCGTTTGACGCTTTAGTGTATAGCCGTAAATCAACACCTATGCAATCAGTTGGTGGAATTTACGCTGGCCCAGTTGTTCCTCTTTTCTGCATTTACTTAAATATGACGGATTCGCTAAAGCATCAACTACAAAAGGCGCGGCAGTTTCGCATTTCGCTGCGGGCCGACTTCAGCGAAATAGCCGATGCCGAGAGTTCTGTGCGACTCAGTGTATACTGCCACGACCGACGAAAGAAACAGCTGTTTAATTGTTTGTTGCTGCTCAATAGTGGCACGGCAGCAGAACAATTGGTTAAAGTTCCGGCCCGAACGAAGTTCATTTCTGTTGGTTTATACGCCGAACAGATCAGCACATTAACCTTAAAACAGTTTATGGTCAACGACAGCCCCTTGCCAACGTCCGTGTTTAGTCTTCATAAATGGAAACCAAACGACACCGGCGCGAAAGGAGACTACCAGATTTCGTATACAACTGGGCAGATCCTGGTTCAACGTAAATAACCGATGCGGCTGGTTGGTGATCTGGTAGTGTTGCACTTAGCTCGAAGCGACTGGTTGCCGCTGTAGGTGGCAACTACGTTTCTAATTCATGTCATCGCCGTTTTTCTGGAAAAGTGGAATCCCCTTACCGGCTGGCATACCTGATTAGCCTTTCTGTTGTTTGTATTTGGCTAGTTGTGGTTTCCTTGTTTGGGTTCAGAGTCTTTGTGAGGTGGTAGGCTGGGATGTGCTGAGCGAACCAGATGATTTTCCCGTTACTATTCACACTTTTACTGACGGTTTGTTTGACTAAGTTGGAAACGGCAAGGGCTGAGAGGATAATCTGTAGAGTTGTACAAACTTTTCGTTTGGCCTATTACTGTCAATTAAGTTAAGCATTACAGGCGAGATTTTTGAAGAACGACCCATTTGGTGAAGCAAGTCAAATGTATGTTCCTTCGTCTAACTTGGGAGCGATTTGTGAGAATAAGTCTCTCAAGATGATAGTCCATCTCCATGCTGAACACCGATCAAGCAACTGCTACTTTAATGAAGCCAACTAAGACACCATTTAACATACTTTAACCCGGCTTGCCTAGCCTCAATAAGCCGATATTTCTAAGTTTGGGCCTATAGACTAACCCCAACCTATGCGCTATCTTTTCGCATTACTAATGCTCTCATCAACGGCACTTGCTCAACCCATCACCCAGCCCCAGACTTTAGTGGCCATCGGGAAAGTATGGGGCTTTCTCAAGTACTATCACCCCCAGGTAGCTACCGGAAAACTCGATTGGGATGGCCAACTTGTTCAACTCATTGATGAATCCGCTGCCATCCGCTCCAAAGCTGACTTGTCCGCCCGACTCTTGATCTGGGTTAACCAGCTAGGCCCGGTTGAACCTTGTGCACCCTGTTCAACGCCTGATTCGGCTCGCTTTACCCGAAACTTGGATTTAAGCTGGCTGGCCGATTCGGCCTTGTTCAGCCCAGCCCTGCGCCAGCAACTGACCTTTATTGCTGCCAATCCAAACCAGCGGACCAATCAGTATGTCCACTGGGACCCCTTCCGGAATCGATTAGCCTTTTCCGAAAAAGAATATCTAACTATGGCCTTACCTAGCTCCTCCTACCGGATGTTGGGGCTGTTTCGCTACTGGAATATTATTGAGTATTTCCATCCCACCAAATACGCCATGACTCAACCCTGGCATCAAGTATTGACCCAGTTTATCCCCCGCTTCCAGCAGGCGACCGATACGCTGAGCTATCAACGCGTGTTGCAGCAACTCATTAGCGCGACCCATGACGGTCATGCCGAGCTGATCATTCCCCCAGCGTATCGACTTCCCTGGACCAAACCGTTCCTGTTTCCTTCCTTTGATTATCGGCTGCTGACTGACTCGCTGCTGGTGACGGGCTACCTCAATGACTCCCTAAGCCAACTCGATGATATTCGTCGGGGGGATCGCCTGATCCAAATCGGTGATCGCTCGGTTTCTGAACTTATTGACCAGCGAGCGCCAGATTTCTCGGGCTCAAATCGGTCAGCGCTGATTCGACAGATGTTGCCGGTGCTGCTCACGGGCTCCCAGCCCGTGGTCGATATTGATTTGATCCGCGATGGCCAACGCGTTCGCAAAACGATGCATCGGTATCGGTTTGAGCGTTTAGACTATCGCCCCCCTTTGCCTGTTCAAACCAAAGCCGTGCCCCCAACCATTGGCTACGTTAACCTGGGTACGCTCTCTGTGGGCCAGGTTAAGCAGGTCATGGAGCAGTACCGAAACCGACAAGGCATTATTTTTGATGTGCGGGCTTACCCCAAAGGGACCTTTCAGCGCATTTGTGAGTATTTAAATCCGGCCCCCAAGGGGTTTGCGCGTTATACCAACCCCGATCTATCGTCTCCAGGACTATTTAGTTGGGGTGAGGTGCAGTACGTAGGGCGAAAAAACCCGGATTATTACCGGGGTAAAGTCGCCATTCTTTGTAACAGCCGTACCCAAAGCGCAGCGGAATCGACGTGCATGGCCCTGCGCACGGCTCCCCAGGCCAAGATTATTGGCACACCCTCCGCGGGTGCCAACGGCGATGTGAGCTATGTGACGTTTCCGGGTGGGTATCAAACCCGCTTTAGTGGACGGGGTGTTTACACGGTGGAGGGGCAGTTAATTCTGGGGCCCGGCGTCCCCATTGACATCGACGCCACGCCGAGTGCTAGTGATTACTTGAGCGGCACGGATCGGGCCTTACAAGCGGCCATTGATTGGATCAGTCAATAGGATTGCCCTCGTATCAACCAAGATTGATCCAGCTTAAGATAGTGTGTGGGCAATAATTCGTCGTATGCTGGCTATTTCATGTCAGGGAGCATTTAATGAGAATTTCTAACTTAATCGTCTACTTTTTCTTGGGGGAGACGGTACTCTTTGGGGGCAAAGGACTCGTAGTTGATGCTGCTGGCGCTTGAACTGATGGGGCTGGTGTGATTCCTAATCGTTTGATCACCAAACTAGTGATGTTGTTCTCTTCCGAGGCATACAGAACGTCAGAAGAACCGCTAGAAGGTGCGTTTAGAATAAAACGATAACCGTTTTGTTTCGCTACGCTGTCAATGGCCTGTTGAACTTTGCTCAACACCGGACTCATTAATTGGGTGTACTTTTTCTGTAACGATTCTTGAGCCGACCGACTAAATTCTTGGATTCGGGTCTGTAGATTCTGTAATTCAGTTTCTCGGTCTTTTCGAACGGTTTCACTTAATTGAGTACCGGTCTTTTGGTAGCTAGCATACTTCTCCTCCAATTCCTTTTGCAACCGTTTTAGCTCCGTTTCAGCTTGTGATTGTTGACCACTCAGCTGACTCTCAACCTGCTTCGACTCGGGCATTTGGGAAACGATATAATCAATTCGAGCAAACCCTAGTCGTTCGGATTGAGCTTGAAGCCTTAGGCTAATCAGTAGTAGAACGCTTGCCTGAAAACTAACACGTATTATTTTTTTCATTGATACTCGCTATTAACTGACTAATAAGTCTTGTGGGTTGAACGAGCAAAGTAAGGAAAACAGACATGTAGTGGTACTATTTAACATTTAATAACAATTCTGCCGCTGTTATATAAGTGCTGTAGCTACGATCCCGTAGCGGCTCGGTCGGAATGTCCCGGCGGGGAACCGCGTATCAACACCGTTGCGGGACCGGCCACGCGGTCGCAAAAGTCCAGGGGACAACAAACAGCTTTAAATGAGTAGCTCTTTACCAGTCAATTAACGACTGAGAATTGCTGGTTTTACTCGTCAGATGGTAGCCGTATCGACTATTGCATTGGCTACTCCTTTTGTGATGCTCTAGTGCTTATATCCTAAATTAAGCCGATTGGATACTGATTTAGCTACCCCTTCGTACATGATCCTTATCGGCTGCTGTGCTGTCAGGGCCTCTTCATCCAACACGCGTATTCGATTGGCGTCGGGGATGAACACGTAATCCTCATCGACTGCCAGCACTCGATCCCCCAAACTTAGTCGAACGGTCGTTGGATTAACCCCGAGGGGTAGACGGATTTCATTACCGAATGGCCTCTTGGAGGGGGAGAAAAATACAGTCGCCCACTGCTGTTGCTTGGGGCTATTATCCGAAGCCAGCATAAAGTGATAGCGTTGTTGAGGGAGAATCGAATCTAGCATACTACTAAAGGTCGTTGACTGACCGAATGCCGATAAGCCCGACAGGGTGATTAAGCATATTAAGGTTAAACTACTTTTCATATCCAGATTTAGCGCTATTAACTGTAGTGAATAACGTGAAGCGTAAGTTTTTCTGTTATATACTTTCTTATAGGCTATCTAAAGCACGAAACTTAGGTCTAACTACTTGCTCATAAAACGCCCGTTTTTCCGCGACGGTCGCTGAACTTCAACTAATTGCGTCATTTCTAGCTACGCTTTATCTCAACCGGGCCGCCGATACGATCATAAATCAAAGCGGCAGCGCGCTGGTTCATTTTCAGCGATACGCCTGAATTTGTGACCAGACTGCCGCAACGGACCGGGCTGTCAAACGGCGAATTATCCGCTCGGCGGTCCGTTTTGGCAAAACAACCCAGTTAACGATATTGAGCGAAGTTTGAAACTTCGCTTTGGTGTTATCTATGACCGGTCTGTGACCGGTTAACGCTGGGACGTAGTCTGGAGACTACGTCCCACTGCAGACTACGCCGAACCAAAACCGCACAAGAAAAGCTGACTCAAACGGATTTCAAGAAAAGGCGGTCTCTTCTGCTCTCGTAAAAATCCGGTCTTTCAAGTAATACACGGCGCCTTTTGCCAGAATGTTTACTCGAAGATTGTTTACGAAGACAGGCTCAAGCTCTGGCACCTCGTAGTAGTTTGTGTCCCTTACGTCGTCGGCAACTACGATAAACACGCCCCCTGATCCGATGGCCCGCATTACGTCGCCCTGGGAGATGACAACTCCTGAGTCAACGCAAAGACCAATGCCGAGCAAGCCAGGGTTACGTAATAGGGATTCTACCAGGCGGGGCAGGCGGCTGCGCTGCATAAAATGGGTGTCGATGATCGCTTCGGGCAGAAAGGAAAGCCCTTTTTCGGTTTCAATCAGACCTTTAATGAGTGACTCTCCGCTTTTCCCGTCTTTAATGGCTAGTCGGGGCATAGCAGCCGCCCCGGCACTCGTGCCCGCAATGACAAAATCTTCATTCTGGTAGCGTTCGTGTATTTTTTTGAGCAGTTGGCTATCCAGTAGCTTATCGATCAATTTAGTCTGGTCGCCCCCGGAGAAGAACACGCCATCTGCCCTGGCAATGCGTTGCAGGTGATCTCCCTTGTCGGCCTCTTCGGCACTGTTGATCTGCATGATGTGCACATGTTTACAACCCAGCTTATGAAACGCGTCCAGATAATCCTTACCAACCTCCTCCGGGATTTCCGAAGCTGCCGGGATCACTTCAATTCGGGAGTCGGTCCCTTTTACTTCAGCCAGGAATTCGGTCAGAATGCCCGAGTCGAAAAATAGCGAATCCCGCACTTCGCTGGATGCTTCATTATTACCCTGATACTTTGCTTCACCACCGCCAATGGGGATGAGCTTTCCTTTTGGTGCTGCCATGTCGTTTACGTTACGTTCGTTTCCGATAAAACTGTAGAACTAATGGATGGCTCTGGTGTTAGTAGGATAGTTGGTTGGCTGTTATTTTACGAGCCTACGTCTCGTTAGACTGTTTAAATTCAGCGCACGCTATGGTTATACGAGGTACACTGATTGCCATCGGAGGGAATGAAGACAAGGGAGCCAGAAAAAAAACGCTCCACGTTCATGATACCATTCATACGTTTGTTAACTCGGGTATTTTATACCGACTCGTTGCTGAAATAAACAATGCTGACGCTTGCCTGGAAGTGGTCACTACAGCATCCAGTATCCCCGATGCCGTTGCCAGACAGTACACCCGTGCCTTCAGAAAACTCGGCCACCGCCATATTCGGCAGATGCACATTACCTCGCCCGAAGAAGCTGATCAGCCTGCCATTATCGACCGCATCAAGAACTGCGGGGGGATTATGTTTTCGGGGGGCGACCAGCTAAATCTGACGGCTGCTTTCAGCAATACCGCTTTTGCCCGCATTCTTCACGAACGGTACGTCCGCGAACATTTCGTTATTGCGGGTACCAGCGCCGGAGCGATGGTGATGTCCGACCTGATGATCTATCCGCGTAGCCCCGAGAACTTGTTACAGCCTGAGGTCGACTTATTTCCGGGCCTATCGCTCGTTCACGAAGCCATTATTGACACTCACTTTCTGGTGCGGGGGCGCTTTCGGCGCTTAGCCTTTGCCGTAGCGCAGCACCCGACTCACATTGGCATTGGCCTGGAAGAAGATACGGGCATCATCATCCGGAAAGGCAACAAGCTCGAAGCCATTGGCACCGGCTTGGTTACGCTTATTGACGGTCGTAGCCTGAAAGAATCCAACCATACGGTGGCCCACGTGCAGCACGATATTTTTATTGAAAACCTGCTGGTACATGTGCTCAGCCACGGCAATAATTTTACGCTACGGAATAAAAAATTCTCGTAGGCATCACCCGAAGATGGCAACCTCGCCTTCTCCCGATTCGTTACGCCAGGCCCGGTACATACCTTCTGAGTTGAACGGCAGGGCAACGTTGCCCTCTTTATCAACGGCAATGAGCCCACCTTCGCCACCCCGGTTCTTGAGTTTGTCCTGCACAACAAGGTCGCAGGCTTCGTTCAACGATACCCCTTTGTATTCCATCAGGCACGAAATGTCGTAAGCCACCACCGACCGAATGAAAAACTCGCCGTAGCCAGTGCACGATACGGCGCAGGTTTCATTGTTGGCGTAGGTGCCGGCTCCGATTACCGGCGTATCGCCCACACGCCCGTATTTTTTATTGGTTAAGCCGCCCGTTGACGTAGCTGAAGCCAGGTTGCCGTCTTTGTCGAGGGCTACGGCTCCAACCGTACCTTTGCCCGTATTTTTCTTTTTGGCGCTATGGTCCAGCTGCGTTTTGTTGGATTCCTGGGCTTCTTTGAGTTGCTGAAAGCGATGTTCTGTAAAAAAGTAGTCATCCGGTTCAACAGCCAAATTATGCTCACGGCCAAACTCTTCGGCACCAGCGCCCAGCAGAAAAACGTTTTCGGACTGCTCCATGACGGCGCGGGCCAGCGAAATCGGGTTACGAATGTTGGTTACTCCGGCAACAGCTCCGGCCTTCAGCGACTGACCACACATGATGGAAGCGTCCATTTCGTGCTTGCCACTGGCCGCAAATACCGACCCTTTACCGGCATTGAACAGTTCATTTTCTTCCAGACTCCGCACAGCCTGCTCTACCGCATCTAAGGCTGAGCCGCCCCTGGCTAATACGTTATACCCGGCATCTAAAGCGTCTTCCAGCCCTTGTCGATACGTCTTTTCCTGTTGTGGCGTGATCTCTGATCGGTTGATGGTGCCCGACCCTCCGTGAATAGCAATTGTGTACATAGCTTAGTTAGTAAAAGTGGGCAGGCTCGTTTGTTAGATAACTAGCCTATAACTCGCTGATCTGGGATAGCGATTACAACATACGTACCGCCCTCGACTACTTTCGGTTAAGAATTGAGGTATAAAATGGGTAAACGGCCCTGACCGGTGCTCATTTACTGTTGCAACTCAGACTCGATACGCTAGCCGTCTCAACACAACAGCGGAAACACTCTTCCAGAGCACTTCCGCTGTTGTGTTCCTGACAATTCACCTTGCGTGTCTGACCACTAAAATTAATTCTTTCAAACCTGGTGCGACATCACTGTCGTATATTAACTTACTTCTATACCTCACTACCCACCCATACCACCTGTACCCGAGCCATCATCCATGTCCCCTCCGCCATCGTCGGACCCGCTGTCATCACCCAAGTTGTCCCCATCCATATCTGCGTCGCCACCGTCTATCAAACCTGTCCCCCCGTCGGTCGAACTCCCGCCATTATCTCCCGTATCACCCCCATCCATTAACCCCGTTCCGCCGTCGGTTCCACTACTATCTGTTTCCAGGCCATCTGTTGGGAAGTGCATGCTGATTTGCCTGTTCATGATCGGATACCAGTTTCGTTATCACTGTACATAACTGTATGATGACTGTACCGAGTAAGCTAATAACGCCCAAAAATTAGGATTTGGCCCTGCCTAGAAACGCCCGGCAAAGTCAGTTTAGAATCGGTTTCGTCAATTGGTTGCCAGTGCGCCAATGCCTACACCCAAACCCGCCAGTACGAGGGCCGTAACAACCGGATGTTTGGTTGCTTTGACGTAGTAACTTCTCGAGCGTATCCAACCTCCGTGGCTGGCCCAATGTTAGAAAGGATGAATGCTCCTGGAAACTGACGCCTATATTCTTAGGCAATCCGCCAGTGCTCCAGGGCAAAACAGGGTCCGGCGCAACAGAAGCAGCCTTCATGGTCGCCCTCACGTACAACCAGACCGGGCTGCGGTTCGGGCCTGGTTATACATGTAGTTCTCCCAATAGGGCGCCAATGTTCTGGTGGTATTCTTCGGTACTAATTGGCTTGCTATCTTCCATACGGGCCGGTGGGATACTATCTACCGCTGTCCAGGTACGGCCTCTGTCCATAAAGACTGTACCCGGTGCGGTAAACGATGATTATTGATACCATGACGTGATCAGAGAAGGTTTCTGCTCCGCCGATTGCCACCAGCCTAAGCCCGGTGGTATCAACGACTCAACGGGTTCACCAGCCGCCAGGCGCTTAATCATCGGAGCCAGAGCGGTTGGCTCAGGGTGGCCACTGCTCACATTAAATACTCCCGGCTCGTGTTTATCCTCCCGCTTCGTGAGCAGGCAATGCCAGTCATACAGACCCAATAAGGCCCAAACGGTTACGGCTTGTATATCTACACCGGCTGCCTTAGCCTGGTGGGCCTGTTGCCAGATCTCACCTAACCACCGCATCTGCTCATCCTCCGTATCGCCCAGGTGAGCTTCTGTTACCACTATGGGTAGGCCATAACGTAGCCAGGCTTCTTGTAATAAGCCACCGATGCCAGTCCGTAATTCCGGCACTGCCCGCACCATTTCCGTATCGGCATAGCGATGAAAGCCGTTACCCCCACGCATTCGGGTCGGATAGTTACGGACATTATGATCCAGATAGCGCTCACTGGTAACGTAATGGTTAATGCCCATAACAGAAGGGGGACAAGCATTTTCGACTAAAAACCACAAGTCGCGCTCGCTGGCGCCAAACCGACGTAGATAATCCCACATGGGATGGTCTGGGTTTATGCGGCCGCAGAGTAAATCCCAGCTTAGCCACCGGCGCTCATTCTCCAAGTCAGCCTGGTATTGCAACAGGGGCGTGCTGTGGGTCTTGCCTAAATCATCCGTCTGAATCAGTTGAGCATCAGGGCGCACCGCTCTGATTTCGGCCATGGCCCGAACGGTGGCCCGGCACTCGCGTAAGAGAATATCCACGAATGTGCGGGGTGATTTACCGTGCGGGTACCAGTGCCCATAGAGTCCGCCAAAGCGGGCTGTGGTCAATGGCTCGTTAATGGGCGTGTACGCATCCACCCAGGGATAACGCTCGGCTACCCGTCGGGCATAGCGGGCCAGCTCGTGCTCGAAGGCGGGCTGGTCGTAGGTAGCGTAGCGGGGGCCACAGCCATGGTGCACTAGCCCCGCAATTGGACGAATACCTAACTGACGCAGCCGATTGAGCCGCTCGTCGGTCCAGGTCCAGTTTAGCTCATCCGGGTTGTCAGGAGCGGCCCGTTCCCACAACACCGGATAACGTAATGCGCTTATTCCTAAATCGGCAATTAAATCCAGATCGTCTATGCGGTCGTGGTGGCCGCTGCGGTAAACCTGATCCTGGTACGTGTCACCCACCCGGTTGACAGTACATTCAAGCCCTCCCCAGAGGGCCAGCTCGCTTGTTTGAGGAGTGTATAACTCCGCTCGCTTTCGTTGTCGGTTGCTCATCGTAAGTGTTGTTCAGCTGAAGCTGGGTATGTGCAGCAGCTTGAAATCGGTTAGGTCTGCTCAACACGGGCCTATAATGATCCGTCTATTAATTAAGTAGACTTGTGAGGGAATGGTCTACCCCCTGATTTTTGGGTTTTAGCCAGGTCTGTGGACGATCAAGAACGACTCCAGGATGAGAGGGCATAGTGGACTTAACTACCAGCCTGTAGCAGAATTATGTAGACTCGGCAGCGGTACCATTAACTCACTAACCGATCCTGTTAGCGGACCAGAACGGCCAGTAGACTGTTCATGAGAAAGAAAAAAATAGGCCTTCTGACCAGGGCACCCGAGTTTGATCACAAACCAACTTAAACAAGGATACAATGAGCCTGTTCATGAAATTTTACAGCCCCGACGGGGCCGACGAAACGGCAGCTACTGGTTTAGGCGAAGGAACGGCCGCTGATGATGCCGTAATTGGCCAGGACCGGAATGAGAGAACCGACGACGCAGAAAATACCGCTGGCTATCTAACAAATGCCAAAAGCGATGCAAAGGCCGATGGGGGCGATCAGGCCAACGTACGAGGTGGTGACTCTACCATTTTAGGGGCCGGAGGAGCCGCGGGGGGATTATCGGGCGATGGCGAACGAACTGATGAATACGATGCCGCTGTAATGGGGCTTGATGATTAACAAATATAAACAGCCCCTAGTCGGACTCCAACGGCCCGGCTAGTGGCTGTTTACACTAAGATTGACGTATTCGCTTAGTCGTCAGAATCTAAATCGTCATCTGCGTCCAGATCAACGCCCGACTCCATCGCAGCTACTTCGTCGTCGGTGGTTGCTCCGTCGAATTCGTTAGAGTCATAATCGGTTTGATCCAGGGTTGTTTCCTGCGGGTCTTGACTTTCCATGGTACGTCTGATGTTTTGAGATGGCTGTTAGAACTCAATAGCAGAACTCTACTTGTTGGGAAAGGTTGACTTTATTAAGTAAAGAGCCCGTGTTTCTGTAGAAGTGGGAGCTATAACTGTTTGCCAGATTCTGTAATCTGGCTTAGAATAGGCGGACGATTGGCGGTGTCATTGGGAAGGTAAACAACGAACGTAGCACCCTGACCAGGTTTACTGTGGGCCATTATGTAGCCGTGGTGATTCTCCACGACCTTTTTGCAGATGGCTAGCCCAATGCCTGTTCCCGAAAATTCGCTTCGGCTGTGCAGTCGCTGAAACACCTGGAAAATTCGATCTCCGTACTGTTCATCAAAGCCAATTCCGTTGTCTTTTACCATAAATTCGTAGAAGCTCTGATGCGTATTGGCAGGCGTACCGGATACATTAGGAGCGTTTGTGAGTTGGCAGGTAATCGAAATCTCGGCGGGTATGCCCGGACGTGAGAACTTCAGCGCGTTGGCTAACAGATTCTGGAAAAGCTGCCTCAATTGCAGGGCGTCGCCGGATAGGGTAGGGAGGGAATCCAGCTGAATGACCGCCTGCTTTTCCTCAATTAATAACTCAAGGTCAGTAATGACTTCGCTCACAAGCTGCGCTAAAGACACGGGCTGAAAGGCCTGTTGCGCTGACAGGCGGCTGTACGTAAGCAGGTCCTGAATCAGGGTCGACATGCGCCGGGACGCTGCCTGCATCCGCTGAATCATGTCGACCGCAGGAGAGGGTAAATCGCGGACAAACTGTTGTTGCAAAACATCGCCAAAGGCCTGAATCTTGCGCAAAGGCTCCTGTAGGTCATGCGAGGCCACGTAGGCAAACTCCTGAAGGTTGTCGTTGCTACGGTGCAGTTGCTTGATGTTGAGTTGGAGCTCGTGCTGGTATTGCTTAATGGGAGTGATGTCGTGGAAAGTGACTGCCAGATTATCGTCGAGCCCAGCCAGCACAGCATCCAGCCACACAACGCTGTTGCCTTTCTGATAGGGAATCTCAAACTGACCCGGCTGACCGGTTTCAAGAACGTCGGTAAAGCGGTTGATTAATTCAGGACTTCCCAAAAAGCCCGATACTTGCGAAAGTCGTTTGCCAACAATGTCGGTGCGTTTAACGGCTAACAGGTCTTCAACGGCCGCATTAGCGAAGGTGACCCGGAAATCAACAATCCGATTTTTGTTGCGAATCACCTGAAGGTTGATGATGGTGTTGTGGGTTGTGTTAAGAATCGACTCCAAAAAACCTTCCAGCCGCTTCCGGCGGTAGCTCATTGCCAGGTTTGAGGCAAATGCCGCCAGTAGAATACCTATGGCGAGTACCGAGAAAATAGTTGATGCATTACTCGTCAGATCTGTTGATCGGACCAACTCTTGTTTTTGGGTTTCCAACCGGTTGTTTTCGTAGGCAATTGCCTGGTTGATAAGCTTATGTATAATAAAAAGATCGTTGAGTCGCCAGGCTTGTCCGGCGTTTACAATTTCGGTAATATTATTCTGCATGATTGTAGACCAGTGCCGCCGGACCAATCGTGACAGAGAGTCAATACGTTGGTGCTGAACACGATCTTCCGCCACTAATGCCGTAAGTTCGTGGAGTTGATTTGGTACCTGATCAGCCTCTTCTTTAAAAAGTTGATAATACGAGCCGACGTGTTCCTGGGCGAATGAAGGGCTATAGACCTGGGCACTCTTTAACCAGTTGGATAAGCGTTCGAGTCGGGTAATTACTTCACGGGACTGGTCAACCTGAGTCGTGTACGCTCTCATCCGAGAAAAGCTGTTACGGTCGATCAGGATGACGGTTGTTAACAGTAATAAAGAAAGCAGGAAGGGAAAAAGAGCTTTCAGATTCATAGCGTAGCAGTATAGCATCAGGAATTGATTAAGCCTCAGTCATCAGAGCCCAACTGATTACTAGCGACATAAGTCGATAAAGCTAGGCGTCTTTTAGGATACCTGACACTCAGTACTCCAAAAAATGTATAAATCTGATTAATAGGCGCTTGTTGCAGTAAACGGAGTTGAGCTATCTGACAAAAATAACCCCGGCTAGTACGAACGACCAGCCGGGGTAAAAGAGATTGATAAACGATTGCTGCAAGCGATTGGAGCTACCTACACTGGTAGCTTATCTTTCTTGGCTACGCTGATTCTGTTGGTCAACTGGCCAGGGAGGCTAGTTGCTCTGTTGCCACTCGATTGTGTGAAGCTTTCTTCTGCTTTTTATGATAGAATACGTACGAGCCAACGCCAATGCCTATGAAAGCCAACATGGGTAGCCAGTCGGTAACGGGTGTACCACTGTTGATTATTGAATACGTTGCCCCGATCAGATCGAAGATTAAACCAGCGTATGCCCATTCTTTAAGCCTGGGAAAGCCAGGTACTAGTATCGCTATGACACCCAACAGCTTGGCCCAGCCCAGAAATGGAATAAGATAAACCGGGTAGCCCATCTGTTTGAATCCCTCCACCGCTTCTGGCATTACTAGTAAATCGGGTATGGCTGAACCGAGCATAACAAATAAAAATAGGCCGGTAAAAATCCAGTAGGTGATGTTTGTCTTTTTCATAGCAATTTGTTGGCTGATTGTTTCAACAAAGCTACTATCCCACTACGTACCCGAAGGGGGTAAACAACGTCAATTCTGGGGTGGAATTGCGACATACACCTTTGCGTAACAGGTTGGTTTGACAACCACAAATAAGCCTGGCTAACTTGTTGGTCAGCCAGGCTTACGTCTGCTAGATTAGGCGATGAGGACGCCTGAACTTCACTAACTTGTTGTTGTACGAAAAGTGTTTAAGCAAACCAGTAGAGTGAGTATACGGCACAAAAAAGCCCAGTCGCATGAGCGACCGGGCGAGCGGTGTAAAAATGGTAGGCAATCCTCATCACTTAAACTCGATTCGTCATGTGTAACTCGGCTTACAAAATTAGTGTTTGGTAGTAGCCGATTAAGTTTTTTGCGGTGACAAAACTCATGGTGAAACAATATATTATCTAATGGAAAATGACCTGGCCAATACTGAGAAACAGATGCCTTGTAGAATTGTCAGTCATCTACGGTAAAGAACTTTAAAAAGACTGATTTACTGTGCTTTGTCACGAAAAAACACCTTGTTTGTGTGCCAAAAGTTGTCATTATTTTGTTATAAGTATAGACGCTAATTTGCTGCTTATAAACGATATGGAGTCAACATACATGGCCAATAAATTAACATCGGAAGCCTCAACCGGAGCAACGGCCCGTTCGGTACGTCGGAAGGCCAACGGTCCGGCTACAGCGGCTTTGCTTATTCAAATGGCTACTGAAATTCTGATGGCTTCGCCAACCATGCGCCAGCGCGCTAACATCACTCTGACGGACCTGGCTGCAGCCGACAAAGTGCGCAAGAGTTTGATCAAGCCAACGTTGAAATTGTAGTTTTTAAACGTTTGTGGGTATCCGTTCGCTAACATTGGAGCTAAAAGTGAAAGGCCCGATACGTATTGTGTCGGGCCTTTTTTGTAACTTAGTTACGAATTGATAAAAAGTTTAGTGGTTAGGAAAGCCCTTTACCGTTGGTTTGGGGCTTTTTAGTTGGAGAACCAGTTGTGCGTGTTTATGTTTTCAAAAAGCTCTTTAACCTGTTTTGCCACATATACGGCCAGCTTTTCTGCTTGGATTTAGCTTTGTCGTTTACCAGCCTGTCCGAACGGAGCTGCCCTACGCCAAACAGTGCATTCGCTCGGTGTTCGGTTGCTTGCTTCGATCCAGCTCCTGCAAAACCGCTTTGGCAAAAGCCACTTTATCTGACTTACGATACTGTTCGATCTGTTGTTTCCGGGAGGGTGGGCGGAAATCTCGGTTAATATGTTGGCAAGCTCCCCACAGAGTTGGGTTGAGTTTGATTTTGTACTGGCGGATTGGCGTATCCTCGCCGAACCATAAGCTAATGATATTATTGACGGTTGGTTTAATGACAACACCCATGATTTTGGTAGCAATAGGCTTGGTTATATATTGTTACGCCGAAGGTATTCAGCAACTTATGACCCAGCAATAAATTTGGGGCTAGTGGTTCAAAAGTGGGTATAAGCCGCATAAAATGATGGATAAAGCGTTTTGCTTAACTAACAGATAAGCGAGTACTATCGTTAGCATATACTGTCCATGTCTAATTGGAATAGCCGGTTAGTAAATTTGAACCAGCAGGCTCAATCCTTTTGAACAATGTAACAGTTCTACGACTAGTACACTTAATTTACGATTAGCCGAATGGAACATCATGGGCCCATTATCTTTATCGACGATGATGAAGATGATCAGCTTTTACTTAAACCGATTTTAGAAGAGATTGCCCCTTCGAGTCCGGTTTTATTTTTTGAGAATGGCCAGCAGGCCGTTGAGTATTTGAAGGGGACTGATCAGCGCCCTTTCCTGATTATTTCAGAAGTGAGTTTACACATCATGAACGGGCTCGAACTTCGCCGATTGATTGAACAAGATGCTGCCCTACGCAAAAGGGCTATTCCGTTCATCTTTTTCACTCACCCCATTGATAAGGAGTTGGTCGAAGAAGCTTATGAATTGACTATTCAGGGCTTTTTTGAAAAAAGACAAAACCTGGCCGAAATGCGTAGGCAGTTACAGGCTATCGTTGACTACTGGTCTAACTGTCTGCACCCGAATCGATTTACAAATTAAAGATCTTCATAAAAACAGAACGCTGTGGGTTGTTACATCAATCTTTACAGCGACGTATGGAGATTGCCGGTAGTCTGCTTACTTCTGATTAGGCCAGGCATAGGCGGCATTCGTTACGTCCGGAATGAATTGTTATATGGAGCATTGCATTGTCTATTTCAGCTCTTCGGTGGATTCATTCCAGGAAGAAGATTTATTAACGATACTTCAACAGAGCCGCCAAAATAACCTGAAGCACGGCATCACAGGCGTTATGCTGTACGTACGAGGAAGCATACTGCAAGTGCTAGAAGGCGAAAAAGAGGCTGTTGAGACTCTTTACAAACGTATTAAGCAGGACAAGAGGCACAAAGAGGTTATTATGGTGCTGAATCGGCCCATTACGCAACGTCTCTTTCCTACCTGGTCAATGGCCTATGAGACCATTACGGTGCAACAGCTAGATGACATTAAATCGATAATAGACCTCGATAAGAAAGAAGAATCGGCTGCCACGGCAGAAGATCACATCATTCTGAGGACCATTAAGTTGTTTTACGAAAGTAACCGCCATAATTAACCTCTAGACTTTGGACAAACTTTCTAGCACCAATGATGGCTACACATCTTCTAGTTGCATCAACGAAATGGGCCTTAGGCTGCCCGGCTACGGCCCTGAGGAAAACGAAGCATTGCTGAAACACAGTTTTCCCGAATGTAAACTTGTGTTTGGGGCTTTGCTTCCCCAAGCTTTTAACTACCCGGCCGATTGCTCAACTAACTCTCATAGCTTACCCCGCCTGGTTTTACTCGATATTTACCTACCCGATCCTGAGTCAGGCAGACAACGGCTGAAAGAGCTAAGAACCGCTTATAAGTGTATGCCTGTCATCGTATTCAATGCTCATTACGACTCCCAAACCATACGGGCTGCTTATGACCTGGGGGCACATTCGTTCATCAGCAAACCTAGCAATGCTCAGGAGTGGAGCGACTATTTCAAGTCGATGGCTGAATACTGGTTACGTACCGTTAGCTTACCGCCGAAATACGCCCATGAACCAATTAAAAGTAGGGCATACTGCACTTTCTGACTTAAAACGAAAAAGCACTTACCGTTTACTGTAAGTGCTTAATTCCTAGTTATTTATGTGACCACGGGGAGACTCGAACTCCCATGCCGTGAAGCACCACCCCCTCAAGATGGCGTGTCTACCAGTTTCACCACGTGGCCTTGCCGTACACCAGATTATTGATGCGGGTGCAAATATAGCTGTTCGGTTTTTTTATCCAAAAACGAACGAAGATTCTTTCTGCTTTTTTAAGGCATAATAGCCGAAAAATGGGCAAATTTTAGTAATTTTATCATTCCAAATCATACGTAAAAGCCCAATAATTATGGCACTTGAATTAGTCGGAAAACTCATAAAAGTACTTCCTGAAGTAACAGGCCAAGGTAAAAATGGACCATGGAATAAGCAGGAATTCGTCATTGAAACCCTTGACAGCCAATACCCCAAGAAGGTATGCATGACCGCCTGGGGGGAGAAGGCTAACGACCTGAAGCAGTTTGCCGATGGAGATACGTTGAAAGCTACGTTCAGTGCAGAGTCGAGAGAATATAATGACCGATGGTATACCGAACTTCGTGCGTTCCGTATTGAGCTAGCCGAAGGCGATGGTAGTGGAGCCGGCGCGGGCTATTCAGCGCCAGCGCGCCCTGCTGCGTCGCCAGCCGCTCGTCCTGCTCAACAGAGCCAGCCTGCAGCCATGCCGTTCAACACGACCTTTGATGATGAAAGCAACGATCTGCCTTTCTAAGATATACTAAATAAAAAAAGCCGCACTAAGCGGCTTTTTTGTGATTCGGCTGGGATTCGAACCCAGGACCCATACATTAAAAGTGTATTGCTCTACCAGCTGAGCTACCAAATCGGCTAACGATTGTCGACATATGATGAATGCCTCTTCGTTAATTGTGGTGCAAAACTATAGCCTTTTTTAGTTCATTGCAAGCCCTACGTCTTAAAATAAGCCTATTTTTTTGTTTTCTGGCCGGAACATCGCAGGCACAGGTTACGTCTGCAGACTCACTTCGGCGGGCAGATTCCTTGTTTGCTGCTGGCGATCAGGCAAGTGCCACGCGATTGTATGAAACGGCATTAGCAAATGGCCATACAGCAACCGACGCAATTCTGTTGAAGTTAGCCAGTGCCTATGAGCAGCAGAACGACGTTCCCCATTTACTCTATTATCTGGAAGTGTATTTTGATCGTCACCCAGACGATGCCGTTCTGCGGAAAATGAACGACATCGCCCGCGCTAATAACCTGAGTGGTTACGAAACCGACGATCTTAACTATTTCTACCTCTTTTACCGGAAGTATGGTATCTATTTCCTGATCTTTTTATTGATACCCGCTGGGTATGTGTTCAGTGTCTTAGTGCTTAAAGTAGCACGGAAGGAACGTATTTCTCAGCGTCAGAAATGGGTGATGCTGTTGTATCTGCTCTTGCTTCTGGTTTTTGTCAATTTACCCGAAGGCTTCCAGTCGGGCATTACCAGCCACGATCGCGTTTTACTACGTACAGACCCGTCGGCCGCTGCTCCGGTGGTTGAGGTTATCGGACGGGGGCACAAAGTCAATATTCTCGGCACTAAAGACATCTACTTGCGCGTCCTTTGGCATAATGAGCTGTACTTCATCCGGCGGGACAATGTCTGGATTATTTAATCACCATCTAAGCTGAGTGGTGGCCTGCTGCGACATGCTTTGTCTGAAGAGTCAATTTGCCCAGGCGGTCATTTTTTCAGGGGCGAGTCTTTCTCTTTGGCCAAAGTATTAAACACCAACTTGTCGGTCAGGGCCGGTAACCATTTATTCATAAACACTGTCAGCTTTCCCTGCGACGTCAGAATGAGTTCGCGTTTGCGGTTCTTCACGGCTCGCAAAATGTGGGTGGCACATTCGTCGGCACTCATCATATTGCCTTCGTCGCGCATGGTTTCTCCAGTAGCTTCTCCTTTTGCATTGAGCGCCGAAAAACGAATATTCGATGCCGTAAAGCCAGGGCAGGCCGTTAACACATGAACACCGGTATGCAGTAACTCGGTACGTACGGCCTCTAAGAAGCCGTTCATGGCAAACTTGGAGGCCGAATAGCCGCTGCGTACGGGGAGCCCCCGATAGCCGGCAATCGACGAAATCCCAACGATTGAGCCTTTGCTTTGCTGAATATAGGGCAGGGCGTAACGCGTTGCATAGACTGTACCCATAAAATTAATGTCCATAACCTTCTGAATGACGGCTGGCTCCGTGTCAATCAGCATCGAGCGCATAGAAATTCCCGCGTTATTAATGAGGATGTCCAGCCGACCAAAGTGGTCAATGGTTTGCTCGATGAGCTGTTTGACATCGGCCTCAACACTGACATCGGCTATTAAGGAAAGAACATCAATACCCGCCTGACGAAGCTCTTCGGTAACGGCTTGTAAGGTGTCGGCTTTACGAGCGCAGATAACGACGCTGGCCCCTTCGCGACCGAATGCAAAAGCCAACGATCGACCAATGCCCGACGAGGCACCGGTAATAAGAACTACTTTATTTTTCATAAGAATAGCCGCGAAGATACAGAATTGGTCGAGTGAGTGGAGTGGGAGCAGTCACTTAATTAAGGGGCGCGGTAGGCCAAACCAGGACAGGCTTCAACATACTGCACTTACTTCACCTACTGACCCGTCATCACCGGATTAACGTCAACGGTCCTTTAAAAGTCCGTTTGGAGGTTATGAGCAGATAGTAATACGTGCCAACAGGGGCGTCGGTGCCGTACCAGCGGAATTTAGGATCAACGGACCTGAAAACTCGCTGCCCCCAGCGGTTAGTGATTTCTACTGACAGAAATTGCTCATCGCAGGAATTTTCGGGTACGTTTTTGGCGGCAAAGTAGTCATTGATGCCGTCGCCATTCGGCGTAAATACGTTTGGTATGGAAATCTCCGCATTGGCGGTTAAGTTTTTGACCCGGAACGTAACGGTTGTGGTATCGGTATGATTCGGTTGGCAAGAACGATCGTCTACCACGAAATCGACTATGAAAGTAGCTTCAGTTTTCCCGGCCATTAGTGCACAACTGGGTCGCCAATCGAACGGAGACTGGAGCGTGGGGAGCCCAAATTTATTGGTAAATGTCATACCCACTTCTTTCACATCGAAGCCACGGCCGATGCCCGTAAGGCGGAGGGTGTCCCGGTCGGCATCATCCCCGAGCACGTCGAAGGTCACTCGCCCGGCTGAGTCACTGGCGTTGACAACCAGATCGACGACAGTTTGCGGGAGTGTTGTTCGAATAGTTGGCGGCTGGCTGGGCAGCCCCACGGCCGACAGCTTGACTGTTACGGTGTCGCGGAGGTTCCGGTTACAACGCGTATCGGTCACAATAAAGTCGACCAGATAGTCCGATTGAGTAGCCTGTGTACACGTTGGTTTCCATACGAAGGGCTGAGATACTTTGCCGACGCCGGAGGCTGATCCAAAGCTCATACCTGCCTGGGCCAGGGTAAAACCTCGCCCTACGGCCTGAATGGTTACGTTATCATTATCCTTATCGGTGCCAAACGCATTGAAGGTTAATGAGGAGCCAACTGTAACTCGACTTTGATTGTTGGCTAAATCAGTACCGGCCAACGGCTTGTTATTAGGCGACGGGATTATATTCAGGCGGACGTTGATGGTATCACTAAGACCCTGTGGACAGCCCTCATCGGTGGCTCGGATCAGTAAGGTGACCGGCGTACCGTTGCCACCCACGCACCGTCCGAAGCAAAATTTAGCTTGCAGCGTATCCCGACTGGTTCGGGTAAGAAACTCGCCGGGCGTAAGCGTCAGGCCAGGCAGCGAACCACTCATATTAATAATCTGAATCCGTTGGTTCGGATTAGGGTCGGTTAAGTACAGGTTCAGGCAGTTAGTATCTTGTTCCGCAATAGTCAGTACGTTACCTTCGGTATAGAATGCTGCTTGTCCTTCGGGCCGAAACAGAAGCTTAGGCGGGTCGTTCTTTTGGCAGTCAATCACTAATAATTGATAATCGCGCCGAACACGGCCAATGGCTCGCCCGTTTCGATACTCGACCACTTCTACCGAAAATACGAACAAACCCGTTCGGTTTGGCGTAACGTTGAGTAAACCTGAACGGGCGTTTACACCGAGTGGCACAGTACCCGGGATTTGGTTGGTAGGCGAAATGCCGGCAGCCCACCGAACGAGTGGGTAAGGTCCGGCCGAGAAAAACGGTTGCGCATTGCCGTTGAGGGCTCCCGGATTTGGGTCGAACGTAGTGCTGAACCCATTATAAGGTGTCACCAGCGAGTAAGCAAGGCTGTCACCATCGGCGTCTTTAGCGCTAAAATCAAGCGAAAATGGTTGGCCAATACACGCATAGTCTCCTTTCGGGATGGTAAATACGGGCGATGAATTGTAGACCCGAGCGGTTCCGTTTGTTATCGCCGGAAACTCCAGATAAAACGAAGAACCCGCTCCTCCGGGGTTCTCAATGTTAACGATGGTGCGATTGCGGCAGCAGCGCTCCCACGACATGTAATAGCCACTGGGGTCATTAAATACGTTCGGATCAAGGTTAAGGTCAACACTATGGCGAATAAGGCGGGTACTTAAACTGGCCGATGCGCAGGCAGGTCTGCTGTAAGGGACAAACTCACTACTGATACGGTTAAGCGGCACATACCCAATAAACTGATTATTGCGTTTGGCAAAAATACCGACTGTTACCCGGCCATCGTCGGCACCCGGGTCGCCGTTAACATTATCGAAGTATAGGTTAAGGTTAATACGGTGCGTGAAAGGGCCTTGTGCGCCTAGGTAACGTAGCTCAAGTTCGCCCCCTACTATATGTGTTGCCCAGGCAAAGTGGCTGATAACCAGTAAAAAGCTAGTTAAGATTGTCGTTAACCAGGAAATACGGTAGACGTTTGACATAGACAGATAAGGTTCACTAGTAAGGTCGTCCGAAAACGGCTGCTTAAATTAGCAGTTTTTTAGGACTTATGCGTAGGAAGATCCATAAAACACCCGAACGGTTGCAGGGCGTACGTGTTGATGCTGTTGCGGCCGAAGGGAAGTGTATTGTGCGCACCGAAGAGGGCGTAATTTTTGTAGAAAACCCTAATGGCGGCCCTGGTGTAGCCCCCGGCGATATTGTTGACTTGCGCATTACGAACCGTAAGAAACAATACCGGGAGGCCGTTGCTGAACACGTTCATGAACGATCGGCGGTTCGCGCTGAGCCATTCTGCGAACATTTTGGAACCTGTGGCGGCTGCAAATGGCAGCATATTCAATATGACGAGCAGCTGCGATTTAAACATCAGCAGGTGGTTGACCACCTGACCCGTATTGGCAAGGTCGCCCTGCCGGACATTCGGCCGATTCTGCCCGCTCATCCAACCACCTATTATCGGAATAAACTTGAGTTTACCTGTGCGGAAGGCCGTTGGCTGACGCAGGCTGAAGTCGGTACCGATGAGCCCATGGACCCGCGGGCGGTAGGCTTTCACGTGCCGGGACGGTTCGACAAAGTGTTGCCAATTCGGCATTGTTACCTCCAGCCCGATCCGTCTAACGCTATTCGGCTGGCCGTGGCGGACTACGCTTTTCGGCGCAACCTCAGCATGTATAACCTGAAAGTGCATACCGGATTTCTTCGTACGTTGATCATCCGTACTGCTGATACTACGCAGCAGGTGATGGTAACGTTGCAGGTAGCGCAGGAGGAGCCTGAACTGTTAACGGACTTGCTGATCTATTTGCGCGATACATTTCCGCAGATAACCTCGCTCAATTACATCCTGAACACTAAGAAAAATGATACGTATCAGGATCAGGAAGTTATTAATTGGGCCGGCAAACCCTACATTGAAGAGCAAATGGACGATGGCAGCGGCCGGCCGTTGATTTTCCGCGTAGGCCCTAAGTCGTTTTATCAGACAAATGCGCAACAGGCATTTAATCTCTACAAGGTGGCTCGCGATTGGGCGGGTTTGACCGGCAACGAACGAGTCTATGATCTCTACACCGGTACCGGCACGATCGCGCTGTTTGTAGCTCGTCGGGCAAAAGAGGTCATCGGTGTCGAGTACGTAGAAGCTTCAGTGGCTGATGCTCGGGTGAACGCCGACGTGAATAGGATTACCAACACCAGCTTCCACGCTGGAGACATGCGTGATATTTTAACCGATAGCTTTTTTGATCAGCACGGTCGCCCGGATGTAGTGATTACCGACCCTCCTCGGGCGGGCATGGACGAAGCTGTAACCAGACAACTGCTCAACGCCGGGCCGCAACGGATTGTGTATGTCAGTTGTAATACGGCTACTCAGGCGCGCGACCTGGGTATACTCGACGAAGGCTATGCCGTAACCGATGTGCAACCCGTTGATATGTTTCCCCATACGCACCATGTCGAGAATGTGGTGTTACTTAGCAGGAAAGTATAGGGTCATTAGTTGTCAGTAATTGCCATGAAACGCTCATTATGAGTCAGTTATTCAGAAGTATACCTAACGGCAGCCAATAACAAGTAGAGACAATTACTGACAACTAACGACCATTAATGACCACTGATTCAGAACTCCAGATAGGGCGCGATCTTCTCAATGGTCTTCGCGTCCAGAATTCGGATAGGCTTTAATGATTCTGCCGACGTGTAAGCACCGTGTTGCTCACGATAACTGACGATGATCTGTGCCTGCCGCCGTGACAAAAAAGGATGGCGGTCCAGCTCTTCGGTACTGGCCGTATTGATGGGAATCTTCCGGGCGGCCGAGTGAATCTTTCCAAATTTTTGTAACTCTTCCAGCGCCAGCGAATCCAATCCGTACACCTCCCGGAACTGCTCCGTCGAAATAAAGCCGCCAAGCGCATCGCGGTACTTGACAATTCGTCCAGCCAACGTAGCACCGATGCCTTTTAACGCTATCAACTGCGACGTATCAGCCGTGTTAATATCGAACGGTTGAAGCGCTGGTTTTGCCGGGCGCTCGGCAAAAGCCGGTCGTTCGGTAGCTGTCTTGGGTTCGTTGGCATACGAGTCGCTTTTGTCGTATTTCGCATTGGCAAACCGAGTCGAATTCGCCGGTTCTTTGAGGGCGATATATGGTTCCAACTGCTCGTATAGCTCAGGTGGGAAGTCATAGATACGTAATAAGTCTTCTTTCTGGCGGAACTGCCCACCTTTGCTGCGGTACTTGTCTATTCGTTCAGCTAGCCACTTGGGTAGTCCGAGTTGCTGCCAGCCGGCTACGCTGACCGTGTTGGGGTCGAAGTTGAAGAGCTTAGGTTCGCTGAAGTGCTCAGCGGTGGTTGTTTCTTTATTGGAGCGATTCCCAAACTTGGGTTGCTTCGCTTCTTCGGTGCGCATCAACGCGACCAGGCTATCGAGCTTACGCTGGTCGGCTGCCGACGTATCAGCGGGTTGCGAACTGTTAATAAAACGATAGAGAAAGGGGAGGAGCAGAAAAAGCAGCGTCAGGAAAATGAGGACGACAAGCCCACGGCTTTCCTTGTGAGAAACGCCGAAATAGTCGCGCACGAGCGACTGAAAACGATTGAACATGACGGTGGGGTACGATTCAGTTACGGAAAAGATGCAAGCTAAACCGTAAAATTTTCATAATCAATTTCTAATTTACTCACGGCGTGCGACAGCCTGTAGCCTTATACCATCTGATATGAAGTTAGCCATTTTCGGGGATTTTCGGCGTAAACCCTATCTTTGCGGCATCAGTAGCTGATTATGACAGAGCAGAAAACTACCCCGGCAGCATCCTTACAAGACATTATCGCCCACGCCAAAGAATATGGCTTCGTATTTCCATCGTCTGAAATCTACGATGGCCTGCAAGCTGTGTATGACTATGGCCAGAATGGCGTCGAACTTAAGAATAACCTGAAAACACTGTGGTGGAAGGCCATGACGCAACTCAACGACAATGTCGTCGGCATTGATGCGTCGATCTTCATGCACCCACTCACCTGGAAGGCCTCGGGCCACGTCGACTCGTTCAACGATCCGATGATCGACAACCGCGATTCCAAGAAACGCTACCGTGCCGATCAGCTCCTCGAACTGAAAGCTGAAGAGTACGCCAACGCCGGTGACGAGGCCCGGAGTAGTGCGCTCCTGCAGGAAATGGGACGTTTGCTGGGTGATAATGACCTTGAGGGTGTTCGAAACCTGATCATTGCCGAGGGCATCAAAGATCCGGTATCCGGAACCGACAACTGGACCGAGGTTCGGCAGTTCAATCTGATGTTTTCAACGCAGGTTGGGTCGCTAGCTGAGGATGCCAGCCTGATTTATCTGCGGCCTGAAACGGCACAGGGAATTTTTGTGAACTTTTTGAATGTGCAGAAAACCGGCCGCATGAAGGTACCTTTCGGTATTGCTCAAATCGGGAAGGCGTTCCGCAATGAGATCGTGGCCCGTCAGTTTACGTTCCGGATGCGCGAGTTCGAGCAGATGGAAATGCAGTTCTTCGTGCGCCCTGGTACCGAGATGGACTGGTACGAACGCTGGCGTGACACCCGGATGAAGTTTCACCAGGCCGTTGGCTTGCCCGCCGAAAAACTCAAGTTCCACATTCACGAGAAACTGGCACATTACGCGAACGCAGCGGTTGACATTGAGTACCAGTTTCCGTTTGGTTTCCGCGAGATGGAAGGAATACACTCCCGAACCGACTTTGACCTGAAGTCGCACCAGGAGCTGAGCCGTAAGAAACAACAGTATTTCGACAACGATGTTGATCCGGCAACGGGTAAACCCTACGGCAACTATATTCCTTACGTAGTAGAAACTTCCGTTGGCGCCGACCGTCTGTTCCTGGCTGTTTTCTGCAATGCGTTCACGAAAGAAACGGTGCGGTCCGGCGTTCCGGGCGAGGGCGAGGATCAGAAAGAACGGACATACTTAAAGTTACATCCGGCGCTGGCACCGATCAAGGCGGCCGTGTTCCCGTTGGTGCGCAAAGATGGGTTACCCGAAAAAGCAGAGCAGATTGTGAAAAACCTGCGCTCCGAGTTCCGGGTGGTATATGAAGAACGTGATGCAATCGGTAAGCGTTATACACGCCAGGATCTGATTGGTACGCCGTTCTGTATTGCCGTCGATTACCAAACGTTGGAAGACGATACGGTCACAATTCGCTACCGCGATACGACCGAGCAAATTCGCGTACCGATTAGTGAGTTGAAATCGCGCATCGGCAACGAGGTGTCAATGGAGCGCGTACTGGAGAAGATGTAAGCCTGTTTCTGACCAACACATGCTTACGGGAGCAAACAACGAAGCCCCCGGCCAATCTGGCCGGGGGCTTTTTTATGATGACATTGAATAGAAGCGGTAGCCGCTGTATTAGTTCATTAAATGTGGCATGTTGTTAGCCAGTTGCCGCCGTACAGTACTCCAGCGCCGACGCGAAACCGGTAGGACTTCACCCGTTGATAGATGAACCAGACCACCCGTGTCCGTACGCTCTAGCCGGTCAACGTAACGACGATTGACGACACAGTTTCGGTGGAGCCGGATAAATAGTTCGGTTGGTAGTTTGGGTGAGTAATATTTTAGGGTGCGAGGCATGAGCATGCGTCGACCGTCCACCCAATTCAACCAGCTATAATTGGCCACTGCTTGTAAATATACCAGGTCACCTACCGAAAAAGATTGACGACCAGTTTCACGTAAATACAGTTTGAGAGGAGGCCATTCAGTGGGCGATGTGCGAGCCGATGCGGATGCAGAAGAAAAGTACGTCACGAGCTTTAGGAGTTTGAGATTGTTCTAAGTCGATCAAACTAATATGTTTATGATACAATACTAGGATGAATGCTCGCCAGCTCCTTGCTCATTCGTAACAAGTAGCTATAAAATTTGTAACATGAGGGATAAATTGTGTAGTTGTTCGTGTAACGGGCTCATTAACAGCCATTCGTATACACCTTTTTACCTGCCAGAGTTATACAGTTACTTCTAATTTGAAGTAATCTGATAAAAATAAGCAGACTAAAGGACTTCTTGCCGGTTCTTTTCAACGTACTCTGAAGGGGTCAGATGATAGTGTTCTTTGAACACTTTAGAGAAGTAAGCAGGTGTATCAAAGCCAACGAGGTCAGCAACCTCAGAAACCGAAGCGCCAGTTAGCAGCAGTTCTGCCGCTCGGTTAAGCCGAACGACCCGGATCAGTTCGTTGGGGGTCATGCCCGTCATAGCTTTGATCTTTCGGTTAAGGTGCATCCGACTCATGCCAATGACTGTGGCCAATGGTTCAACGCCAAACGTTGAATCATCCAGACGAGCTTCTAAAACGGCATACACCCGATTCATGAAATCATCTTCTGGCGCTTGACTCGTGGCTGGCAGGTGCCCTTCCCGAATTAACTGAACGCGGTAATGCTGGCGCATTCGTTGTTGCTGCTCCAGGCGGTTGCGGACGCGCCCACGTAATTCGTCTACCTGAAATGGTTTAGACAAGTAATCATCCGCGCCTGCAGTTAAGCCTTCAATGCGGCTTTCTATAGCAGCCTTAGCGGTGAGCAATAAAATAGGAATATGACTCGTCACGGGATTGCCCTTTAGTTGACGACACAACTCATAGCCGTTCATTTCGGGCATCAATACATCACTAATGATCAGGTCTGGTCCATTGGCAATGGCAGCGTCTAACCCTGCCTGTCCATTGTTGACCCGATGAACCCGCCATTCAGTAGTCAGAATAGACATGATGTATTCGGCAATGTCGTCGTTATCTTCCACTAGCAATAGCCGGGGGGCATTTACGTCGGCGGCTGAGTTGAGGTTATCTGCTGTGTCGGTAAACGGAGTGCTATTCGAATTGGCAGATACGGTTGAAGCCAGGGCTGGACGACACGGGAGTTCAATAACAAACGTAGTCCCCTCGTCAGGCTGACTGGTTACTGAAGCCGTGCCATGCATTATCTCAACTAACTCCTTTACCAGCGCTAAGCCAATACCTGAGCCATTTACAGAACCTTCGGCTAGTGGGTCGACCTGATAAAATCGGTTGAAAATATGCGGTAATTTTTGACTATCAATACCGGTGCCCGTGTCTTGAACGACTAGTCGGATACGTTCAGTGACGCCTAAGCTGATAATGCCTGGGTTGATCAGCTCGTGGCCTAATGAAGTCGTTACGGTCACAGAACCGTTTTCCTTCGTAAACTTTAGGGCATTGTATAACAAGTTGTTAAGTATCTTTTCGAGCTTGTCCGTATCAAACCAATAAAAGGGCTGGCTCAGTTGGTTGTTTATGAGCAATTGAATATGCTTCCGTTGTGCTTCTTCCTTAAACTCCTGAACGGTTCGATCGACAAATTCTGGGAGATCACCTGGGGTAGGAGTAACTTTCAAACTACCCGCGTCAAGCTTGGCTAAATCGAGCAACTCGTTGATTAAACGCAAGAGCCGGTTTGCATTTCGATAAATGAGTGTCAACCGGTTGTGCTGCTGCAAATCGGCTTTATTATCGTTTAAAAGTTGTTCTAACGGTGTTAGAATTAAGGTTAATGGCGTTCGGAACTCATGGGTTATGTTTGCAAAGAATCGCGTTTTAACTTCATCCAGATGTTTCAGTTGTATGGTTTCCTGTTCACGCAGTTCCATCCGGCTTTTCAAACGGATTCGGTGAATGCGGACCCGCAAGAACAGGGCAATGGCTCCGAGCAAGAGTAGTAGGTAAAGTAGATACGCCCACCAGGTTGACCAAACAGGTGGTCTGATAACAACGCGTATCTGGCGCGTATGCGGACTCCAGATGCCCGAAGTGTTTGAGGCATTGACAACAAACGTATAGGTGGCCGGGGGGAGCTTCGTATAGGTAGCCGTGGCCTGACTACCACTGTATACCCAGTCGTTGTCAAGACCTATTAGCTTGTAGCGGTACTGGTTTTTGCCGCTCTGATTAAATTGAAGGGCAGCAAAGTCAAAGGATAAGAAGTTCTGGTGATAATCAAGCTCAATCTCGGCGGTTTCGTTGATATCCCGTTGAATAGGTGAGTCAACCGTATTAGCCTGTACGGGTTGGTTGTTAATCCGTAGGGATGTCAGTGCAACCACCGGTTTAAACGAGTCCTCACTAATCCGGCTAGGGTCAAAAACGGTATAGCCGCCGATGCCGCCGAACACCAGCCGTCCATCGGGTAATACAATGTCATGAAACCGGTTAAACTCTTCACTTGGTAAGCCGTCGTCAGTAGTATAATTCCTGACTTCGTAGGTCCGGCTATCGAAACGGCATAAACCTCGGTTGGTACTTAACCAAAGGTGGCCGTGCCCATCGGGCAAAATAGTATAAATAACGTTATTCGGGAGACCCTGAGCGGTTGTAAACTGCTTTATTTGGCCAGTCATCTTGTCGAGCTGACATAAACCACTCCCGAAGGTGCCAATCCAGAGATGGTTATACTGGGTTGGGTCTTGGGCCAGACATAACAGCGCATCGTTAGGCAGGGCTCGGGAGTCGGTCCCACCGGCGCGCCACCGGATTAAACGCCTGGTAGAAAGGTCGGCCCTGAGCAAACCGTGGTGCTTTGTAGCCATGTAGATACGGCCACCATCAACGGTCATCGCCTGAATTTCATAGGGGTGATTAGGGGGCAATGGTAAAGGAAAGGCTGTGAACGTTTCCAGTTCGGGATTATGACGAACTACAGCCTGACCATTTGGCCCCAGCAAGCCCCACAGTTCACCCTGAGAACCTGTAGCCAAAACTGGCAGCCTGAATAGACCATTAGGCAACCATCGGGGTTCTATGCCAGCTGGTTTTACAGCCGTGAACGATCTGTTAATCTCATCATAACGATAAGGCACTGTTTCTGGGCTACTAAGCCACAATGCTTTACGTCGGTCAAACTGGGAGCGAATGTAGAAAGAAGACTGCTGCCGGATGGCGGCTGGAATTACGCTTAAGGGAACGCCTAATTGTTGATTGAGCCAGTCAGTATGGAAGTTGCTGACGTAAGGCCAGGCACGAAAAGGTCGGGGATTAAGGTCATATTTTATGACGCCGTCGCCATCAAGACCGATCCAAAGAACATTAGAACGGTCAGCCATCATCGACAACGCCGGGAACCGGGCTAGCTTTGGGTCAGGGGGTAACGGGACCAAACCAGTCTTATTGGTGTATCGATTTTGGTCGATATAGTCTGTTCCGCGGTAGTCTTTAGCAAACAATGGCGTTTTGGTGGGATTGCCGGGCAGCGAAATAACTTGACGAACGAGGCCATTTTGGGGGTCGAATAAGGCAAAACGACCAGGGAAACCAAGCATTAACTCACCATTAGCCCGTTCATGAAGGTTACCTACATCGTTCTGTGGTAATCCTTGAGCTATGCTGAAGCCTGTAAATTGTTCAGTCTCTGGGTGATAATGATAGAGGCCATCCCGGGCCGCTAGCCAGGGGCGACCTTTTTTGTCAAGTAACAAAGCCCGGATGAACCGCTGGACGGTATCTTTTTTAATAGCCCAGTGCCGGTGTGAGATTGTACCATCAGCGTTGAGTCGAAAAAATCCGTTAGTTTGGGTGGCTACCCAAATGTTCCCCTGCCGATCAGGATGGATGCCGATTAGTTGATGACGACCCATTGCCTGGCGAAAATGGGGAGAGTCAGAAACACGTTTGCACTGTTCGGTAACCGGGTCAAAATAATCGATATTGTTGTCTTCGGTACTGACCCATAGTTTGCCGGCAACGTCTTCTTTAATGTTTAGAATGCTGCTGAAAGAAAGGGACTTAGGCTGTCGGGCGTCGTGCGTGTAGATGCGGAAGCGGACGCCATCGTAGCGGCATAAACCATCGCGCGTAGCGAGCCAGATGAAACCACGCCGGTCCTGAATGAGGGATTTAATAAAACCCTGAGGAAGGCCATCACGTACCGTAATATATTCGGGGGTTGGTACATTAGCAGCTAGCGGAACTGAACAGCTAAGCAAGCTCATGAAAAACACCCGTACTGACCACCTCTCAAACCGATTCATAAGCCGACTAGATTATGCCCGAATCGGCTCGTATGAAGCCGAAAACAGATGGTCAAATTCGACTTTATTGCTGTACTTATCAATTTTACGGTATTATTTTTTATTAAACGGTAGGTTTTTTTCTTGGAGCCTGCTCTTTAACAGATGGTTAGTACTTTATGAATCTTATCCTTAAAACCCGGGTTGGGCAGGGGCTGCCTACAGTTTGGGCCGGTTTTGACCGAGCCTTGTTCGATCAGCTTAGCCCACCGTTTCCGCCCGTTAAGGTGGTTCGTTTTGATGGGTGCCTGCCAGGAGATGTAGTGCATTTACGGCTCAATTTCTTGCTTTTTCGCCAGGATTGGATTAGCCTGATAACGGACCAGCAAACCACGGAAAACGAAATATACTTTGTCGATAAAGGCACCCGATTGCCTTTCTTCTTATCTTACTGGCAACATCATCATCGTTTACTGCGTGATCCTTCCGACAAACAACAAACAATTGTTGTTGATGATATTACGTTCCGAACGCCTTTTATCCTGACAGATTACCTTATCTATCCGCTTATGTGGTTGCAATTTGCTTATCGCAAGCCTATTTATCGCCGAGTGTTTAAACGCGAACGCTAAGCTATAAACGATACGTTGATAGTACGTAAAAAGTATACATTGACGAATTGTGTAGCGATAGACCGCTGATTCTTACGATCTGTAAGATTTCTGATGATTTAATTCAATAAACCGCTTGAGTCTTCCATGCATTCATTCGAATAATCAGTGTAAACCATACTAATCATAAGAATCAGCGGTCTAATATGTGGCACAAATAGCATCATTTACAGGCAACCGCTGACTTGCTTGCCTTGGGCCGCTTTTTGAACTGCCAACATTCCGTTACTTTTGTTGATACGGCTACTTAATCAATTGCATGAAACTACCCAACCTGACAACTCGTATTTTTCTGGGCATGGTGCTCGGCATTGCCATCGGCTATTTCTTTCCAGATACCGGCTCTGGCTTTTCGGGTAGTGACCTGAATATCTTGTCCAAAATCTTTCTCCGGCTCATCAAAATGATTATTGGGCCGCTTGTCTTTGCTACGTTGGTAGTCGGCATTGCCAAGCTGGGTGACTTTGGTACGGTCGGTCGGATCGGCCTGAAAACACTGGCCTACTTCTATTTTGCCACAATTCTGTCGCTGGTCGTTGGCTTACTGGTTGTTAACATCATGAAGCCCGGTGAGGTCATGAGCCTGCCGCTGCCGGCCAAAGGAACTGATACGGGGGTTGAAGTGCAAAAATTGACCTTCGAGAACTTCATTACCCACATTGTACCCACTAGTTTTATTGAAGCGCTGGCCACCAATGAGATCCTCCAGATCGTTGTATTCAGTATCTTCTTTGGTATTGCCGTTGGGGCCGTTGGCGCTCAGGGTAAAATTATGATTAAAGCGCTCGACGCTTTATCGCACATTATGTTTAAGGTTACCAGTTACGTAATGGCGTTTGCACCGTTTGGGGTGTTAGGGGCTATCGCAGCTGTAGTGGCCAAACAGGGACTAGGGATTTTAGCGGGATATGCCTATCTAATCCTGTGCTTCTTCGGGGGCTTACTGTTCTTCGTGTTCGTTGTCTTGGCAGTTATTTGCCTGGTGGTACGTATTCCTTACATTGCCTTGCTGAAGGAAGTCCGCTCGGCCATTATTCTATCATTCAGTACGGCCAGTTCGGAGGCATCGTTTCCGCAGACCATCGAAGCGCTGCGCCGGTTTGGGTGCTCAGAACGGATTATCTCATTTGTGTTGCCTTTAGGATACTCCTTCAATCTCGACGGTTCCATGCTGTACATGACTTTCGCTACGGCGTTCATTGCGCAGGCCTATGGCGTACCGCTCAGCATTGAGCAGCAGATCACGATGATGCTGACGCTGATGATCACTTCCAAGGGCATTGCCGGGGTGCCGCGGGCGTCGCTGGTGGTCATTGCGGGTACCATGTCGCTTTTCAATCTACCAATTGAAGGCTTAGCGTTATTGTTGGGCATTGACCAAGTCCTCGACATGGGGCGTTCTGCGACGAGTGTGGCCGGAAACGCCGTCGCTACCTGTGTGATTTCTAAGTGGGAAGGTGAATTCAGGACTCAGCCAATTGAGAGCGAAGAAGTTACCGCTTAATAAAAGGGATACCTGTAGGCGTTGTTATAGCAGTAAGAACTTGAGAAGGCATAGTTTAATTAGATGTTAAACTTTTTAATCTACACCATATTCTCTTACTGGTATGATGCACACTGCTTTACTGGAACCACAGCTGGCTCCTTATTTTACGTCTAAAGCTCCTTTTCAATTTCCTGCTAGTATCCGTGACGCTTTTGTTCGGTATTGGTCTTTTCTATCATTGATACTGGTATTGTTACTATTACCGCCTAATCTGCTCTTTCCGGAGCTTGGTATAACCCTAATGCCAATATCGTTAGTAGAATCGAACCCTGATAAACTCACAGAAGTGGTGACGATTGCTTTGATAACTATCGGAACGGTGTTGAGCGTTATGGCATTGCCCGGTTTGTTTAATCGAAAGCGGTCGGGCTGGGTGTTTACTTATTACGCTCAGTTGTTAGGCGTGCTCACTAGTGCGCTCTCCATGAGTGTATTGGGAGTTTTGTTAGGGTTAGCCTTTCTAATGCTGCTTTTTCAGGTGCGGGAGTTTTACAGCTAGAATTTGCTTACGATCTTTACTAGGGTAACCGTCCAATAAACCAGTTTGCCGTTTACTCAAAGGTATTGATACAGAAAGTCTGATAAATGGTAAATTTGGTAGCAAACGAATTTTCGTTGCCGTATATATAAACTCCCCTAACTGATGGCACAGTCCGCCGTATTAGAGTCTGAACTGGCTCCTTACTTTACGACCAAAGCACCATTTCAATTTCCGATCGGTTTTCGAGAGGGATTTGTTAAATATTGGCCAATCGTATCGTTGATTCTGCTATTGATTACCCTACCGGCTATTCTGGCTTTCTTGGGTATAGGTGCCGCTTTGGTGCCCGTTTCGTTCTTTGGGGGAGTTGGGGCTGGATTTGGATATACGATCACAATGATCTTGTCTTTGGTAGGGTTGGTGCTTGGAGCATTGGCACTTCCCGGCTTATTTAACCGCAAACGGTCGGGTTGGGTGCTCAGCTATTACGCGCAGCTAATTAGTATTGTAGGTAGCATATTCACGTTCAGCCTCTTGGGTGTTATTTTGGGCTTACTGTTTCTGTTGCTTTTATTCCAGGTTCGGGAATACTACAGTTAACTCACACTAAACATTTCTGTCTAGTAAAGCCACAATCCAGCTGGGTTGTGGCTTTTTAATAACCGTTTGTCTAGCTGAGTAGCAATTCATCCGTAAATTGGTTGGTGTTACGTAACAGAACAACGTAGTTTGAATGAATAAGACATTCCTTTTTCAAACCTGAACTAACTAGTAGATTCATGAGTAACATTTTGGAAACTCATCACATCGTTAAACAATATGCTGAACACCGGGCATTGGATGACGTTAGCCTTGTTGTACCCCAAGGGAGCATCTTCGGGCTGCTCGGCCCGAACGGTGCGGGAAAAACGTCGCTGATTCGTATCATTAATCAAATCACCGCTCCCGATTCGGGTGAGGTCATTCTGGCGGGGGAGCGGCTTCAGCCCGATCACATCAAACGCATTGGGTACTTACCCGAAGAGCGGGGCCTGTACAAGAAGATGAAGGTTGGCGAACAATTGCTATACCTGGCTCAGCTTAAGGGCTTGAGCGAGAAGCAGGCCATGGAAAAGCTGAAAACATGGTTTATTAAGTTCGATATTAAAACATGGTGGCATAAAAATGTTGAGGACCTCTCGAAAGGGATGCAACAAAAAGTACAGTTCGTGGCAACGGTGATGCACGAACCTGATCTGATCATTCTTGATGAGCCGTTCTCTGGCTTCGATCCAATCAACGCCAACCTGATCAAAGACGAAATTCTGGAGCTGCGCGATAGTGGTAAGACCATTATCTTTTCCACGCACCGAATGGAATCCGTCGAAGAGCTTTGTGATCATATTGCGCTTATCAATCGATCTCACAAGGTACTCGACGGGCCAAAACGAGCTATTAAGGAGCAGTTCAAGACCCATACGTATCACGTGGAGTATCAGGGATCGCTGGATACCTTACCTCCTGCTTTTGACGTGCTAAACACGCAGCCGACAGAGGATGGGTTTCTGCGGGCTAACATAAAGATTCCGCCGGATGCCGCTGTTAATGATCTCGTTCGGCACTTGCTCGATCGGGTGGCCGTGCGCTCCTTTGGCGAAAATATTCCCAGCATGAACGACATTTTCATCCAAACCGTCGGCGAAACGAATGACTAAACGATTAAAAAAGCAGAAGGTAATTTATTGACACTTTTCTTCCGCTGGTCGAGTCGTTCGCATTTTTCACTCATTACAACTATGAATACAATTTTCCTCATTATTAAGCGCGAATACCTGGTACGGGTTCGCAAGCGGTCATTTATTATCATGACCATTTTGGGACCGCTGTTGATTTTTGGGTTCTATGCTATCATTGGCTGGGCTGCCGTTAGCTCTATAAATCAAAAGAAAGTAAGTATTGTAGACGAGAGTGGCCGGTTTGCGAATCGTTTCAAGAACGATGACGAAACCGTTTTTTCGTACACAAAACAGCCACTCGCAGAAGCTAAGAAAGCATTCATTAAGCAAGGGTACGATGCGCTGGTTTTCATTCCCAAAAATGTAATTGAACAACCTAAAACTGTTCAAATTTTTGCCGAGAAGGGAGTAAGTTTAGAGGTCCAGAACAACATCGAACGGGCTATCTCGAAAGAGATTGAAACCATCAAATTGGGTCAGGCCGGGATTACGCAGAAAGTCATTGAAGATGCCAAAGTTGATGTTGATGCCCAGACAATCAGCCTGAGCGATGGGGGCGAGAAGAGCAGTAATTCCATTGCGATGTACGTGATTGGCTACTTCTGCGCGCTACTGATTTATATTTCGTTGCTGATTTATGGTACTCAGGTCATGCGGGGCGTAATGGAAGAGAAAACCAACCGTATTGTAGAGGTCATTATTTCATCGGTGAAGCCGTTTCAGCTCATGATTGGTAAGATCGTAGGCGTTGCCTTGGTTGGTTTGACCCAGTTTATGCTGTGGATTTTACTAACCGTAGGACTGTTTTCGATTGGCGGTGCCGTTATGGGAAACAAGATCGAACGGGGCCGGCAGGCGGTGCAGCCGTCGGCTATCAGTGGTACGCAGAGGAATCCGGCACAGGATGCTAAAGTTCAACAGACTATAGTAACCAAAGTAATGGAAGCTATAGAAACCCTGCCTATTCCGCTCATTGTGAGCTGCTTTCTGTTCTATTTCCTGGGAGGCTACCTGCTCTATAGCGCCCTCTTCGGCGCTGTCGGCGCAGCCGTAGACAATGAGACCGAAACTCAGCAGTTTATGTTCCCAATTATGATGCCCATCATTGCCGCCATTGCATTTGCGCAAATTGCCGCCCGTGAACCCGACGGCGCTATGGCGTTCTGGACCTCCATGATTCCGTTTACCTCGCCGGTGGTTATGCTGGTGCGGATTCCGTTTGGCGTACCCAGCTGGCAGTTGGCTTTATCAATGGCGTTGCTGGTGCTGGGCTTTGTGGGAACCATCTGGCTGGCCGCTCGCATTTACCGGGTGGGAATCCTGATGTACGGCAAGAAAGTGTCGTATAAAGAACTCTCGAAGTGGGTGTTTTATAAAGGATAACGTTTAAATTGTTTTTCAGCAAGCCGCCGGATGTACGAACAGGTTCATTCGGCGGCTTTTAGTTTGTAACTGGCGAGGGTTATGGTGTCGGTTCATGGGCAAACCGATACAAATACGGCGCTTTGTGGGCTCCTCCGCTGTATTTTTTCTCAATACGTTCTAAGATCCCCAGGCTGAGCATCTTGCGCTGGAACGCCGAACGGTGGAGTTTTTGATCAAGAATTGTTTCGTAAAGACTTTGGAGGTCGGCCATGGTAAAGGTTTCGGCCAGCAGATTAAGCCCAACTAGCTTATGATCCAGATTGGCGCGTAACGTCTCCAGCGCTTTCTGAACAATCTGCTGATGGTCCTGCATGAGTGGTGGTAGGTTACCTAAATCATACCAGGCACACCGATCTGATAGCCGATCAGGATTAGGTACCGCTTTGGTAAAATCAACCAGGGCGTAATAACCAACCGTCACAAATCGACGCAGCAGCCAGTGATCGTTCGTTGGCGTGATACCGTTAGCTTCCAGGATTTTTTGGAGTGGCTCAGGGTCGTACCGGGCTATATCGCCGAAGGTGTAAAACTGCTCCAGGTAAATATCGTGCAGACCCGTGCGCTCAGTTAAAACGCGTCGGGCCGCATCATTTATATCCTCATTCTTTTTAATGAAACCGCCTGGTAGCGCAAACAGTCCTGTGTTCCGGTACTCCAGAATCAGAATTTTTAGTTGGCTCTCATGAAATCCAAAAATCACAGAATCAATAGCCAGTCCCGGTAGAAAACCGGAGCCCTCGGGCTTTATCTCCGCTGGATTAGCTGTATCCTGCATATCCTAAAATTTTAAGCAAGTAACACAAAAGGGTTGGTAGTCTCAATTTAAACGTATACTATTGTCTCACTTTGCGACAATAGAGTGAGACAGAGTGATAAACTGAAATACTCCTTTCCCATTTTAAAAACAATTGTTCTTCGGTAAACCTGGTTGTTATGAAAACCCTCATCATTTTACTGGCAATGGCTGCATCGGGGCCTGCTCTGGTCAGCGCCCAAAACAACTCAGCGCCACAGGCCAAGACGGCCAACGGCGTACTCGAAGGTGTCGTTGAGCCAAGCGGCATTTACTCCTTCAAAGGCGTTCCGTTTGCTGCGCCACCGGTTGGCGAGTTACGTTGGAAAGAACCGCAACCGGCTAAAAACTGGCAAGGTGTGCGTAAGGCTGATAAGTTTGGGCCTCGTGCCATGCAGCGTAACGTGTTTGGCGATATGAATTTTCGCTCCAATGGTATGAGCGAAGATTGCCTTTACCTGAACGTCTGGACACCGGCTAAATCAGAGAAAGAACGCTTGCCGGTTCTCGTTTACTTCTACGGAGGTGGGTTTATTGCCGGTGACGGGTCGGAGCCGCGTTACGATGGGGAAAGCATGGCCCGGAAAGGCATAGTAGCCATCACGGTAAATTATCGCCTTGGCGTGTTTGGGTTCATGGCGCATCCTGAACTGACCAAAGAATCGCCCCACAAAGCATCGGGTAACTACGGTTACCTCGATCAGAACGCAGCTTTGCGATGGGTTCAACAAAACGTGGCCGCTTTTGGGGGCGACCCAAAGAAGGTTACAATCGCCGGTGAGTCGGCGGGGTCAATTTCGGTGAGTGCACAAATGGCTTCTCCTTTATCGAAAAACTTGATTGCCGGCGCCATCGGCGAAAGTGGGTCGATGCTCGGTACGTTGCCTCCTACTACGTTAGCTGATGCCGAACAACTTGGGGTTAAGTTTGCCGAAATGATGGGAGCAAAGTCGCTGGCTGAGCTACGGGCGATGCCGGGCGAGCAGGTGCTTGAAGCGACGGCTAAAGAAGGGTACGGTCGTTTCCCGTCGGCCGTCGACGGTTATTTCTTCCCTAAAGCTCCTAAAGAAATCTTTGCCGCTGGCGAACAGGCTCATGTTCCCTTGCTAGTCGGCTGGAACTCGGAAGAAATGAACTACCGGGCTATCATGGGTAAGGATAAGCCAACACCGGAGAACTACACCAACGCCGTAAAAAAACTGTATGGCGAACGCGCCGATGAAGTACTGAAACTCTACGCAGGCTCTACGGAGGAAGGTATTGAGCAAGCCGCTACGGACCTGGCTGGTGATCGGTTTATCGGATACAGTACTTGGAAGTGGGCGGATATGCAAACGAAAACGGGTGGTGGAAAGCCGGTGTATCGGTACCTCTATTCGCGCCCAAGACCGGCCATGACGCCCGAAATGGGTAATGCTACCCCTGGTTTGGCCGGTGGAGTGATTAAGGGAGGTGATGCAAACGCCAACAAGATGCCGCAAGCTCGGGGGGCGGTGCACTCAGCTGAAATTGAGTACGCAATGGGTAATCTGGCGGGTAATAAAGTGTATGCCTGGACACCAGAGGATTATAAAGTATCAGAGTTAATGCAGAACTACTTCGCTAACTTCATTAAAACCGGTAACCCGAACGGGGCTGGTTTACCCAAGTGGCCTGCTCTCAAAAGCGCAGACAATGCTCAGTTTATGCAGATTGACGTGAACACCCGTGTGGAAAACGACCAGCACCGCAATCGCTATTTATTCCTGGATCAGGTTTCGACCAAATAGTAACCCGTCTTTTGAAATCGTTTAGTACCCCAAAGCCCACGACTCAGCCATGAGCGTGGGCTTTTTGATCGTGTAGCCCGGACGGCCACGTGCGCCAGCAATCAATCACCCGGACGTGGCCGTACAAGCTATTTAAAATCCAATGTCAATGACCAGCGGCTGGACGAGCCATTCCTGAGTAGTTGTGTTATAGACCGTACGGAAACCTGCTTCGAAGGGCGTTCGTAATCGTAGCGTATTAAAGACGAAGGATACATCCAGACCGGTTGTTCGATACGTGTACTGAGCGCGCGCATTTTCGCCGTTAGCCAAGTCATAAAAGCCAGTTGCTTTAATGCGTTGTACGTACAACCACCGCCCCAACGACCAATGCGTATCGGCAACGGGGAGCCGATACTCCACGCTGCCCACGTTAATCTTGTCGGCGCTAACGTACAACTGCCCACGAGGATAAAATACCAACGCACTAAAGTTGTAGGTTCGCTGGGTTTGTGGCAGCTGTTGTTGGTAACCGCCCCGTAACCGAAGCGAATGGTGTTTTCCCAGGCCAGGGAAATATAAATTTGCCTGAACGCCCCATTGTTCGGCTTCAAGCTGGCCCCCGAAAGGGGTATTTCGGTAATTTATAGCCAGCGTTTGTCCCCAGCGGGGCGCCACATCTCGCTGGCTTTGCCGTAATATACGTGAGTAGCTAAAGCCGTAGAGCATGGTATTTAATGATCCGGCAAAGCCTACTTCATTAGAATAGCGAACGGGCAGTTCATACCCAGTAATGTGCAGATAATTATAATAAGCCGACAGGCTCAGGCTCTGGCTGTATTTTGATTGCGTCAACTGCAGCGGTAACCGGAAGCCTGCCGTTAACTGATTGTATTGCCACCGATCGGAGCGGACGCTGTCATAAGGTAGCCTGCGGTCAATGGGAATAACGGTGTTACGATTGCCACTCTGAAAGCTTACGTCAACAATGGGGTATAGTCCTTGATAGCTTAAATTGGCGAAGAAGTTGCCGACCCGTTCGGATTGATTGTAGGTATAACCAGCGCCAATTTGTGTCGTACTCAAAATATCCTGCGAGCTTAAACCCACTGACAAGGCTTGCCCAGTGCTGCCGACGGTGGGGCCCCAGCTGTACACATTGATGGCATTGGCCAGCCGCCGGAACCGAGTGGGAATGTAAGGCGTAGTAGCCGCCACAGAATCGGCCAGGATACGTCGGCCCAGGGCCGCTCCCGGTTCCAGTCGGGGTAAAGAGCCAAAATACCGCAGTGGCGGGCCTCCACCTACCGAGGTTTGCTGACTAACAACGGGTTTCCAATCGGTTGGATTGAGCGGCATGTCGGCAATCTGGTAACCATTTGCGGTGAAGTCGTCAAAAGCCAGCCGCGTACCCGACGGCGATACAGTAGCGTGATAAGCCGCCAGGGGTCTCGACGTAACCTGAAATACCTGCTTCGATTGCGTATTGACCGCGTAGATATTATCGATGCCGGACCGGGGCGAGTTAAAAAATATGTAATTGCCCCAGGGCTGTGGATGGCTTATATTATCGTTAGCCGGTGTCAGCAAATTGGTCCGGGCATTGCTTTCCGTATCAATCGTCTGAATCGTCTTTTTCCCGCTTTTCAAAGACACGGTTACAATCGTGCGGTTATCCTGCCAGCGTGGGTGCTGATAAAATTCGTTCTCTGGATTGGGTAATGCTTTCAGTACGGTACCATTTCGGGCGTCGAGAACGAGCAGATGAGTCTTATACCGTTCCGTATTTTCTACGACAATAAGTTTGGTATTATCGGGCGATAAGGCAACTGCTGTATAACGGGCACGATGGGTAAGCCGAGTGAGCGTTTGGGTCTTAAGATCAAGACAGCGAATGTTTGAATAAATCCGCTGTCTCCAGCGTGGGTCATACCCGAACTCAATCCAGCACACTTTTGTGGGTGTGGCCGATAGCATGTCTGGATCGTTAATAAAGCCTTGTACAAAAATGGTCTGTTCGGGTTTGTTCTTGCCGAGAATCACCAGCCGGGGTGTGTCGCCGAGGCCACTTTTTACGCATAGTACCGTAGAATCTGTCAGGAACTGAGGATGTTGGTAGCTCGTAAATACGGGGCGTTTCGTTTCTTGCTTCTCTGCCTGTTTTTCAAAAACAGTTACTGGTGTAATCTTCAGCTGTTCCTGTTGTTTCTGCCAGATTTCGGTGATGTCGTCCATCGTTTTCCGATACAAGTCCTCCGTGCGCAACCCCGTTTCGTCTTTGATGCTGGCCGAAAAGGCGAAGGGCCACGGAAACCGACGGTAGTTACGGTTGAGTACACGGCTCCAGGCGTCGGGGCCGTAGGTGCGTTTCAGGTACGTCGTCAGGAAGTACCCCAATACGTAGTGACTGGGGACGTTATCGCGGTAAGACCCCCCCACCGCTTTCGGATAATCGAACCGTTTGCCCGCCAGCAAATTTGCACGCATACCCAGGTCAAAGTTTGGGATTCGGCCGCGACCGCTCGTGCTAAGCAATGTTTCATTACTAACCGCATCACCTTCGGCAAACCAATCCGGAACGGTTAAAAGCGGAAAGAACAAGCCACTATTACCCAGAAATGTGTAAAGGAACCGCCCGTAACCTTGCAACGCCTTTTCATTTTGAACGACATGTCGGTATTCGTGTACAGCCAGCAAATCCAGCCAGTCATACGTGCCCAGCAAACCGGGGTCTTGTGGAGGAATAGCGAAGAATTCCGAACGGCGTGGATAAAGCGTTACAAATCCGTTGCTGTTGGTGGTCTGATTTTGTAGTACTACAGAGATGGGTCGGGGCTTCCGTTCCAGCGATGCGCTGGTAGGCTCATAGAGTTGCTCGAGTCGCTGGGCCGTTCGTTGGGCCGTTGAATCGAAGCCATCAGGATATACTACCCGGAAATGAGGAGTCTTCAGGCGATACCAATGCAGACTCGCGGGGTTTTGATCAAGAATAGGTAATGACTGGGCCGTGGCTGTGAGTGATAATAGCCCAAACAGCCACGCTAGATAGCTTGTTCTCATAAGTAGACACCGCGAATGTACATCAGATGCGAGAATCCTCGCTAAAATCTACTTAAATTGCTTACTCGTATATATACAAAATCAATCGTTTGTTCATGGAAACGTATTATAATCCCGACGACCTGAAAAAATTTGGCAATATCAGCGAGTTTCAGAAAGAACTGGCCGATAAGTTCTTTTCCTATTATGGTGCCGTTTTTGCGGAAGGCGCGTTAACGGCTCGTGAGAAGTCACTTATTGCGCTGGCTGTTGCTCACACCGTTCAGTGCCCCTACTGCATCGACGCGTATACGACCGATACGCTCGAAAAGGGCTGTTCTGAGCAGGAAATGATGGAAGCCGTTCATGTCGCAGCAGCCATTCGGGGCGGATCGTCGCTGGTACATGGTGTACAGATGATGAACAAAGCCAAAGAATTATCCATGTAACTCGAAAAATGAGTGAAAAGGCGAAAGGGTGATTTAAGCCTTTCGCTCTTTCATTCTTTTACTCCGCTTCGGCGGTCCGATTTCGCTCTTATGAAAAGCTTAAAAGCCACTGGTCATCAGCTTGCTAGTTCAGCAACACAAATTGAGCTCTTGGAACAGGAAGTTTCGTCGAAGTTGAAGCTACCCACCTTTCGGGAGAAGATGGCCACAGCTGGCCTTTTGCCACTACGTCCGACTGAACTAGCCATTTTTCAGGTCAACCTCGGCAAAATGTGTAATCAGGTCTGTAAGCACTGCCACGTTGATGCCGGACCAGACCGCAAGGAAATTATGACACGTGAGACCATGCAGCACTGCCTGGCCGCACTGGCAAAAACGAACATTCCTACGGTTGATTTGACGGGTGGAGCGCCCGAAATGAATCCTGACTTCCGGTGGTTTGTCGAAGAGATTCGGCGGTTAGGGCGGCATGTGATGGTTCGCTGTAACCTGACAATCATTGTCGCTAATCCAAAGTACAACGACCTGCCTGAGTTCTACCGTCAACATGAAGTGGAAGTTGTCAGCTCCCTGCCTTTCTATAATGCCGACAAAACCGACCGCCAGCGTGGCAAGGGCGTGTTCGAGGACTCGGTTAAAGCGTTACGTATGCTGAACGCCGTCGGTTACGGTCAGGAAGGCACTACCTTAAAATTAAATCTGGTTTACAACCCCGCCGGGGCGTTTTTGCCAGGAGGGCAGGAAGGACTGAAACGTCAATTCAAGCGGGTGCTGCACGATGAATTCGGTGTCGTGTTCAACGATCTCTATGCCATCACGAATATGCCCGTCAGCCGTTACCTCGATTACCTGATTGCATCGGGCAACTACGACGGTTATATGGAAAAGCTGGTCAACTCGTTTAACCCAGCGGCCGCTGAGGGTGTTATGTGCCGTAATACCATTTCAATAGGCTGGGATGGCCAGCTTTACGACTGCGATTTCAATCAGATGCTTGAGCTGAATGTAGCTAGTTCGGTACAGCATGTTCGGGATTTTGATATTGATCAGCTAAGCCAGCGGTCCATTATTCTTAATGAACACTGCTATGGCTGCACCGCCGGAGCCGGATCGAGCTGCGGGGGCGCAACGGCCTGAGAAGTGCGCTTCGGGGCGAAGCATAAAGACCTCTATTACAAATACTTCACGATGAAGCGTATCAGCTTCTTAACCTTATCGGTATAAGGCGGATAGATGAACTTCATCGTGCCGAAGTCGCGCTGCATGATGCCCCGCTGGTTCGAAAACTCCTGAAAGCTGAAAAAGCCGTTCGACTTACCCAACCCGCTGTTGTTGACGCCACCAAACGGCAATTCTACATTACCAAATTGTAGCATGGTGTCGTTGATAACGGTATCACCGGCTGAGGTATGGTCGATGATGTATTGCGTGTTTTTGCGGTTACGGCTGTGAATGTACAAGGCCAGTGGTTTCTCGCGCTGATTGACAACCTGTAACGCGTCGTCGAGCGTATCGTACGTTAAAACGGGCAGTACCGGACCGAAAATCTCATCTTCCATGACCCGCATTTCGGCAGTAACGCCTTCCAGTACCGTTGGCTCGATGAAGTTTTGATCGGCATTCATCGTGCCGCCGATGGCTACTGTCGCGCCTTTATCAACCGCATCGTCAACCAACGCCTTGACGCGCTGAAAATGCTTGCTGTTGACAATTCGGGCATAGCTGTCCGACGATTCAACTGGGTTGCCATCGGGGCTATACATACTTGTCAGTGTTTTACGCAACGCCTGCATGAATGGCTGCTTAACCGACTGATGAACAAGCAGATAATCTGGGGCAATGCAAGTCTGGCCGTTATTGAGGCATTTCCCCCAGGCTAGTTGCTCGGCTGCCTGTTTAACATTGGCTGATTCATCGACTATGGCGGGCGATTTGCCACCTAATTCTAACGTAACCGACGCTAAATGCCTGGCGGCAGCGGCCATAACAATCCGCCCAACCGCCGGGCTACCCGTAAAGAATATGTGGTTAAAAGGCAGTTCAAGTAAGGCTTTCGATACCTCCGCATCGCCTTCAAACACGGCGACCTCTTCAATCGGAAACAACTCCGAAATCATGCGCTTAATGAGACTCGCCGTATGCGGTGTTATTTCTGACGGTTTCAAAATTGCCACATTGCCGGCAGCAATGGCGGATACCAACGGCCGAATCGTCAACACGAAAGGGTAATTCCAGGGCGCAATGATCAAGATATTACCCTTAGGTTCATGGCGAACGTAGCTCTTGGTACCAACCAAGCTAAGGGGCGTTGGGAGCTGCTGAGGTTGCATCCATTGTTTGAGGTGCCGAATCGTATGCTTTATTTCGGTATACAACGCCATTAGTTCGGCCAGCGTTACCTCCGCCGACGGTTTTCTGAAATCGTCGTACATGGCCCGCTGAATGTCCGTTTCGTTCGTTTGAACCCACTGCTGAATCTTGCGGATGCGTTCAATCCGTTGCTCAGCGGTTGTCAGAGCCATTTCAGGTGCATAGCGACGCTGTGCCTCAAAAGCGGCCCGTAGATCATCGCGTTGATCAGTGTCACTAAGAATAGCATTCATGGGTGCTCGTTATAGGCGTATACAAGTCAAATTATTACAATAATAGTACAAATTTGAGGGTGAAATGGTTGGTATTGGCATTTAAAACGTGAAACGTATATCTTAGCTGAAACTTTAGTAAACCCGAACCGGATGACGCTCGTCAGTGACAACATCCGCTATCTGCGCAAACTGAATGGGTTGACGCAGGAGCAATTCTCTCGGAAAATAAATATAAAGCGTTCGCTGTTAGGCGCCTACGAAGAAGGCCGCGCCAATCCGAATCAGCAGAACATGCAGGCCATTGCCAAAGCCTTTAATACAACGGTTGAGTTATTAACCCGGCAGGATCTTCGCAAAGTTCGTGAAACACCTAATCTGAGTATACCACTTGGGCAGCCAGGCAAAGCCGCTGAATCAAGAACGCACAGCATTCGGTCGGATGGCAAGATCGACTCCGACGATGACGATCCATTTCAGCACCCTGACTTCCCGGACATATTTGCCCAGCCTGAGCCCAAAACGCCTGAGCCACAGCCGCTGGCGTCGGTACTGAATAAGTATTACCGAACCGAAGATGAGCATTCGTCAGGAATAGCCCGGACCGGAATGATACGGGAGCCGCGTCCTGCGCCGGTTCCACCGGTCATAACGCCCCCGGTACGGCCAGTCAACGAATCAACTCAGCCTGTGCGGACTGGCGGAACGGGCTTTCAATCGGTAGCGCCAAGTTCGCCCGTTGACCGGCTATTTGGTCAACAGCCCGAACACAGAGCGGCCCCCGTGCCAACACCTCCATCGTCGGCCCGTGCTTCTGAGCCGCTGGCGTTTAACAATGTCTACGAAGGGCCAGGTACATCAGCTCGGTCAAGTTCGCCAAGTCAGGCTGTCGCGCCAACCATTCCGGTGGTCATGCAGCATCAGTTTGGCGAGTATAACCAGCGTTATCAGCAGGCTGAGTTCCTGCACCGTCTGCCTGCCATGCACCTGCCGACGCTGCCCGAAGGGCACTACCGAGCCTTTGAAGCTGGTGACGATTTTGCGTTTCCTGGTGCACTCCTCGTTGGGCAGTTTGTGCGCAACTGGTTCGATATCATTGATGGAAAGATGTACGTATTGCTCACCCACCGCGAACGGTCGGACGTGTCGGGTATCTGTTGCCGACGGGTCTATAACCAGGTCAAAGTCAAAGGAACGCTATTGTTAGTAGCCGACCGGGCCGACATCCCCAATCGTGAAGTGGCCTTGAAAGATGTGCTCGAAGTCTGGGAAATCCGCGCCTTCGTTAGCCAGCAATTGCCCCCACCAGCACCGAACACTGAGCGGCTTCGTCAGTTAGTCGACGAGCTTCGCTTCGAGGTTGAGCGGTTATAGCTACGACTTCGCTGAGTGAGCAGAGTTAGTTAGTTTTTAATGGATTTACAAAAACTCTATTTCTGTAGTGGAGTTATAGGTAAGTACAGCAAACTAACACAGCGAATGCAAGCGCAGCAAACTCTCAACTCGATGGAGCTTGATAAGCTCCGGGACAAAATTAAAGACATTCGAATCGCTATGCTGACTACCCTGGAGGAAGATGGCGATTTTCATACCCGCCCGATGGCCACCCATGAAATGGACCCCGATGGTACCATGTGGTTCTTTACCTACGACAATTCACACAAAGTAGACGAAGTACGGCAAAACGAGCGGGTCAGCGTGGCTTTCTCCGATCCAGGTTCAGAATTATACGTAACCACGAAAGGAATCGCGGAGGTCGTTAAAGATCGGATGAAAATTAATGAGCTGTGGTCAGATATTCTGAAGACTTGGTTTCCTAATGGCAAAGAAGATCCGCACATTGCCCTCTTGAAAGTGACTATTCATGCTGGCGAGTACTGGGATCGGCCGGGTGGTAAAATGGTTAAGCTGTTTGAGATGGCCAAGGGGGCCATTACCGGCGATGCTGATAAGACGGGTCGTAACGAAAAATTTGGTGAATAACCGCATTGACGAAGTCGAACGGATCGTTCGTCTCTAGTTTCGTTCCTTCCTTCTTTGAACGGGGGCTTCGGTTTAGACTAGTTTAGTCTGTAACTGAAGCCCCTAACCGTTTCATAGCTAACTCCAAACGAGCTATTCGTATTTTTGCTCGTATATGCGTTATTTTCTTGAGTTAGCGTACCGGGGCACGAATTACCACGGATGGCAGCGACAACCCAACGGCCTGAGTGTGCAGGAAGTGCTCGAAACGGCCCTGACGACTGTGTTACGGCAACCCATCGCTATCGTCGGTAGCGGTCGAACAGATACCGGTGTTCATGCAGGACAACAGTTTGCACATTTTGAAGTCGAAACGGCGTTGCCTCTTCAGTTACTTCGGTCTGTCAACAGTTTAATCCCGAATGATATTGCTGTATACGATTGCTTTCCCGTTCGTGCCGACGATCATGCGCGTTATACCGCTACCTTTCGGTATTATCAATACCATATTACTCGTCGCAAGGACCCGTTTCGGGATGGGCTAGCGTACGTATTCACGCTTCCGCTGGCTGTCGACCGCATGAACGAGGCCGCAAGCCGATTACTGTATTACACCGATTTCGAGAGTTTCAGTAAAGTTAAAACCGATGTGCGGACGTTTAATTGCCGCATTGATTTCGCTTACTGGGAGCAAAAAACAAACGGCGATTTAGTATTTCACATACGCGCTGATCGCTTCCTGCGCGGCATGGTTCGGGCCATTGTTGGAACATTACTGGCGGTAGGGCAGGAGCGGTTGTCTGTTGACGAGTTTGAGCAGATTATTCAGGCGAAAGACCGTAAACGAGCCGGTCGGGCGGCTCCCGCTGAAGGATTATCGCTGGTCGAAGTGGGGTATCCTGCTGAAGTGTTTGAGCATCGGCAGAACCCGGCCGTAATGTAAAATGTTCTCTGTATAAACGTACTGATTTCGGTATACTGTAAACCGAAAACCAAAAAAAGCATCACTTGAAAATTGGAACCATCATCTTAGCCGCTGGCGATTCCTCCCGGATGGGCGGTGAGCCTAAACAATTGCTGACTTACAAAGGCCAGTCGCTCATTCGAAGAATTGCGGAGAGCGCCCTGGCGTTGCAAAAGGGCCCGGTTGTGATTGTGTTGGGCGCTAATCGTGAGCGGATTGTGCCGGAGCTGGCTGGCTTACCGGTTACGCTGGTCGATAACCCTAGCTGGCCAACGGGGCAGGCATCTTCGCTTAAGACGGGGCTCGCGGCCCTTTATATAACGCACAAAGATATTGAAGCTGTCATGGTGCTGCATACCGACCAGCCACTGGTATCGCTCGGCCTACTATTGCACATGTTTGAGGTTCGTAGGGAAGAAGGTAAAGGTATCGTAGCCTGCCGTTACGAGACACAGATCAGCGTTCCGGCCCTCTTTAATCGTGATTATATTGCCGAATTGTTGCAGCTAGAGGGTGATAAAGGTGTAAAATGGGTAATCGGCCGCCATCGCAACGACTGCTCCCAAGTACCTTTTGAAGCGGGAGCCATTGACCTCGACTCGAAACGCGACGTAGAGTTGTTTAACCAGGCACACTTGCCTGTTTAGTTACTTTCTATGTAGACCGTCCGTCCTGGTCGGGAGTAAAGACCAGGTGTTTTCTTTGCCGAACGGGATAGGCGGGACTACGTTTCTCCGTTTTTTAGTCATGCAAAAACTCGCAACTGCTCAGGAGCTTCAAAGCCGCATAGTCACCATTTTAGAAACAGTGGTCAATGAGTTTAAACCGCTGACTGATGCACAACTGCGTTGGAAGCCGACCGCGGCCCGACCGGCGCCGGACCAATGGAGTATTCTGGAATGTCTGCAACACCTGAACCTGGCAGAGCGGTTCTATATCCGTAATATTCAGCACAAAGTAGACCAGCTAGGTTTGGTACAGACTAGTCCAACCGATCAGGTGCTTGAATCCGATTGGGTAGGCAAGGCAATGCTGTATACTGTTGATCCACAGGTGAAAATTAAGCTGCCAGTGCCGGGTATGATACGGCCTCGCCGGGTCGGCGAACTGAATCCGACCGAGGTGATCAACCAGTTCGTCGAACTACACACATTACTGCGTGAATTATTAGCGAAAGCGGTCTATCTCGACTGGAATCAGGAGGAAATGATGACGCTGTTCGGGAATTGGTTGAAGATACGATTGGGCGACGCCCTCCGGATGCTGGTGGCTCATTCTGAACAGCATATTAATCAGGCGATGCGGGTGAAGAAGGAAATGAATAACTTTGTGGCGTCATAAACACCTTAGGCCATGAGTTTGAAAGAACAAGTAGCATCGCAACTAGATCAACTGACTGAGCCGGAATTGGCTCGTGTTGCTCACTATATAGCTGAACTTAAGGACCAATTACCTCCTCGTCGGATTAAAAATGACGCTTATCTAGAGGTAAGGGAAGCGCTGAAAGGTATTGAAGGGTCTATGAGCCAGTTCATCATCGATGAACGCACGGACCGAGTATGATTTATTACTTCGATACCTCCGCTTTAGTCAAATATGTATGTACCCGAGAATGGTAGTGAACAGATTACAACTATCATTCAGGCTGCCGAAACATACTTATACATATCAGAATTGACTTGTATTGAGATTAAAAGCTCTTTTGTTACTAAGTACAGAACCCGCCAGATCAGTAAGGAAGAATGGTTGACAGCCTTGCAGGCGTTTGATAAATCACTGGCTAATTTTTATATCGAGCCGTTGAATGAATTTGTGCGAGCGGACGCCGAACAACTTATTCAAACATATGCAATTCACTTCGCGCTACGTGCATTGGACGCAATTCAACTGGCTACATATCGGCGTTTAACGTACATAAATGTGATTTTGGTTAGTTCCGACGAGCGGATGAATGTATTAGCCACGGAGTTAGGTCACGTTATCTGAAACCCAGCTATCCCTCCGCTCTAAATCTTTTCACAACCTGTAATTGAATGAAAAATTACCTTACCCAAGACCCCTGGCGCATCGTTGAAGAGGGTTTCCACCGTGACTACAACGAAATCACCGAAAGTGTACTTTCCCTTGGCAACGGCCGACTTGGTCAGCGGGGCAATTTCGAAGAGAAATTTACGGGTAAAACCTTGCAAGGCAATTACGTTGCCGGTGTCTACTATCCCGACAAAACCCGCGTCGGCTGGTGGAAAAATGGCTATCCTGAATACTTCGCTAAAGTACTGAATGCCGCCAACTGGATTGGCATTGACATTGACGTTGAATACGAATCCCTCGATCTGAACACCTGTGAGGTGCGTGATTTTCGGCGCGAGCTGAATATGCTGGAAGGCTATCTCGAACGCTCGTTTGTGGCTATCCTGAAAAGCGGTAAAGAGCTAAAGGTTACGTCGACCCGTTTTTGTAGCATTGTCGATGATGAATCTGGCGCTATTCGTTATGCTATTACGCCCCTGAACTTCGAGGCTAAAATTACCATTACGCCTTATATCGACGGGGCCATTCGCAATCGTGACGCTAACTATGATGAGACGTTTTGGGATGAGGTGCGTAAGGAAACTGGTTACGGGGAAGCTTATATCGAGCTTCGTACCCGTAAGACGGGCTTTCACGTAGCGACCGGAATGTGCGTGGCTATTGAGCAGGATGGCTCAAAAGTAGATTACCAGTCGCAGCCGATTAAATATGAAAAGTATGTCGCCAATCGTATGACACTCGATTGTCGGCAAGGACAGGAGACGGTAATTTACAAGTACGGAGTCAACCTGTCGTCGCTGAATTATGACAGCGATACGCTCATCCTGGAAGCTCATCAGTATATCCAGCGCATCACGCGAAAGGGCTTTGAAAAAATGCTTTATGAACAAAAGCAAGCCTGGGCCGATAAGTGGAAAACAAACGACATCATTATTGAAGGCGACATTGCCGCTCAGCAAGGTATTCGCTTCAATATTTTTCAGCTGAATCAAACCTATACCGGCGAAGACGAGCGGTTGAACATCGGTCCCAAAGGGTTTACGGGTGAAAAATACGGCGGGTCAACATACTGGGATACCGAAGCGTATTGCCTGCCGTTCTACCTCTCGACTGCCGATCAGAAAGTAGCCAGAAACCTGCTGATCTACCGCTATAAACAGTTAGAAAAAGCCATCGAGAACGCGCAAAAGCTTGGTTTTCGGGCGGGTGCCGCGCTTTATCCGATGGTGACGATGAACGGTGAAGAATGCCATAATGAGTGGGAAATCACGTTTGAGGAAATCCACCGAAACGGCGCTATCGCCTATGCCATTTACGACTACGTTCGTTATACGGGTGACGAGCAGTACTTGGTCGATTACGGGCTGGAAGTCCTGATCGCCATCAGCCGGTTCTGGAGCCAGCGCGTGAACTGGTCGGCCGCCAAGCAGCAGTATGTGATGCTGGGTGTGACTGGGCCAAACGAGTATGAAAACAATGTTAACAACAACTGGTATACTAACTACATTGCTGCCTGGACGCTACGGTATACGATTGAAGCCGTTGGGAAAGTAAAGGCGCTGGACACTCATAAATACGCCGAGCTTATCGACCGCATTCATTTCCGGGAAGAGAAAGAACTAGCTAACGCCCAGCAAATTGTGGACAAGATTTACCTGCCCGAGGACGAAGAAAAAGGCGTTTTTCTGCAACAGGAAGGATTTTTGGATAAAGAGCTGATGCCGGTTACGGATATTCCGAAGGGACAGCGCCCCATTAATCAGAACTGGTCGTGGGATCGGATACTGCGTTCATGCTTTATTAAGCAGGCCGACGTTTTGCAGGGACTTTATTTCTTCGAGGACGAGTTTGACACCGACACACTCCGACGCAATTTCGATTTCTATGAGCCGATGACCGTTCACGAGTCGTCATTGTCGCCTTGCGTTCATAGCATTCAGGCGTCAAAGTTGGGAATGAAAGAGAAAGCCTACGAGATGTACCTGCGCACGGCCCGGCTCGATCTCGACGACTACAACAACGACACCGAAGATGGCTGTCATATTACGTCAATGGCCGGCACCTGGCTGGCTGTCGTGAAAGGGTTCGGTGGTTTACGGATCGAAAAAGAACAGCTTATTCTGAATCCATATTGCCCGGATAACTGGCAGTCGCTGGCGTTCAAGATTCGTTTTCGGGGCGCTTTGCTTCAGGTGACAACCACCCAGCAGGACATAACTGTGCAGAACTTTTCGCAGCAGTCAATTACCATTAAGTTGCATGGCGAGAACGTAACCCTTGCTGGCGAAAGTCAGCAAACGGTTGGCGTTTCGGTAGCAGCCTGAGGCAAATGCTGCAATAAATTTGATCCAAATTGTTCAGACCACCTCAGCCCAATACAGAAACTTTCATACGCTGAGGTGGTCTGACTGTTACAAATGAGTCGTATTCGCTATTTATAGTGATCAACTGGATAACCTGCTGCTCAGCTAAGCGCATTTATAAGACTGAACGATGGCTCAGGTATCGGCTCCTGGCGGAAATTTTGATTGGGTAGCGCCGGGCTATGACGCCCTTTCGTCTGTCGTGTTCGGGCAAAAATTGCGTCAGGCACAAATCTTGTTTATTGACAAAATTCCGCCTGGTGCATCCATATTGATTGTTGGAGGAGGAACCGGATGGTTACTCGAACAAGTGTTGACACGTTGCCAACCCGGCAGGATGCTGTACCTTGAAACATCGGCTGGTATGGTCAATTTAGCCAGCCGCCGAATGGTGAAAAAGGCACTCGTTGGCACCGTCGAATTTCGGGTGGGCGATGAGACAACACTCCGGCCCGATGAACACTTCGATGTACTGATCACCCCGTTCCTGCTGGATCTGTTCACTGAAGCCACATTGCAGAGCCAACTGATTCCTAAGCTTCTTAACGCACTAACCAAGGACGGGCTCTGGCTCGTTACCGATTTTGTATGCACTGACATTTGGTGGCAAAAAGCTTTGGTGCGCACCATGATTCAGTTCTTCCGGATTACGGCAGGCATTGAAACCAGTCAGTTAGTTGATTGGCAGCGGCTTCTTACTGAAGCGGGCTTAACGCGTACGCAACGTCAACCGCAGGTAGGCGGCATGGTTTCTGCTGAAGTTTGGTCGCGCGTTTCTCAATGAAAGCTAATGCTATAGATTCTGTAGTTTTTTCGTCAACGCCGGAAAAGTGCTCACATCATACCACTCTTCACTACCCAGGTTTAGCCATTGTCCTGTTTGCTTGGGGCGTTTTAGCTGAGCGCTGTCTGGGTCGTAGTCGTGTTCGTATACAAAGCTCATGATTCGTTGTAACTCACTCCAGGGCAAGGTTTTTCGACGTTCGTTACGTCCCTGAATTCGTTCAATCTGCACGGCTCGTTCCGTAAATGATGCGCTCACGTTAAGCGTCAGGCTGTCTGGTCGCACGTTAAAATCCAGATAGGTCAATTCAAAGGGAGCTTCGCGGCCACCGGCTTCATAAGCAGCCTGCATCAACTCTTGAACCAGATAATCCCAGTCGTCACGACTACGGGGTGTGCCCTGCTGTTTTTGGCCGTTAGGTAGTTCAATGGTTAACTCAAGGAACGCTTCTTCCTCATCTAACTCTTCTTCCACAAGCGAACTCAGCCGCGTTTTGTCGGTTAACTCGGTTAAGGCCTTTTGCCAGGCATTAGGCAACCGTCCCGACCATTGAAAGTCATCATCGCGAGTGTACCCTTCGGCAATCAGCTCGTCATCGTCGATGTCGTCGCGGTCGGGAAACGTAATGGAAAAGTTTACATCCAGTGAGCCATTCGCCGTGGGCCGGGCCGTCAATGTATAGAAGTAAGCATAGGGCGCCGGCAGCGACCGGGCAGTTTGATAACGAATCTGAAGATGTTTGAAGGACATGTACCATTAGTTAACGCGCTACAAAGTTAGTGGATTCGGGCTATAGTGGCGTTACGGTCTATTTTGCCGGTTGGCGTTTCAGAAAATGGATGAACTGTAATAAATTCTCTGGGTACTGAATAGGGGCCAAGCTGCGTTCGTACAGCTTCCTGAATAGTCAGCCACTGATCAGGGCTTAAGGCAAGCTGTTCACCTATCAAAACCACTCGTTGTCCGAGTCGCTCGTCGGGAAGCCCACTCACAAACAGGCGATTGGTCAGTCCAAGGGAAGCCAGCACAAGCTGAGCAACCCGTTCTACCTGCTCGGGTTGTACTTTCACCCCGCCAGTATTAATAACCATATCAGCGCGACCCAGCAGCCGAAAATGAACGGCATCAACCAAATCAACGACATCATTGGTTTGAACCCGCTCGAAATTGGTGGCCGCTGACGTAATGTGCAGGCAGTTACGTTCATCAGTGCCAATGTCGACGCCGGCCAGTGCGGTGAAAACATCCGTCGCAGTTGGGCCATTCAGTCGGCGCAGGGCAATGTGCGACACCGTTTCGGTCATGCCATACGTAGCATAGACGGGTGCCTGGATAACCTGCAACGCCTGCTCAAGCGCCGAGCTAGTAGCCGCTCCACCGATCAGAATGGCCTTCATGCTGTTCAGTATCGGTAGTTTATCCGGAGTCGATTCCAGAATAGTCTGAAGCTGCAAGGGCACAAAGGCTGTAAACGCAAAGCTAGTTTTAGCCGGGTCAAAATCGGCTAACGGAGTACTCGAGGGTTCAATGATGGTCATGGGCAGGCCCAACTCCAGGCCACGCACGAGCATCATGATACCAGCTACGTAACGAACGTTCAGGCAAACCAGTGCAGCATCTCCCGTCCGTAGCCCAAGCGTTTGGCCGGTTAAGTGTGCACTGGCTTGCATCTGCGTTCGTGTTAGCACAATCGGCTTTGGAGTTCCTGTTGAGCCCGACGTGTGTAGGGTGAACTCAGTCTGTCCGCTCAACCACGCCCGGCAAAAGTCAAGCGCTTGGGTTTCATACGCTGTATTCGCAATGGGCCAACGGGCCGGTTGAGCCGGGTCTAGAATCATCGGAAGCCTAATTATACACTCGAACGGTACCCGTAGCCGGATTTGACACAGCCAGATATTTTGTCAAAGGTAGGCTAGCCGGGCCATTGATTACTTTACCGCCGATGTCGAACCGAGATAAATGGAGTGGGCAGTAAAACTGGTCATCATTCGGTTTAAACACCAGCTTAGTCCCCTGGTGAGTGCAATTGGCCGAGACCGCCACAAAGTCGCCATCTTTGGTTTGGGCTACAATGATCTCATTCACTATAACATAGCCACCCTTTACCTTTAAATTCGCATTCGCCTGCTCATCTAGCCGAAGCGTAAAATCAATTTTTTGGTTTGCATCAGGCTGTGGATCACCGTTAGCTTGGCCTGCACAGCCTGCCATGCATCGGGTAAGCATAATGGCCCCGATTGTGGTGCCAACTAATCTGAAAAATTCATGCCGGGGCATTGTAGGCTGGTCGGCGGTCGGAAAGATGGTTTCCATATTGGTTTATTGTACTTTTGCGGCAGACACTCTTTTAGTGGTGTAAATGTACCTTTTTTTGTCATTCAACGACAGCGAACAAACAGGTTCGTCGGACTGTTATCCACGGGCGGTCAGCCCAACAACTATGGAAGAAGCGAAAGTAGTGATCAATCCGATTTCGCCGGATAAAGTTGCCGAAGCACCTGGCCTGCTGGCCTATGCACACACGGCCGGTGGGGCCGTCATTCGGCCCGAAGACAAGGGTAAGATAACCGGCCGGGCAGTTTCGGCTATGCGCGAGCAAACCGACATGCAATTAAGTCAGCTCTACAAGCAGATGCAGTTGCTGGCCGACCAGGCCACTGCCATCCGGCACCGCGTTGAAGTATCGGAACGAATCTATGCGGCTCAGATGAGTTTTGAGCCGGTTGTAGGGCATACGTATTACTTTTATACACGTAAAAATGGCACGGACGTACTATCAATGGTTGGACCAACCGAATGGGGGCGAAAATTTCCGTTTGAGCGCTGTCTGGCTACCGTTCGGATGATGGCCGACCATACGTGGGATGTGCAGTATCATGATGTTAACTATAATGAGTAAAAGAGCGAATGAGTGGTTTGTTTCCAGTATTCTTTCGCTCTTTCATTCTTTCACCCTTTCACTCTTTGTTTATGCAAAGCAATTACCCCTGGGAAACAATTAAAGAATATCAGGAAATTCTGTTTAGCTACTACGACGGAATTGCTAAAATCAGTATCAATCGCCCACACAAGCGGAATGCGTTTACACCGCTGACGGTAAAAGAAATGTCGGAAGCTATGGAGTTAGCCCGGCAGGACGAGCGCGTTGGCGTGGTTATTTTAACCGGCGAAGGTGGCGAAGCATTTTGCTCCGGTGGCGATCAGTCGGTTCGAGGGCATGGTGGCTACGTCGGCGAAGACAAGGTACCGCGCCTGAACGTACTCGATTTACAGATGCAGATTCGGCGCATTCCCAAGCCAGTTGTCGCCATGGTCGCCGGGTACGCTATTGGGGGTGGCCACGTGTTACACGTTATCTGCGACATTAGTATTGCCGCTGATAACGCCCGTTTTGGGCAAACTGGACCTAAAGTGGGCTCGTTTGATGGTGGTTTCGGCGCTAGTTATCTGGCCCGGATTGTAGGGCAGAAGAAGGCCCGCGAAATCTGGTTTCTGTGCGATCAGTACAATGCTCAGGAAGCTCTGGATATGGGGCTGGTGAACAAAGTGGTACCACTTGATCAGCTTGAGGAAACAACGATTGCGTGGTGCCGGAAAATGCTCGAAAAAAGCCCGATTGCATTACGTATGCTTAAAGCCTCATTCAATGCCGAACTGGATGGCCAGGCTGGCATTCAGCAACTGGCGGGGGACGCAACCTTGCTTTATTATTTATCCGATGAAGCAAAGGAAGGGAAAGATGCATTTCTGGAAAAGCGAAAGCCGGATTTCAGTAAGTTTCCCAAGTTCCCATAAAAGAAAAGGTCCGGCGCAGTTGTCGGACCTTTTCTTTTATGGCGCTTTTTGTATGCACAAATGGTTTTCGTGATTCCGACATAAGCCGTGACGCCGGACCGCTCGGAGCTACGAAAGCAACAACAGCTTTGTAGACAACAAATGGCATTAATTACCATTTGCCATTCCGGGTCAATATTTCTCCCATATCAAAGTAGCACTGTCGCCAAGCCTGCTCCACCTCGGGGGTCCAGTCAGTGCCTAATGCTTGCTGAATTGTCCACATCAGCGCTCGTCCCAGGTAAAGAATTTGCTGCGGAGAAATCACATCGGGCAAGTAATGAGTGGCCAGTGAAAGTAGCCGTATGTTTGTAGCTTCGGGTTGATTCAGGCGGGCAATAATCATGCTGAACTCATCAATTAAGGCGGCTGCTTCCCCTTTCAGGCGAAAACTGGCCAGAGGTCGCCAGGAGGAGCCTTCGAGCTCTAGCCGGGTTAGAAACACGTTGCTGAGCAGTTGAGGGTCTATGGGACGTAATAAGCGCCACGTTCGTTGCACTAGTGTAATTTGCTCTTCTGTCATCTCATAGGGTATTCTGTAATAAGCTTCTAAGTTGGCGATACGGTAAACGGATACCAACTTTTTTCGCACAAAGCGTTCCAATCGTCTGTTGAACTGTATCTAATTGCCCGGTGAATTGCTTTTTGCGGTGTTGAGCTTATGCGTTCTCGAGTGCCGCGTTTGCTGGTTCAATCGGAAACGACTACTCGTCATGGGTCTGTGTTATTGTTAACTTTCTCGTATGTCCTGAACCGTCACGGACCCGAGAGAGCTAATAATGATTAAATGTGCGTAATACAGAGCATAAAACAGCGCCTTTAAGCAATACCTACCGACCGATCTGGTTCAACTGCTACCACTTCAGGAATGGCGTTTATGGCCGGTAACTGGCCATCATCTGCCTTAACCGTAATCACATTGATCTGATCAAGAACCTGGGAGACTTCGACCGATTTAGTTGCGAGTTGAGCGGCAACTTTCGACGACGCGCCTGCTTCAACAAGGACCGTGTAGTTTCTTTTCATGGTGATTAACTTAATGAAGTTTATTCAGAACGCCCACTGCCAGGCCTGGCAGTGGGCGTAATTCGTTTGACTAAAGTGCTTCCGAGATCGTCTGATCGGGCTGAGGGATGGTGTCTGAGACAGGCACCTGACTCGGCGGAAACACAATGCGGATTGGCACTAACGGAGCCTGAACTAACCCGGCGCCTACATCGGTAGTTGGCTCATGCAAGGGCTTAGCCATCGACAGCAGTTTTTTCCACAAAGCAAACCCCCGGTTACTTTTGCTCTGCTGGGCCAACAGCGCGGCAATGCCTGCAACGTGGGGAGTCGCCATGCTGGTGCCATTCCACGTAACATACTTTTCGGGAAGTTTTGTGGACGAAAAAACGCCTTCACCTGGCCCGGCAATGTCGACGTTACCGTAGGGAGCATGAATACCCCGGTTAGAGAAACGGGCGACTTTTCCCGTCTTGTTCACCGCGCCAACGGCCATGATAGACGGACAGTTCGCCGGGTGCGACACGGGACGGACGAAGCCAGGGCGATTGCTATCGTTACCGGCAGCCGCTACAATGAGCGTACCTTTTGCCAGAACATTAGCGGCTACATTCTCGAAAATCTGAGAAAAGCCTGGCTGGCTGGTAGATGCGCCCAACGACATGCTAATGACTTCGCATTTGTTAGCCAGCGCCCAGTTGATGCCCGCCAGTATGCCGCCATCACTACCAGATCCTGCATTTGACAACACTTTACCAGCGTAGATAATCGATTCATACGCAATTCCGTACCGGGGAATAGTCGGATCGACAGGGTTAAGAGGACCACAAGCCGTGCCGATGCAGTGGGTACCATGACCGTGACCATCCTGTACGCTCTCCCCATCAATAAACGATGCGGTAATAATCTTGCGCCCAGCAAAGTCAGGGTGACTCAAATCCATGCCCGTATCCAGCACGGCGACTCTGATGCCTTTGCCAGTAAACTCGCGAAACCGGTTTGGATGAACAACGTTGGTTTGTTGCAAACCCCAGGTTGATCCGTTGGCTTCAACGCCAATTTTGTCGAAGGATGCCGTTGTCTCCTGACCACCCTGACCTAGTTTTTCGACCAGCACATCAACCGCGTCTTTAAATCCTTTCAGATAATCGCTACTGTTCAGCGCCCGCACTACCCGCTCTGGTTCCACGATGTACGACTCATTGTCGTCGGCCATTACCGAAAGGCTACTTAGCTGCTGTGGCTTCGCATTAACAACGGCAACACCTAATTCTTCCAGATAAATGGCCTCTTGTTGCTCAAAATCGGTACTGGAAACAACGCTGTCTTTAAAGTCAGACGAGCGCATCATCTGCAAACCCGTTGCCTCCCGAAAAGCTTCGGCTTGTTTGGCGGTGTTGTTACTATTGGGCATCATCACCAGATAACGCCCTGTGTATTCTTCGGAAGCCTGAATAGCCGCCGGTTCAGTTGATTTTGACATGATTGAAACGTAGTTTTAGAAATAGTTAACATGATTGAACAAGCCCGCATCTACGCAGACGAGGGTCTCTTACATCAAGGATGCTCGTTACGAGCGCGAATGATCAGGTCCACCATATCGCTGCCACCACTGGCAAAGTTGGTGGATGGGTTGTGGGCACTCTGCACGCATACAGTGTGAGGTGCGCCATTCCAGTACCCGAAAAACGATCCTCCTGATTGACCCGGCCAAATATCTCCCCGGTGATTCAGGTACTGGTGAGCATCGCCCAGGTTGTTGGCCCCGTCGAGTGCAATGCTCCCTTGGTACGTCGGGCGCTGTCCGCCAGTCAGGTCACCAGGATAGCCCACGTGAGCCCAGTAAGCCCCGCCATCCCACGAGTCGGTGTATGATTTACTGCCCAGCCAGCCGGTCTGGTCTCCAATGCGGCTGTTGAGTACAATCACGACATAATCGTATTGAAGCTCTGTCGAGTTAATACCATCGCCACCCGTTACTTTTTGCTTATAATACGTTAATGAAGCCCAGGCCGTACCAAATGGCGTGCTGCCGTTGTAAAACGCAGGTTTGAAGGAAAGCCACCCGGTCGAGTTGTTGGCCTGCCAATCAACAATGTGGCTGCACGTGAGCAAATGCCGGGGACCAACCATCACCCCGCTGGCAAACCCCAATGGGGAGTCGACCCGCCCGGAGCATCGCCAGGGATAGTTCGTATCGTTGAAAACCTGACGCTGATCGGGGCTGAAAATCGTTTCAACGCCTACAGTTCCGCCCATGAATTCTTCCCGATCGATGAACTTAGGCTTAGCGTCCCGCTTCGGCTCCAGCTTTACCTTAGGGTTGAAATCGGCGAATTCGGGAATATATCCCGTTGTTTCCAGGGGTTTCGAGAGCGCAAGTACCTCCTGTTGAGTAAGACGTTCGACAGCAATCGACCGGGAACCTGCGGGGAAGACCCGAGTGCCCAGCGGCACTTTTTCAGGGTCGTCGGCGGGCAGATTCTCGTCTTGTGCTATCTTAACCAATGGTGGCTCCACTCTGGCTTTGCGAGCGGGAATGCGTAGTACCTCTTCGGCGGTCATGGGTTGATCGGCCGCTACTGCCAACGAATCATTCGTTTTCATACTGTTCGTGTTTAAGGATAAAAAATGGTTTAAGGAACTCGCCCACTTTAGTAGAGTAGACGGATTGTTAGTCGGTGGAGCCGAATCCGATGGCAACACGAAAGCACAAGGTTTTATGATCCTCTCCGAAAATTTGGCGTAAAGAATAAATGGACACCTATTTTTGCCGCCTACGATCCACTTCCTAAACCTCAACACTCATGCGCAAACTGATTTATGACGTAGCAGCCTCCTTAGATAATTACATCGCCCACTCCGACGGCTCCGTTGACGGCTTTCAGTGGGAAGGCAATTTTGTTGACGATTTCCTGGAGCGTATCAAAACGTATGGAGCCGTTTTAATGGGTCGCAAAACCTACGAGTGGGGCTTTGCCTTTGGCCTGCAAAAAGGAGAACCCGCTTACACTCAGGTTAATCCTCAACTAAAGAACTATGTTTTTTCGTCCTCTATAAGCTTTGAGCCTAGTCCCCTGATTGAAGTGGTTCGTGAGCATGAAGTCTCTTTTGTTGAGGGCCTAAAAGCTCAGTCGGGCAATCCCATTTGGCTCTGCGGGGGTGGTGAACTGGCCAGTAAGCTGCTGGAAGCGCACTTAATCGATGAGTTGGTCATCAAGCTAAATCCGGTCGTGTTGGGCGAAGGCATTCGTTTGTTTGGGTCAAGCCAGACCAAGGTTGGGTTAAGGTTGACCGATAGTAAGCGGTACGAAAACGGGCTAATGCTACTGAACTACCAGATTCAGTATGAATCGCCGGTTGCTTAGGAAATAGAGAAGGTCAAACGGCTAATCGACTGGCCCCTATAATATTGGATGAGTGCTGGCTCAGGACCTTATTGCCTTCATTTAGAAGCAGCTGATTTAATCGAACTGGTAAGAGGCCTGATGATTTTGGATGAGCTAGATAGGTCGCGACGGTCACACGTAGGTGAGTTTGAAAAGTCATAAATATACTAGCTGTTCAACAGATGCTTCCTCGGCGTTCGGACTCTATAAACAAGCCGTAGACGAAGCCAAAGCTGTTGAAACGCCTTATTCAACAGCTAGTTTGATGCCCTGAAGCAGCAGATTAGTCCCGACTTTTTTTTAACAGCCTCAATGTGCTGGATTCGCTCATTGATGAGAATCCTACCCAGGCCCGCGTTTTTCTGGAGGAATTAAGTACTGTTTATCGGTATTTGCTCCGCGCTAATGAGCAAAATCTAACCGACTTAACGTCTGAACTGTCGTTCATTCGGTCGTACTTTCACCTTCTGAAGATACGCTACGGTAGCGGAGTGAACATGGTTGTCGCCGTTGATGAACGGCACGGCATGTACCAGATTCCACCCCTGACGCTCCAACTGCTGGTTGAGAATGCCGCAAAGCACAATGTTGTGCTACCCGAACAGCCGCTGTCTATCCGCATCCAAACCGGAGACCATCAACAGGTAGTAATTCGCAATAACCTGCAACGGAAAAAGACCCGCGTTATCTCGAACCAGGTGGGGCTGGCCAACATTGCCATGCAGTACCGACTACTAAATAGGGGGGAAATGCGCGTGGAAGAGGATGAAAATTACTTCACCGTTACGCTGCCGTTACTGTAATCAACGTCGGCATCTCATCATGGTAAATTTGTGAGTTACGCTGGAAGGCGAGTGATATTCTTACCGAACTAATGTAGCCATTTTCCAGGCCAGCGCACAAGGCGCGTTGCCGATGGCCTGGAATTTTAAGCACAAATGCGAACCCGCGACAAGCGGATATCCGACCGGTTGAACTGACGTTGCATTTCGGCAAACACCCAATCGATAGCTTCGTCGGGATCAGTTGCGTTAACGCAAAGATTCTCATCTTGCCTGATGTTGTTTTTTGCTTCGTCTAGTAAATCAAAGACGACCCGGATTAACTGTTTCTTTCTGGTAGCCATAGTAATTCAATAATTAAAAAAGAGGCAATCAGCGTGGGGTTCTAAACTTAGCTGCCTGCTTGCCGCAATCACCGTTTCGACGCGCCAGACAGATTATGCTTACTTGCTGATTCCGCTTAGCAGTAATTGATGCCCCAAAAGTAATACTTGTCTATTGTAGTTGTATTATATATAGCAAAATAAAATTATAGAAATATATTTATACAATTGACTACCTGCGTCAAAGCTGTAGATGGGGCCTGTTACCGAGCTAAATTTTACCTGTAGGAGAAGTTACATCGCCCGATTCTCTTTGGTCAACACCTGTAAGCTATATAACCAGAAGAGCAAAGCATTTCTATAATAGTCATTAGTAGGACTACTAGCTGACCTGTCTTTTACGTATAATCTTATCAACGTGCTCAGACTACTAAGCACAGCTTTACAATTGTATTTAACTTCTTAGCGTACTATGCAACGACGTTCTTTATTGAAAAATATGGCCATAGGTATGGGTGGGTTAATCACGCTACCGGCCTGGGCTTCCAGCTGGACCCCCGACTCAATTGGCAGGGTGGCCACTGTATCGTTCGATGAAGAAATGCTACTTGGTGAAATTGTGGAGACCTTCATTCCTCAAACCGATACGCCCGGTGCCAAGGGGCTCTTTGTACACCAGTTTGCGCTACGTATAATTAAGGACTGCTACGATCAGTCAGCCCAGACGATGTTGCAACAGGGGCTAGCCCTGACGGATGCTACTGCTCAGCAAACATATACCAAGTCGTTTGCTGATTGCGATGCCACCCAACGTAAGGACGTCCTGGCCAGACTTACGGCATCTACCGACCCCACTGGCAAGGCATTCGTCGATATGACCAAGCGCCTGACCATCTGGGGCTATACCAACTCAGAATTTTATAAGGTTAATGTAGAGAAGTATGTTATGGCACCTGGGTTCTATCGCGGCTGCGCGCCTGTGCCTAAAATAGCCGTGAACGGTACCCGGTAACTTTCTTCCATCTGTTCTTCCTAACGCTATGTCATTCTTAAATATAGATTCGGTTAAAGCCCGCACATTCGATGCCATTGTTATTGGTTCGGGAATTAGCGGTGGCTGGGCTGCCAAAGAGTTAACTGGTAAAGGTTTACGTACGCTGGTACTGGAGCGCGGCCGCGACGTAAAGCACATTACTGACTATCCCACCACGATGATGCAGCCCTGGGAGTTTCCTCATGCCGGGCAGTTGTCAAAAGAATACCTGGATGCTAACCCTATTGCCAGTCGATGTTATGCAAACCGAGAGGACGCCAGTCATTTTTTTGTCAAAGATGCCGAGCATCCCTACGTGCAGGAGAAGCCTTTTGACTGGATTCGGGGCTATCAGGTTGGTGGGAAATCGCTGATGTGGGCGCGGGGCACCCAACGTTGGTCACAATATGATTTTGACGGGCCAGCGCGCGACGGATTTGCCGTCGAGTGGCCCATTACTTACAAAGAAATAGAACGCTGGTACAGTTACGTCGAAAAGTTTGCGGGTATATCAGGTAACAAAGACGGTCTGGCTCAACTGCCCGATGGAGAGTTTCTGCCACCCCATGAGCAATCGTGCGTCGAGAAATACTTTACCGAGCAAATGGCCAAGCAGTACAAAGGGACGCGGCCCATCATCATTGGCCGTTGCGCGCACCTGACCAAACCGCAACCTATCCACTACCAGCAGGGCCGGGCGCAGTGCCAAAACCGCTCCTTATGCCAGCGGGGCTGTCCATACGGGGGCTATTTCAGCAGTAATTCGTCGACGCTGCCCTGGGCGGCTAAAACCGGTAAGCTGACACTCCAGCCCGATTCGGTGGTGCACTCGATTATTTTTGACGAAAAGAAAGCCGGGCCGACCGGTGCGCCGGTGCAATCCGGCCGGGCGTCCGGGGTGCGGGTGATCGACGCGCACACTAAACAGATGACGGAATATTACGCCAAGATCATATTTGTTAATGCTGCCTGCCTGAACAGTAATCTGATTCTTCTGAACTCAAAATCAAGCCGCTTCCCCAACGGGTTCGGTAATGACAACGGCCTGCTAGGCAAGTACGTAGCGTTTCACAACTTCCGGACCACGATTTCGGCCGAATATGAAGGTTTTTTGGACACAACCACCGAAGGTATTCGTCCCAACAGTAGTTATATTCCCCGCTTCCGCAACGTATTCAAGCAGGAAACCGACTTTTTGCGAGGCTACGCAGCCGGGTTTGGTTCTAGTCGCATGACCCACGCCGATACGGCAGGCATAGGCGAGGAGTTGAAAGCAAGTTTGATGCAGCCCAAGTATGGTAACTGGCGCGTGGGTTCACACATGATGGGTGAGACGATTCCCAAAGAAAGCAACTACGTAGCGTTAGACCCAAATTTGGTCGATCCCTGGGGCATTCCACAACTCAGCGTCTCGGTAGCTTACGACGAAAACGACGAAAAGATGATTCGTGATTTCCACGAGCAGATGACTGAAATGTTAACCGTTGCGGGCTTTACTAACATCCAGACTCACGACAAACCTGATAAAGCGCCGGGCCTCGATATTCACGAAATGGGTGGTGTTCGGATGGGGAAAGACCCCAAAACATCACTACTCAATAAGTGGAATCAATTCCATACCTGCAAAAACGTGTTTGTCACGGACGGGGCTTGCATGACCTCAACCTCAACCCAAAACCCATCGCTGACTTTCATGGCCATAACGGCCCGAGCCGCGAATCATGCTGTAGAGGAGCTTCGTAAAGGAAATTTATAGCACGAGAGCACGGGCAACGTCGTTGCCCGTGCTCTACCATAGAAATGAATCGGTTTACAGTGTTTGTTGTATTGGTTACAGCTTGCCAAACTGTCTACGCCCAGCCGAGGGTTCCAAAAGCTGATTATGCTGTGTATGAGGCTGGTTTGCCTACGAAATCGTATGGGCGAGATAACCGGTTTTATCTGCTCCCGAAAACAGTCCCCATCTACCGAATAAAAAATCTTAAGATCTGGTACCAGCCGCGCTTGACTCCGGCTGAACTAAGGAACAGGCGGCCACCGTCCGATTCATTGTGGATCTGGGAAGATACTTTGCAAGCGTCCGAATGGCGTCAGCTGCTGTTACGTTTTAATACGCTTGACACGTCTGACACGCTGCTTCTTGACAAAACACAGTTCCGGGTTATGCCTGTTTACAGCTGGCCAACGGATGCCGAGCGGCACAGACAACAAACTCGTGACACGATCCGCAGTGATGACCCACTTGTGCTTTTCCAAAAACTTGCCCGATTTGACGCTATTCCGATTGAGCCCTACTACAATGTCCTGTCGCAAATTACTTACTCGCCCGACGGGCACACCGCTATGTTCTATTATGCCCATTACTGTGGTAGTCGGTGTGGCAGCGGTGGTTTAGTCTTTCTTAAACAAGTAAACGGCCTGTGGACGCATTATTATACGCACCAAATCTGGATATCCTGAAAGCTGTATAAAAAAACGTAGTCTCGTTTTCAGGACTACTGATACAAACTGCGTTCAAGAAGGCAAGCGTAATTTATAAATCCAATAAAAAATCAGCTGTTGCTTTGGATATCATTTTTGTAATTATGTACTTTGCTTTACAAAGTACTTTTGAAGACTTAGACGATGAGCTATTTAATAACGCCAGTAACTAGTCAACCTAGAACTACCCAGCTAATCACGAGCTCTACCAAGCTAGACTATTTCAGGACGTATGTATCGTTACCGAGAACGCTTTTGGGAGTGATTTTTGGCCCAGTCAAAGGGGGTATGCCAATAAGACTAGCAATGAAAATATGTCAAGCCTGTTTTTTTACCCATGAACTTTGTAAGACAAAGTACTTTTTGGCGGGTAATATTCGTGTTACACCATCACTTTTTTCAAAATACAAACCATATGAGAATAAAAATTACTAACCGCTTTAAAACGGATTCGAACGATGCTAGCGTACCAAAAATTACAATGTTCATTATTATCCAGGGAATGATTGACCGTAGGGGGTTTTGTGGCAAGGCTGAGCGAATCCCCTTTTTGCACCCAGCAGTGCCTGTGTTCATTGCCTTGTTTATGGGTACAACTGTCTACGCACAGGACAAAACCAGTGAGATTGACAAGATCTTCGGTTGGGCAACGTCAGCTACCCCAGGGTGCGTATGCGCCGTTTCGCAGAACGGAAAAGTGGTGGTGAGCCGTGCTTACGGATCTGCTGATCTCGAACGCGACCTGCCATTAAACCCAAGTTCAATCTTTGATGCCGGATCGGTTGTGAAACAGTTTGTTGCCGCAGCAATCCTGCTTCTCGTTGAAGAAAGAAAACTTTCTCTTTCTGACGATGTCCGCAAACACATTCCACAACTGCCCGACTACGGCCATAAGATCACGATAGACCATTTACTCACCCATACCAGCGGCATCCGGGACTGGACCGGGATTTTGCCCTTAACGGCGGGGAACGAGGATGCCCTAACCTTGACCCTCCGCCAGCGTGCTCTTAATTTCGTGCCCGGCGATGAATGGTCGTATTCAAACAGCGGCTATGTGCTGCTCAAAGAGATTGTCGCCCGTGTGAGCGGGATGTCGTTCGACGAATTCACCCGTAAGCGCCTGTTCGAGCCGCTCGGTATGAAGAATTCCGCCTACCACACTAACCTGCGCGAGATTGTTAAGAATCGCTCACTCGCGTACGAGAAGGACCGAAACGGTTGGAAGACGGCGATGAAACTCGATAATGACCGGGGCGGTGGTGGCGCTCTGCTCACCACGGCGGACGACCTCCTGATCTGGAACGACGCGCTGACAAACAGCCGTCTCGGCCAGTACGTCACTGAAAAGCTTCACGAACCGGCAACGCTGAACAACGGCAGGAAGCTGGGCTATTCCCGCGGCCTGTCTTTCGAAACCTACCAAGGCCTCAGAGAGGTGAGGCACACCGGTGGCGCTGGCGGTTACAGCACATGGCTGGGTCGCTATCCCGAGCGAGGTCTTTCCATTGCCATTCTGTGCAATTCAGACGCCATGAGCACGACGGCGCTTGCTCACCGCATCTTTAGGCTATACGTGCCCGCCACCGGAGCGCAAGGCGCTGATAGCAATCTGCCGCCAATCGCTGCCGAAGGTGTCGACCCCGCGGGACTCGACTTGAACAGCAAGGTGGGATTGTTCTTTAAGGAGGGTACCGCCGAGCCGCTCCGCTTGGTCGTGGATCAGGGTAGACTGCGCGTGGCAGGTGGCCCCGCCCTCGTGGCGCAGGCGAAAGACCGCTTCAAACGTTGGGGCGCCGTCTTAGAATTTATGTCGGGCGACGAGTTTGAGGTCTACTTCCTATCGCAAGACCGGTTCGAATTGAAGTCCATAGAAGGCAAGACGACCCGGTATCGGCGTGCTCAGCTTTACGCCCCCAGACCAGATGAACTACACGCTTTTGCCGGGCGGTTTGGCAGCGATGAGATTGGGAGCGTATTGCAAATAGAACCGAAGGAAGACGGCCTGATAATGCGTCTCGAACATTCGCCAGCTAAGAGTTTAGAGCTTAAACCCATTGATGGTGATGCGTTTCAGTTTATGGGGATCTTGGTGCGCTTTCGTCGGGACAAAGACGGCAAGGTCGTGGCCCTCGACTTGAGTAATCCGGTTGTGCGTAACATCAAATTCACCCGGCTGAGCGACCAGACCAGCCGCAAGTAGCACTAAAGAATGAGCCGAAAAACAACTCACAAAGGTCTCATGTCAACAGGCAAACGCTTCAGGTAGTCCCAAACGAGCCATAGAATGACACATTCGCTATTATTCAAACGTATAAAGATGAGAATAGTATTCACCGCTTTACTGTCACTGGCCTTATTTACCCCAGGCTACGCACAGACGCTCGATAAAGCCAAACTTGACCAATTTTTCGACCGGCTCGCCGAGAAAAACAAGGCGATGGGGAGTCTGACCATCACTAAAGATGGCCAGATGCTTTACGCCCGTAGCATTGGCTACAGCCAGATTAACGGAACCGAAAAGAAACTGTTGACTCGGTCGAGCAGGTACCGGGTCGGTTCAGTCACAAAGATGTTCACCGCAGTAATGATTTTTCAGCTCGTTGAAGAAGGAAAACTGAAGCTGACGGACAACCTCGACAAATTCTTTCCGCAGGTGCCCAACGCCAATAAAATTACGATAGCCCACATACTTGCGCACCGCAGTGGTATCCATGAGGTAAGCGGGGATCGGGAGTTCCGAACCCGGCGGCTGGATGGAATGACGAAAGATGAATTGCTTGCCTTAGTCGTCAACAGCAAACCTGATTTTGAGCCGGATGCAAAGGATGCTTACAGCAATACCGGTTTTCAGCTTCTGGGTATGCTCATCGAAAAGTTAACCGGTCAATCCTACCAGGAAGCCCTACAGGAAAGAATCACGTCGAAGATTGGGCTCAAGGATACCTACCTCGCCATGGGAAACATCGATGTGAATAAAAACGAATGTTTTTCTTATCGGTATTACTTAGACTGGAAACAGGAACCCCAAACGCACGCCAGTCTTTTGTTCGGCTCGGGTGCCCTGATTTCGACACCGGCCGATCTGGCTACGTTCATTCAGACGCTTTTTAACCTGAAACTGGTCTCGAAGGAGAGCCTCGATCAGATGAAGCAGAATACGTTAGGCATGCAAACCTTCACGTACCATGGCAAGACTTTCTACGGGCACACGGGCGGAGTCGACAACTTCGGATCGTGGTTGGTTTATCTGCCGGAAGAAAAACTGGCCCTCGCCTACACCTCGAATGCGAAAGTTTACCCGGTAGCCAAAATCATAGACGGCGTTTTCGATATTTACTACAACAAGCCGTTTACAATTCCTGACTTTGAAGCGATCACCGTCAACCCCGACGTTCTGGACAAATACGTCGGGGTTTATTCAATCCCAGGAGCTCCCATGAAATTTACGTTTTCCAGAGATGGCGCGACGCTCTACGTTCAAATGACCGGACAATCCGCTATCCCGCTCGAACCGATAACCCATGATAAATTTGGTATCGAAAGTGCCGGTATTGTTTTTGAGTTCGACGCTGCCGGGAGCCAGCTGATTCAAAAACGGAACGGTCGGGAGCGGGTATTGACCAAGGAAAATCAATAATCGTTAAACGGCAATCCGTAAAAGAAGCTACCGAGTAACTATGTGATTGGCTCGGTAGCTAAGTCTAAAATCCCATGACTATTTCTTCAACACTTGACCGGCTTCATGCGCAGGCCAAACAAAACAGATGGCTTTGGTTTTTCTCTATTTTTAATCGGCTGGCGCTGGCAGCTGGCTTTATTCCGGCGGGTATCGTGAAGCTTATGGACGAACGCTTTGCCAGCGGCCTATCCGCTAATCACCCGATGGGACAATATCTCGTAGCCTTACATCATACGGGTTATTATTACACCTTTATCGGCGTTGTGCAAGTGCTGGCGGCTATTTTTCTACTCATTCCGCGCACGGTTACGCTCGGTGCCTTTCTCTATTTTCCGATCATCTTAAACATTTGCGTTCTGACGTATGCCGTGCGGTTCGACGGCTCGCTTTTTACCGCTCCGCTGATGACGCTGGCGAATCTGTATCTGATTTGCTGGAATTACGAAAAATGGAAATATATTCTGCCCTTTAATCGGCTGCGTGTTTCGGCTGCCGCACCCGAGACTAAGCGCATGAGCAACAAATTCCCGACACTTTTCTTTGCTGGCGTATTTGCCGCCGTGGTTATTTGCGTGGTGGGCATTCCGAGCCTTTACCGCATTAAGCCCCGCAACACCTTACCACAGTGCATAAAGCAGTTTAAGAATACCAACCGCACGGTGGCTGGGGCAAATTTCTGCGATTGTATTCACAACAACGGCCAGCCGCTCAACCAATGCATGAACGAATACAACAAGGCTCCAGACGATAAGATCCGGGTACCGTAAAACCTTAAACAAACACAACCATGAATAACACCTTACCTATTGGAAATATCTTCAGTTCGCTAGTTGGTATAGTCGTTCTGGCAATTGGCGTAGTAAATACGTTTTGGGGGAACGATCCGGGTTTCGGAATTTTTATCGTTTTTCTTGCATTCGTTTACCTCCCACCGGCAAACGCTATTCTTAAGAACCTGACGGGTTTCTCCATTCCGTCAGCACTGAAAATCGCCCTGGGTGTCTTTATCCTCTGGGCATCATTAGGCGTGGGTGAATTGTTTGATAAGATTGAATTGATGAGAATGGATTTATAATACGTCAGAACCTGGAGATAGCCAGCTGAAAATACTGTTGCCCCGCTGTAGATTTTTCCTGCCTTCCCCACCGACTGGAATGGCTTAGCCGCTAACAACCGTAAGCGTCATTAAACAAAAGCCAATCAGCGTTCATAAATTACTGAGCGAATCGTAGCTGGGATGGAGGGTTATGAGCAATGAGGAAAGGGCATGGTGATACATGCCCTTTCCTCATTGCATCAGGCTTCGAAAATAGAAGCTGCGTTTATAACCAATGATCAATCAGTCGATTAACCACCTTAATCGTATCGTCGAAGGCTAGGGGTTTGGTCACAAACTCATCAGCTCCCATTGACAACGCTTTTTGACGATCGTGTTCATTCAACGAAGCCGTTAACATCACAACGGGCAAATGCTGAGAGGCAGCATGGGTTCGTACGTGCCGTAGGGTGTCAAACCCATCGATTCGTTTCATGTAAAGATCCAATAAGATAACCCGCGGTAAAACCGAAGCTGTTTCTAGCTGATTTAAGAGCTCATCGCCATCCATAAAAAAAGTGGGAGTTACATTGGGCGTAATTCGATTAAAGACGAGCCGCATTAGTATGTGGACATCAGGGTTGTCGTCTACGACCCATACCGGAATCATATCGTCTACGTACTTTTGGGGCGAAATGGACTGAAAAGGTTGTACGGGTTTTTGGGGAGTTTCGTTCAGAAGCCAATACTTTTCTTTTACTACCTGGCGATATCGGCGTAGCAGTTGATCGAACGCATTAGCTTTAAGTGTACCTCCTGCCCGAGGAGGTTGCTTTCTGTGTTTAGTATAAGAAATCATAGTTGGTTTAGCTTAAGGAGAATGATGTATTAAACGTACCAAAAAATTATCAATATCTACTTGTTATCTATACTAATAGTATAAAATTTCTAGTAAAATATACCTACAAAGTTGATAGGAAAAGTAGTAAGTTACTTAGTCGTAACGTGAACAAGGGCCATTAAGTATAAAGGATTGAATGCATTTACCGTTACAGAAAACTCTTAAGAGCAAAGCAAAATCAATGAGAAGAACGCCTACATTCACGTAAAAATCAGCTACTTTACTGTCATGCGTTTATTGATTTTAGTCAGTTTATATCTGCCTGTCGTAGTGTCCGCTCAGCCGAACGAAAACCGTGCAGGTCGTCGACAGTCAGTCAGTAAACTTCGTAATCAGATCGAACAACTAACTCAGCGTGCGCAGGGGCGAGTAGGCGTAGCGGCTACCGTGCTGGAAACCGGCGAATCCGTAACGCTACACGGCGACGAGCCATTTCCGATGCAAAGCGTTTACAAGTTTCCGATTGGTATGGCCGTACTACATCAGGTCGACCAGGGAAAACTGACACTTACTCAGACAATTCGGGTCGATAAAAGCGAATACGTTTCGGAACGGCAGCACAGTCCCATGCGGGACAAATACCCAAACGGTACTGAAGCAAGTGTAAGCGATTTGCTACGGTATGCCGTATCGGAAAGTGATGGTTCGGCTAGTGACGTCTTGTTGCGAATTGTTGGTGGAGCGCCAGTTGTTATGCAGTATCTGCAAAGCCTCGGCATAAAGGACATTCAGGTGGTGAATACAGAAAAAGAAATCGGCAGCGACAATGCTGTGCAGTATCGGAATTGGGCCAAACCGACAGAAGCTGTAGCGCTGCTGCGGGTGTTGCAGGAAGGGCGTGGGTTATCAAAGGCGAGCCGAACCCATTTGTTACGTCTGATGATAGAATCGCCCACCGGACCGAAACGAATTAAGGGGCTCTTACCGGCTGGCACAGTAGTGGCTCACAAAACTGGTGGGTCGGGGACTATAGATGGTGTAACGGCAGCTACCAATGACGTTGGTATCGTTACCATGCCCAGCGGACAGCACCTGGCTATCGCCGTTTTTGTATCAGACGCCAAAGCGGATACGGCTACCCGAGAGGAGGTAATTGCAGAGATAACGAAGGTGGTTTGGGATACCTGGAAGTGAATAGTATGACATTTTAAGGCTGTTAGTGGATATTATATTTGGTATTAAAGGTTTAAAGGCTAATTTTATTTTATACTATTTAGTTTTAACCGTATTGACACATGACTACTCGCAGAACCTTCTTCCGGCAGGCAGGAGCCGTAGCAACTGGTGCACTAGCTCTACCTAACTTTTTGCCCGAAACTCATGCCCGTTCCGTTCACGCAGCTGATGCGGGGTTGAAAACGGCCGCTGAATGGGCGCAGGATGAAGATTTCTGGTCGTGGGTTAAATCAGAGTTTACTGTATCGCCTAATCTCCTCAACCTCAACAACGGCGGGGTTAGTCCGCAGCCGAAGGTGGTGCAGGATGCGCACATTCGATTCTATCAATACGCCAACGAAGCACCCTCTTATTACATGTGGCGGATTTTGGACCAGGGTCGCGAAGCCTTACGCAGCAAATTGGCGGATCTGGCGGGCTGCTCGGCCGAAGAAATTGCTATTAACCGTAATTCGACAGAAGGATTAAATACCGTAATTTTTGGCCTTAACTTAAAAGCTGGTGATGAGGTGGTGCTAACCAAACAGGACTACCCAAACATGCTGAACGCCTGGAAACAGCGCGAAAAGCGCGATGGTGTTAAGCTCGTGTACCTAAACCTGGATCTACCCAGCGAAAACGACGACGCACTAGTTGAGCAGTACGTGCGGGCCTTCACGCCTAAAACGAAAGTAGTACACATCACCCACCTGGTAAACTGGGTTGGGCAACTGCTACCCGTTCGTAAAATTGCCGATGAGGCTCACAAACGCGGTATTGCTGTTATTGCCGATGGAGCTCATTCATTCGCCCATTTCGATTTCAAGATTCCTGATCTTGGCTGCGATTACTTTGCAACGAGTTTGCACAAGTGGCTGTGCGCGCCCTTTGGCAGCGGTATGCTGTACATCAAACAGAATCGCATTCCCGACGTTTGGGCCTTACTCTCAAACGACAAGTCGGACGGACCGGATATTCGCAAGTTTGAGACACTTGGTACGCGCTCGTTTGCCTCAGAAATGGCCATTGGTACCGCCGTTGATTTTCACCTTAGCATTGGCTCAGCCCGGAAATTCGCCCGGCTGCACTACCTCAAAAACTACTGGGCCGAACGTGTTCGTGAGGTACCGGGCGTTCAGATTCATACGTCGCTAAAACCCGAATACGCTGGTGCTGTGGCCCTGTTTTCGATTGACGGTATGAAGCCCTCCGAGATTGATGCCGCTTTGCTCGGGCAGTACAAGATCCACACTGTCGGCATCGACTGGGAGAACATACATGGTGTTCGCGTGACTCCGCACATCTATACGTCGCCCAAAGACCTCGATCGACTGGTAACGGTCATCACTACCATCGCGGGAAAACAAGCTGTGGCGAGTAAGCAAAAGAAAAGCTGATCATCAAGCGTAACATAGGGCGCTTGAGGGCAGTATCCCCATAGGCAAGCCGCTGTAGTTCAGCCAATCACACTTCTGAAAAAGCCCATTGTCAGCATATAATAGATCCGCTTGCTGATAAGACTGACGGGGTTGCTATGATTACTGACAATAACTGAACTTAACGTAGAATCAGACGACAACAGCACGAAGGGAATCGACTCATCCGGCTTTAGCAAACCACCAGGAATAATTTCTGCCCGTCTTGGAGCCCCATCTTGTCAATGTACTATTCTGCTAGGCGGCAATGCTCGTCCTTATTCGATCATTCGGATTGGCCGGAGTGGCAAAAACGGATGCTCGTTACGGGCGAAACTATGTTGGGCATTGGGAAATGTAAACGTATTTCAGATAAAAATTTTAACCGATGTGTTCGATATGAACATGGGTCAATAGGGTGTAGTTAACCGTTTGATTAATAGGTAGTTTTTAAATATAATAGTTGCTAGGTTTAACAATTTTGGAGGTATTGTACTTATTGAAAAAGTGTCGTATAACTTAAATTTCGAAAGAGAATAAGTAGAAGTATCAATTCGCCAAGGATAACTTCGTTACCTTCTTAAATGGCTTCACTAAGTTTTTTGCCCACCTTTGCTGACTGACCCTTGAAAAGCTAGTTTATCGAATATAGACATAGAATAAATTTGTCAGATGAGCTTTCCACTGATTACTTACCGAGCTAGCTACAGCTTTACCGTTGACGGCATTGTCATTGCCATTACCGAGCTTAACGAATGGGGCAAAAGCGTTGCCAATGATGTGGAGACAGTACTCAGCGAAATCCAGGATCAAGTTGGCGATCTGGCAGGCTATGCGGTGCTGCATTGCGACCGGATGGGTGTCTGGGACGGCATTCGTTTAGACCGGGGGCTGGTCAAATTCTATGAGTTAGGAGAAACCGCCTTTGAGCAGGCCACCGCGCGGCTGCTACACTTGTTCGAGTGAGCGACATGAGCTTGCTTATGGAGTAATCGCATCATGTAATCAACGAAATGGTTAACCAGTAAGCGATTACTCCTGTGGATTCGCATGCGCTTAACGTAGCGAGGAGTTAATGATGAAGCCCTGGGATACGCCTGATTGCCATCATTTAGATGAAGCCGCGCTGTCGTACCCCAGGCTGTACAGCAGCAGTCATCCCCGGCTGGTTGGCCAGAGCTACCAAACCTAATCAAATCGAACATCGGCCGGCTGGTTGCGAGACAGCATGAGTAACTCAGGGAGCCAGACGAAGCCGTAAGTCATAGCATATCGGCAGGCTTACTTACTGATTTTGGTAGATTTTACCGCTTTAAGCAAGAGAATTTTTGAGAACAACTTCAATTAATAGTCTGTTAATCTGACGTGAATGGGCGAAAACTAGAAGCGTGATGACTTGGACTGTTGTAACGAGCATTTTAGTATTCTACGCAATACTGGTAGTGGTCAACGTACCGGCTCCTTTTATAGGGCTCAATTTTGAGAGTGGCAATATGCCGAAGCTATGGTATCAACCTCCTGGCTTTGTGATCCCAATTGTTTGGTTTTTGCTCTTTACGCTCCTGGGAATAGCCAGATACACGCTTGTGGATATCAATCAGCCAAAGTTACAATGGTGGCTTTTCGGGTTAGCATTCTTATGCGCAACGTATGCCTATTACACATTGGGCTTTGCCAAACTGACTAATATATCACCGCTATGGTTTGGGCTCATTGGTAATATTGTGGTCATTCTTTTTGCAACGTTTATAGTTTACAAATTGTATCCTGTTTCAACACTGGCGGCATTTCTGACGTTGCCTGTCATTATCTGGACTGTTTTCGCTAGTCTGATCGTGATTGGTGAAATGAAACTCGAAAAATTATTGTAGAGACAACCAGTCAATGTCCTGACCGGGCTCGGTTGGTCATTTGAAGTATTATTGCCCCCAACCACCCCATAAGCAGCCATAAAGCGACGGGTAAGCCAAACATAATGGCCAGCAAGCCAATGATGAAGCCCCAGAACACGCCCGTTTGCCAGCGTTCGGAGGAAATAGCGCGGCCGTACGCCAGGCTGTGCAGTAGCAGTAACCAACCCCAGCCGGTTAGCCAGAGCCACCCAACGTAATCCAATCGAACCTTGGCCGGACAATTCCGACACAGTATGAGCAATTCAGGGAGCCAGATAAGGCCGTAGGTAATGACGTATCGGCCAAGGCGCAGCCACTGGGATAAGGGTAAGTTGGGTAAAATGAGTAAAAAACGCTGCTCGAACGCACTGAGCTGGCGACTCACCTGCGAATGGGTGATGAGCGCCAGCATCAGCCCAATCAGTAACAGCCGCTGATCGTAATCGTCGGTGGGGTAGAGTCGGCAGACTCCCACCAGCAACAGGCAGGAAATCAGCTTCGTTAAGAACAGAGATAGTGGTTCGTGACGAAGCCAGTAGGTGGGGAAAAAGAGTTCGTAGGGTAACCGAATCGATAAATGAGGCAGGCGAAGGGCGTTGTGGACGTGATGCCTGAGCCGATAGTCTACGACCCATGCACCCCCCGTTATCAATCCGAGAACGGTCAGCACGATGGCGACAAACGGTCCCCAGGTCTGGTAGTGAATGGCCCGCGCCAGCATCCAGATAGCGTATGCAATAACCGGAATTAACAATTCTGTCAGTAGCAATAACCACAAGGGCCAGCGAATAGGGGGTGGCACGAGCCTGAACGTTTGAAGAAACAGATGCTCAGGAGCGGCTAGTTGCCTGCGCACAAAACTTACCACCCGAACGGTGTATACGCCCCACAAGCCAATGATAATACTGAGAAAAAACGGGGAGCCCAGCGCCCCCGTGATCAAGGCTTCGTGATCTATGGGCCGCAGGAATCCAAACGCCAGTAGGACAACGACCAGAAACGTACCGGCGTTTCGGACATAAAAGGGCAGGACCAGGGTGCGGTAAAGAACGAAAAACATGGGCGGATCAGGACACGGAGACAATTTTACCCTTGCCCACCTGCCAGCTACTCGTAATCGGTAAACCGGTGAGGCTGACGTCCTGATGCGAGGTGAGCAGGAATGATACACCCTGGTCGGTATGAAGTTGCCGAACGTAATCGAACAAACGCGCGGCCGTGTCTACATCCAGAGTCGTCAGCGGCTCATCCAGCAAGACCAGTTGTGGAGTGCCGAGCAGCGCCAGAAGTAACGACAACTTTTTGAGCATCCCGCTGGAAAACGTGCCCGTGGGTTGCGTCCAGAATGCCCGGACCCCCAATACGTCAACTAAGGCGTTTAGCTGGCCAGCTGGTGCCTGTTTGGCTTTCCCCACAAATTCGGCCAGATCGCGTGCTGACAGAAAATCTGGATAAAGCGGCTCCGCTTCGGCATAATTGACCCGGAGTCGGTACGCTTCCGGGTCGCGGTTGACTTCGTATTGGTCGTTGAGCCGTATTTCTCCCGAAAAGGGTAATAACCCCGCCACCGTACGAAAAAACGTAGTCTTGCCCGAACCGTTGCCTCCCTGAAAATAGTGAATACCCAGTGGTAAATGCAGGTTAGGTATCGTTAGTACGGGCTGGCCGTTTGATCCGCCGTTGCTGTAGGATTTGATAAAGTTTGATACGGTCAACAAAGCTCAGTAGCTGCTCGTGAGGTAAGAAACTGAAAAATAATGAGGGAGACACAATCGAACAAGCGAATGGGGATGAATGGTTGGCTCACACGATGCAACGCGCATACGCTACCAGCGCTTACGGAACATCTGTAGGCCATTTGCTCTCATTTTTAACTAAAAAGTTGATAGGCTGGTCTCGATAGTATGAAAAGAAAAAACCTGTTCGTACGGCTGGTCGAAGCCAATCTTGAATCGGCCGGTATCATTCTGGATCGACTAACACCGTTACGGGGCATCGTCATTGCCACCATCATTGTAAGCTTGATTCTCGACCCATTTGTGCAGGCCAACGTCACAACCACGGGAGCGATAGTATATGCGATCAGCTTTTTTATCGCCCGTCAGTGGTTTCTGATGGCCAGTTTCGGAGCACAAGGTATAGCAAGCTGGCTAAAACGCAAGTATGGTGTGGCGCAGGGTGGCGACTGGTATGAGTTCATAACGGCGCTATTTTTCTATCACCGCAGTTATAGCTACTCGTTGCTGTTAAACAAAACGCATTTTATCGGCCTAGAGGCTCTGTTGCCCTATGAGCCGTATCTGTTAGTTATCGGTTGGTTATTGATAAGCCTCGGGCTGGTCGTGAACACCTGGTCGTATCTGCTCATCGGTCGCGAGGCTTATTATTACCTGGATATGTACTACGGCCGTTTCTTCAAGCCATTTGTTGCCGAAGGACCTTATAAATACCTGAACAACCCTATGTACAGTGTTGGACAACTACCCGCCTACGGAGCGGCTCTAATGGCGGGCTCGGGTGTGGGCCTGGTGCTGGCTGTACTCAATCAGATTGCCTGCTACATATTCTATCATCGGTATGAACGGCCCCACATTGAGGCTGTATTAGCGAAGCAAGCTCAGCCCGCCTGACAAGAATAGCTACTGAAGAATAAGTCTCTACCATTTTGTGCTGATGCGAATGCCGCCCACGCCGTTTCGGGTTGGGGCCGCGTTGTAATAACGGTTACCAACGGCGTTCAGATCGTAGCCTAACGAATACGTTTGGTTCAGGAGGTTGTCTCCACTGGCATAAACGTCGACGGTCCAGTGCTGCCCCAGCGACCGCCGAAAACCCAGCGTGGCTTGCAGTAACCGGGTGGGAGCGGCCATGACGGTGTTGGCGTCGTTGAGTGGGAACGGATTCAGGAATTGAAACGTCACGTGCGCATACAGCCCCGGTTTGGTTTCGGCATCAAAGCCAGTTACGAGCGTTGTCGGCGCTACACCCGGCAGACGATTGTTGGAAAGATCCGTGGCGCCCTGCTGATAGTCGCGGAATCGGTAATTGGTGAGCGTCAGGCTATGCCAAAGACGTAGTAAAGAAAACAAAGAGCGGTCGGTCGTTGTCGCAGAAGCATAGGTCGTGGGCGACAGAAAGTCGAACGAAATTTGAGCTTCTACCCCCTGCTGATCAGTCCGGCCGGCGTTAACAAAAAACTCGGCTCCGGCTTCGTTAGATCGTCGGACGATTGTCTGGCGCAGTTGAAGCTGGTAAACCGCAACGTCAAAGCGTAGTTTGTTATTAACCGCCGAACCTCGAACTCCTACTTCATAACTTGTGCCTTGCTCTGGGTTGAGGGTATTGTTAAAGCCCCCCGCCGACGGCCGAACTTCCTGGCTCGACGGTGCCGAATAGCCCGTGCTGATGCTGGCAAACACGGATACAGTCTCACCGAAGGTGCGAGCCAGCGCAACGCGCGGCAGCCACACGGGCGAAAAGTTGCGGGTCAGGAGCGTAGCGGGAAGTGCGCCAATGGCCTGGGTCGGAAAACGGGTGAAGCCGTACCGTACATCGTTGCGACTTAGGCCCGCTGTTACTCTAAAGCGGGCGGGGAGTTCCGTTTCAGCCTGAGCAAAGAGCGTTGATTGGCGAGCCGTTAACTCTTCGTCGGTTTGAATCGTATCGGCTGTGCCGCCCCGGTTACCAAAGTTGCGGTCGACCGTAAAATTGCGGATCAGTTCAGCCCCTACGGTGAAGGTTGTGGGTAGCGGCCCGTTTGGGAGTCGGATCTGGGTGATGGTTCGCCCGCCAATACCCTGATCGGTCCGTCGTTCGTAGTTCGTAATAAATGGATTCGCAAAATCGGTCGTTGATCCGTAAAGCACGGTTGTATTCTGGATTCGGTCGTTCCAGCGGTACTCGTGCGACACCCCCAGAAAGCCTAGTTTCTGATAAATGCCGGCTTGTTGCTCGACACTACCGGGTAGCGTAGCGGTGGCTGGGCGAGCCGCCCGTGGGTTGGCCTGAAACTGAGCCAACGTGAGTCCTCCCGGCGTCTGATAATGCAGGTCTGAATACAGGCCAAGAATAGACACAGTACGTTTTTCGCTGACAGTAAACGAGCCGGTCAAACTCAGGTTATCGCGTACTAGGCCACTCTGATCGCGGTAGCCGTCGCTTTGCAAATGGTTGTAGCTGATCGAAATCGCTGAATTGTTCTTGCCCGTTTGCACCGCGACCCCGTTGCCATATAGCCCATAGCTACCACCCAGCGCTGATAGTTCAATGCTGGTCTGACCCGGCGGCACGGCTAAACCACTGAACAAAATGGTGCCGCCCGTTCCGGCGCCGTATAAGCTGCCCGATGGCCCTTTGATGACCTCAATGCGGCCCAGCGCCCGTACGTCCAGAGCGTTGAGGGGCGTATTGCCTCCCGCATCGGTTAGGGGAATCTCGTTCCAGTAGGTCTTAATGTTCCGCACACCGAACGGCGACCGAACGGCACTGCCCCGAATGGCGAGCCGATAACTGCCCGGCGACCGCTCATCAGCCCGGACGCCAGGAAGTGTGTTAAGCGCGGGCACAAGCGTTGGCGTACCAAATCGTTGGTTTAAATCCCGGCGCGTCAACAGGCTAATAGAGGCCGGAGTTTCCAGCAGACGGCGGTTGGTGGCATACCCGCGTACCACGACTTCGTTGAGTTGAAGTGTGTCGTCAAGTGACGTAGCGGCTGTTGGTGGGGTTATCTGAGCAAATAAAAACGCAGGCAGCAGGGCTAAACCGAATAAAGCAGGTAAACTATACGTAAGCATGGGCGATTGGAACGAGATGGCAAAGGTACGTCGTCATCGCTTTCGGACGTCTTTAAGTGTAAGCAAGGTGCTTCTCGGATTGTTTAGGCCTAGGGTAGATAGTGGCCAGAACCAAACAAAGAGCCGGGCTAACGGGCAGGCGATTTTCGACCGCTTTTGCGGACGCATAGCCTCTGCATCCGCTGGCTTTTACAACGTCTTGACAACTTTTGCCGGTACGCCAGTTACTACGTACGGTATTAGACGGTACGTTCCTACTTACCACGGCGCCAGCCGCCACAATCGGGCTTTCGCCAATGGTAACACCCGGCAAAATGGTAGCTCCCGCGCCAATCCAGGCGTTTCGTTTAATGACAATTGGCCTGGGAATGACTGTTGGGCGGTCGGTAGGGTCAATTGGGTGATTTTCGGACGTCAGATTGACCCGGGGGCCAACCATCACATCGTCGTCAATGGTGATGCCGCCAATATCCAGGAAAGAGCAGGCATGGTTGATAAACACATTTTTACCCAAACGAATCGACCGGCCAAAGTTGGTGTAAAACGGAGGGAACACCGTTGTCGACGGGTTCACCTCCGTTCCAATAATTTCACTCAACCGGTTTCGTACCTGATCAACGTTGGTGGCCGTTGTATTCATCTCGACGCATAATTGGATGGTACGAGAAACGACCTCTCCGAACCGGGCATAGTCAGGATCATCCTAACGAAGTGGTTCTCCTGCCTGCATCCGGGCGAAAATGTCGTTACAGTCTGTTGGATTGCTCACGGACAAAAACAGCTGCCACTAGGCATAAAAAAATTGGGTTCTCAACAAACCCTGCTGACTACGACAGTAAGGCTCGGCTGATGATGTCCGAACACTACAGCGTTGCCATATCGATCACAAACCGATAGCGCACATCGCCTTTCAGCATTCGGTCGTAAGCGGAGTGAATATCGTTGATGTTGATCATCTCAATGTCTGACACAATATTGTGTTCGGCGCAGAAGTCCAGCATTTCCTGCGTTTCGGGAAGCCCGCCAATACTCGATCCCGCAATGCTTTTCCGGCCCGGAATCAGGCTGAAGGCCAGTAAAGCGGACGGGGTAGGTGGAGCACCCACGCAGATATGTACACCGTCGGTTTTAAGCAATGACAGATACTCATTGTAATCATGCTCGGCGGAGACGGTGTCCAGAATGAAATCATAATAGCCTCTGACCGATTCGAGCTGGGCCGGGTCACTGGTGACCACGAATTTATGGGCACCGAGTTTTTTTGCATCGGCTTCTTTCTTGGGTGAGGTGCTCAGTACAGTCACTTCGGCCCCAAACGCCACCCCAAATTTTACGCCCATGTGTCCCAGACCTCCCAGGCCCACAACGGCCAGTTTATGCCCCGGGCCTACTTTCCAGTGCCGTAGGGGGGAGTAGGTCGTAATGCCCGCACAGAGTAAGGGAGCCGTAGCAGCCAGATCCAGTTTGTCGGAAATATGCAGTACAAAATCCTCATGGACCACAATCGTGTTGGAATAGCCGCCGTAAGTAGGGGTCTTCTTATCCTGTTCGAGTCCATTATACGTCTGAGAGTTGCCATTAATGCAATATTGCTCCAACCCGTGCTGGCAGTTATCGCAGACGCGGCAGGAATCTACCAGACAGCCCGTACCGGCCAGGTCGCCCACCTTAAACTTGCTTACCTGGGAACCGACCGCCACTACGCGACCGACGATTTCGTGGCCAGGTACCATAGGATACATGCTGTTACCCCATTCGCCCCGCACCTGGTGAATGTCTGAATGACAGACCCCGCAGTAAGTAATATCGAATTGAACATCGTGAGCCCCCAGTTCTCGGCGCTGAAAATCCCAGGGAGCCAGGCCCGAATCTTTCGTTTGGGCGGCATAGCCTTTTGTCGCAATCATTGCTTCTTTTTTGTTTCGTTGACTATTATAACACACTTACTAAATAGCGCTACCGTCTAATCTTTTTTTAAACAACACGCAGCCGCTTATCGGGGGTAATGGGTAAATCACGGACGCGCTAACCTGTGGCGTTGAAGACCGCATTGGCTACCGCACCAGCAAAACCGATCAGCGCGATTTCACCCACGCCTTTGGCACCCATCGGGTTAGTTTGGGTTGGGGCTCATTAAAAATCGCTTATCGGAAGAACGTAAGACCCTACTGGCTCGGACAGATTTCACCCTACGTCAGATTCGCTAACACACTGGCTTTGCGGACTAGCCTAATTTTAACCAGTTCTTTAGAAAAAAGTTGAAATTACGCCCAGTGAATTCAGGCGCTCGTCCATTTATCTATTTGGGTATGCTCATAATTGATGACGGCGAACGAAGGAATAGGAAATATCGTTGTTTAATATATATTTGTTTTCAAATCAATCGGATGGCACGGGTCCCGGCGGGGCACCGCACCCCGCGCCGTATCGACTACAGGCTGACCAGGATGTTAAGGTCAGCGTTTCATCACTTTCACCAGCTGTTACCTTGACATTTTCCGAATTTAATCTCCACGACGACCTGCTGGCCGGTGTGGACGCCATGAACTACTTAAAGGCCACTCCGATTCAGGAGATGGCCATTCCCAAAATCCTCGAAGGGCGCGACCTCGTGGCCAGCGCCCAGACCGGCACCGGTAAAACGGCCGCTTACCTGATTCCACTCCTCGACCGCATCTCCCACGCTGACCACGACCACACCAGTACATTAATTCTGGTGCCGACGCGTGAGCTGGCCAAGCAGATCGACGAGCAGGTAGAAGGCTTCGGCTACTTCGTACAAGCGACCAGCATCGCTATTTATGGCGGTGGTAAGGGCGACGAATGGGATAAGCAACGGCGGGCGCTCGAAGACGGCGCCGACATTATCATTGCCACCCCCGGTCGACTGATTGCTCACATGCAACTCGGCTACGTCAATTTTAATAAGATTGATTACCTGGTGCTCGACGAGGCTGATAAGATGCTCGACATGGGCTTCTCCGACGACATTCTGAACATTGTGGCTAAGCTGCCTACGAAACGACAAACGTTGTTGTTTTCGGCGACGATGCCCAACAAGATCCGGGAGTTTTCCAAACGAATTTTAACTGACCCGGAAGAGATCCGTCTGGCGGTTTCAAAGCCAGCCGCCGGTATCGATCAGCAGTTCTACCTGGCCTACGACAGTCAGAAGCTGCCTTTATTGGCTCATCTAATCAAAAACAGCCCTACGCCCGTGCAGAGTATGGTGTTGTTCACATCGCGCAAGTCAGAGGTGAATGGTATTGTCAGGGCGCTCAGTAAGCTAGGTTATGAGGCCCGGGGCATAAGCTCGGATCTGGATCAGGACGATCGTGAGGTGGTGCTACGTGATTTTAAAAACAAAGCGTTCCCCATTCTGGTAGCGACGGATGTGCTTTCGCGCGGTATCGACATCGATAACCTGACCCACGTTGTCAACTACGATATACCACGCGATGCCGAAGACTATGTACACCGCATTGGTCGGACGGCCCGGGCCGCCACCACGGGAACGGCCATTACGTTCGTGAGTGACCAGGATCAGAATCGCATCGTTAACATCGAAAAGCTTATTGAGCGTGACATCGAAAAACGGTCGATTACTGAAGAACTGGGCATGGGTAAATCGCCCGTGTTCGACCCTCGACGGTTTAGTGGTCTGCGGGGCAAAGGCGGTCGAGGAAAAGGCAACTCCAGCCGGGGTGGACGCGACGGACGACGTGGAGAAGATACCCGTCGGCCACAGCATGGAACGGAGCCCGCTGGTGAACAGCGTGAAAATCGGAATGGGCAACGCCGTGGAAAACCTCGTGCCGAGGGCGTGGCAACACTCGCCCCGGTACCTGACAAGACATTAGCCAACCCGGTAGACCAAGCGTCGCCAGTTAGCGCGGAAGGGCAATCGCCCGAAAAAGCCAAGCGCCGAAAGAAGCGTCGACGCGGGCCAAAGGGAGAAAGCAGCCCGAACGGACAACCGCAACCCAACGTAGCTCCGCTGTAAATCGGTTGGTCTGTGGCTGCGGAATAAGATAAACAGAAGTTAAATGATGAATGGTAGCGCAAATTTCAAGTTGCGCTACTTTTTTTGTTGCATATGCTAAACCAGCCTTTTAAACTATGAACGCCTATATCTCACGCCGGGACTCACTGAAAACGCTGGCCTTAACGGCGGGTGGCTTATTGACTCAATCGAATCTTGTTCTGGGAGAGCCTAAGCCGAAAAAATTAGGCGTGGCCCTGGTTGGGCTGGGTAACTACGCTACCAGTCAGTTAGCGCCGGCTCTGCTCGAAACGCAAAATTGTTACCTGACGGGCATCGTTACGGGGTCGCCCGACAAGGCGAAGGCATGGGCAGAGAACTATAACATTCCCGCAAAGAATATTTACAATTACCAGACGTTCGACCAAATCCGGAATAATCCTGACATTGACGTTGTTTACGTCGTGCTGCCTAATTTCATGCATGCTGAATACACCATCCGTGCGGCACAGGCGGGCAAACACGTGATCTGCGAGAAACCCATGGCCATGAACGCAACCGAAGCGCGGCAAATGATTGGGGCCTGTGAAAAGGCTGGTGTGCAGCTCTCGGTGGGTTACCGGCTGTATTTCGAACCGCGTCACTTAGAAATGCGTCGGCTAGCGGCCGAAAAGACGTTCGGCGCGGTTAAAGTCATCGAATCGGGGCTGGGTTTCACCGTGCCGGGGCCGAATTCCTGGCGGCTGAATAAGAAAATTGGTGGGGGAGGGGCCATTATGGACCTGGGTGTCTATGCCATTCAGGGAGCCCGCCGAACACTTAATGAAGACCCAATCAGCGTAACCGCCCAGGCGTTTACGTTCGACAACGTCAATTTCAAAGACATCCACGAGACGGTGTTCTGGCAGTTTGAGTTTCCGAGTGGGGCCGTAGCGCATTCCAGCACAACGTATTCGTCTTATGTTGATCGGCTTTACACGACCTGCGAACGTGGCTGGTTTAAACTCGAACCGTCGTTCAATGCAACGGGTACCCAGGGTATCACGAGTAAAGGACCGATGGATGTGCCTTCGCCCCGGTATCAGCAAACGGCTCAGCTGGATGCGTTTATGCAGGCCATCCGGGATAAAAAGAAGCCCGAAGCTTCGGGGGAAGAAGGGTGGAAAGACATGAAACTTATTGGCGCAATCCTGCAAGCCGCCGAAACGGGACGGAAAATTAAACTCGACTGGCCCAGCTGATGAAGTCATCAAAACCATGACTTACAAAAGCTAAACAAATTCTTAATTGGGTTCTATGGATGGGCTTATTGTCAAAATAAACGTTGGCAGAAAGACCGTTTCGTTTTATTTCTTGTCTATTTTTGGAGTTTCACCCAATTATCTTTCAATCTACTTCATGACAAAACATTTTCTAACGGGACTATTAACCGTTGGTCTGACGTATTGTGCGGTAGCTCAAACGACATTTCCGCGCAATGGTGTGTTCGACGAGCGACCGGGTTTATACGCCTTTACCAACGCTACCATCGTCGTTGATCCGCAAACAACCCTCCAGAATGCTACCCTGCTGATTCGTGACGGCCACGTAGAAGCGGTTGGTAGTAACGTCAGTGTACCAGCTGGAGCCGTTATTGCCGATCTGAAAGGCAGACGGATTTACCCCGCGTTAATCGATATTGATTCGGATTATGGCATGCCTGACCTAGCCGGAACGCGTACCGCTGGCCCTGGGGCTGGTGGCGGTAACCGTGGCGGTGGCGCACCTCAGTATGAATCAAACAAAAAGGGGGCGTATTACTGGAACCAGGCGGTGCAACCCGAAAACGACGCCAGCGTATTGTTTAAAGCGGACCCTAAAAAAGCCGATGAGCTTCGGAAGCTGGGCTTTGGGTCGGTGCTGGCCCACAACCACGACGGAATCGTTCGAGGAACGGGCGCACTGGTCGTCCTGGCCGATGATCGCGAGAACACCCTCGTGCTGAAACCGAATGCCACAGCCCACTATTCGTTCAACAAAGGCACATCTACCCAGGTAAACCCAAACTCCATGATGGGGTCGGTGGCCTTATTACGTCAGGCGATGTACGATGCCGACTGGTACAAACGAGGTGGTAAAAAAGAACAAGCCAATCTGTCGCTCGATGCGCTGAACCAGATACTGGCGCTGCCCGCCATTTTTGAAGTAACGGATAAGCTGGGTGTTCTACGCGCGGACAAAATTGGCGATGAATTCGGTATTCAGTACATCATACGCGGATCGGGCGACGAGTACCAGCGCTTGGATGAGATTAAGGCAACCGGGGCGTCGTTGATTGTGCCAATTAACTTCCCGCAGGCGTATGATGTGGAAGACGCCTGGGACGCCGACAATGTAACCATGGCCGAGCTGAAACACTGGGAAATGGCCCCGATGAATGCCGGTCGGATAGCTGGTGCAAATATCCCGTTTGCGCTGACAACCGCCGGTTTAAAAGCTAAAACCGATTTCTGGGCCAATTTGCGGAAAGCGATTGAGAACGGATTGCCAGAACAGAAAGCCCTTGAAGCCTTAACGACCGTACCCGCCCGGATGATCAAAGCTGAAGATCAGGTAGGTACGCTGAAGAAAGGCAGCGTAGCAAACTTCATCATTACGTCTGGCAATCTGTTCAGCGCTGATAACGTGATCTACGAAAACTGGATTAACGGGAAGCAATACATTGTCAATCCGAAAGATGCGGCTGATTTGCGGGGGAGCTGGAAGCTCACGATCGGGACACGGACTGACCTGAAACTGAACATAACCGGCAAATCGGCCGACAAACTTGAATACCAGATTCTGGCTGACACCGCTAAAATCACTCCTAAAGTTGCCGTTTCTGGCGACCTCATTTCGATCCAGACCCAGCTAGATAAGAGGGCGGCAGGAACCACACGCTTAACCGGTTACCGGACAAACCCGACGACCTTTAGTGGCGATGGCGAAACCCCCGATGGGAAGATGGTGACCTGGTCGGCTACCCGGACGGGCGACGCACCGCAATCAACTACCGCTACGTCGGCGACGGCAACTGCAGCGAGATCAACCACTGCCACATCAACTACTGCTGTCAATAGCACCATCGTGTATCCGTTTGTTGGGATGGGCAACGTCCGTAAACCGCAACCCCAAACGATGCTGATCCGTAATACAACGGTCTGGACGAATGAGAAAGACGGCGTCATGCAGGGCGTTGACGTACTGGTGCAAAATGGCAAGATTGCGCAGGTGGGCAAAGGGCTGACGGCTCCAGCCAGTGCATCGGTAATCGACGGAACGGGTAAGCACCTGACGAACGGCATCATCGACGAACACTCGCACATTGCCTTGCTGTCCGTCAACGAAGGGTCACAGTCGAGCACGGCTGAAGTGCGCATGGCCGATGTGGTAAATTCAGAAGACGTAAACATTTACCGCCAGTTGGCCGGGGGGGTTACCACGTCGCAACTGTTGCATGGTTCGGCTAATGCCATCGGTGGACAGTCGGCCATTGTGAAGCTAAAGTGGGGCGAAGCCCCCGATGCTATGCTCATCAAAGGTGCCGATGGCTTTATCAAGTTTGCGCTCGGTGAGAACGTAAAACAGGCGAACTATCCTAACCCCAACGTACTGACCCGTTTCCCACAGTCGCGGATGGGGGTTGAGCAGGTGTACATGGATCATTTTACGCGGGCTAAAGAATACGCTAAGTCGTGGGCTGCCTACAATAAGTTAAGCGCTAAAGAAAAGGCAACGGCTGTAGCACCCCGGCGGGATATTGAACTCGATGCCCTCGCCGAAATTCTGGCTAAAAAGCGGTTCATTACGTGCCACTCCTACGTCCAGTCGGAAATCAACATGCTACTGAAAGTAGCCGACTCGCTGGGCTTTACAGTCAATACGTTTACGCACATTCTGGAAGGGTATAAACTAGCCGATAAGATGGCTAAACACGGGGCCGGTGGTTCGTCGTTTGCCGACTGGTGGGCGTACAAAATGGAAGTGAAAGACGCCATTCCGTACAACGCTGCTTTAATGCACCGCCAGGGCGTAACGGTGTCCATCAACTCCGATGATGCCGAAATGGCCCGCCGACTCAATCAGGAAGCGGCTAAAACGGTCGAGTATGGCGGCATGACCGAAGAAGATGCCTGGAAGATGGTAACGCTTAATCCGGCCAAACTCCTGCATCTGGACAATCGCCTGGGCAGCATCAAAGCAGGTAAAGACGCTGATTTGGTCCTCTGGAATGCTAACCCGCTGGCCATTTACGCCCGGCCGGAGTACACGATCATCGACGGTGCCATTTACTTCAGCCTCAAAGACGAAGATCGGAAGCGCGACGAGATGCAGGCGGAACGGGCCCGGCTCATTCAGAAAATGCTCGCAGCAAAAGCGGGTGGCTCGCCTACGCAACGCGCTGGCTTCAAACGGGCCCGGATGTGGCACTGCGAAGACGTGGAAGGCGTGATGGCAGAAGGGGAAGAACAGGGTCATTGATTGTCATTTATCGCAAGAACAACCAATGGCTATTAATGAGAACCAATGACCACTATTGATATGAAACGACTACTTATTTCTATACTCACGCTGGCGTCGCTTATGAGCTACGGCCAGAATCCAGCCCCGGCCAAGCCGCAAACAAAAGCAACGGCCTTGTTGAATGGCACCATTCACATTGGCAATGGTCAGGTGATTCCGAACGGGGTGATCATTTTTGAAAATGGTATCATCACCAACGTTGCTGATGCGACCGTTGTCCGGCTCGCTATGGATAACCTGGACGTAATAAACGTAGCTGGTAAGCACATCTACCCCGGGATCATCTCGCCCGCATCGACGGTTGGCTTGCAGGAGATTGGAGCCGTCCGGTCCACCGTCGATAAGCAGGAGGTAGGTATTCTCAACCCGAACGTCCGGGCGTTGATTGCCTACAATACAGACTCAGAAATTATTCCTACGATCCGGAACAACGGCGTTCTGCTGACGCAGGCCATGCCGCAGGGCGGTACGGTGTCGGGCAGTTCGAGCGTGATGATGGCCGATGGCTGGAACTGGGAAGATGCCGTGCTGAAAAAAGACGATGGCATCTGGCTCAACTGGCCCGCTTACTTCGGCCGGGAGTTTGATCTGGCCGACTTTACGGTTGTCGTTAAAAAGAACGAAAAGCGTAATGAAGCTATCGCTGCGTTGAAAGCCACTTTTGCCGACGCCAGAGCGTATGCTGCTGAGCCCAGTCATACCCCCATGAATCTTAAGCTGGAGGCCATGCGTGGACTTTTTTCGGGAAAGCAAAACCTGTATATCCGGGCTGATTATGGTAAAGATATCATCGAAGCCGTGACCTTTGCCAAGTCGGTGGGCGTGCCCAAAGTGGTAATTGTCGGTGGAGAAGAGGCTAATCGCGTTGTTACATTCCTGAAAGACAACAACGTACCGGTTATTTTAAGCGCCCTGCATCGACTGCCCAACCGGGAAGACGAAGACGTCGATTTACCGTACCGGATGCCAGGTATCCTTCAAAAAGCTGGTGTGTTGGTGGGGTTGAGCTATGCCGACGAGTGGTGGCGGACCCGTAACCTGCCCTTCCTGGCCGGGACCGCCGTTGGTTTTGGCGTTACTGACCGTGAAGAAGCCTTGAAGATGGTGACGTCGAATACGGCTAAAATTTTGGGTATCGATAACGTAGTCGGTACGCTTGAAAAGGGCAAACAGGCTACCTTGTTTGTGTCGGCGGGTGATGCGCTGGACATGCGCACGAACGTTGTTGAGCACGTATTCATCCAGGGACGCAAGGTGAACCTAGACGACCGCCACAAGCGACTGTATAACACGTACAAGGAGAAGTATCAGCAGAAATAAATAGGGATTAACACGCTTGATTAAAACAAAACGAGCCATGGATTTTTGTCTGTGTGCTCGTTTTGTTTGTGCTGCCTGACTAATTCGTGCTTCGGCTAAGTCACGTTCTTAATGAAGAAAATGGTTCGCTCCACCTCTTCAAAACCAGCTTTACTGTGGAATGCTGCACTGGGGGCGTTGTCGATCAGAACATCAGACGCTAATTCGCTGCATCCTTGGTCCCGTGCCCACTGCTCGGCTCGGTGAATCAGTTGTCGGCCAATGCCCTGTTTTTGGTAGGGTTCACGTACGTAAAGACCTTCGACGTAGGCCACTGGTTGCTGGGTAGCGCCTGGTACGTAGTCATGTCGCAGGGAAAGATTCATGAAGCCAATTGCGGTTCCCTGCTCATCCCGGACGATGAAAGCCGTCTCCCTGGGCGATTGGGCAATACCATCAGTTACTAAATTCATTTCATCAAGGCTGTAATCGGGCCATAACTCCAGGGCTAGTTGCAGCCAATCGTCAGCGTCATTTTCTGTAACCTCAAGGATAGTCATAGCGAATCAGTTTAAAGAGAACACAAGCCGCTTTTGGACTGCCGTTACTCTTCTCCGTTAAACAAAACGAGTATATGAGTCTTTTATATCCATTGCGCTCGTTTCGTGCATAGGTGATAGCTTACTTCGTTCAATCGGTCGTTGCTGGTGAAAGAAAGAATCATAAAAGAAGCCCGGCATCTGTTCAGCCAATATGGCGTAAAAACGGTCAGACTGGATGACATTGCCCAGCAACTGGGTATATCTAAAAAGACGGTTTATCAGTACTTTACGGATAAGGAAGAACTCGTTCGCCTGATGCTGGAAGAGCAGTTGAACGAGACGTTAGCAGAAGCCAGCTCAATTCATGAACAAGCCCCTAATCCGGTTGCAGGAGCCTTACAAATCTGGGACCGGCTGGTCCGCTACCGCCGAACGATAAATCCTAATCTTTTCCGCGATATAGAGCGTCATTACCCGACCGTATGGCACTTTTTCGAAGAGTTTAGGGCGCGCTATCTCAACGTTATTTTGGTGACCAATTTGCGTCAGGGTGTCGCCCAAGGGCTTTACCGGACCGACCTGGACGAGCTAATCATTGCCTGGCTCTGGGCCGAGCAAAGCCAGTGGGAGGTGCCCGATGAGCGCTACAAAACACAAATGAAGCATCATTTTATGCGGGGGCTGTTAACCACGGAGGGTTTAGCCCTGTATGAATTGCTGATGATGTGAGTAGGTGATGGGTTAAAAGCATTTTACTTGTTTTCATCCATGAACCGAAGTAGTTCAGCCGTGCTTTTCACACCCAGTTTGAAATAGATATTCTTCCGGTGGGTTTCAACGGTGTAGAAGCTTACATGCATAGCATCGGCAATCTGCTGGTTCGTTAAACCCTGCCGAACGTAGTTAATAACCTCCAGCTCACGAGCCGTCAACTTGATTTTCTTGAGGAAGTCGTCATTGATTTGCGGTTCAATATCGACTTCTCTTACAAATTTTTGATCAAAGTACGTCTTTCCGGCCATAATTGCTTTAATAGCAATAATTAGCTCGCCCACATCGGTCGTTTTTAACAGGTAGCCTTTAGCGCCAGCTTTCTGAAAATCGTCAACATACCGTTGTTCGGCATAACTGCTTAGAATTAAGACTTTTAGTTGTGGAAAGCTGCTTAGTAATTGCCGCGTCATCTCCAGTCCATTGATGCCCGGCATGTTAAAATCCATCAACAACATATCCGGTGAAAGACGAAGTAAGGCATGAGGGGCATCTTTGCTCTGATAAACCTGCCCAACCACCTCAATGGTTGGCTCGTTGATTAACATGGCCTTTAGTCCATCGTTAAACATACGATGATCGTCAACTATTAAAACTTTCGTGCGTGGATCAGTATTCGCTTCAATCATAAGGCACTTCCAGAATGATACTGGTGCCGCTTTCATTGGATGATATCTCTAGCCGGGCACTCAGGTAGTTTGCCCGTGAATTTATGTTTTTCAGGCCAATTCCTCTGCCTTTCTGCGAGTTATTTTGCTTATTAAAGCCGTGCCCATCGTCTTCCACGGTAAGCACAAAGCTCTCGGGCTGATACAGCATCTGTATAGATGCGGTTTGGGCTCCCGAATGTTTCAATATGTTATTGAGCAACTCGTTAATGATTCGATAAATAACCAACGACCGCTCGGGCGAAATATGTTCTTCTTGGCCAACGCTTAAGAAGTCAAACTGAATACCTGAAGCTTCCCCTGCTTTCTCAACCGCCTGCCGGACAACATAGGATAAAGCGTAGGTTTCAAATTCAACGGGCATAAGATTATGGCTAATTGTGCGCAGGTCCTGCCCGGCCTTCTCGATCAAGGACTGCGCTTTCATTACGTCGGGCGACTTCTTTTGAGAAACGACCCGACCAAGAATGCCTTTGGCAGCTGCCAGCGTATTGCCTACGTCATCGTGAAGATCCTGCGCAATACGATGACGTTCGGATTCCTGGGCTGCCATCAACTGACTCGTCAGACGGCGTTGCACCTGCTGCTTTCGGTGGAGATAAACCTTAACTAGCCAATAACCCAAGCCTAATACTCCTATTGCTATCAGCAGTTGAAACCACCACCGCTGCCAGAAAGGCTGATCTACGTAAATGCTCAGCGTTTTAGCCGGTGTCCAAAGACCATTCGATGCCAGTGCTTTCACCTGAAGCCCGTACCAGCCCGGCGAAAGGTTTGTATAGCGAATCTGCGGGTTAGCCTCGCTATTAATCCATTGATTGCTTTGCCCCAGCAACCGGTATTGATAATGGGGTGGGATACTACTCAGGTAATCCAAAGCCGCCACCTGAATCGATATATTGTTTTGGTTATAGGCTAAGCGAAGGGTATCAGATTCGTCAATCGTTTTGGGAAGCTCGTTTGCCGGTTGATCATTGACGCTTAGCTGAACCAGCCGCACGATGGGTGGTTTCATATGCTTGATGCGGCTCGGGTGTACTTGATAAAGGCTAGTTGTGGTACCAAAAAACAGGTGGTCGGCGTCGGTCTGATAGGCGGCATAGCTCATAAACTCTATATCAGCCATTTCGGGCAGAACCGTAAACCGCTCCTTCCGGTCAAAGATGGCTAAACCATGATTGGTGCTAATCCACAAATCCCCATCCGCGTCGGGCAGCAGACTAAACACCGAGTTATCAGGCAGGCCATCTTGCCTGGTGAAGCGCCGGATGACCTGGCGCTTTTGGATGTGGTATTTGACCAACCCGTTGTCGGTGCCAATCCAGAGCCATTCGCCCTGTTTGTGAAAGCTGGTAGGGCTGTAACCGGGAAGTGTGTTGTAAAGATGCCGAATCGACGTGCCACGCACCGAGAAACATTGCAGGTCGCGGTCGCGCCGACCTACAAAGAGGAGTCCGTTTTCCCGGTCATGATACAGAGCCCCGGAGTAGGTGGAGGTGGAGTCGTAGAGGTAGCGTAACCTTTGCCCGTGGTGTATCGTGTACATACCCGCGCTGGTAGCCAGTAGGTATACGCTGGGCGTGAGTTCGTAGATGTTGCGAATAACGTTCGCTTTAACCGGGTCGGCCCTGTTTGGAATCTTCTGGGTAGTAAACCGCTGTCGGCTGGGATTCCAGCTAGCCAAACCTCCATTAGTACCTATAAATACCTGCCCGGACGAACTGCACATGATACTGCCAACCCAGTAGCTCGTTAGCCCTTCCTTGGTTGAGTAACGCTTCATCTGCCCCGTAGCCAAATTGATTCGACGAACGCCATCGATAACTGTTCCGGCCCACAAATAACCTTCTTTGTCCTGGGCAATGCCCCGGACACTGTAACCGTTAAAGTCAGTAGAGTCAAGCGGGCTGTCTTCGGTGAACATGGGCTTGAGCGAAATCGGATAGAGTAAATCGACCCCTTTAGGATCTAAGTTGACCCAAATCCAACCTTTACGGTCCACAAACAATTCGCTGATATGGTTATCCGCTAATGAATTAGCCTGCAACGGCGACCGACGAAACTGCTGTTTGATCTGGCCAGTCTTGGGGTCCATAACCAGAATGCCGCTGCGCGACGTACCGATCCAGATTAGGCTGTCGGGACCAGGGGTAAGCGTATACACGACATCGTCTTCCGTGTTGATGCCAATGTTGTATTCTCGGTACTCCTGCGCCTTGAGGTATCCAACGCCTTTGTTTGTGCTAATCCAAACCGACCCACCGGGACCTTCGCAAAGCGCGTAAAGAACCCGCTCCTTCCCAATGCGGTCGTCTGTACGGCTGGTCAGGTAATAATACTGTTGCTTGGTTCTCAAATCGTAGCGTAACAAGCCTTTGGGTAGCCGGAGCCATAGTTGCCCGTTTAGCTTGTCCATAACTACTTCACGGGAAATAGGCGTAAAATCATAGGGTACATTAGGTAGGAGAGTATATAGCTTGTTGCGCCGGAAATTAAAACACAACACGCCCCGCAGACTGTTAAGGAACCAGACGGTTGAGTCGTCCACAAAAAAGGAACGATTCTGCGAAAATTGCCGCTTTCCCCGCCCGTCAACCAGATAATAATTCTGAAACCGGTTAGTCCGGCGAACGTATCGACTTAGACAGACCTCCGTGCCGACCCACAAATCGCCGTTGGGTGCTTCGACCAGCCCCCGAACCTCGCCCTTACCGATGCTGCCGGGGTCGTTGTCCGCGTGGGCATACGTGCGGAAGCGACTGCCTTCCAGCCGGTTCAGCCCGTTCTGGCTGGTCATCCACATATACCCCCGGCTGTCCTCCAGAAAGTAGTACACCGACCCCTGCGAGAGTCCGTCTTTCGTGGTGAAGTGCTTGATGGTGTATTGGGCATAAAGGGTAGGCAGTCCTATTGCGAGGTTGATTATCCAGACCAGAAGGTACCGAAGCAGGGGGTGTTTCATTTAATGGTGGGTTAGTTCATCCAAGACGTTATGTTATTATACACCTTTTGATTGATTCGCGCCCCTTTGCTACAATGTCTTGGAGGGCGAACCGGCCTACACTTTTTACCATAACCTGTATTGTGAATGCCAACCACAACAGCCTGCCCATTTACATCGACCCAAACGGGCGAGCCGCTGTTTCGCTTACGAGTGTAGAAGTTGTATGTTATGCATTGTGATTGTAAGCGGTCAATGCGACCGTCCTGCTCGTACATTTCGTACTCAACCTGATCGCACGGATAACCTGCCAGATGAACTGGTAGACTTTCACCATCCTTCAGGTATTGATAATTGTCTTTCCAGATAAAATGTCCTCCAATGATCCGGAAGAGCGTGTCGGTTGATAATTTAATAGTTCCATAATCAAACTCAGACTGTCCTCTCTTGCCTTTGTAGTTCGCATCAACAAACAGGCTTACTTCAGACCTGTCAAAAACAATTTTACTGCTATCACTTGGCCTACCGTTGATAAAAGGCATAACATCGATTCGACGAATCTTGCTACCCCGTTTCGAGATGGAATGGCCGGCGGTCACAAGCACAGTGGGGCTAATTAAGAAAGCCGTCGCGGGATGCGATCCACGTTTGCGATAAACCTTAATAGCACATAGATACCGGTACGGTGCAAGCGTAGCATCGACCACCCGAGTTCGAGTTGCTGGGTCGGGGCGGCAATCTTGGCTTTGGCCGGGTTGAGTCAACAACACGGTCAGGGCCACAATGAAAGCAAAGCAAGAGCGCATGGCATTGAAGTTGGTTTTCTGCCAAAAGTAGATGAGCTTATTATGCGTAAAAATACCTGAAATCAGGTATAGTGGATGGGGTGGGGGTAATAGCAACTTTGTGTCAGACAAACTCAATCATCACACAATTCCAAAAATTTCCACAATCATGAAAAATTACCTTTTGTTTCTGGTACTCCTTTGCTCATCTCTATTTACTGCTTGTAGTAATCAGGGAAGAGAGGATGCTGTAAATCCTCACGAACCTACGCCAACTGTCGATTTCTCCTTTCAGGAAAACAGTACTGGTGATATGACTTTTGCCACTACAACTACTGGTAAAATTACTTCGTATAGTTGGTCTTTTGGCGATCAGCAGACATCAAACGAAGTAAACCCTATTCACCCTTACAACAGAAACAAAACATACTCAGTAAGCTTGAAAGTGAAAGGACCAGGCGGAGAAGCCGTTACGTCTAAATTGGTAGAGACAAAGAATGTAGAAGGAACTGTAATTTTCTGGACTTCTAAGATTTACATAGATGTTTTAATGGAACCGCAAACTTCGGTAGGTATATGGTTTCCTAATACATCTCCTCTTAAGTTCTACAGTCCACCTCAAATAATTAAAAAATCATTTTCATCTGCTCCTCCTTGTAGCACAGAGGGAGCTGCAACTTTTAAAGGAAAAGATGGTGATACCGTTTATTGGAATTCAAATGGTAGTAGCTCCCCCTTTGGAGGTGGTATCTTCTACGGCTACTTTACTTTCGTTGGTCGTGAATGTAAGAACGTCAAGATTGAGTAGCGAATCAGTTAACATCCAAGGTCATAAGTAATCACCTCAGTTACTTCAGCACCTTCACAAAAATACTACCATGAGAGCTATATACCTTACCTGTCTTCTCTTAATAGCTTGGATGACATCAAAAGCGCAGAGCAGTCCATCTGGTGCTTATTACATCGAAGATTATATCGATACAACCCTTAGAGCAACCAATGAAGAAGTGCGTTTTGCTGATTCAACTAATGTAGCTAATCGAGCCAATACTTCTTTCAAAAAATTACGCCTTCCACTTTTCTCCGAACCAACACTCAACCGAATGTTTGCCAAACGGGTGGCCTATTATTTGTCTGGTTCGAACGACATAGCGCTGTATCGAAACTTTGCCATTGTGGACACCAAAGGATTTACAATTAGCAATTCGTTTGCATTCCCAGCAGATCCCGCCAAAATGACTCGATTTCTTATTAATACGGGCGTACGCATTCCTTTGAGTAATAATCAAGCCGTGCTTTATCAGAGTGACAGGCTTCAGCGAGGGATAACAGGACTATTCAATGTAGTATTTTTCAAAAAAGGCAGCGTATTCTTCCCAAGTGACAATGACGCTCGTTTTATGAGCGCAGCCAGGACGTTTTTAGATTCAGCAATTCGCCGAAAAGTAGCGAGGGAACGATCTGATTTTCGTGCGGTTTACGAGCCTAAACCTAACACTCCAATAAATAATACTTTGTTCGACGAACGAAAGGCTGATTTTGAGAAATCTCTTGTCAACAAGTACGCTGCCGAAATCGCAGATGAGGAGGAAGTTTATGGGCTCAAACGCATCAACTCCGTGCGCAAACAATGGTTTGTTATCAATGGTGAGGTTCCTTACAGCGCTATTGATAACAAATTAATTGAGCAAGATCGCAGGCAAGTCAGAAACATTTCTTACAGACCATTTATCATTGGCGCGCAGTATGCGTACTTTATCAATTGGCAGAAAACAGGGATGCTTTTCACAATGGACGCCAAGTTACGGAACGATGATGTAATTAGATTTTATAACGATTACAAAACCAACATTGCAAACGATAGCATATCGTCCTTTGGACGTTCATTGGGTATTCAGAAAATAACTGGCGATACAACCTTTCTCGATCATCGGTACAGAAACATAGGCACTTTTACATTCTCGCCAAGCGTTTACTTATCTTTATCTGAAGCCAAGTTTGCCATCGCCAGAGATGCCATTTTATTCAATGGTATGGCTTTTAATCTTTCTACGCAAACTGTTATCAATAAACTCTTCAGTTATAATAACGTCAATCTGGGTGTAATTTTTTCACTGGCAGGCAAAGACGGCAAGCCCATCAACCTCGAGTTACTTGGCACGTTTGTCGATGTATTCAACCAGTTAGCTCCTCCTGAGTCCAAAGCGAGTCGCTTTACGGTGACAGCTTCATTGGCTATTCCGCTTAGCAGTGTTATATTTTAAAGCGAATAAAAGTTTTGCTTTATGATTTAGCTGCGCTGCTTCTGAAGCTTTACGATTATGAAAATATCATTGCTTTCCATCTATCGTCGTTGGCTATTGATAGCTCTGTTGTTTAGTGGGCTATCCATCACGGCATCCGCTCAAGTCAGCAACGATACGACCCCCGTTGGCCCAAAGGAAACCTCGCGGAAGTACGTCCGGCTTATGTTCGAGAACGACATTCTGCAACTGCGCCCAAACGATATTCGAGATCATGATTTTACAAATGGCGTCCGACTCGACCTGATGGGTAATTTTTGGGGAAAGCTCCCCACACGTTTCCTACTGCTCGAATTTCCGGAGGAACCCGACCGGCGTAAATATGATTATCTGTATTCATTCAGTATAGGGCAGGAAATGTACACGCCAGACAGCATAGAAACGACGGCCATTTTGCGCGATGATAGACCTTACGCGGGTTGGCTCTACATGTCGTCGGCACTGGTTACAACCGACCCGGTGGGCAAACGGAAGCTAACGTCAAGTTTTGGACTTGGTATTATGGGACCGCTCAGCCGCTCTGACTCAGTACAGTCATTCATTCACCGAATTTTTGGGTTTACACACCCAGCCGGTTGGGGTAATCAGATTGCCAACGATATTGGGGTGAGTTACGCGGTTCGTTACGAAGCCCGTTTGTCTCCGCAGTTTCACCGGGCTTTCGATCTCATTGGCATGGTAGAAGGTCATATTGGCACCGTCACAAACTACATTGGAACAGGCGTAATGTTGCGAATTGGCCAGTTCAACGATTATTTCCAGAACGCCACTGGTTTGTACGACTCCCGGCTGGCAACCCGGCTCGTTGCCCAGCCGAAGTTGTACAGCCGAATGGACTCCGTTAAGCGAGAACGCTTGGACAATTCGACGGAATTTAAACGGTTGAGTAAGCGCTTAAAACGCAAGCCGGAATCGTTTAACAACCGGCGCTTTCAGGCATACGGTTTCATACGGCCGATTGCACGGGCCGTACTCGATAATTCATTTTTACAGGGAGGCTGGACCAGTCGTTCTCGCAACGTACACATTATACCATCGGAAGACATCGAACGGTTTTACGTTAATGTGGAATATGGCGGAGTGCTGTCATTCGGTCAGTTGCAGCTTACCTATTCACAGTCGTTCCGAACAAGAGAGTTTCGTCAGGGGAAGACTCAGCAATGGGGGCGACTTAGTTTACTCTTCGGCTTCTAAATGGCCGCATCTATAACTGGCTAAATAGTAAAGCATGCTGTACTTCAGCCGGGTTAGCAATCATGTATTTCTTTAAAACCCGCAATGTTAACTAATCGCTCAACCAGTCGTTTATCAACCAAGGCCGTATTATAATGTTTTATAATGTTCAAACCGCTCTTGGAAAGGCGCTAAACCGTCAAAGACAGCTTCGTCGTGCCGGACAGATTCTAAATCAGCATATGCCAATTAGTCAAGCGACGCTGATGGGATGCAGGATTGCATACACGTAATTGTTTTTACTCCTACCCTTACGCCACGGCCTCGTACAACTCCTCGCGCTGTTGCTTGACGTGCTCGTCGGAGATGTATTGGTCATCGGTTATCAGCTTGTCAATAATAGCGTTTGGGGTGATAATCTGCGCAAAGTAAGACTTTCTCACCCTCCCTTGGCCGTTTCATCCGTAATAAAATCCACTACGTCTTCCAGTTTGCCGGTTTTGGTGAAGGCTTTTCGTTGGCGGCTCGCGCCGGTACCCTGCCGAAGGACTTTTTTGACAATCGAATTGATCTCCTCCCATTCGCCGTATTCTTCCAGGGCGGGCCGCACATAGGTCAGTAGTTTTTTGATTAGGTCGGTGGCGGGAATCGATTGACCCATTTCTGTATCAATCAGGGTTTCGTCGAGGCCGAAACGGGCGGCCTGCCACTGGGCCGCTCGGAGGACTTCGGTCCGAACGTGCGTAAACTCTTTATACCGCTCGGCTTCCAGCGCGCACGTCCGGACCAGCGCACGCACCAAACCGGCAACCATAACGGCTTCATCAACGGTCAGGCATACGTCAGTGACCCTGAACTCCAGCGTTTCGTAATGCGGAGAAGGGCGAATATCCCAGTAAATCTTACTGGCATCGGTGATGCTGCCGACGGCAACCAGGTCATTAACAACCTGGTCGTATTCTGATCGCGACGTGAAGACGTGCGGGGGACCGGACATAGGCCAACGTCCCCAAATTTGTGTCCGGAAGCTCGTGTATCCCGTGTCGGAGCCGAGCCAGAATGGCGAATTTGACGATAAGGCCAACAGCGACGGAAGCCACGGACGAGCCCGATTCATGACCTGAATGGCGATTTCCCGATCCGGAATGCCCACGTGCACGTGGCAGCCGAAGATGAGCTGCTCCCAGGCTAACTGCTGGTAATCCGTCTCCAGTTCTTTATACCGCTCTTTGGGCGTCAGCTTCTGGTTTTCCCAATGCGAAAACGGGTGTGTACCGGCTGCAGCAATGCGACTCCCTTCTCGCTCGGCAGCGGAGATGATTTCGCTACGTAATCGCTGAAGTTCGCTACGTACTTGTGAAGCCGTACTACAGATAGGTGTACCAATTTCAATCTGCGACAAATAAAGCTCCTGCGTCACCTGCTTGCCGACGGCAGCCCGCGCTTTGGGGAGAATCGATTGCGCACGCGACCGCAACTCCCGACTTTGTGGGTCAATGATCTGATATTCTTCTTCTACCCCAATAGTAAATGCTTCCTTTTCGATGGACACGAGTATCTTTTGGGCTAATGGTGTACGTGAATGACTATACAAATAATCTTGCCAACGTAGATGCGGCCTATAAACAACTCTTTAACCTTTGAAGTGGTTATGGCAGCTATTGTAAAGGCATTCATATCTGTAGACTATTCCAAATTACTGCCCTGGACTAACAAAACGTGTACCTATAAATAACGCAACAAATTGATTGTTTAGAGTAAAAAATGGTATTTTTTAAATATACTACTGCTTATAACGGAGCTGATCATGCGAATTTTAGAACTTTTTAATGTTTTATAATTTGCTTCTCATGCCATTTTAATGTCGTGGTGCTTGGTTTGTGTCACTCAACACACACAAGCTATGCAACACCCAACTCTTCCTTTGATTTTGCTTTACGACGTTGGCCTGATTTCACAGGTGTCCAATAGGGTTCTGCTCTGTAAGCAAAGCCACCAACGAAGCATTCATGAATACGCAATAGGCAGCTCAGCGCAGCTGATAGATGATGTGGTTTGGCAACCACAAATTTCAGACTGTAAGCGGGTTCGTCAACAGAAACACAGTCTGATCCGTCAACTCGAACGGGCTCCCAATGCCCCACCGTATCAGGCAAGCATAGGTCAGAACACCACCTCGAAATAGTATCATTTACCATCAAATAACCCCATATTACTTAGCCATGTTACTAAAAATTCATATACAAAGGCTTCACATTCTTATAGGTATATGTGCCCTGTTAAGCAATGTAGGCTGCTCAACAAAAGCAGAAGAACAAAAAGAAGAGGAAGTCAGGTATTTAGTTACTAGCCCTTTACAGAAAGACACATTAGCTACCAAGGACTATGTGTGTCAGGTTCATTCAATTCAACACATTGAAATAAGGGCTTTGGAAAAAGGCTATCTGCAGAAGATTTTTGTGGACGAAGGGCAGTATGTAAAAAAAGGGCAGCTTATGTTCCAGATCATGCCCGTGGTTTACAATGCTGAACTGCAAAAATCGCAGGCGGAAGCTAACTACGTAGGCATCGAATACCAAAATACCAAGCGACTGGCCGATAGCAACATCGTCTCCAAAAATGAACTGGCGCTGGCTAAGGCTAAGTTCGACAAGGCCAACGCCGAAGTCTCACTGGCGAAAACACATTTGCAATTCACGGAGATACGGGCCCCGTTTAGTGGCATTATGGATCACTTCCAGGTACGACTGGGCAGTCTGGTCGATGAAGGGGATCTGCTGACTACGCTGTCGGACAACAGCAAAATGTGGGTGTATTTCAACGTGCCGGAAGCCGAATATCTCGACTTCAAAACCCATCATGACGACAACATGAAGCACGTAAACCTGGTGATGGCCAATAATGAACTGTTCGACCATCCGGGTGAAGTACAAACCATTGAAGCTGATTTTAACAACGAAACGGGAAACATCGCCTTCCGGGCAACTTTCCCAAACCCAAAAGGTCTCTTAAGACATGGCGAAACCGGTAATGTCCGAATGACCGTACCGCTCAAAAATGCCTTGATTATTCCGCAGAAAGCCACCTACGAAGTCCTTGAGAAGAAATACGTGTATGTCGTGGATAAAGACAACAAGATTCGGTCAAGGGAAGTCGCTATAGCTGCGGAAATGCCTCACATTTTTGTTATTAAGTCCGGGCTGAAAAAAGATGATAAGATCTTGCTGGAAGGCTTACGTCAGGTACGAGAAAACCAGAAGATACAATACAAGTTCGAGCAGCCTGATGCTGTCATCTCTCATTTAAGTCTATATGCCGAATAATTCGGTTTTCTAAAACCAGAAAATATGTTCACCAAATTCATACGCAGACCTGTATTCGCTATTGTGATATCGGTCATGATCGTCTTTGTGGGTATACTGGCTATCACGAGGCTGCCGATCTCTCAATTTCCAGACATTGCTCCTACCACCGTAAATATATTTATTGCTTATCCTGGCTCCAGTGCTGATGTTCTGGTAAAATCTACGTTGATTACCCTCGAACAGGCGATCAACGGGGTACAGGACATGCGGTATATCGCGACTGATGCAACCAGTGCTGGTGAGGCTACGCTCCGGATTATATTTGAGCCCGGTACGGACCCGAATGATGCCGTCATCAGGGTGAAAACAAGGGTGGACCAGGTAATGCCGCTTTTGCCCGAACTGGTTCAGCGCGAAGGGGTTATTATTACGCCTATCCAGCCTAGTATGTTAATGTACGTCAACCTCTATTCTAAAGATAAGAGCATTGACGAAAAATTCCTGTTCAACTACGCTACCGTTAAAATGATCCCTGAAATTCAGCGGACCAGAGGGGTAGCCAGAGCCCAGATATTGGGTAGCCGACGCTATGCCATGCGCGTTTGGCTAAACCCGGAGCGCATGCGGGCCTACAACATCTCTACGGAGGAAGTAATGAAGGCCATCGGGGAGCAAAGTATTATCGGTCGGCCCGGCCGGATCGGTCAAAGCTCCGGTATCGCTGCTCAGTCGCTCGAGTATGTGCTTACCTACAAGGGACGGTATAACAAGCCGGAAGAGTATGAAGCCATCATTGTCCGGGCCAATCCACAAGGGGAAAGCATCCACCTGAGGGATATAGCCAGAGTAGAATTGGGAAGCGAATTCTTCGATATCTATTCGAACCTGGACGGTCATGCGTCGGCCGCCATTGTGTTGCGGCAAAACTACGGGAGTAATGCCAGCGATGTAATTGCGGAAGTAAAGAAGAAACTCGAGGTAATGAAAGGCTCATTTCCTCCGGGTGTAGACTACAAGATCAGCTATGACGTGTCTAACTTCCTGGACGCATCGATCGAGCAGGTAATTGATACGTTGCGCGACGCCTTCATTCTGGTGGCCTTTGTGGTGTTCATATTCTTGGGTGACTGGCGTTCTACCCTGATCCCGATTCTGGCGGTTCCGGTATCCTTGATCGGGGCGTTTTTCGTGATTCAGTTCTTTGGAATCTCCATCAACCTGATTACGCTCTTTGCCCTGGTGCTGGCCATTGGTATTGTGGTGGATGATGCGATTGTGGTGGTGGAAGCCGTACACGCCAAGATGGAGGAGGAGCCGCATTTAACCCCCTTTGGTGCGGTCAGAAAAGTGCTTGGGGAGATCAGCGGAGCGATTATTGCCATCACGGCAGTTATGGTGTCGGTATTCCTGCCCATCTCGTTTATGTCGGGCCCCGTGGGTACCTTTTACCGGCAGTTTTCCATTACTATGGCCAGCTCCATCGTGATTTCGGCCATCATTGCCCTCACGCTGACGCCGGTGTTGTGTGCCATGTTATTGAAAAATCATCATGGACATGCCAAAAAGAAAAACCCACTTACTCGGGCGCTCGACAGTTTCAACCGGGGTTTCGATAAAATGACCGGATGGTACGTGGGCTTGCTAAAAGTAATCGTCAGCCGACGATTCGTTACGTTCGCGGTGTTAATTGGTTTCTGTGCGGGAATCGTACTCGTGAATAAAATTCTGCCAGCCGGCTTTATTCCGAACGAAGACCAGAGTACCATTTATGCCATTATCCAGACGCCACCGGGCTCTACCCTGGAAAAAACCAACGAGGTTTCCCGACGGCTCCAGAAAATTTGTGAAGAAGTACCGGGAATCGAATCGGTATCGTCGCTGGCCGGTTACGAGATCATGACCGAGGGCCGGGGCTCTAACGCCGGTACCTGTCTGATCAACCTGAAGACCTGGTCGGAGCGCGATCATACCGTGAAGGAGATCATGGAAGAACTGGAGGAGAAATCGAAAAACCTCGGGGCGACTGTCGAATTCTTTGAACCACCCGCCATCCCGGGATTTGGTACGTCGGGCGGTTTTTCGATGCGTTTGTTGGACAAAACAACCGATACAGACTATCGGGAGTTTGATAAAATCAACAAAGAGTTTATGGATAATTTGAGCAAGCGGAAAGAGCTCACGGGCTTATTTACCTTCTTTGCCGCGAACTATCCGCAATACGAACTGGAGATCGACAATAAACTGGCCATGCAAAAAGGCGTATCGATCGGAAAAGCGATGGATAACCTCAATATCATGATCGGTAGTACGTACGAGCAAGGGTTTATCAAGTACAACCAGTTTTTTAAAGTGTACGTGCAGTCTGATCCTAGCTTCAGAAGGCTTCCATCTGATCTCTTAAAGCTTTTTGTTAAAAATGATGAGGGAGAAATGGTGCCTTACTCAGCCTTCATGACGCTCAAAAAAGGGCAGGGGCCGAATGAGATTACCCGGTTCAATTTGTACAATTCAGCCGCCATTCAGGGCCTTCCGGCTAAGGGGTATACCACGGCACAAGCTATTGAAGCCATTCGAGAAGTTGCCGCCAAGACGTTGCCCAAAGGATATGACATCGCTTTTGAAGGTCTGTCTTACGACGAATCGATTCGGGGAAATGAGTCGCTTTACGTATTCCTGATTGTATTGGCCTTCGTCTACATGGTGCTGGCCGCGCAATACGAAAGCTTCATCATTCCGTTGGCCGTTGTATTCTCGCTGCCGGTTGGGGTATTTGGTTCGTTCCTGGTGCTGAAGATGATGGGGCTGGAGAACAACATCTACGCCCAGATTGGACTCATCATGCTGGTGGGTCTGTTGGGTAAAAACGCCGTGTTGATCGTTGAATTTGCCGTTCAGAAGCGCCACCAGGGCGAAACGATTCTAAACGCAGCCATTGAAGGGGCCAAGGTCCGTTTCCGACCGATCCTGATGACCTCATTCGCCTTTGTGGCCGGATTGATACCATTGATTAGTGCAACGGGGGCCGGCGCTATTGGTAACCGTACGATTGGTGCATCCGCCCTGGGTGGCATGTTGTTCGGCACCATTTTCGGGGTCATCATCATCCCTGGCTTGTATTACATATTTGGTAGTCTGGCCGATGGGCGGAAGATGATCAGAGATGAAGAGGATGACTCGTTAACCGAGAATCTAACGCATCAGTTAGATGCTTTTCCAGTAGAAGAAGAAAGCACAAATCATGTTTAAAAAACTCATATATACAGGGCTGGGCCGCGCCGGCGTACCGGTAGCTTGCATGGCGTTAGCTATAACGTCATGCAAAACCCCGGCATTGGTTACACGAACAGAGAATAGAACCGTTCCTACAAGTTACAGCACCGGTCAGGATACGCTGAATACGGGTAAGGCCAAATGGCGGGAATTCTTTACGGATCCGTACCTGACGGCCCTGATTGATACGGCCCTGCACAACAACCAGGAACTGAACATTACGTTACAGGAGATTCAGGTTGCTCAAAACGAAATAAGAGCCAGAACAGGGGAATATCTGCCGTTTGTAGGTTTGCAAGCGGGCGCAGGCGTTGACAAGGTAGGTCGATACACCCGGTCAGGCGCTATCGAAGAGAATACGGAAATCAGGCCGGGTCGGGAGTTTCCGACTCCTCTGCCAGATTTTCTTTTAAGTGCCAATGTCTCCTGGCAGGTCGATATCTGGAACAAGCTGCACAATGCGAAACGAGCCGCGGCAACCCGCTATTTGTCTAGTATAGAGGGACGAAATTTCACGGTTACGAATCTGGTTGCCGAAATCGCCAATTCCTACTATGAATTGTTGGGACTCGATAGCCAGCTGGATATAGTTAAAAGAAACATTGATATTCAGACGAATGCATTAGCTATCGTGCGAATCGAGAAAGAATCGGCCAAGGTTACAGAGCTGGCGGTACGTCGATTTGAAGCCCAGGTGCTCCGTACCCAGAGTCTTCAATACGACATTCAGCAGCGAATTGTCGAAACGGAGAACCGGATCAATTTCCTCGTAGGTCGGTTTCCGCAGCCTGTTCAACGGAGTTCGCAGGATTTCAATACGTTGGTGCCCGAAGTTATGCATGGCGGTATCCCATCGCAACTACTGCAGAACCGGCCCGACATCAGACGAGCCGAACGGGATCTGGAAGCAGCCAAGCTGGATGTGCAGGTGGCCAGAGCTAATTTTCTTCCTTCGCTGGACCTCTCCGCAGCCGTGGGTTTCAATTCCTATAATCCAGCCCTCTTGCTAAATCCCGAATCGTTACTATATTCATTGATTGGCGGCTTTACCAGGCCATTCGTCAACAGAAACGCCATAAAATCGCTGTATTACAGCGCGAATGCCAGACAGATCCAGGCGGTTTACAATTACGAACGAACCATTTTAAACGCCTACATCGAAGTTGCCAACCAGTTGTCTAATATTAATAACTTGCAAAAGAGCTATGATTTGAAAGCAAAGCAGGTCGACGCCTTGATCCAGTCGACTAATATTTCAAACACGCTCTTCAAATCAGCAAGAGCCGACTATATGGAAGTCTTGTTGACCCAACGCGATGCACTCGAATCGCGATTTGACCTGGTTGAAACTAAAGTGCAGCAACTGAATGCCATGGTCAATACGTACCGGGCGTTGGGTGGCGGATGGAAGTAAATTGGGTGAGGCTGAAAGATAGATACCCCGTCTTAAAGCAAGTACAGAAGGTGTCAAGTAAAGCGACGAAGTAAGCGTTGCGATTAAACATCAACCTTATCAAACAATAGAGCCAGCCCTCAAATCGAAGGCTGGCTCTATTGTTTGATAAGGTTGATCTTAACTTATTGCCTTGGCTACTTCTAATTCCTGTGGCTTTTTGGGCGTCACTTTCTTTTTGGCGAACCGAGCAATAAGCCGGTCAACGACCAGATACATAGACGGCACCACCAACAATGTCAGCAACAGTGAAGATGTTAAGCCACCGATAATCACCCAGGCCATACCATTTTTGGTTTCGGCACCGGCACCACTCGCCAGAGCAATCGGCAGCATACCCAGAATCATGGCCAGTGTCGTCATCAGAATCGGACGAAGACGTTCTTTGCCCGCTTCAATCAGCGCGTGAATAACATCGTGACCTTCGGCTTTCAACTGATTGGCAAAGTCAACGATCAGGATGGCGTTCTTCGCCACCAGACCTAGCAACATAATCATACCCACAATCGAGAATACCGTCAGGCTTTCCATCGTCAGGGCGAGTGCCAGCAACGCACCAATCAGCGCCACCGGAATCGAGAATAACACCACAAACGGATAGACCACACTCTCGTAGAGCGCCACCATGATGAAATAAACCAGCAAAATAGCAATCATCAACGCCAGACCCAGGCTACCAAAGGCATCGGACTGCTGCTGCAATTGGCCTAAATACTGGATAGACACGCCATCGGGCAGTTTCTCCTGTGCCATCTTGGCCTGAATGTCAGCGCCTACCGTACCCACCGGACGCCCAACGACTTGTGCGTTTACCGTGATCGAAGAGAGTCGGTCGATCCGTTCGAGTACGCTTTCTCCCACCTGTTCCTGTACCGTAGCGAACTGCGACAGTTCAAAGGTTTTGCCCTGGTTGTTCACAAACGTCAGGCGGCTAACATCCTGGGCGCTGGTGCGGTCAAACCGATCCAGGCTAACCAGAATATCGTATTCGTTCCCGTTCTGCTTGAACTTCGACTGGTCATTACCCCGGAAGGCGTTTTGCAGTGCCAGACCTACCTCAGATGCGTTGATTCCCAATTGCGCCATCCGTTCCCGATTCAGGTTAACCGTTACTTCGGGCTTCGGATCTTTTACTGAGTACTTTACATCTTGTGTACCTGGCACCGATGCGGTCACCTGTTTCACCAGGGCGGCTGCTTTCCGTATATCGGCCAGATTGGTACCTTTCACCGCAATCATAATTGGGGCCTGCGAGGCTCCAACAATGCCTACCGGGCTTACCGTTACCTTTACCCCCGGAATCTGGCTAACCTCCTGCTTCAGGATTTGGCCAAACTCTTCCGTCGACAGTTTGCGTTGCTTTTTGTCGATCAGCTTCACGTTGATGTCGGCCAGGTTACTGTTCGAGGAGGTTGCTATACCATTACTGCTGTAGCCAACATTGGTGAACACGTTGGTCACTTCGGGGTGTTTCATAATGATTTGCTCCGCCCGTTGTGCTGTCGTGTTCGTTTGATAAATCGACGCCGTTGGGGCCAGCTCAATCTGCACACTCATTTCGGCCTGGTCACTCTGTGGCATAAAAGCACCACCAATGAACCCGGCAGGTACTAGGGCAATGGAGCCAACCAGCAGTACGATAACCCCCAGGAATACCCACCGCTTGTGGCCTAATACCCAAGTCAGAATGCGACCATAGGCATCGGTCAGGCGATCCAGGAAGCGCTCAAAGCCTAAGTTCAGTTTACCCCATAAGGTTTCTGGATTCAGGACTTCGATCTTACCAAAGCGTGAGGCCAGCAACGGAGTCAGGGTAAACGACACAAGCAAGCTCATCAAGGTCGAGAAAACGACCACCAGCGCAAACTCACGTAGGATGTTCCCAATCAAGCCCCCCGTCATGGCCAGTGGAACGAATACCACGACGTCGACGAGCGTAATAGCCAAGGCCGTAAAGCCAATTTCACTTCGGCCATCGAGGGCTGCCTGGCGCCTGTCTTTCCGACCCGTCGGACCGTCCATTTCCAGGTGTCGATTGATGTTTTCCAACACCACAATAGAGTCATCGACCAGAATACCGACCACCAGCGAAAGGGCCATCAGTGTCATCAGGTTCAATGAAAAGCCCATCAGATACATCAGCGCGAACGTTGGAATCATGGACGAAGGCAGGGCTACCAGAACGAACAGCGCCGACCGGAAGCTGTGCAGGAACAGCAGCATCACCAGGGATACGATCAGAACCGCCAGCCCCATATCTTCGACTACCGCGTGGGCCGAAGCCAGTGTGTAGATCGACTGGTCAGACGCGATGTTGAATTTTAGCCCAACGTTGCTGTATTGCTTTTCTAACTGAGCAATCTTAACCTGCGCCTGCTGGCTAACCGACACGGCATTGGCATCGGACTGCTTCTGGATCTGCAAACCAATCGATGGCTGGGCGTTGATGTGGTTAATGGCCGTTGGTTTGGTCGTTGCATCGACTACTTCGGCAACGTCTTTCAGGAGAACCTGCGATCCGGCGTTCCGGCTGCCATCGGTCCGTTGCGCTATAATCAGATCGCGCAGGCGATTCACCGTTTGCACCGAGGCATCGAACCGAATCGAGTACTGCGACTCCCGCGTTTCTAACTGACCCGCCGGATAGCTGGCATTGGCCGCGTTGATGGCCTGCGATACCTGGGCAATTGATAGGCCATACCCGCGTAGTTTCTCGGTGTTGACATTGACCTGGATCTCCCGCTCATTGCCGCCAATGACGTTCACCTGGCCAACCCCCGACACGTTCGATAACTGTGGCTTGATATCGTTGTCGATCAGATCATACAGCGCTGTGGGCGACATCTTGGCCGTAACGCCCATCCGCAAGACCGGAATCTCGTCGGTAGAGAACTTATTCAGAATCGGCCGGTCGGCTTCGTCGGGCAAGAGGTTAATGATTTGCTCGATTTTGCGTTGGGCATCCTGTTGGGCCAGGGTAGTGTTCACCCCGTTCTTCAACTGGATAATTACGCTCGATGCGCCTTCCTGCGAGGTCGATGTCATCCGGTCCAGCCCTTCCAGCGCCGAGAGGGCCTCTTCGATGCGCTTGGTTACGTTCGTCTCAACCTCATCGGCCGAGGCTCCCCGGTAGGTTGTCACTACGCTGATGACGTTGGCCTCAAACTTAGGTAACAGGTTGTAGGACAGCTGCTGGTAACTCAAAGCACCGAATAAAATCAGGACAATGAAGATGGTTGTTACCAGCAGTGGCCGTTTAACCGCTATTTCAGATACAGACATGATTTCTTAAACTTATTTTGTGATTTGTACAGGCTTACCATCGCTCAGGTTCAGCTGACCAGTTGTTACTACCCGATCACCTGCCGATAGCCCCTCAAGTACTTCCAGACTATCGCCAAAATCCCGACCTACTTTAATTGTACGGCGGCTGGCTACGTTTCCATTTACGACATACACGTACGGATTCTTGATACTTTCGACCAGCGCAGCCCGCGGAATTTGTAAGGCTTTCTGGTTCGATTTCTGCGAGAAATCTACATTCACGAACGTACCTGCTTTCAGGCCATTGGCGTTATCAACGGTGATTTCAACCGGATAATTATGCTCTTCGCTGCCTTGTGGAGCAATGTAAGAGATCCGACCATTGAACGTCCGACCCGGAAACACGTCGGCCGATACTTTAACCGACTGACCCTCACGCAAGCCATACACATCACTCTCGTTAACGGGTACCTGCACTTTCAAACGGTTCACGTCCAGTACGCGTCCGAGTACTTTACCAACGGTGATGTATTCACCGGGCTCAATATCCTTCTGCACAATCCGGCCACCAATCGGTGCCTTTACATTGGCATCGGCTATCTGCTTCCTGATCTGTTCAGCCTGGTTGACAGCCGTTTCGTAGTTATATTTTGTTTCGTTTACCTGTATCTCCGTAGTAGCATTACCGGCCAGGAGGGTGTTGTAACGGGCTACGTCTTTTTTCAGCCTGTCAATTGTAAGCTGTGTTGCCTGAAGCGACAATTCTTTCAGCTGGTTGTCCAGTTGCACCAGCGTTGCGCCCTGCGATACGTTGGAACCCAGGTTAAAGTTGACCCTGGTTACCTTGCCTGCCGTGGTAGCAATGATGTCTGCTTCTTTGTATGGAATCAGATTGCCGGTTTTAACAAGCTGCTGGCTGACCGTTCCCTCCGCTACGGGAGCAACGGTTACCGGAATGGCCACGTTCGTCTTAACGACGGGCTGTTTCTGCGCGTCGATCTTCTTTTTGTTCGAAGACAGGCGGAAGCCAATCAGGGCAGTAACGACTAGTAAGGCTGCGACGACGATTAGCGTTGTCTTTTTCATGATCTATTATGCGGTTGTATTTCTCAAAGTTGGTTATAGAACGTGAGGAGTTTACCCTGCGATTGTTCGAGATCAAGGCGGGCCTGGTACAGATTAATCAACGAGTTGATGTAATTGGTCCGGGCTTCGCGGTATGAATTATCCGCATTGATCAGGTCCGTGAGCAGCTTGGTTCCCTGCTTGTATTGTAAGGTGGTGATGTTATACACCTCCTGCGCCAGCTTAACATTACGCTCATCGTTTTGCAGACTTGTCTGAGCCCGCTGAATCTGCGACTGGGCGCTGTTAAACTGAAGCCGGTAGGCCGCCACATTCAGTTTCTGTTGTTCCTGCTGGGTCAGCAGGGTTAGGCGCTGCTGTTTTATCTGAGCGTCTCGCTGGAAACCGTCGAAGATGGGAATACTCAGGCGTAGGCCAAAACTACCAAAGCCCACAAAGTTGCTGAACAGCTTGTCGATGGTCTGAGCTCCCAGGTTCAGCGTACCATAGTTAGCGGTCAGACTGAGCGTTGGCAGGTAACCCGCTCTGATTCGTTGCAGCTGCAAGTCCTGTAGAGCGATATTGGTTTGTGCCTGCTGAAAAGAAACCAGATTGTTCGCATCAAACTGTCCTTGCTGCAGGGTTGGCAGCTGAGTCAGCAGGGTAGAGTCCGACAGCACCAGATTCTGCTCCTGAGGCATTCCCATTTGATACTTCAGTCGGTTCAGGGCCAGGTTTAAATCATTCTCGGCCAGCGCCAGCTGCGACTGGGTGCTGTTATAACTTACCTCTGTCCGCGTATAATCGACTGGCTGGATAACACCGTTGTCGCGCTGCAATTTCAGGATGTTAAGCACCTGCTGCGTCCGTTCGAGGTTATCACGTAGTAACCCAATCTGCTGCTGAGCCACAAACACCTGGTAATAATTGCTGGCTATGTTATAGATAATATCCTCTTGTGTCTGACGTGTGTTCAGGGCGGCCAGCTCCTGATTGGGCTTGTTCGCTTTAATGCCAAGCAAAAGCGATTTATCGAAAAGCGTTTGAGAAGCCTGAGCCGTTACGTTCGTCTGGTACTTCTGACCAATGATGAACACGCGTGGATCGGGGCCAAATACACCAGCGGGAATAACGCTTTGCTGAAGCTTGATGTTGTTGGTCATTGTACCGCTTGCGCTTACCTGCGGCAGATACTGCCCCAGCGCCTGCCGAGCCTGCTGATTCGCTGTTTCCACCTGGTACTGCGCAATGCGAACAGTACCGAAATTTTTAAGGCCATAGTCAATGCAGTCTTTAAGCCGGAAGCCAGGTTGGGCCTGCGCCCAGGTGCTCACCGGTAAAAGCAGACCGAAAAATAAGCCAAGTGCAATTTTACGTTTCATAAATACAATTGTTGAGGTGTCAACTGTAGACGTGTCAACTATTAGATCGAAAAAATGTAAACTACTTATCTAACAACCCGGAGATTTTCCGGAGTGTGATTAAAAATGAGTCTAGTTCGCTAGCGGTCAATTGATCCGTTACCTGCTTGTCAATAGTTTCTGCTGTTTCAATCGCTTTTTCAACGACCAGTTTTCCGGCGGGTGTCAACTGAATCAGGTTTCGGCGACGATCTACATCATCGGATACAATTTTCAGGTAACCATCGCGCTCTAACGTACGAATAGAGCGTTGAATGCCTGATTTGTCTTTCTGAGCCATGTTGGCAATGTCCTGCTGAGATAGCAAACTATCACTTGAAAAGTAGATGATAAACAAGATAGGTAACTGCTCGATCTGTAGCGAGAAACCTGCCTTTGTTAATTCTCGATTAGATCGGCGGGCCATTAAATGACCAACATGGCTAATCATAAAAATGGACAAACGACCTAGCCTCTCGGAAAATTTATCCCTGATGTTAGTCTCTTTATCTACAAGCATGGGGCAAATGTATAAACGTGTTGATATATCAACTAACGTTTTATGGGAAAAGTTTTTCTGCACAGTACAATTTTATGGTAAGCAGATAAAGGGTGTATAGGTAAGCAGGAGTTGCTACCTGCCTTTCTTGCCCTACTTTTCGTCTAAACCCATGAAGCCTAGAAGTTTACAACCAACTCTCTTCTTTCCTGCTGCAATAATGTCCTGTCCAATACGTCAAGGCCTGACCTTTGCCCTGACTGGTCTGCTGCTTACGGTTTTGGGTGCGATCAACGCTGCTCTGAGTCAGGCCAAGACGACACAACTCACCTTAGGCAGTCGATCCGCTAAAATTCTGGAAAAAGATGGGCTTCGGTTCAAGGATGTCAACCGGAATGGGCAAGTGGACAACTACGAAGACTGGTGATCGTCGGCGGAGAAGCGCAGTCGGGACTTGCTGACTAAAATGTCAGAGGAGCAAAAAGTTGGCTTTATGCTTATTAGCACAACGCGTTTGAAAAATGACTGGGCGTTTGAAGCGCCTAAGAATAAAGAGCCTATAACCAGCGACTTCAACGAGGAAGATTTGGTAGCGGATATGAACATGTTCACGCGTAAGCCGCTACCGACGCCCATCATGAATGCGGCCGGTACAACCAAAGCCGTTACGCAGTTTCACCTTCGTCATTTCATCCTACGGGCGAACACAAGCGCACGAATCACCGCCGAGTGGGCCAACAAACTACAGGCACTCTGCGAGAGCGACGGCTTAGGCATTCCGGCCATCGTGGCGTCGAACCCGCGCAATCACATTACCAATGCCGCTGCCATTGGGAAAAGCGTTGGTAAAACTAGTTTCTCGAGCTGGCCGGGCGAGCTGGGCTTGTCGGCCATGCGCGACCTGAAGCTGGTGCGGGAGTTTGCCGACATTGCCCGCCAGGAGTGGGCGGCTGTCGGTTTGCGAAAAGGATACATGTACATGGCGGACCTGGCGACGGAACCCCGCTGGCAACGCACAGAAGGTACGTTTGGTGAAAACGCGGACTGGGTTGCTCAGGTGATTACGGAAGTCGTACTGGGCTTTCAGGGGGCTAAATTAAACCCAACATCTGTAGCTTTAACTACCAAGCATTTTCCGGGTGGGGGAGCCGGGCAAGGTGGCCAGGACCCGCACTTTGACTGGGGTAAGACCGAGGTGTTTCCGGGGGGGATGTTCCAGAACAACCTGATTCCGTTTAAGGCGGCCATCAAAGCCGGTACGTCGGCCATTATGCCCTATTACTCATTACCCAAAGGCACCCAGTATGCCCCCATTGCCTACGCCTACAACCGGGCCGTTATTCATGATTTGCTCCGGACCGAGCTTGGCTTTAACGGCATTATCAATTCCGATACGGGACCCATTGAGATGATGCCCTGGGGCGCAGAGAACCTCACAATCAATGAGCGTTACAAAAAGACGCTGGAAGCGGGTGTTAATCTGTACTCGGGTACGGCTAACCCTGCTAACCTGCTCGAAACCGTAAAAAGCCGTAGGGTCGACATGAAACTGATCGACGATTCGGTCATTCGTTTACTCATCGAAAAGTTCGAATTAGGGCTGTTCGAGAATCCGTATGTAGATGTTGATGCCGCCGAGCGAATCGCGGGTAACGCAAAATTTCAGGAACGAGCCAATCTGGCGCTCCGTAAATCCATTGTGTTGTTACGTAATGAAGCCAAAACGTTACCCATAAAAGCCAGAACCAAAGTATACTTCGAGTCGTATCTCAAAAAGACTGGGGTCGCTGACTCCACAGCTGGGTCGGTGTATGTGCCGACGAATCATCAGTACAGCGTTGATTTTGTCAAAACACCCGAAGAGGCTGATGTGATTCTTTTGTGGATTACACCCGGTGGCAAGTCCTTGTTTGCTTCTGATGGCTCTCCGCTTCACCTGTCCCTATCTAAAAATACCGTGAACACAGCGTACATTAATCGACTGACAGCGAAGAAATCTACCATCCTGGCTATTAACTACACGAATCCGTGGGTAATCGACGAGATTTATAACAAAGATAAGCCCGGCAATATCAAGGGTGTTCTGGCCACGTTCGGTACTACTCCCGATGCCTTGTTGGATGGGGTGTTGGGCAAGTTTGCACCAACGGGTAAGATGCCATTCACGACGCCTATATCGGAAGACGCCGTAAAAAGCCAGAAAGAAGACGTACCCGGATACAAGGAAGGAGCGGGGTACGCACTCTTCAACTATGACGAAGGGATAAGCTACTGAACGTATTGGCATACGCTTAGCCGCCCCCGACTGATCAGTCAGAAAAGTAGATAAACCAGAAACTTCACTTATTTTTATCCAGTCTTTACTCATTCTCAATCCATTTTCAGCATGAAACGTAACCAAACCGAAGCTTCGTCTGGCAACGGTGAGACAAACTCCCGCCGATCGTTTTTAAAGACTCTCAGCATTGCGGGAACCGCAGCGGCCACTGCACCAGCCGCGTTGGCCGGGTCGGCTGCCTCTACTCCGCAATACCTCAATCTGGTCAGAAACCACGCCAGTACGTCGGCCAACGACAAAGTGCGCATCGCCCTGATTGGTACGGGTGGTATGGGCATCGGCGATACGCAAACCGCGCTGATGGTGGACGGCATCGAGATGGTAGCCGCCTGTGATCTGTACGATGGGCGGTTGCGTCGGGCAAAGGAGCTTTGGGGTGATCAGATCGCCGTTACGCGGGATTATCGTGAGTTGTTGGAGCGTAAGGATATTGATGCCGTCATTAACGCTACAACTGACCACTGGCACGAAAAAATATCGTCGGACGCTATGCGCAAAGGCAAGCACGTATACTGCGAAAAGCCGATGGTGCAGAAGGTGGAAGACGGGCATACGCTGATTAAGGTATCGAAAGATACGGGTAAGGTGTTTCAGGTGGGCAGCCAGTTTGGTAGCTCTATCATTATTGCCAAAGCTCGTGAACTGCTCAAAGCTGGTGACATTGGCGAGATCGTCTTTGCCGAAGCCCAGTACGACCGGCACAGTGCTATGGGTGCCTGGCAATATTCTATCCCGCCCGATGCCTCGCCACAAACCGTTGACTGGGATACGTACCTGGGTAGCGCACCTAAACGACCCTGGGACCCCCTCCGCTTTTTCCGCTGGCGCAATTATCAGGACTATGGTACCGGTATCGCTGGCGACTTATACGTCCACCTGCTAACCTCGCTGCACACCGTTACCGGCTCAAAAGGGCCCAACCGCGTGTATTCGAGCGGGGGAATCCGGTACTGGAAAGACGGTCGGGATGTGCCCGATATTCAATTAAGTATCTACGATTATCCGAAAACGGCCGAGCATCCCGAATTTAACCTGACGACCCGCGCTAACTTCGTCGATGGCGGTGGTGGTGGCTATCTTGTGCGGATTGTGGGTACCGAAGGTGATTTGTCGATTGGTTGGGACAGCCTGACGGTTCGGCGGAATAAATTCCCGAAGGCACCAGGTATGTCAGTCGACAACTTCCCGAAAGACCAGAAGGAGCTGTATATTCAGGAATACAACAAACTGTATCCGCAACGGGCTGAAATGGAAGGACCGAAAGAGTTCAAATACACGGTTCCCAAAGACTACAAAGGCGATCGGTACGAGCACTTTGTTAACTTCTTTGAGTCGGTACGGAATAATAAACCAAACGTGCAGGACGCTACGTTTGGGTTGCGGGCCTGTGGTCCAACGCAGTGCGGCAACATGAGTTATTTCCAGAAGAAAGCCGTTAGCTGGGACCCAATCAACATGAAAATCCTGAGTGCTACCTAGCGACCCACTATTTTCGTTACAGAGGCACAGAACACACAGGTTAGTAGGCATTCAAAAGCTTGCTAATCCGTGTGCGCTGTGCCTTTGCGTTGAAAAGCATTGCGTCTTATGCGCTTAATTGCGTATTCGCAAAATACGTCATGGCTTTGTGCAGAAAAGCCGCGTAGGCTGGGTTGGCCTGGCCATTTTGACTGGTAAACCGCGGGTCGTCAATGTACAACTGCGCTAAGCCTTTGTATGCTTCAGCCATGTTCTTACTTTTGCACACATCCTCTCCCCAAAATCCCCGAATGTTGGTGTAATGCCGGGCAATCTGTTGTTGCACGGCCGCGCTGGCTGGGTCGTCATGGATCATCTGCAGGAGGGTTTGCGTGATGTCCTGCTGGTCGGCTTTGAGTCGTTCAACTCCAGCCTTACCGAGCTGGCGCAGGTTGTTTTCGCTCGCTTCGACCTCTTTAGCGCCGTATTTATCAACCGCTTCGCGTCGATACGCTTCCGCCTGTTCCCTGGGGAAGCCTGCATAAAGTTCTTCGTCTGTCATCATGCGTTGTTCGCCTTTTAGTTTAGAAATTGTTTTGTCAATCGTTCCTAACAGCGTTGTCAGCCGATCCCGGCGGTTTTCTAAGGCACAGCGGTGGCTTTCCAGCGCGGCCATCATATCGAATGCTGGGTCGTTCATGATGCGTCTGATTTCGGCGAGCGAGAAATCCAGTTCCTTGTAAAAGAGGATCTGCTGCAGTCGGATTAGCTCTTTCTCACCATACAGCCGGTACCTGGCCTCGGTGCGGACTGATGGTTTTAATAAACCCAACCGGTCGTAGTGGTGCAGCGTGCGCACACTAACCCCCGCTAGTTTGGCCAGTTGGTTGACGGAATACGGTCTCATCTTCGTCGTTCATTTTGATTGACGAAGCAAATGTAGCCTATGACGTAAGGGGAGAGTCAAGCGAAATTTTAACTTTTTTTCGGCTGGTTGGCAAAGCGTTTTACCGCAAACGATAATCATCCATAATGCCCTGCGCCATCCAGCTGGCCAGCGCCTGGCGGTTAGCGGCCAGCACAAAGCGTCGTTGGTCCTGCCGGTTCTGGATGTTCCCCAACTCGATAAATACCGTGGGCGGATGGCTGTTCCTGACGACATAGAGCGTACTGCGCGTGGTTACGTTGCCCGAATATGGCCGACCGGGTTGGTAACGCCTGTAGTTTGTCTTGAAACGTCGGTGAATGTGTTGGGCTAGTCGCCTGCCGACGGCGCTACGGTCGTGATGATAAAAGAAAACGTCGATATTCTGGCCCTGGCTGCGGCTGTCGACATGAATCGTAATAAAGCGCTGGTATGCTTTTTTATGACGGGTGTAGAGCCGGTTGACGGCGGTTGTCGTCTGATTGAGCCGGGCGGTCTGGTTGAGGGGAATGCGCTGATGGGGGTAGGCTACTTCGTCTCGGTCGAGCTTCAATACGGCATCATTCCGAATACCGTCGTTAGGGTCCTGCACCATCATGTAGACGGTTGCACCCTGTTGCTTTAACAACTGCGCTAGTCGAATGGTAACGTCGTAGGCATACTCATCTTCGGGCAACAGATTACGGCCGTACCGACCAATAGCGCCTGGGTCGGGGCCACCGTGTCCCGAAGCCAGATAAAAGATAGTGCCGCTGAGTGGCCGGCGACCAGCTACAGAACGTGCCGGTTGGCGGCTTTTGGATGACCGTACCTGTTGTTGGCTCGGCTTTACTTTTCTTTTTGTGGCGGTACGACGAGCCGCTTTACCTTGTTTGACGCGTTTCGTTCCAGCCCGTTGTTTTTCCGCCTGTTTGAAGGGGAAAGTAGACCGGACTGTTGGTAATAGCGTTGCGGATGCATGGTGATATTCGCTTAATCTACGGTCAGAAGAGTGAGTCTCTATTTCAGACGTTAGCTTACCGGACTTGCCAAAAAGGGAGAGAAAAAGAAAAGAAAGTAAAAGCGTCTGCAACGGGTTGATTTGCTAAATAAATAGGTGCGCTTGTGGAAGCGTTCAGGTTATTGTTTGCCCGAAATGACCTCGCAAACGAAAGCACAAAAGTATGGTTAAAGCGACGGGGTATCAAGCCGGTGGCTAAGTAGGCAATGGGTGAAAGAGCGAAAGTCCAGCATACCCGCTCTTTCGCTCTTTCACTCTTTAAGCCAATGTCGCGTCCACGCTGATGGTGGTGTTGAATAGCTTGGAGATGGGACAGTTGTGCTCGGCATGATCCACCAGCTCGTCAAACTTGGCTTTGTCGAGGCCTGGTACAGCCGCGTTGAGCGTTAGTTTCGAGCTGGTGATGCCACCATCTTCCAGGGTGATGTCGCACTTGACATCCAGCGAATCAGCGGCAAAACCCGCTTGTTGAATGTTAAAGGCCAGTTGCATGGCAAAACAACCTGCGTGGGCAGCCGCTACCAATTCTTCGGGATTTGTGCCTACACCATCCGCGAAGCGGGTATTGAAGGAGTACTGGGTCTGATTGAGAACGGTGCTGGCGGTGGTGAGCGTACCTTTACCATCTTTGCCGGTACCAGCCCAATGAGCCGACGCATTGCGGGTAATTTTCATAACTGTATGTTTAGATTGGTTACCAATTTTTTTTCTTAACGGGCCAAAAGTAGGATAAAGACCGTTGGTCATTTTTCACCTATGTTAAAAAGCGAAAAGAGCCCTATATGAATCAAGAACTAGTTTGCAGATTTAGGGTTTCGTCAGAAGAGCCTAGGAGGAACCATAACTAATTAAGCGATGCGGTCACCCGGACATGAGTTGTTGGAGTACCATTTGCAGCAGTTTGCTCAGCTATCCGATGCCGATATTCGGTTGACAGACGAGTTCTGGCAGCTTAGGGCCATTGCCAAGCACGAGTTGTTTACGTTTAAAAATGCGGTTTGTCGGCACGTAGGCTTCATTTTGAAAGGCATCTTTCGGGTGTATTATGTGGACCCGAAAACGGACCTGGAGCATAATCTATATTTTGTGGCTGAGAACACGTTCCTCACTTCGTTGAAAAGTTTGTTAACACAAACCACCTGTCCCTATATTATTGAAGCGCTGGAAGATGCCGAGCTGATGGTCATTGACTATGAGCACCTCCAGCAGCTCTATTCCAGGTCGCATGGATGGGAGCACTTCGGCCGGGTTCTGGCCGAACAGTATTTCCTGTTTAACCAGACCCGGTCTGAGAGTTTATTAATGCAGACGGCTGAAGAACGGTACGTCGATTTAGTTGAAAACCACCCCGACATTTTGAACCGGGTTTCACTAGGTCATATCGCTTCTTATCTGGGTATCAAAGGTCCTTCGCTGAGCCGAATTCGGGCGCAGGTAGCGCATCGCTGCTAGCCGATATAAACGCGTTCCGTCCCTGTTTCGTAGGTGTGGGCTAAGATGGGCTGGATTAATAGCCTTCATCAGTGACTAGATAGTAATGCTCGTGCTGAGTCGACTGATCGGCGTTTTTGAGGGTAACCTTGAGCCAATCAACGTGCGTATAGACATTAAAAGGGGCGTAGTGCGTATCGACCACTTCCTGGTTGCGAACTGATGCCCGATTCTGGACAAAATTAATGGCCTCTTCCCGAGAGTCGAATGTGCCCAGCAAGTCGCCTAAATCAAGAGTGGGTTCCTGGTCGGGGAGTTCGCCCGTTGTGTTCGAGATGGGTGAGTCGATAGTCTCCAGCGCATCAGACGTTGAAGCTGCATACAATTCAATAGTCATCCAGATGTAATGGTTGGTCTGAACGGATAACTACACAACGGGTCATTTTGATACAAAAGACCACACTTGCCGCGGCTTGGTTTGACCTTAAAGCGGCCTTAATTTATGCCCTGCTTTGGTATGCCCATTCCCAGACATCGCCATCTTCCTCATCCCAGACGGTACCCAGGCAGATGAACTTGTTTTTGCGCAGGATATGCGTTGAATAACTTTCTTCGGGTAGTGTCCTGGCGGTAACCGTAACGAGAGGGTCAGCTTGTAAGGCCAGGCGTACTAATTGCTTGCATACCTCAGTGCCAACGCCCCGGTTTTGGTAAGCCGGAAAGGTGCCATACGCAATTTCGACCCGGCCCGCTTTAGGTTGGCCCTTAAAAGCTGCACTGCCTACCAGTTTGCCATCCAACTCGACAAAATAACCAATCCAGGGTGGTACGTACCCTACGCGATTAAAGAAATCAATCGTCATTGACAGACCGGGTTCGCAATCGGGATTGCCAATAAAGTGGGCATTGTCTAAACGTGTTTGCTGAATTGGCAGAAGTTTCACTGATGTAATCGGCCATGTAAAGGTTGGGCACGTAAGGTGCCGCCCGGATATGGTATAAAAGTACACGGTTTTCCAAAGCCTTATACATTTTACGGGTTTACAGCTTGAGATCGCTAACCTGGCGAAATATCAGCGCACTTACCCTGGGTAAATGCCTGACTTAGAGTGGCTGATACCTTGAAAAAACCACATAGAAACCCGTAGCCGTAGATATATGCTTGGAGTAATCTAGGGGCTACGTTCCAGGCGGTTTATTTTTTATATCTTTCTTTTCCTAACCGTTCATACCTATGATTCATCTCCGTACTTATAGTAAGACGGCCGGTGCCTTGATGGCGCTGTCGCTACTCAGTTCTCCAGCTTTTTCTCAGTCGGTCAGTACGTTGCAATCCGGCTTTCAAAACCCGCCCAATGCGGCCAGACCCAGGGTGTGGTGGCATTGGATGAATGGCAACATCACTAAAGAAGGGATTCAGAAAGACCTGGAATGGATGCAACGGGTCGGTATCGGCGGATTCCAGAACTTTGACGCTAGCTTGTTCACTCCGCAGGTCGTCGCCAAAAAACTCGTGTTCATGACGCCGGAATGGAAAGACGCCTTCCGACATACAACCGAACTGGCCGATAAATTACAGCTTGAAATGGCTATTGCCGGGTCGCCGGGCTGGAGCGTTACGGGCGGCCCCTGGGTAAAGCCGCAGGATGGTATGAAAAAATACGTCTGGACAGAAACCCGTGTCGTAGGCGGGCAACGCTTTTCGGGGAAACTGCCTCAGCCTTCGTCAAAAACGGGCGCTTTCCAGCAAGTTGAGATGCCCAAAACGGGAACACTCGGCCAATCGGTAGGCCAATTGCCAACTTTCTACGAGGATGCCGCCGTAATTGCCTATCGCTTACCAGCCAGTGATAAATTGATGGTCGAACTTAATCCTAAAGTCACTTCGAGTGGCGGTACGTTCAGCCTGGCCGAACTAACCGATGGGGATGTGGCTACGGCTCGGTACCTGCCACCCAAAGAAGTAGGCGAAGACATGTGGATTCAGTACGAATTTGATAAGCCCCAAACGTTCAAGGCGTTTTCGATTGCAGGGGCGAATCACATTGCGCTCGAAGATTTTAACGGGGGTCCCCAAAACCGATCCCTGAAAGTTAGCGACGATGGAACAGATTTTCGGGAAGTGGTAGCCATTCCTGGGAGCATCGTTCCGCAAAATACCCTCAGTATTCCGCCAACTACGGCCAAATATTTCCGGTTTACGTTTAAGACTTTACAGCCCCAGGTTAACATGTTTGCGGCCATGGCGGGCGTAAAGCCCGAACCACCCAAGACGGAGGGCGTGAATGTAGCCGAGCTGGCTTTACACAACACCGATCGAATTAACCTCTTTGAAGACAAAGCGGGCTTCAATCCCTGGAAGGAAGAAGCTACTTCGCCTAAAACCTCTCGGGCGGATGCCATTCCCGTTGCCGATATAGTCGACCTCAGTGCGAACCTGAAAGCAGATGGTACTTTGGAATGGAACGCACCAGCCGGTAATTGGGTCATTGTACGGTTGGGCTACTCGCTCACGGGGCGGCAAAATCACCCCGCTTCGCCCGAAGCCACTGGGCTGGAAGTGGACAAGCTCGACAAAACGGCTGTCAAAAAATACATCGAGACGTATCTGGACATGTATAAAGATGCCACGGGCGGCCTGATGGGAAGTAAAGGACTTCAGGCCATGGTGTTAGACAGTTACGAAGCAGGCCACATGACCTGGACGAAAGCCCTGCCCGAAGAGTTTGCCAAACGGCGCGGTTACGACCTGAAACCCTGGATTCCGGTGCTGACCGGCCGGGTTGTAAACAGCACCGAAGCCAGCGAACACTTTCTGTGGGACTTCCGCAAAACTATCGGTGAACTGATCGCCGAAAACCATTATGAAGTGATTGGTGATGCGTTGCACCAACGCGGTTTGAAACGCTACACGGAATCGCACGAAAACAAACGGATCTATCTGGCCGATGGCATGGACGTTAAACGTAAGGCCGACATTCCGATGGCGGCCATGTGGACGCCGGGAAGTTTGGCGGGCGGCAGCGATGAAGAAGTTCGAAGCAAAGCCGACATCCGCGAGTCGGCGTCAGTGGCACACATCTATGGCCAAAACCTGGTAGCAGCCGAATCAATGACTTCAATTGGTAATGCTTTTAGTTTCCATCCGGAGAAATTGAAACGAACGGCCGATATGGAGATGGCGTCGGGGTTGAACCGCTTTGTCATTCATACCTCGGTGCATCAGCCTCTGGACGATAAGAAGCCCGGCTTCTCACTAGGACCATTTGGACAATACTTTACCCGTCAGGAAACCTGGGCCGAACAGGCTAAACCCTGGATGGACTATTTAGCGCGAAGTTGCTATCTACTTCAGCAAGGAAAACCAGTGGTGGATGTGCTGTATTATTACGGAGAAAATCACAACATCACCTCCGCTTTTGCTAGTAAGTTGCCCCTAGTTCCGTTCGGCTACGAATATGATTTTGTCAACGCAGCGACCGTACTGACCGCATTGAAAGTAGAGAACGGAAAAATTGTGGCACCGAGTGGCCAGCAGTATAACTTGATGGTGCTCGACTCTACTGCCCGATACATGACGTTACCGGTTTTGAAGAAGATCAGGGACCTGGTGAAATCAGGCATGCGGCTAACCGGCACTAAGCCCGAACATTCTCCGAGTTTAGCCGATAACCCATCCGAGTTTCAAGTGGTAGTCAGCGAAATCTGGGGAAGTCCTACAGTTGTCAATAAGCCGATTGATGCGGTTTTGAAAGGGTTAAACGTAGCGAAGGATGTGGAGGTGTCGAATGCTAAAGCCGAAGTTTTGTACGTTCATCGGCAGGCTACGGATCAGGACATCTATTGGCTCAATAGCCGAAGCGATGCCCCTAACGAAGCGGTCGTCAGTTTCCGGGTGACGGGGAAAGTGCCTGAATTGTGGCATCCCCAGACCGGGAAAGTTGAAAAAATATCGTATGAGATTAAAGACGGACGGACCATCGTTCCCCTCCAGTTCGACCCATGGGACGCTTACTTCATCGTTTTCCAGCAGAAGGCAACAGCTAACTCGTACACGAAGCCGTCGGTTTCAGAATCAACAGCGACTCCGGTGAGTGGCCCCTGGGCCGTTCGTTTCCAGGCCGGTCGAGGGGCTCCGGAGCGCGCTACGTTGCCGCAGCTGGCTTCCTTCTCAGACCATGCCGATGCGGGAATCAAGTACTTCTCCGGCACGGCTACCTACGAGAACGCGTTTGATCTGACAAGCTTCGACAAAGCCGGACGCTATATAATTGATCTGGGTGACGTAAAAAACATCGCGGAAGTCATCGTCAACGGAAAAAGTATGGGCATCGTTTGGAAAAAGCCCTTTCGTTTAGATGTTACGGACGCCCTGAAAACAGGTCGGAACACGGTACAGATTAATGTAACCAACCTATGGGTAAACCGCCTGATTGGCGATCAGCAGCCGGGGGTTGCCCAAAAGATTACGTTTACGACTATGCCATTCTACAGAGCCGATTCACCACTGTTGCCTTCGGGGCTTCTGGGACCGGTAACGTTACGTTCCATGAAAAATAAAAGCGTAGTTTCTGCCAAATAAGGAAAGTGCACCAATGACTAAGTGCTTATGGATTCATTAACGCCAGCTTGGCGAAGAAATCATTGAGCATCAGATGTATATCAAGCTGGGTGTATACTCTTACCGGGCGTCCTTTGTCATTAAACTCATACGTTCCCTGTTGACTGATCGTTGGAGCCAACTTGATGGTGTAGCTGCTCGACGAAGGATCGGGCTCGAAAGACGATTGCAGTGCGGTTAACAGGACCAGCGGACTGTCGCCTAATACATAGGGTTCGCCGATATTAAGCTTATAGTTCTGAAGTCTGGTCATTAGGTTCATCAACCCGGAGCATCCCGGTGATCGGCATAAGCGAAAACTGGCCGTCGTCGTTCATCCAGGGCGAAGGTTGGTGAGTTCGTTTGAAGCCGCGAATTTTGTCGGCGGCATAAGTATACGCCCAACCATTGCCCATTTTGCTCGTTTGTGGCATCCAGAAGTTCATGCCCCAGGGTAGCGCAATAGCCGGATACGTGTTGCCATTCGATAAGCTCGGCTTTGAGCCAGTGCCAATTAGCGGGTTGACAAATTCAATAAGGTCGGTGAATTGTTGTTGGGATTGGGCGTGGCTGTCAATTGTGTTCAGGAGTATTAAGCAGCCAAAAAGGCAAATGAGGGCGGTTTTTATGAGTATTAATTGGCGGTAAGAGACATTGGTTCTGTTGCCATAAGTTGAATCACTACCCGGCGGCTTTTCGCTTTCAGTTCTTCTGGATCATTAGGCAAAGCGTTCTCATCCGGGCCTTTCCAGTCGATAATGAGCTGTTGATCAGATATGCCACGCTGGTTGAAATAATGCCGAATGGTTTTGGCGCGGTACTCCGATAAGGTAGTGTTCAAGTCTCGCCTGCCGACGTTATCAGTATAGCCCGTGATAGTCATCTGACCATTAGGCTGTTTTTTCAACACATCGATCAGTGAGTCCAGGATGCGTCGGTTAGCCGGACGTAGCTCGTATTTACTCTGGTCAAAGTAGAGGGTTGTCTGCCCGGTCGTGGTTGTCGGAAAGCGATGTACCCCCTGATTAAGAGCATTATTTGGCTTTTTGATTGGGGCGTAAACGAAATTGTATCCTTTCCGGATGGTGAACGTAGTCTCCGATAGCAGCTCTTTGTCCTTTGTTGATAGAGCCAATACATATTGTCCTGGCCGCATACCACCCCCCGGCTTTTTTGAGAAGAACCGGGGTATGTGACTTGGAATGAACCCCTCCTGTGCTTTTCTCATCGAGAAAATAGTAACACTGCTTATCAACCCAGGCCCTGGTGTTCTGACATCTCTTATGTCAAGATCAACTTCAACGCTGTCAACGAGTTGAAACGTAAAGGAGAATAGCGTTTCCGACTCGGCATAGCTTTCCGTTGAACGGGCCAGCGTAAAGTCGGGCGTTTCAATCTCAAACCGAGTCCCTGAGGGTATCGCATTGGCGAAGTGTACAGGGATCTTTAACGACTTATATCCTTCCGCTTCATAGATCAGGTGCGTTGCTGATGCAGGCAGTGAGCATTCAAAACGGCCCTCTTTAGTGCAGGTTCCTATCGGTTCACGGCGTTCGTTGATCACCGCAAACAGATCGGCTTTAACCGCGCTAGTGGCATTGGTATCCACACACCTACCATAAATTACGTAATGCTTACTCAATTGGTCTTGGGCCGATAAGTCTGCGCAGAGGAGACTACATACCAGCAACATGAAGTAGGAAAGCTTCATAAGGTGAGTTGTTTGTTGTTTGTTAAAAAGGTTTAGCTAAGCTATTACTACCCAGCTAAACCTTTCTGGTACATAAAACAACCAACCGTTAAGTCGCAATGCTGTATTACTCGGCTGAATTGTTCATTACGTGCCTGAATTAATTAGCCGGATAGCCGGGGTTCTGCTTTAGGGTAGGGTTCGCGGCCAATTGCCGTTGTGGAATTGGAAACAGCGCTTTAGTTAAAATCACTGGGTTGGTGGTCTCACCAGCTTGCTGTAGTGAACGCTCCCAACCGGATCATGTCCGTACGGCCTTCCTTACTTAAACGAAACGGCTCAACAGTTTCCTAGCTGGAAGTAGTTGCTGTTGAGCCTGTCGAATCTCCTGAGCACGGAGACAAATTAATTTACCCGTAGCTTTTGGCCGGGCCGAATGCGTGATCGGGAAGAGATATGATTACGTCGTGTTAGGGCTGATACTGACATGCCATACCGACTCGCAATGGAGCTTAGGGTTTCGCCCGATCGGACACGGTGCAGCACCGTCCGTTTGAAACGAGGTTTAAAGCTAATATCGGTTGAACGGCCACCCCGTAGATAATCCCAAACGCTGCCCGTCAGCAGGAAATGGTCAGAGTTTACGGTGTTTTCCGGAAAGGAGTAGATGTTGAGCGGGCTGAAAGGATTGCCTTCGTAGCGAACCTCAAAGTGGAGGTGTGGGCCAGAGCTGCGCCCTGTGCTTCCGCCGAGACCGAGTTGGTCACCTGCCTTCACTAACTGACCTTGCTCAACCGTCTGTTTAGACATGTGTCCATAGAGGGTTTCCAGACCATTGTAGTGCCTGACCAATACGAAACGACCGTATCCATCCCCATTCCAACCCACCACCCGAACAATACCATCAAAGGCAGAGTAGATTGGGTCACCGGTTTCGAGATCAAGGTCGGCACCCGTATGCCAGCGGCCCCAGCGGAAACCGAAGTTAGACGTCAGCTTACCTTCATTTAACGGAGCTGACCAATAGCGGTTGGCCGGCGGGTCGTATAACTTGATATCAATGGTTTCGTCAAACTCCAGTGGGTTAATGTTGTAAGGATCAACCTGGCGAGAATCCCAGACCGCGTAGTAGTCTGCAATTTTTACCCACTCATTACCAACTAATACAGAGTCAATGACTTCTACAACGCTGGTCTCTCCCTGGTCAATCATACTGGTGTCTTCACTGACGACCGGGTTAAGTTCTTTTTTGGGCTCAAATTGGTTGTTGAAGCGCAATTGAGTAGTTTCTTGTTCAAACTGGTCATCCGCTTTTCGGGGCTGATCAATGACCTGAGAATTGGAGTTATTCTGATTTTTGGGTGTAATACGCAGGTTATTCTTAAATCGCCCGCGCTCTTGAGCTTGTACAGTCAATGCCATGCACAAGCACCCAATGGCCAGCAGCCACTGTGTAGCGGTTTTTCTCATCGGTATCAAAGATGAGTTTTCGGTTTTCGGGTATGATGGCATCAGTGCGCCAGAAACCGAAAACCGAAAACTAGTAAGTTAATGAACAAGTTCCTGGCCCTGCATTTCCAGGGTAACAAGATAACGTTCTGCGTCAAGGGCCGCCATACAGCCTGTTCCGGCTGCGGTGATGGCTTGGCGATAGATGTTATCCTGGGCGTCTCCACAGGCAAAAACGCCAGGTATGTTAGTTCGGGTACTGCCTTTCTCGGTCAGAATGTAACCATTCTCGTCGAGGTCAAGATAATCCCGGAAAATATCTGTATTCGGTTTATGACCAATGGCCACAAAAAAGCCGGTCACATCTAAAACGCTTTCTTCACCCGTTACGGTATTTTTTACCCGCACGCCCGACACTTCTTCGTCACCTAAAACCTCTTCGGTTTCGGTGTTGTAGAGGATCTCAATGTTAGGGGCTGTTTTAACGCGCTGCTGCATGAACCGCGAGGCCCGCATTTCATCCCGTCGAACGAGCATGTATACTTTCCGGCAAAGATTGGCCAGGTAGCTGGCTTCTTCGGCCGCGGTGTCACCCGCACCTACAATCGCTACGTCCTGGCCGCGGAAAAAGAAACCATCGCAAACGGCACAGGCGGATACCCCGCGGCCATTTAGCCGCATTTCGGAAGGTAAGCCAAGCCACTTGGCTGATGCACCAGTCGAGATAATGACCGAATCGGCGGTTATTTCGTGTTTGTCGTCAACAACAGCGCGGTGAGGAAATCCCGAAAAGTCAACACTCGTCACCATCCCGTATCGAACATCGGTACCAAATCGACGCGCCTGATTTTCGAGATCTTGCATCATTTGCGGGCCATTAACACCATCTGGATAGCCAGGGAAATTATCTACCTCAGTAGTGATGGTCAACTGACCACCAGGTTGGGCACCCTGGTATAAAACGGGTTTCATATTGGCCCTTGATGCATAAATAGCAGCCGTGTAGCCTGCAGGGCCTGAGCCGATAATCAGGCACTTAACGTGTTCGGAAGTCATTGCGGTTGGCACGATGTCGTCTTTAAAGTAAGAAACAAAGTCTATCTAAGAGACTATGCTAAATAGACAACATATGCAAAATTGAAAAAAATCCCGAAGGAAAGCAAGGTTAGAGGGCGACGGGCATAGGGCAGGGGGCATAGTGTTTAAATGGAGCGGTTCGGTTATTTAGCCCCAACCTCTATGCCCTTCACCCTACGCCTTACAACACGCGCCACTCGATACGCCGGTTTAGTCGTCGGTTTTCGTCGTTGATGTTCGGGGCCAGTGGGCGGGTTTTTCCGAAACCTACCGCCTGAATACGAGCCGGAGCAATACCGGCCTTGGTCAGGTAGGCGACAACGGCCTGCGCCCGCTTTTGGGATAGCGTCAGGTTAGCGGCCGCATCACCTTTGTCATCAGTATGGCCCGATATTTCTATTTTAACGGACGGGTTTGATTGAAGAAACGCGGAGAGCCGGTCGAGTTCGGTGCGGGACTTCTCCGCAAGATCGTAACGGCCAGACTCGAAGAATAAGTTGTTCAGCGTCTCTTTGGCCGATGTTCCAGCTGTTACTGGTTCGAGCGGGACGCTCAACGACATGCCCGTTCCGGCGCTCCGGTCACCTTTGGTCTTTTGAGTGAAATCGAACGAAAGGCTTTTGAACAAGTAACCGGGGATGCTCACATAAAGTGCATATTCACCACCGCTTGGGAGCACAGCCGTGTACTGACCCGTCTGGGCATCGGCCTGTACTCGCGACAGTACCTGATTTGTCTTCAGATCAACCAGTTCGACGGTGGCTGCCAGCGGTTTATTGGTTTTAGCGTCGGCAATAACCCCTTTCAAATAGCTAACCGGCTTAATTCGCTCACGGAGCGATTCGGGTAGGTCGAAGGTGTACAGCCGTGACTTTTGTGAAACTCCTTCTTTTTGTTCTTCAAACGAATAATAAGCCCGTTTGCCATTAGCGGATACGAACAGCGACGCCTGATCTTCGGAGGTATTAATCGGATACCCCAGATTGGTGGGGGCAGACCAACCCGAAGGACCATTGTCAGCAATAAACAGATCGTAACCTCCCAGGCCCACGTGCCCTTCCGACGCAAAGAAAAGGCTTTGCCCGTTGGCATGAATAAACGGCGAAGCTTCGTTTGACGATGTATTGACCGGCTCGCCAACGTTGACCGGTTCGCCCCAGTTGCCTTCAGCGTCGAGGTCGCTACGCCATATGTCGCGTCGACCTTTACCACCGGGACGGTCAGAAACAAAGTACAGTCTTCGTCCATCGGCGGATAATGAAGGCTGCGATTCATAGTAGCGGGTATTGATAACGGGTCCCAGGTTTTCCGGACTCGACCAGTCGCTACCGGTTTTCCGGCTTAGGTACAGATCACAGCTCCCGAACCCTTTTCGACCCTGACAGGCGGTGAAGACAATCAGGCGACCGTCGGCCGAGAGGCTGGCGGTACCTTCGTTATCCGGGGAGTTGATGCCCGAGGAGAGCGATGCTGGGGGCGACCAGGTTTCGCCATTGAAACTGGCCGTCATCAGGTCTTCGTCGCCTTCGGGCTTCAAAGCCGTAAATACCAGCGTTTGCTCGTCGGCCGTCAGGACCGGAAAATATTGCGAAGGCGTAGTTTGCAATACTGAAGACAGTGGCTTTGGGTCTACCGCCTGCGGATGCAGCAAAGCTTCCTGCCCAAAACGAGCGGACTCGATCTGACGACTAATGCGTTTGGCCTGCGCCGACTGCGGGGCAAACATAGTCTGAAATTTTTCGAGATAAGGCAGGGCCTCACTATAGCGGCCTAATCGAAGCAACGCAGTACTCAGTGACTGATAAGCGGCCCCGGAGGCCGGGCTATCGGGCTGGAGTTTGATCGCATTCCGGTAGGCAGCCATCGCAGGCTCAAACCGCTTAGTGAACTCGTACAACTGGCCCAGCTTCAGGTAGGCATCCGAAAAATTTGGGTCGACTTTTACGGCCTGTTCCATGAACGGAATGGCTTCATTGGCCTTGCGTTCACCGAACAGCTTTATTGATTGAGCGTAAAGTTCCTGCGCTTTGGGCGATTGGCAAAGGGCGTGGGGCATGGAGCAAAGGGCTAATAAAAGCGAAGCGATTAGCGCTACCACTAGCTTCTCCCAGCCCTTAGCTCCCGACCCAAGTCTGCCTATGGAATATCTAAGTATTTGTGCGTCTGCAACGAAATTTGCCATTGCGGATGTTCTTTTACATACTCAACGATGCGGGAGAGCATTTCATTGGAACGACTCCATTCAGTTTGCAAAAAGAGTTTGCAACCGGGCCGCAGATGAGGCACAAATGATTCTGCAAAAGCAAAATCTGAGGGATTGTAAATGATGACTTTCAGCTCGTTGGCTTTGTCAAATATCGCCGGATTTGGCTTTTTGAATTTCTTGGGCGAAAAGCAAATCCAGTCCCACGAGCCCGTCACAGCCTGGCATACGCCAGAGGTTTCAATGTTGGTTTGAAACCCGGCCGCTTGAAGGGTTTTAGTCAGCGCGGTAAGGTCGTGCATGAGGGGTTCCCCTCCCGTAACAACCGCCATTCGGCCGGGGTGCTGCAAAGCGCCTTGTACAATAGCCTCAACGGTTTGCTGGGGGTGGGCGCTGGCATCCCATGACTCTTTAACATCGCACCAGTGACAGCCCACGTCGCAGCCGCCGAGCCGGATAAAATAAGCTGCCCGACCCGTATGCGCTCCTTCGCCCTGAAGCGTGTAAAAAGCTTCCATAACGGGCAAGGTGTGCGTTAGTGTTGTTTGTTGTTTCTGTTCCAAAAGCATATACAAAGATACGAATGCGTAGGCGGATTATCAGGGTAGATTGTTGGGCTCTTTGGTCATGTGGCCGATGCCGGCCTGGTGCTGAAACAGGCCGGTCATTAAAGCCGCGCGGGTAGGGCAGCAGCGGGCGGTATTATAAAACTGCGTAAACCGAACCCCTTTGCGAGCCAGCTTGTCCCAGATCTGAGTAGCCCATGTCGTCGGCCATGATCAGCACGATATTGGGCTTGGGTGGGGCCTGTGGGTTTCGGCTTGCTACGGTTAGGGGCGGAGTAGCTCCCAGAAGGAGTAGTTCGCTCAGGAGAGCACCGAGGAGAAACAGTCTATTCATGGTTTTACCGGAAGATTCGTTGTGAATTTGAAATCAGCGGCTGCCTTTTGTCGCCATTGCCTCAGCCGGGTCAGTAGTTGTTCTCGTTGTGCGGGTAGCTTTTGGGATAAGTCGGTTTGTTCTCCCAAATCGTCCGAAAGATTGAAAAGTTGAACCTGGCCGTTGTCGAAGTATTCGATCAGTTTGAAATCACCGCTTCGAATAGCACCAGCTGAGCGACCACCAAGAAAATGAGGTTTGGCTATTGGGTAATGCCAGTACAGTGTTCTTGGTATTGGCCCGGCCTTACCTTTCAAGACAGGAGCCAAACTGACGCCGTCCAGAACCAAATTAGCCGAAGGCTGCACGCCAACCAGTTCTAGTAATGTGGGGTAAATATCCAGCGTGTTGATGACCTGGTCCGAAACTGATCCAGCTTTGATCGTACCCGGCCAGTAGGCTACGAAAGGCTCACGAATCCCACCTTCGTACAACTTCGATTTACCCCCACGCAAAGGTGCGTTGGATGTTACGTTGCGTTCTCCACCATTGTCGGACGTAAACAGAATTAGCGTATTATCACTGACTCCCAACTCCTTCAACGTAGCGACAATCTGTCCGACACCGTCATCAATACGTTCCAGCATGGCGGCCAATTCGGGATTGTTCTGGTTGGTGCCAGCTCCTGCTTTTTGTTTGTATTTCGCTACGTCGTTTGGTTTGCCCGCCAGTTTCGTATGGACGGCGTAATGCGATAGATACAGGAAAAACGGTCGTGCCTGATTACGTTTGATGAAGTCGACTGCTTCGGCGTTCAGCCGATCCGTTAAATACTCGCCTTCGATTTTGGCCTGGACGTCCGGCATAAAAAAATACGGATGGACGTAGTCGCCGTTGGCAATGTAGCCGGTTTCGGAGCAGATTACTTCGTCCCAACCATGCTTAGCCGGTTCGCCTTTTTTCTGGCTATAGTCGCCCGTCAAATGCCACTTGCCGACTAAGCCTGAGTGGTAGCCAGCCTTCTTCAATTGCTCATTGAGGGTTACGTAGTCGGGCGAAAGAAACTTTTCGTCCTTAGTGTCCAAATAGTCCGTTATGCCGATGTGGGCGGGGTGTTGCCCGGTCATGAGGGCAATACGCGTGGGGGTACAGACGGGTGCGGTGGCGTAGGCCTGCGTGAAGCGCATACCGCCTGCTGCCAATCGGTCGAGGTTCGGCGTTTCGTTGAAGCGATTACCATAACAGCCCAGTTCACTCCATCCCAAATCATCGGCCAGAATAAAGATGATGTTGGGCGCAGTTTTGGCCCTGGGCAACTGGGCAAAAGTTGCTCCGGTAAATGACATTATCCCAACGAGAATGGTCAGGCAGGTAAAAGGCAGGTGCTTCATCTTATTTCTGATTGAGTAGTTATAGTCAAACCTTTCCTTACAAAACAGCCTGTTTCAATGCTTTATACCGCTTTCGCATTTGTTCGAGTTGCTTAACGTACCGGGTATCCTTAGCCAGATTCGTCGTTTCATGCGGATCATGCCTGGTGTCGTAAAGCTCCTCGTAACCATATTCCGTGAACAACATGTATTTTAGTTGCGGACTCACCACACCTTCTACTTTAGGGATTTGGGGGCTGCCCATGAACGTGTGTTCGTAGAAGAAGTCTGTCCGGTTGGGCCTTTTTTCGTTTAGGCTACTGGTTAAATCAATCCCCTGCATGGTTGAAGGAATCGGTGTGCCTGCCAAGGATAACAGCGTTGGCCGCTTCGTTTGCGTGGAGAGACGCAAACGAAGCGGGTCGGCTATTGGTGAAGAATGGGTTAAAGCGACTCGGCGATACTGGCCTGAATTTCGGTCTTCGGCGTTACGCCAGCTTTCTTCCATACCTGCTGGCTGCCTTTGTAAAGGACCAGCGTAGGTAACGAGGTGATACCAAGTTCTTTTACCAGCGCCTTGTTTTCGTAGGCTTCGATACGAACGACTTTGATGTTCGATGCCTGTTCCTTTTCCAGCTCATCTACCGTAGGCGCCAGCTTTTTGCAGGAACCGCAGTAACGGGAGCCGAAGTCAACCAGGACAAGCTTATCCGATTTCAACTGGGCTTGGTAATCCGCCAGCGACAATCCGGCGCCAACCGTCGATTCGACGGGACGGCCAGAGCCAATCCATTTGCTTAACCCACCCGGTAGTTCTGTTACGTCCGAGAAGCCCGCTTCCTGCAACTCTTTGGCGAGCTTGCCACTACGTCCGTTACCGATGGAGTAGACAAAGACCGGATTCGCTTTATTGAGCGTTTTAATCTGTTTCTGAAAGTCGGCCTCGTTTGCTACGCTGAAGGAAATAGCCCCCTTGAGATGGTTCTGGTTGTATTCTTCTTCCGAACGAGCGTCCAGAATCTGCGCCCGGTCGCCGGCCTGCTGAAGTTTGGCCTCGAACGCTTCAAATGTCAGCGCCGGGGTCTGGGCTTTCAGGGTCAGGCATACGAAAAACGCGAAGCTCAGTGTTAATAGGAAGCGGTTGATTTTCATAGTTATATTTAGTTTAGTGAATTCTTATTTGTTGGGTGAAGCTCGGTTGGCTACCGGCTGCTTGTCGAAGATCAGCCGACCAATCGCAATGGCGTTTTCGCCGGCGGCCGAATACAACAGGTACCAGTTCTTGTTTTCCTCGAATACGTAGGGATCTCGCAACTCCCGCACCTTGCCGTAGTACAAGCCTATCTTTGAGGTCGTAAGCGGAAGGTTAGCGCCTTCGTAGTCAGTTTGGGGAGCGGCTACTTCCTGGGGCGGGGTAGCTGTCCAGGCCGTCCAGTTGTCAGTCAGCTTAATTTTGGTGAGCAAAATGCGCTCGGGTGTATCACCCACGCGGCTGTAGAACACCCAGAGCGTATCACCAACCAATTTCACTGCCGAATGACGCAGGGCATTGGGCTTCTGAATTTTGGCAAATGGGTTAGGCCCTTTCTCGAACTCGGTCTTACCATCGTTGGACCGGTAGATGGCGCTCGACCGACCGATGGCGTAGTACTTATCGTTCCACTGAAAGACCCGGAAATATGATTCACCCAGCACTGCCGTATCAGCTTTGAAGTGGATTCCGTCCCGGGTCGTGGCTCGTAGCGTGTATTGGCCTTTCTGCCCCTTGTGTTCCAGAGGGCAGTGGAAATACAGGATCAGCTGCTTTTGACGGTCATCAATGTGCACATCGGGCGAGGCCACGTGTGTTACACCATCGCCCGCGTTTTCGGCTCCCTCATGGCGAACGCTCTCGGTGGCCGGAAACGGCGCGTCGTTGCAGCGACAATCGGTGATCTGCAAGGTGCCCGGTTGGTAAATCTTCCAGGGACCATGCAGATCGTCGGCGTAGGCCAGCCGAATGTATTTGCCTTTATGATGAGCAAAATACAGGTAGTACTTGCCCAGCTTATTCGGTAGCCAATCGGGGACTTTGATCAGCGAAGGGCCGTTAATGTCGTCGCCGTCCTGACCAGGCAGTGAAGAGGCCGAAATGATAGGATTGCTGGCAAAGCGTTCCAGGGATATGTTTTGTGCATTAGACCTATGAAATAACAAGAGTAGGAGGGCTAATGACCAACGTGCCGGTTGTTTCATAATGCTTTGAGTCTGGTGAATGATTAGAAATTGCGTCCGCCCAGTAATGTCTTTTTGGGGGTGGGTAGAAGCGGCTGCTCCGGTTTTATTTTGTCGTAATCGACTACGCCTGTTTGCCCGGCCCAGTTGAAGTACAGGGCTGATAGCGCATCGACCAGAGTAGGGTTTTTTGCTGCTACGTTCTCTGTTTCTCCGGCATCGGTGGAGAGATCGTACAACTCCCACTGGTAGGACGGATAAATAGACACCAGCTTCCATTTTCCCCGCCGAACCGCCCGGTTGCCGGCCCATTCCCAGAACAACGGCCGTTCCGTGTCCAGCTCCTGCCCATTGAACAGAAGGTTTTTCAGGCTTTTGCCCGGTAGAGCATTCGTCGTTACGCCCTGGAACGTAGTGGGGTAGGTTGTCTGGGCGAGGTCGTAAATCGTAGGCGCTATATCAATGAGATGGGCGGTTCCCCGGGCCAGTGTACCGGCTTTGATTTTGCCGGGGAACCAGGCAATAAAGGGCGAACGAATACCACCCTCGTAGGCAAAGGCTTTGAACGAGCGGAACGGCGTGTTGGACAGGTACGACCAGTTTTTGCCCTGCGATTCAAACGACCCGGCCGTACCAACTGGACCTGTATTACGTCCGGCGCGACTGCCCCAATGCGCTACGTCTTCGGCGGGAGCGCCGTTGTCCGAAATAAAGATAATCAGCGTATTGTCGTCTTTTTTGAGGTCCTTCAGCTTGGCCAGTACTTTGCCCACACCCTGGTCAGCCCGATCCAGCATGGCCGCGTACACTTCCATTTTGGCCTTCCAAAGCTGTTTTTCGTCATAAGTCAGGGCATCCCATTCCGGTACGTCGGCGTCGCGGGCAGCGGCAGCTTCGGCCTGTTTTTGGGTAATAAGGCCTAATTTGACCTGACGAGCTAAGCGGTCTTTACGTAGGGCATCCCAGCCTGCGTCGTATTTGCCGCGATACTTAGCAATGTCTTCTGGCAACGCCTGCAACGGCCAGTGGGGAGCGGTGTAGGCCAGGTAGAGAAAGAAGGGGCGGGCCGAAGTGCCATTCTCTTTACTCTGTTCATCCAGAAAGGATAGGGCGTGATTGGTGATTTCGTCGGTGAAGTAGAAGGAGTTGGGTTTAGGATGTTGTCGTTGATTGTCCTCCAGGATGACCACGGGCGACGGTCGTCCGATGGGCAGCGGATCGGCATCGAAATAGTTGGACGCTCCGCCCAGGATACCATAAAACCGATCGAACCCGCGTTGTTTCGGCCAGTGTAAACTATCGTTCCCAACGTGCCATTTACCCGATAGAAGCGTACTGTAACCGGCCTGTTTCAATACTTCGCCAAACGTTAGCGACTCTTTGTTAAGCCAGCCCTGGTAAGCGGGTAAGCCCAGGTTGACGTTAAAGTAGCCGATTCCTGCCTTGTGGGGGTACTGACCCGTGATAAGCGACGCTCGGGTGGGAGCGCAGATGGAATTATTGTAAAATTCGCGGAGACGTAAGCCCTCACTGGCTAAGCGGTCGATATTAGGCGTCTGAATCTCGGAGCCATACGACCCCAGATCAGAATAGCCCATATCATCCACCATGATCAGGATGATGTTGGGTTTGTCGACACCTGATCGGGTAGGCCGCTGCGTTTTTTGCTGGGCAACCGCTCCAGACGAAACGCAGCCAAGGAGCAGTAAGCTAATGATGAGTTGTTTCATGACTAATCTGGTGGTTACGGCTTTTGTGCGTACGTGATATCAAGCGCGGCTCCCTGGTCGCCTTGCTGCTTCATCCAGGCCTGTAATTTCTGCTGGTATAGCTTAATGCGTTCCTGATACGCTGGATCGGTGGCGAGGTTGTTGAACTCCCATGGATCGGTCTGGGTGTCATAGAATTCGATGGCTGGCCGTTTGACAAACCGCTCGGTGATCCGTTTTGCATTCGAATTAGTAGCTGCCTGGGTAGTCCAGGAAAACCAGACAGAATTCCGGTCTTTCTGCTTTTCGTTCATCATGAAGCGGTTATAGTAATCCTGATCCGGGGTCAGGTTCACGATCAGTTTGTAGCGGGTGTCACGGATACTGCGGATGGGGTAGGGGCTGCCTTCCGGAATGTTGTTATGAATGCCGTAGGCGTATTGTCGTGCCGTTTGGCTCCTGCCCAGTAGAACAGGTAGAAAGCTTTTACCATCCAGTCCCGCAATGGGTTGGCCATCTGCTACGTTAATAAGCGTAGGCGTAATGTCTTCGTATTGAATGAGGGCATCGGTCTGGGTGCCGGGTTTGACATTGCCCGGCCACTTGATCAGCATTGAGCTTTTCTGACCGGCGTCCCAGAGGTTCCACTTGGCCCCCGGAAACTGCGCACCCTGCTCGCCCAGAAACACGACGATTGTGTTCTTATCCTGACTAGTTTCTTTCAATAGCTTCGCAATGTCTCCGACCTGATTATCCAGGCGCCGGACTTCCGCCAGGTACTTGACGAACTGACGACGAGTCACTTCCGTATCAACCCAGTTTTCGGGAAGAACAAGTTTGTCCGGGTCGAATTCGGTTGTGTCACCGACAGTCCAGGGAGCGTGCGGGTTGATGCTCATGACAAACAGGCAATACGGTTTGTCATTCCGGGTGATGAATTTCTTTACGCCGTCCAGCGTGTAGTCGTCGGTGGGCGCCACGCAATTGGGTTCAAAGCCCTGGATAATCTCAAACGGAAAGACGGTTTTAGGCTTAGTGACGTGGTCTTTGCCTGTTAGCCCCACGCGGTAGCCCAGATCGGCCAGGTAATGACCCACGCTTTTGAGCGTATCATAAACGGGTTTGTGGTTCTGAAACGACCCATGCCGCACCGGATATAAGCCCGTGAACAGTGACGCCCGAGTCGGTACGCACATCGCTTCAGACGTATAAATCTGGTTGAATTTTAGTCCTTCGCTGGCTAATGCATCAATGTGAGTAGTACGTATGTTTTTACCACCGTAGCAGCTCAGTTGCCGACTATCCAGATCATCGGCCATGATGATAATGACATTCGGTTTTCTGGCCGAACTCTGTTGGGCAAACAAGGGCACTGTTGTCATAACGGCCACCAGAAATAGGAGCGTCCTACGCATCGTATGCAGAAGTTATTGGTTCAGCGTATTCAGTAAGGTCTGAGCGGCCCGAACGTCGTATAAGTCGTTGACGGGATTCCTGGAAGGGTTCTTCTCAATCAATTCCCTGGCCAAATCAGCGGCTGACGTAGCGTCGCGGCCAACGGTTTGCAGGACATTAAGCGCCTGCAACCGAATCGGGCGACTAGAGTTGCTCAGGGCCTGCTTCAACGTAGCGATGCTTGCTTCTTTTTCGCCGAGTTGATACAGAGCTTCAGCCGCGGCAATCTGCACCGCCACTTCCGAATCCTTGAGCAAGGGGGGCAGTGACGATTTTGCGGCCACGGGTTTTAACACGGTACAACCCGTGGCCGCCCAATACCGAACTACCGGGTCGTTGTCTTTGAGCCGTTTGATGAGTTCAGCCGCATCCGCCAGGTTTCGCGAAGAAGCCAGCGTAGCCGTTTCCATGACCCGTTGCAGGTTGTACTTGCCCGCTTTAGCATAGTCGTATAATGGCGTTTGGCCAGCGATGTCCGACAGGATCGCTTCGGGAATAAAACCAACATCCCTGCTTTCGAGGAGCCATTGGTTATTGGCTTTCCGCAACCGAACCAGTTCTTTGGCGTACTTAGGATCATTGGCCAGGTTATGAATGTTGTGCGGATCGGCTGCTACGTCGTATAGCTCCTCGGTGGGTTTGGGTTGCCAGAACCGAGACTGCACTTCGTTGAGTCGCCTGGCTTTGTATTCCGTCTCCCACGATTGAATGGACGGCGCTTTCCATAGGTAATCCAGGTGTTGGCCGTAAATCCTGTGCGGCAGGTAATTGCGGGTGTAGCGAAATTGCTTATCCCGCACCGACCGCGATAGGTCAATGGCTTCGTCCATCCGCCCCCGGAAGCCATAAGCATATGCGGGGTCGGCTTTCTGTTGACGTCCCAGGAATGGCTTCCCCTGCATGTAATCCGGAACGGGGATGCTTACCAAACTCAGAATCGTAGGCGCGAAATCGAGGAACGTGACCAGCCGATCAGTCTGCGAGCCCGCTTTATTGGGCGCTAAATGGGCGTACTTTTTTGGCAAGTGGACGATGAGAGGCACATGAAGGCCGGATTCGTACATGAATCGTTTGCTCCGGCCCAGCACCCCACCATTGTCGGCGTAGTAAAACACAATCGTGTTTTCGGCCAACCCGGCTTCGTTCAACTCCTTGAGTAGCTTGCCAAACTGCCGGTCCATTTCCTCCACTTTGTCGTAATACTGTGCCCAGTCGTGCTTGAACTCAGCGGTACGGGGGTGATACGGCGGAATGGGGGCTTTTTCGGGATCGTGGTGTAACGACGCCAGAGGTTGGTGGAGCGAGCTTTCGTGCGATACGAATAGATTGAAAACCGCAAAGAAGGGCTGACCGGCTTTCCGTTTTTTATACGTAGCCGAATCGCTTGAGTCATCCCAGGCATCCGGCTGATCCGTTGTGTTGTAATCTTTCTTCGAGTTGTTGGTGGTGTAGTAGCCGGCTTCCCGCAGGTACTTCGGAAAGAACTTCACAAACGATGGCACGGGATACGTACTGCGCATGTGCTCGGTGCCCAGCGTGGGCGGATACATGCCCGTGATCAGCGTGTTCCGGGAGGGCGCACAAACCGGGGCAGTCGAAAACGCATTTTTGTACAGAATGCTTTCTTTGGCAAACCGGTCGATGTTCGGCGTTGTGGCGTACGCATTCCCGTAACAGCCAATCAGAGACGTATTGTTGTCCTCACTGACAATCCAGAGAACGTTTGGTCGGTCGGCGGGCGTCTGGGCCAGCAATCCGAAAGGAATAAGCCAGCCCAGGACCAGTAAGCCGGTATAAATGAGCCGATATCTGCTGTAACGCATGGCGGTAGTTTAGATAAATACGTTGCCAGAGTGCTATTCAGCGAAGCTGGAACGCAGCTTTACGCCCCAGCGTCCGTCTTCTTTGGTCAATACGTATAGCGATTCATAAGAAGCCACTTTGCTGCCGTCTTTCCGGTAGCGAGTGAACTTCGTATCGACATGCACCTTTTCGGGCGACGCCTGAACGATGTTTCGGTGATCCCACTTGCTGTAGTCCCAACCCGCTTTTTGCAGCGGACCAAACACACTGATTGAATCGCGTAATCCGGCCCGCTCCAGCACCGACATTTTGCCGCTGGCGAGCCGGTAGTGCGGAAACTGATACGTGCTTTCCCAGCCTTTCAGGTCTTTGGCATTGAAGGTGCTCAGGTAATCGTCGAGCACCTTGTCAATGGCGGCCTTCTCCTGCTTTGATAATACATAACTACCATCGGTCTGCGCGTGTACGGCTGTAGCCAAGGTAAGCAACAGACAAAAGCTCATCAGCGCTTTCTTTATAGTGAACATGCTTATTTGCCTGATTTTAAGTACGACTGCTGCGACGCTTCAAAATCAATCGTGACTTTGTTGATCTTGCCCGTAAAGGCAAACGGCACTTTATACGTATCCGAAACTGGCGTGAGATCATCGAAACCGACGTTAACGCCTTCGTGCGAATACAGGTTACCGAGTGTTTTGGCCAGCGTTCCTTCGCCAACTTTTGTGTTGTTGATGTACAGACTGACGAGCCCCTGACCGTTGGGCTGGTAGGTGACGTCAGTCCGAAGCTGAACGGGTCCCGTCGGGATAGGTGTATTGTCGGAAGTGACGCTGGTTTTGGTTTCGTCGCCCAGTACGTAAGTCAGGTGCAGTTTTTTATGCTGGACGAACAGGCTTAACCCACCCGCGCGGCCACCCCGCGACAGCAGCACCCCCTCTGCACCATTCGCCGGTATGACGACGTCGGCTGTAAGGCTGAACGAGCGTTTGACGGCAAAAGGACTGGCAATGTCCGGTACGGTCGATTGACCGGGGTAAAGCACCACCTTGTTCAGATGCCGATAGGCATTGGGCAACTCAAACGGATCGGTTTCGTCCTTTAGCGGGTAGACATTGTACTTGGTCGCTTCACGGTCGAACAGGGCGATCAGTTCCTTGAGTTTAGCCGGGTGCTGCTCGGCCAGGTTATTGATCTCGTTGATGTCCTGCGCTACGTGGTACAACTCCCACTTGTCCTGCGCAAACGGCTGCCCTTTTACGTGCAGAGCACCCGCTTTCCAGCCATCCTGGTAGATGGACCGACTGCCTTTGATCTCGTAGTACTGAACCGTGTGCCGGGCAGGAGCTTTCGCATCGTTGAGGCTGTAGGCCAGGCTCGTTCCTTCGATGGGCTCCTGTTTGTAGCCGTTGATGCTTTGCGGCACCTGCGCGTGAATCAGCTCAAGCGTTGTCGGTAAAATGTCCGTAACGTGGCTGTATTGCGTTCGTAAACCGCCCTTTTCTTTGATGCCTTTTGGGTAGTGAACAATCAACGGATTGCGCGTGCCGCCTTCCGAATTGGCATCCTGCTTCCAGTGCCGGAACGGCGTGTTGGTAGCCGCAGCCCAGCCTAAGGGATAGTTGGCTTTGGCAAACTCGGTACCGATAAGGTCAATCTTTTCGAGGTTTTTCTGCAACCGCTGCTCTTCGGTCAGGTCAGTGCCTACGTTGTTGATCGTCCCCACGAACGTTCCTTCTTTGCTGGCGCCGTTATCGCCAACGGACACAAAAATCAGGGTATTGTCGAACTGGTTGATTTCTTTAAGGTAGTTGATTACCCGGCCAATTTCATAATCGGCATGGGACACAAATCCGGCGTACACTTCCATGAAGCGGGCATACAGCTTCTTCTCCTCCGCCGACAGGGTGTTCCAGTCCTTGATACCCGGATTGCGGGGAGGCAAGGGCGTGGTTTTCGGCACGATGCCCAATCTGATCTGATTGGCCAGCACTTCCTCGCGGTACTTATCCCAACCACCGTCGAACTTGCCCTTGTACTTGTCCGACCATTCTTTCGCGACCTGGTGGGGTGCATGACCCGCTCCGGTTGCCAGATACAGGAAGAAGGGCTTGTTAAGGTCGGCCGACTTCTGGTCGGCTATGTACTCAATAGCCCGGTCGGCCAGGCGTTCATTCAGGTACTTGCCGTTTTGCTCGTCGGGCACCCGGTGAATTCCTTCCCACAATTCAGGGTGAATCTGATCGGTACTGCCACGTGAGGGGAAACCATAGAACTGTTCAAACCCCCGCCCCGTCGGCCAGCGGTTAAACGGCCCGGCCGGCGTCAGATCGGTGAGGGGCGTAATGTGCCATTTCCCGAGCGCGAAGGTATTGTAGCCGTTTTCGCGCAGGATTTCGGCTACAGTAGCTTTTTCAAAGGGGATCTGAGCATCGTAGCCGGGCGTGCCGATGGCGGTTTCGGGGAACAGACCCATGTGTGCCGAGTGCTGATTCCGGCCCGTTAGCAAGGCGGCCCGGGTGGGCGAACAGATCGCCGTTGTGTGGAAGTTGGTGTAACGAAGGCCGTTATACGCTAATTGGTCGAGGTTGGGCGTCTGGATTAAACCGCCGAACGAACTGACCGCGCCAAAACCAACGTCGTCCAGCAGAATCCAGACAATGTTGGGGGCGCCTTGCGGAGCTTTATTGGCCGGGGCCCACCATTGTTTCGTTTCGCTAACCGTTTTGCCCAGCCTACCCTGAAAGGCAGGAATGGGCGTGTGTTGCGCCTGAACACCAGTGGCTAAGACCGTCAGAGCTGCCAGCGATACGGTATGAATACTATTGAGCGATGTTTTCATGGGAGAGGAGAACGTGAGGGATTAAAAGCCAGGATTTTGCGTCAGTAATTTATTGTTGTCGATCTCCGACTGAGGAATTGGGTACAGCCGGTGCTTGTCGGCCGCGTTCGTTTTGCCTACTTTTTGCAGGTTAGCCACGAACGTACTTTTGCCCGACGCATCTTTCTGGCGGATGAGATCAAACCAGCGCTGGTATTCGTACACCACCTCCAGCCGTCGGTCCAGATACAACGAGTCGCGGAATTGATCTTTTGTCAGGCCAGGGGTTAGATTAGGGAGTCCGGCCCGGTTTCTGACGCGGTTCAGCGATTTGTACGCTTTCACCGTTGGCCCGTTGGCCTCGTTCTCTGCTTCGGCGTGAATCAGCAGGAGTTCGGCATAGCGTAGAATCGGTACGTTCGTAGCCGCTTCGCTGGTAACCGATGTGGAGCTTGGGTCCCACCACTTGTGAAAGAAGGGAGTGGAATCGTTCGGTATAGTCGAATTGGTGATGAGTAAGGCATACTTCCGACCGTTGGCCGGGCTGACAAAGTACCGGACAAACGTGACATCCCGGCGCTTATCGGCTGGCTTATACATCTTGTAGATGCTGTAAAACTTATCGTTGCCCTGGGTGTAATACCGGACCATGTGGGCGTAGTTACCCGATAACCCCGGAATGGAGGACAGAATAGCCCGCGGGTTTTCGTTGTTGCCCTGGCCTTGTGCGTTGGATTTAAACTGCGCTGAGAAAATATGCTCCACGCCGTTTTTAGACGCGGGCAGGAATACGTCGGCGTAGTTGGTGAAAAGGTTATACCCATACGTACCTGTTCCACCATCGGCTGCTGACAACACTTCTTCGGCTTTTTTCACTGCGTCAGCATAGTGCGATGTAACGTTGAGCGGTAAGGAGGCTTTTGTTAGATACACCTTCGCGAGCAGCGCTTTGGCGGCACCCTGCGTAGCGCGGCCCACGTCTGGCGCGTTGTAGGAGGCTGGTAGTACCGTAGCCGCTTCGGTCAAGTCCTTTTCAATCTGTTCATAAACTTTTGTTGATGGTGATCTGGCAATGGCGTAGTCTGATGCGGTTACAAACTTCTGATATTCCGTAATCAGGGGAACATCGCCGTAAAGCCGAACCAGGTTGAAGTAATAGAGCGCCCGCAGGAACTTAGCTTCGGCCAATAGCCGGTTTTTCAGCGTTTCATCGAAACTGATTGCCGGAATTTTCTCCAGTACTACGTTCGCTTTTTTAATAGCCGCGTAGTGTTGCTGCCAGAGTTCGTACACCCGCAAATTGGTTGAGGAGTGGGCCAGCACCGACAGCGAGCGAACATCGGGATTTGTCGCGCCCGGCCCTGGATCTTCGTCGTCGCCGGCCATGTTCATGCCCGTGTTAAACAGGGTGTTATACGGCGTTTGTATGGTGCTCCCCCCTGAGTTTAGCAGAAAGTACACCGCATTAACCGCGTTGATGGCGTCGGCCTGAGTTTTATAATACTGGTCCTCCGAAATCAAGGCTTCGGGGGCTTCTTTCAAAAATTCCTTGCAGGCGGTAAGCGATAGCGCAATCAATCCGGCTGCTGCGTAGTTCAATAATTTCATGGTCAGTATGTAGAAGAGTGGCCGGATTACAGCGAAAGCGAAAGGCCTACCTGATACGATTTGTTGTTGGGATACACGCCGTTGTCGATGCCCTTATTGATAAGCGACTGGCCGTTCAGGCTCACTTCCGGGTCATAGCCCGTGTAGTTCGTCCAGGTAGCGGCATTCTGCGCCGAAACGTACACCCGCAGGTTTTTGATTTTAGCTCTGGTCAGCAGTGTTTTAGGAAGCGTGTAGCCCAGCGAAACGTTCTTTAGGCGGTAATACGTAGCGTCCTCAATAAAGCGGTCGGAGATGGTGATGGCCGGGTCCTGGAAAGCCGCTTTTACGTCCGTGTTTGTGTTCGTCGGTGTCCAGCGGTTCAGCAGGTCTTTCGATGCGTTCGTATAGCCGGTGCCCAGTTCGAGATTGGCCCGGTTGGCGTTGTAGAGCTTCCCACCGATAGACCCCTGAAAGAAGATCGACAGATCGAAGCCTTTGTAGTTTAAGGTGTTCGTCAGGCCCACGTTAAACCCAGGTTGGTTGGCAATTACAATGCGGTCACCGGCCTGGGTGATAACACCATCGCCGTTTATATCCTTGTACTTCTGACCACCCGGACTTTTGTTGGCCTGGGGAGTTAAGGCGGCATCTCTGGACTGGATGACGCCATCCGTTTGGTAGACGATGAATGAGCCCAGTGGATACCCTATTTTGGCAATAGAAGGCGAAGAGATGTCTGGGATAATCTGATCAACGCCCTCGCCGAGGCTCAGGATTTTGTTGCGGTTTGCCGAATACACCAGAATCGTGTTCCACTTCAGGGCACCCGTCAGGTTGCGTGAGTTAACGGACAGCTCAAATCCCTGGTTAGATACGGCACCAATGTTCTGGTAAATGGTAGAAGCCTGACCATTGTAGAAATTAGATAGCCCTGAGGTGCCCGGAACCGTACGGCTTAGCAGCAGATCGGTCGTTTTTTTGTAGTAGTAGTCGGCCGTAACCTGAATCCGGTTGTTCAGCAACCCCAGGTCAACACCGGCGTCTACCTGGAAGGTTTTTTCCCAGCCAAGGTTCGGATTAGGCACCGTATTCGGCGCAAAGCCGGAGACCGTCGCGTTCGAGAAGTTGTACCGGAAATACGCCAGTTGGGAGAGGGACTGATAGGGCGGAATGCTCTGGTTGCCCGTCAGCCCCGCACTCAGCCGAAGCTTCAGCACGCTGATGTTACGCACTGATGCGAAGAAAGGCTCGTTGCTCACGTTCCAGCCAAAAGCCGCCGACGGGAAGTACCCCCACTTGTTGCCTTCGCCGAATCGGGAAGAACCATCGGCCCGAACCGTGAAGGTTACTAAATATTTGTCGTTGAACCCGTAGTTAACCCGGGCCAGGTAGGAGGCTAATGCCCACTTGCTGGCGAATGACCCTGGTGTTCGGTTGGTGATGCCCGTTCCCAGGTTGTTGTAGCTAAACGCGTCGGTGGCAAAACCAGCCGCTTCGGCAACGGCTCCCTTGGTGTCGGACTGCTGCGCCGTAAACCCAACAACTGCGTTGATGGTATGGCGTTCGTTGATGACTTTGTCGTAACTAAGCGTGTTTTCGTTCAGCCAGTTGGAGGTGAATACCGAGCCGACGAGCGCATTACCCTGTAAACTCTGCCCTTCGGCAGTGCTGCTGGGAAGATACCGGTTTTGTTTGTTATCAACGATATCGGTACCAATCAACACTTTTGCTTTTAGCCCGTCGGCGATCGTATACTCACCGGAGATGTTACCCAGGATACGATTTGTAATGGTCTCGTTCAACTGGTTATACAGTGAGTTGATCGGGTTCTGAAGGCTGGACTCGAAAGGGCTGTTGACAACGAACGTACCATCATTTGTGTAGATAGGCAGAGACGGGGGCGTAAGCAGTAAGTTACCCACAATGGCAGCGGGAGCTACGTTTGCCTTTGTGTTGCTGGCGGTTAAGTTACCCGTAATTCTGAACCGCGAATTGTATTCATGCGCCAGATTGATGCGGGCCGAGTAGCGTCGGAAATCCGTGTTCTGCAGAATGCCATCCTGTTTGAAGTAATTACCCGAAATGGCTAACTGCGTACGGTCTGAACCGGACAAAATCGAAATGTTGTGGTTCTGAATAGGAGCCACCCGAAAGGCCGCAGCCTGCCAGTCGGTACCCACGCCCGACGTGTCCAGCGAATAGCCCAGGGCAGTTGGCAACGTAGTGGTCTTTCCCGAATTGGTGGCTGCATCTTTGCGAAGCTGCCACCACTCACCGGCGTTGAGCAACGGAATGGTCCGGATTACGCTCTGCGCACCGTAGTAGGCGTCATAGTTGACCGAAGATTTGCCTTTCGATCCGTTCTTGGTCGTGATAATAACCACCCCGTTTGCCCCCCGCGATCCGTAAATAGCCGTTGCCGACGCATCTTTCAGAACGTCAATGGTTTCAATATCGGAGGTGTTGATCGACGACAAGGGGTTAATTTTTGATCCATTCGTGACACCGGCATCGTTCAATGAATAGTCGTTGTTGATCGGAAAGCCGTCAATTACGTAGAGGGGGTCGCTACCCGCGGTGATGGAGTTATTACCCCGGATCTGTACGCTAACACCACCACCGGGTTGCCCGGATGTTTGCGTAACAATAGCACCAGGAATGGTACCCTGCAGGAGTCGTTCTACCGAAGCAACGGGCTGGTTTCTAACCTCTAAGGGTACCGATGCAATAGATCCCGTAATATCGCTGCGTTTCTGGGTACCGTAACCAACGACCACCACTTCGCTAAGCTGGCTGGCGTTTTCCTTAAGCTCAATGCTGATTGTGCTGGTGGTAGCCTGTATTTCCTGTGGGCTATACCCAACGTAGTTGACAACCAACGTAAACGGAAGCGTTTGCCCCGTCTTTAAGAAGAATTTTCCATCGGTGTCGGTAGCGGCTCCGTTAGTGGTTCCTTTGATCTGAACGGTAGCGCCGATTAATGGTTCTTTGGTCTTATCGTCGACGATCCTACCCGAAAGCGTCGAGTTTATGACGGGCGCAGCGGTCTGGGCATAGTGTCGCAGCGGTTGGATAAGTATCCAAATCCATAGTAATACGATAAACGTTTTTTTCATTGTTTTGTACCGGTTATAGAAAATAAGGACCCATGACAGTCGTGCCAACGACTGCTCATTCAGTTGCCACTGAGTATGCGCCTTGTTTTTTGACCAGCCAGTCCTGCTGGAACAGGACTGGCTTTTTTATGAACTGAGGGGTTAATTAATTAAAGATTAGACTATAATTACTGTTACTGAGCCGACCGTACGCACCGGAAACCCAAGTTGTTACTCGCGCTCGAGGTTTCGCCCTTGCCCCGGCTGCCCGCCTGATATCGGACGCAGTATTGGTCGCTACACAGGAAAGAGCCGCCCCGTTGTACGTGCTTGATGGTGCCCGGTTCTTCCGGATCATAGCTGTCACTTGGTCCTTTCGGGTTGTTGGCGGGGCTTTTCTGGTAATAATCCGGCCGGTAGAGATCGCTGCACCATTCCCACACATTGCCTTCCATATCATAGAGGCCGAACGCGTTGGCCGGGAACGTCTGTACCGGAGCCGTCGTGCGGAAACCATCTTCGGCGGTATTGGCGTTAGGAAAGTTGCCCTGAAAGATGTTGGTTACCCACTTGCCTTGCGGTTTCAACTCACTTCCCCAATAGTACTTGGTTCCTTTGTGACCGGCGCGGGCCGCATACTCCCATTCGGCTTCGGTTGGTAAGCGCTTACCCGCCCACCGAGCATAAGCCACTGCATCTTCGTAGCAGACCTGAACGACTGGGTCGTTATCCCTGCCCACGAGGCTGCTCCTGGGCCCCAGCGGATGACGCCAGTTTGTTCCCGCTACGTACTGCCACCACTGCAACGGATTTTGCAGCGACACAGGCCGGGCAGGGGGCGTAAACACCGCCGATCCTGGCACCAGCTTATCAACCGGGACGCCGGGATAGTCAGCCGGATTCAGCGGGCGTTCGGCTACGGTTACGTATCCCGTTGCTTTGACAAACTGCGCAAACTGGGCGTTGGTCACCTCGTGTTTGTCCATCCAGAAGTTGTTGACCCTGACGGCATGAATCGGCCGTGCATCCACAAACTCGGCCGCACCCATCGAAAAACTGCCTCCTTTAATTAATACCATCTCCGCATTCCCACGACTGTCGTTCGATGTGGGTGAGCTGCCGGAACGGATAACGGCCGCGCGAGTCGGGATTCGGCATAGAGGGCCTTCACCGAAGGTTATCGCTTTTTGCGGTTCGACACCCATTACGTTATCAACCAGTTCATTTTTTTGAATGAATGGGCTGGCCAGCAGTAGCGCGAGGATTGGCAGGGTTTGTTTCATGGTATATTCACGTCAATAGGGCATTAGGCTCGGGCCAGCTCTGGCTGAGGGGCCACGTCAATGGCGTCACCGACCTCTGGACCATCAGCGGCCAGCTCACTGCCTTCCTTTTTGGATTTAAAAATAGGCCACAGGAATTGCGCGTACCACTCCTCTTCTTTGTAAAATTTAATGCCAAAGGAGGCCGGGTACTGGCGGGTAATGATGCCGGTGCCGAAAATGACATCCCAGATGAAAAACATATTGCCAAAATTGCCTTTGTAGTGCCCGATCCCGTCGTCGTTTGAGTCGGCGTGGTGGGCATGGTGCGTAGCTGGGGTCGAAATGAGCCGCTCCAGCACCCAGGCAACCGGATGCAATACTCTGTACTTGTAGAAGGGCTTATCCCAGGGGATGCTACTGTGCGCCGTTGTAGTAATCAGTGATTTAATCACCGTAACAAACAGGGCTGGTAGCCCTAAACCTAGGTAGGTTAACGTAGCTGTCAGGTACGTCTGCGAAAAGAAGATCGTGTAGATGAAGTTTTGCCGCGAAGCCATCGCCATACCCATGTACGGTGCTGAATGGTGAGTACGGTGAAAGCGCCACATGAAAGGCACCTGGTGATGCAGCCGATGATACCAGTACTGCGTGAGGTCGTCGGCTACCGCGATGATAAACAGGCCACACCAGAACGGCACCCACGCAAACACACCTTTGTAGTCTGGTAGCAGATAAGGCAGGATTTGCAGGCTGAAAAAGGCGATGGTTGGCGGTATCAATAATTTGGGGGCAAAAAAGCAGACCAGATCTAGGGTTTTCTCGTTTTTCGTCCACTTGTTATCGTACAACCCTAAGGCAAATTCAGCTACTCCGAGGAGTAAGATAAATACCGGCAGGCCCCAGCTCTTAAAGTTTCTGAAAACCGGCTCCGCAAACTGAAACGCTGCGGGAAGAGCGTGTGAGATGTCTTTTGGCGGACCATCGTTCCAGGGCGTTTCGCCTGTAAGCTGGCACCACAGCAACAACGCCAGGATGGGAAGGGAGTACAAAAAAACGCTGATGAGCGCATCGCGGGTAATTCTCGAAGCTAATGTCTGGTCAGAAGCCATGATCGGGTTTATCTAATTGTTCCACAAAGTTTTAATGAGCAAAAGCCACCCTGCAATGATGGTGAGTGGTAGCAGAAAAACGAGGATGCTTACGACTATCTTCTTAGTCAAAATCTGGGCATCTTGTAAAAACCTCATCGGCAACATGATTTATAAATTGAAGCTTGGTAATCATTACAATTTTTTAACCTATAGATTTTATAGGATAATGAAATACACACAAAGGCGTATGCACGGACGGATTAATCAGGTATTAACGTCTAGTTAAGACAACAACAGGCGAGTGATGAAGTGACTTTCACAAGCATTTCGTTAGGCGCGGTTGAGAGTAACGATATCATAACGAAATGCTATGAGGTTGATAAGGGCTTGGTAAAAGCGTTGTATTGACGGCTCAAAGGTAATGTAGCTGATTTTTAAAAAGCAAACATTTTTTAAGTTTTTAATCTAAAGAGCATCATTTGACAAAATAATAATAAACTATTTCCCCTAAAAACAGATGTATTCGATAGACTATTAAATAACTAGATTTTGTATTTTGGCATCTTTCTATTAAACTTTTCTTTCTAGTCAGCCTACTCTTTTGGCCTGAATTGCAATAAACTTTTATTTGCAGCCAAACGATTCTCAATCTGGTCAAGACCTGTTGATAAACCACTTCTGGGGAACAGATCTGGTTTATCGTGCGTCAAGGTCTGGCTTCAACTGTCATTCATCTGGTTAGTAAGCTCGTTAACGGGTTTCTTATGTACCATAACCCTATGCTACGTGGTCTTTGGATTACCATTTTTGCCATTAGTCAATCCTGGGTACTACTTGCTCAGAGTCGGCCTAATATCGTATTAATCGTTGCCGATGATCACGGACGCGAGGCCGTAGGTTGTTATGGCAACAAGGTTGTCAGGACGCCAAATATTGATCGGTTGGCCGCCGATGGCACTCGATTCGCCAATGCTTTCTGTACAACGGCAAGTTGCAGTCCGAGTCGTTCGGTGCTGCTGACGGGTTTACACAATCACGCAAACGGCATGTATGGGCTTGAGCACCGCGAGCACCATTTTCACTCGTTCGACACCATACGTTCGTTACCGGTGCTGCTCGAACAGGCAGGCTACCGAACGGCTCGCATTGGTAAATTTCATGTTGCTCCCGAGTCAGTTTACCACTTTCAACAGGTCTTGAAAGCCGGTGGAACCAATGATCCGACAGCTATTGGTCGCAGTCCGGTTGAGATGGCCGATTTGTGCCGTCCGTTTATGGCGGAAGCTTCCGAGAGGCCATTTTTTTTGTACGTAGCCAGCGACGATCCACACCGAAGCAATGCGGTTGCTGCGGACGGCTCGCCTATTTTTGATACGCCAAATCAACCGAATTCGTTTGGGAATCGCGCGCAGGGTTATCCCGGCATTAACACTGATACGTATCGGCCAGAAGACGTCATCGTGCCCTCTTTTCTCCCCGATACAAAGGCGACACGAGCTGAACTGGCACAATACTATCAGTCCATTAGTCGGCTCGATCAGGGCGTTGGCCGCCTGATCGACCATTTAAAAGCAACCAATCAATACGACAACACCTTGATCATCTATCTGGCTGACAATGGAGCTGCTTTTGCCGGGGCCAAGACAACGCTCTATGAGCCGGGTATGCGTTTGCCTTGTATTGTAAAGCCGCCGAAGCCAGCAAAACCCGGTTATGTGCAGCAGGCCATGATCTCGTGGGTAGATATTACTCCTACGTTACTGGACTATGCGGGGGTTGCTGAGCCCAATGTCAATCGACAGGGTCGTTCGTTCAAAAACATGCTCGAACAGGACGCCGTAACAGGGTGGGATGAGGTGTATGGCTCCCACACCTTGCATGAGGTGACGATGTATTATCCCATGCGCGTCTTGCGGGAAAGGCGGTTTAAGCTAATTTATAACATCGCTTACCAGTTGCCTTTTCCCATGGCGCTTGACCTCAAGAAGTCACTTACCTGGCAATACACGGAGCAGAGCGGGATAAAGCAATACGGCAAACGAACCGTAGCTGCCTGCCTGCACCGGCCACAATTTGAACTGTACGATCTGGAAAATGATCCCGACGAAAGCCGTAATCTGGCCGATTCCCCTACATACAGAGCCATGCTGGAGCGAATGAAGCAGAAGTTACGCTCGTTTCAGGTTCAGACGAAAGACAGTTGGGTGAGTAAATGGGACTACGATTGACGGTGATTCTGGCGTGCGAAGCAAGAGACGGCTGACGGCGCTGGATATTCTGCCAACCGTTGCCAAAGTATGCGGAGCCCGGTTACCCAAACAACGCATTGATGGCGTCGACTGGGTGGCTTTGCCGAAAGGGGATGATTCAGTGACGCCCCGCGATACGTTTTACTATTACTACCGCAGGAACAGCCTGGAAGCCGTGCGGCAGGGCGACTGGAAACTGGTGTTCGCGCATCCTGGCCGGACGTATGAAGGCTACCTGCCGGGGCAGGGTGGCAAACCAGGGCCTACTACCGAAACCCACCAATTTGGGGGCGCTCTATACGACCTGCGTCGCGACCCCGGTGAGCGATATGACGTTCGGGAGCAGCATCCGGAGGTTGTGAGTAAGCTGGAAAAGATTGCCCTAGAAGCCCGCGCCGATTTGGGCGATGACCTTCAGAAACGAACCGGCGCTAATGTTCGTGAGCCGGGGTGTATCGCTCAATAATTAACGTTATCGAAGAATTGGAATTCACATAATGCTGATCCCTGGCGTCGTATACTGCCAAGTCCAGGTTCAGGAGTGCCTTCCTGACGGAGAATGGACTGTCTGTCAGTCGTACTGTTTCCTGCTTGATCTCCTTTGCCCCCTGGCGCATACGATCTAACCGTCTTCATACCGGCTTCGTTTCTTGCGAATTATCCTCTGGAAACCCGTTGAAAGCAGATGAGGTTTTAAAAGTAGAATATGTTCAGTGCGCAAAACATGATCGTAAATTCAGTAACTAACCCCATGGCAGTTCCTGAAGAAGCCAGACAGACTATACGATACTATTCTACGGGGAGAGGCAGGCCAGTTTTAATTTACACCAGGTTAAGTTCAAACGTTCAACGCTTTCCGGGAGTTATCAGCAGAAGACATTTACCAATGATCTTCGCTTCTTTTATGCAAGCTGTAAATACGAACGTACCCGTCGACAGACCACCGACCATCTGGGAAGCCTTTCAGGTTAGCATGTTTCGGGCGGTCTGGATAGCCGCCTTTGTGTCGAACATTGGGACCTGGATGCAGAATACGGCTGGCGTGTGGCTGATCACGACCTTGTCAGAGTCATCGGTACTGGTGTCGTTGATGCAAACGGCGACCAGCTTACCCGTTTTTCTGCTTAGTGTACCCGCTGGGGTTATTGCTGACTTAGTTGATCGAAGAAAATTGTTGCTGGTAACTCAGTTGTTCATGGCAGCAGCGGCTTTGACGCTTGCCGTTACAACCCTGCTGGGCTTCTCAACGAGTTGGTCGGTGCTGTTGCTGACGTTCCTGTTGGGGGTAGGGGCCGCTTTTAATGCCCCGGCCTGGCAGACTGTGGCCTCCGAGCTCGTTCCGCGACACTTGTTGCCAGCCGCTCTGACGCTCAACGGCGTGAGCATCAATGCCGCCCGGGCGGTCGGGCCGGCCCTGGGTGGCCTCATCATTGCTTACTATTCGCCGGGTTACGTCTTTCTGTTGAACAGCCTGTCATTTCTGGGCACCTGTTGGGTGCTTTATCAATGGAAACGAACCAACGTGGTTTCAAACCTGCCAAGCGAGCACTTCGTGAGTGCACTACGAGCGGGTATTCGATACGTTCAATTCTCACCGTCGATCCATGCCATTCTGATTCGGGCATCGGCGTTTACGTTCGGGGCCAGTGCCTTATGGGCGTTATTATCGTTAGTGATTGCCCGTAAGTTACACCTGAGCTCCGGCACGTACGGAGCCATGCTATCCTGCCTTGGCGCCGGGGCCGTGACAGGAGCCTTACTCATGGATTACATTCGTCAGGTACTGCCCACCAATCGCCGGATTATTTTAGGACTCATCGGGTTTGCCATCGCGACGGTAGCGCTGGGTACGGCACCATCAGTCAGTTATCTCTACCCGATGATGTACGTAGCGGGGATCTCATGGCTCTTAACCCTAACTAGTTTCAATGTAGCGGTGCAGCTGAACCTACCCAAGTGGGTGCAGGCCCGGGTGTTGAGCATTTACCTGCTGGTGTTTCAGGGCGGGATGGCGTTTGGTAGCCTGATATGGGGTAGCGTAGCGAGTCGCTTTGGCCTGGAAACGGCCTTGCTGGCCGCTGCTGGTTGGTTGCTAGTCAGCACATTACTGGCAATTCCCTTACCCGTTATTCAAGCCGATAAGTTGAACTTAGCCCCGGCGGGTACCTGGGCCGAACCCGAAAATCATACGGATGTTGACCCCGACGATGGGCCGGTGGTGGTGATGATTGAATATCGCATTGATCCTGTCAGGCTACCTGACTTCTTGAGAGCTGCTGAAGGCTTAAAACGAATTCGAATGCGCGATGGGGCCTTACGGGTGGGTGTGTTTACGGACATTGCCCGACCTGAGCGTCAGGTAGAGTTTTACACCGTAGCTTCGTGGGGAGAACACCTGCGTCAGCACCAGCGGTTCACGCAGGAAGACCTCGTTGTTGAGCGCATGGTTAAGCAGTTTCACCTGGGTCCGAACCCGCCCCTGGTTACGCATTTTGTGACCCAAACGGATAAAATTACGGATATGCCCGCTCCTATACAGACGCCAAGCGCAGCGACGCTGGAGGGGCAGTAGGAGTAAGTCTAAAAAAGCGGACCGCAGCCGCGGACGGTCGCTGGCGGACCATCAGATTCGTCACTTAGGTTAAGTTCAGGGTAATGGGTTAATGAAGGGCGGAAATTATTGCAGGGCCGCTTGGTGGGTCCAAACGGCAATTACAATTTATCTAATTCCTTATTCAATCTTGCCAGAAGGAGCATTTCATGAGATAGCAAGATGACAGATTGCCGCTCAAGGAAACCGCTGCTTAATTAACTCAACAAAATAGCTATACATATCGGTTTGCGCGCCCAGTTCGTAGTTTTGAAGAGAAGCAAGATGCTTCTTCTTCCATGAATGACCTTCCGCCCGCTATAACGCCCGACTCAAAGAGTACCGACCGCAAACAATGGGAGCAACACCAGACCTTCTTTGGTAAAAGATTGACAACAAATGGCGTAGTCAATCTAGGAAGTCCAATTTTGCGTATTTTGTGGACCAATTCCACCGACAATGCGCTTTCTTTACTTACTGGTTTTCTTTCCGTACTGGATTTTTGCCCAGTCTACCCGACAGACTGGAAAAGGCTGGCAGGAATTGACGATTTCAGAGGGGTTGTCGCAGGGGATGATTTTCGATCTCAAACAGGATCGCAAGGGGTTTATGTGGGTGGCGACAAAAGACGGGCTGAACCGCTACGACGGGCATAATTTCACCGTTTTTACCCACGATCCCTACAACGAATACAGCCTGTCCGACAACACCTGCTCGGCCCTGCTGGTGGATCATAGCGGGCGACTCTGGGTCGGTACGCTCACGCAGGGACTCAACCTGTTCGATGCCAAAACGCAACGCTTTTACCACATCGACATCAGCGACCGCGACGCGCCCAATGCAGGCAATTACGAAGTTCGTTATCTGGCCGAAGACCCCGACGGCAACATCTGGGTGAACACCGACCAGGATAAGCTGATTAAAATTACCCTGCCCGACGCGATTAAAATGGGTTTCCCGACCCAGTCTGACTTCACCGATCAGGTCAGATTTAGCCAGTTACCACTGCAAGGCATGAAAGCTAACGGTATGGCACACCACTTCCATTTCGAGCGGGATGGCCGGGCAATCGTGGGGACAACCTATGGCATGTATGCCCTCAACTGGCGGCTGGCCACCACCATCAGGCCCGTGAATCGTCCGGCGGTAGATCCGGCGAAGTGGATCATAGTTGACGATGACAGCCAGGGAGACTACTGGTTTTCGGTAACGGGCGACTCGGTTCACGGCTGGTACCGGGGTGTCTATAAAACCATTGCCCTGCCTAAATGGTACCATAGCGTGGTAGTTCGGTTTGTAGGGGCGAATACAGTGGCGGTGGCGACCATCGACCACCTCTGGGTCATGTCGCCCGCCGATCTGATGGCGCAGGATAGCCTGACCGACCGGAACGCCACAACGGTGATGCCTCCTAATCTGTTCAGTCTGAAGGCACTGATGAAAGATCAGACTGGTAATCTCTGGGTGGGTAGTGCCGGCTATGGATTGCGTAAGTTCAATCCGCGGATCAACCAATTCCAAGCCTTTCTGCCAAACACATCACTCAACTATTTGTATCAGGACCGGCAGCAACGGATTTACGCCCTGAAACCGGTGCAGTATGTGCAACTCGACCGAGCAACCAACCGGGCAGTGCCTATACCAGCTTTCCGCCAGTTGAGACCCGAACAACAGCACCGCTACCTGATGCAGGATCGGCGGGGTAATTTCTGGGTGGCCTACCACGATCAGGTAACGCGGGAGTACTATTTGATGGCCTATTCGACCGACTGGAAACCAGGCAAAAAATACCCTTTACCCCCCAACACCGGTTTTGGGTATTATGGCAACCAGATCATCGAAGACCGGCAGGGAATGCTCTGGATTGGAGCCACCAACGGTAATCTGCTCCGGTTCAACCCGCTGACTGGAGCCTTTCAGACGATCAGCTATGGTGCGTTACTGCCCCGAAGCGGAGCCGAAACGGAGACCTATGCCCTCTATTTCGATCAGGCTGGTACACTCTGGATTGGCACCCAAAAAGGGTTGATTCGCGCCGAACATCCGCTTTCAAAACCCGTTTTCACCCTTTATAAGAACTCAAAAACGGATCGCAATAGCCTGAGCAACAATTTTGTGTCGTGCGTGCTCGACGACCCCTATGAACCCAACCGCTACCTGTGGGTGAGCACCAAAGGCGGGGGACTGGAACGGCTCGACAAGCAAGCCCGTACCGACGGGGATGCCAGTACGTCGGACCGAACCCTCCGACCAGGGCCGTTTACCCACTTCACCGAAGCGCAGGGGCTACCCAATAAAGTGGTGTATGGCATGCTGGTCGATGAGTTTAAAAACCTGTGGATAAGCACCAACCGGGGACTGGCTCAGTTCAATCTGAAAACCCTCAAGTTTCGCCACTACACCAAAGCCGACGGTCTTCAGGACGATGAGTTCAACACCGGCTCGTACTTTAAAACGGCTTCGGGCGAACTGCTGTTTGGCGGTGTGAACGGCCTGAACATTTTTCGGGGGGAGGGGGTAACGAGCAAAAATGGCCCGGCCCCGCCGGTTCATATTGTTGATCTGAAAGTGAACAACGAGCGGGTCGTTGTGGGTGGGGCCGATGGCATTCTGTCCACTAGCATCGACTATGCTCAGGAACTCAACGTGGCGCACAACCAGAATGGATTGACGCTGGAGTTTGCCCTGATGGACTACACCAATGCGCCTAACAACCGGTATCGGTATCGGCTCGATGGCATCGACCGGAACTGGGTGGAGGCCGGTACCAACCGCTTTGCCAACTACGCGCAACTGCCCTCGGGTAGCTATACGCTGCAGGTGATGGGTTCGGCCGATGGCGAGGTCTGGAGCAAACCCGTTGACCTCGCCATTCGGATCAACCCACCGTTTTACCGTACCTGGTGGGCTTATCTGTTTTATGCCCTGGTGTTGGCCTTTATTGGTTGGCAGTTGTACCGGTTTCAGAAACAACGCTGGCTGCTCCAGCAGCAAGTCGATTTTGAACAGAAAGAAGCCAGTCGGCTGGCCGAGCTCGACGCGCTCAAAACCCAGTTTTTTGCCAATATTTCCCACGAGTTTCGCACGCCCCTGACGCTCATTCTGGGGCCTATCGAACAGGCCGTTCAGAACTACGCGCATGATCCCAGTTTTCCCCTTATTCAGCGTAACGCCCAGCGGTTGCTGAGCCTGATCAACCAGCTCCTCGACCTGAGCAAGCTGGAAGCCGGTCAACTCCGGCCCGAACCCGAACCAGGCGACCTGGCGGGTTTCTTCCGTACTTTAGCCAGTTCGTTTACGTCCCTGGCTGAAAGTCGGAACATTCAGTTTGTATTTACCCAGGATGAAACCGAACGGCAGGCCAATTTTGACCGCGACAAACTGGAGAAGATCGTGTCGAATCTGCTGTCGAATGCATTCAAGTTCACGCCTTCGGGCAACGAGGTCAGGATGACGGTCCGTTACCCCCGCCTGGGCCAGTCGGGCGTGTTGCAGTGTACTATTGAGGATACAGGAATCGGCATTGCACCCCAATACCTGCCCCATATTTTCGAGCGGTTTTACCAAGTAGAGGGGCAGACCAACCGCGATGGCGGTGATGCGGCATACCGACCGCGCCCCTACGAAGGCACCGGCATTGGGCTGGCCCTGGTTCACGAACTAGTGAAGGTGCTGGGTGGTACCATCGACGTGGTCAGCACGGAGGGCGTTGGCACTACGTTTGTGGTGACCCTGCCCTTGCGTGAGGTGGGCGAGCCGGGGGTACGGACCACGCTCATTAGCCGGGATCGCTCGCTGCTTCACCAGACGCCCCTCCCGGATTTGCCGTTACCCAGCCAGGCCAGCACAATGGAGACAGAGGTTCCACCAACCCACTCCGAAAATGTCCTCCTTATTATCGACGATAACGACGACATCCGGGCCTATGTTCGCTCGGTTTTTGCCGCCGACTACCAGATTATCGAGGCCGTAGATGGGCAGGATGGCCTGGAAAAGGCTACCGCCAGTTTGCCCGACGTGGTGATCTGCGATCTGATGATGCCCCGGCTCGATGGCTTCGGCTTTTGCCGCGCTCTGAAAACAGGGGAAGCCACCAGCCACATTCCGGTGGTGATGCTCACGGCCAAAGCCACCCTCGAAGACCGCATCGAGGGCTTTGAACTGGGGGCCGACGACTACCTCACCAAACCTTTCAACCGAGCCGAAATTCAGGCACGGGTGCGGAATCTGGTTAGCCAACGCCAACGGCTCTACCAACGCTTTGCCACCAGTCTGCTACCAGAGTCCACAGCATCTTTGCCGGTAGCCAGCGTGGTTGAGCCAGTCAAACCCACCCTGCTGGCTGCCGAGCAGAAATTTCTCGACCGGCTCCGGGCGGTGGTCATGCAGCACCTCGACAATGCCGAGTTCACGGTCGAAGCCCTGGCCGGAGCCGTGAACATGAGCCGGGCGCAGCTTCACCGCAAACTGCGGGCCGTGGCCAACACCACGGCCACTAACTTCATCCGCGACATTCGGCTGACCCAGGCGGCTGACCTCCTGGCGAAGGGTGAAGACACCGTTTCGCAGGTAGCCTACGCCGTCGGCTTCGACAGCCTGTCGTATTTCGGCAAAGTGTTTCAGGAGCGGTATGGCGTATTGCCTTCTCAGTATGGAAGGGCCTCCGCTACCAATGAACGTGGTCTATCCTGACCAGTAGGCAATAGCGATTACTTGCACCAAAAGCCCGGTCTTCGAGCTTTTTTTAAGCTCATGCAACGCCAGCGATAAAGAATGCGACGAGAGCGTCAATGATTTGGTGGGCCTTAGCAGTACTTGCGAGGGCAATTACGGCTATTCATCAGCCCATCGTCATTCCTGTTTCTTGTATGAAAAACCACTACCTCCTTCGTCTTCTTTTGCTGGTGCTGTGCCTGCTCTGCGTTGGGCTGACGGCCCAGGCCCAATGCCCCACGGGTGGTGTGACCTTATCCACACAGGCCGAGGTCAACGCCTTCCCGGCGGGCTGCCCTAACTTACCCGGCACCTTAACCATTTCAGGGGCTGATATTACCAATCTAAATTCGTTGTCAGCGCTCACCAGCGTGGAGGGACAGCTACGAATCCTGAATAATACATCCTTAACGAGTGTAAGTGGGTTGAGCGCCCTCCGACAGGTGGGGACTAGTTTAATAATTCAAAATAACGCTGTTCTACCCAATCTGAGCGGGCTTCAGTCACTCACCAGCGTGGAGGGCCTTCTGACCATTCGGGATAACGCAGCCCTGACGAGTATAAGCAGCCTGAGCGCCCTCCGACAGGTGGGGGCTAGTTTAACAATTCAAAATAACGCTGTTCTACCCAATCTGAGCGGGCTTCAGTCACTCACCAGCGTGCAGAACCTTCTGACCATTCAGGATAACGCAGCCCTGACGAGTATAAGCAGCCTGAGCGCCCTCCGACAGGTGGGGGCTAGTTTAAGAATTCAAAATAACGCTGTTCTACCCAATCTGAGCGGGCTTCAGTCACTCACCAGCGTGCAGAACCTTCTGACCATTCAGGATAACGCACAACTCAGTCTTTGCGCTACCCCGCCCATTTGTCGGCTGCTGCCTACTATAACCGGCACCATCACCATCCGCAACAACGCACCGGGGTGCGCTACCCGGGCCGAGGTCGAGGCCAACTGTAGAGGGCTTACCATTACGGACTTTGCCGCCAGCCCCAACCCCGTGTGTGCGGGTAGCCCTGTCACGTTTACCGCTACGGTGAGCAATGTCGTCACCCCCTACAGCTTCACGATCACCAATGGGGCGAGTACGTCTATTGCCACCAACAGCAGCAACACCGCCCTGAGCCAGACGCTGACGGCCAGCGGCTCAGGGCCCCAACCCTTCACCCTGACAGTGAGCAGCCCGGGCGGTTCGGCCACTTCGGTGACCACTAGTGTCACGGTGAACGCGGTGACGGTGACCAATCCAACCGTTAGTGATGCTACCGAGGGCCAGCCCTTCAGCCAGACGTTTACCGCATCGGGTGGGGCAACGCCCTACAGGTTCAGGGTGGAGGGTGGTGACTCTAGACTGCCCACTGGCCTGAGCCTGAGTGAATCGGGCATACTCAGTGGCACGCCGACTCAGACGGGCAACTTTCCCATCGCAGTGCGAGCGACCGATGCCAGTTTAGTTTGTGAGGGATCAGGAACCACCTATCCGCTGAGGGTGAACCCTCCGGTGGTGCAATGCCCCACGGGTGATGTAAGGCTAAGCACTCAGGCAGAGGTCAACGCCTTCCCGCCGGGCTGCTCTACCGTACCGGGCTCCTTAACCATTTCAGGAATTGACATTACTGATCTGAGTCCGTTGGCATCACTCACCAGCGTGGGGGCCAATCTTATTGTTAACAATAACTCCTTGCTGACGAGCATGAGTGGACTGAATGCACTCCGACAGGTAGGGGGTAATCTTGAAATTATCTCGAACAATGCCCTGCCAAACCTGAGCGGACTCGAGTCCCTTACCAGCGTAAGGGATCTTCTGACTATCTACGAGAACGAATCGCTGACGACTGTGAGTAGCCTGAGCGCACTTCAACAGGTGGGGGTGCTCGACATATCCATCAACAATGCCCTGCCCAATCTGAGCGGGCTTCAATCACTTACCAGCGTAGAGGGCGGTCTATTTATCCTCGAAAACCTTTTGCTGACGAGTGTGAGTAGCCTGAGCGGAATCAGGCAGGTGAGGGGGAATATTCGAATCCAGGGGAACAGTGCCCTGGCGGACCTGAGCGGACTCGAATCGCTCACCGGCGTGGGGGGAGAGCTGGCTATCGCAAATAACCCCTCGCTCACGAGCGTGAGAGGACTGAGTGCACTCCGACAGGTGGGGGAGGATCTGTTCATCTTCTCAAACGACGTACTGCCCAGCCTGAGCGGGTTTGACGCACTTACCAGCGTGGCAAGTGATGTGTTTATCGTTGATAACGCGCAACTCAGTACCTGCTCAACTGAGCCTATTTGCCGGCTGCTGCCCAGCATAACCGGCGCCATCACCATCCGCAATAATGCACCGGGGTGCGATACCCGGGCCGAGGTCGAGGCCAATTGTGCCGGGCCCACTATCACCAGCTTTGGGGCCAGCCCCAACCCCGTTTGTGCGGGTAGCCCGGTAACGTTTACCGCTACCCTGGGCAACGTCGTCACGCCGTATAGCTTTACGCTCACCAACGGGGCAGGTACGTCTATTGCTACTACCAGCAGCACTACCGCCCTCAGCCAGACCCTGACGGCCAGCGGCACCGGACCCCAACCCTTCACCCTGACGGTGAGCAGCGGGGGGCAACTAACCACGGCCACCACCAGTGTCACGGTGAATGGAGCCGCTCCTACCCGGCTCTATGTGAACGACGATGCCACGGGCGCTAATACCGGCCTGACCTGGCAGGATGCCTTCACCGACCTGCAATCGGCCCTTACGTTCAGTTGCCGACAGAACCTCACCGAGATCTGGATTGCCCGTGGGGTGTACAAACCACGATCCGGCGCAGTGGGAGACGCCTTTGCCATGCTGCCCAATGTGGCCATCTATGGCGGCTTCAACGGCGGTGAAACAGACTTGACCCAACGACCTCCGATCACCCCGGAGAACCCCTCCTCAACTACTCTGTCAGCGGACATTAACAACGACAATACGGTACTGGGCAACTCGCGCTACATTATTTACAACACGCTGCGCCTGACCAGCACCGCTATTCTGGATGGGGCCGTAATTACCGATCCACTCTCGGGTACCCAGACGGCGGCTATCATGAACAATAGCAGCACCGACCCCAGATCTGGGTTTGGCAGCGAGTGTAGTCCCCAGTTTCGCAATCTCCTGTTTACCGGGTATGTAACAGGTCAAGATTTTGTAAGTAGTAGTGGTCTGTTTGTTAATAATGTTGCCATTGAAGGGAGTATAGCCAGTCCCAGCTTCGTTAACTGTGTATTTCGGGCCAATCAGGGGAATCCCGGTAATGGAGCCTCGATTTTAAACGTTACCTCGAGCCGCCCTGAGTCTTCCTCCGCCACCAAGATAAGTCTGCAGTTTACCAACTGTATATTTGCTAACAACAGTGCCCCTCAATTGATAAATTTTACAATTAGAGGATCGATACAGACCCAATTTACAAACTGTTCGTTTCTGAATGTACCTGATGGTATAGCCGAAAACCGAAGAAGTCAGGTCGATCCGGCTATCGACATCCAACTGACTAACTGTGTTCTGTGGAATACCGGAGGAGCGAATACCTTTCGGCAGGACCCCAGTACGTCACTTAGTGTAACGGCCCAGTACAGCTTACTGGATCAGGCCATCACGGGCTACACCAGCGGTCCGAATAACCTGACCACGACCAGCTCGCCCTTTGTGTCGGCCACGAATCTGCGGCTGCTCCCCTGCTCGCCCGGCATCGACGCGGGCTTAAACTCGGCCACCGGCCTCAACGGCATCACCACCGATGTAGACAATAACCCCCGCCGGTTCAACAACGCTGGAGCGCCGGCCGGAATCGTGGATATGGGCGCCTATGAATTCCAGGGTACTACGTCACTCACTGTCACCAATCCGACCGTCACCACCGCGACGCAGGGAGTGGCTTTCAACCAGACATTCACAGCTGCGGGCGGTACGCAACCTTACAGCTTCTCGCTGGCCAGTGGTAGCTTGCCGCCCGGCCTGAGCCTGGCTACAACCGGTGTGCTGAGTGGCACGCCGAGTCAGGAGGGTAGCTATACGCTCACGGTGCGGGCAACGGATGCCAGTGGCTGCGTGGGGACGGGCGGGGTCTACAGCTTGACAGTGACGGCACCAGTGGTAAATCAACCCACCATCACGGGCTTTGCCGCCAATCCCAACCCCGTATGTGCAGGTAGTCCCATCACCTTCACCGCTACTATTGGCAACGTCACCGGCGACTACGGCTGGTCCATTTCCAATGGTGGACCTCCGGTTGGCAGTGCTGGCCCCAGTTCGGCTACGGCCTTCAGTACCCAGCTAACGGCCATTGGTAGCGGGCTACAAACCTTTACGCTCACTGTCACCAGCGGAGGGCAGGTGGCCACAGCTACCACCACGGTAACGGTCGATGCCTTGCCCGTGGCGGAGCTGACCAACAACGGCCCCCTGACCTGCAACCAAACCTCGGTCACCCTGACGGCCAGTGGCGGCACCTCCTACAGTTTTAGTGCGGGAGCTAGTCAGATTGGTGCTACCAACCAAGCCGTGGTGACTACCTCGGGGACCTATTCGGTGACTGTGGCTAATGCTACCGGCTGTGTGAGTGCCACCAGCACCACCGTCGAGAGCAGCACGGCCGCGGCCCAGGTGAGCATCAGTCCTGTATCGGCGACGCTGAGTTGCGCCAGCCCAACGGTGAGTCTGACGGCATTGGGGACGGGGGATGTGCGCTGGAGCACGACCGAGACCACGCCGGTCATCTCGGTGAGCGTCGCGGGCACTTACTCGGTGACCATCACCAACGCCAGCGGTTGCACAGCCACCACCAGCGCGAGAGTCGAGCAGGCCCCCGACCAGACCATCGCCTTCACTCAGCAGCCCTTGTCGGCTACTAGCGTCACGGTGGGGGCGACGGTGAGCACCGGCGTCACCGTCAGCGGCAATCCTACCAGCTACCAGTGGTACAAGGATAACCTGAACAATCCCCTGAGTGGGCAGACCTCGGCCAGCCTCACCCTGGCTAACGTCCAGCTATCCGATGCGGGCACCTACTCGGTGGTCATCACGGGGAGCTGTAACTCACTCACCTCAACGGCCTTCAGCCTCTCGGTGAGCAGCCCCGTGGTCGAGACGGGGCCCTTCGCCATCACCGCCGTGACCACCCTCAACTGCACCCCCGTGCTGCCCAACCGCTTCAGCATCAGCTTCACCCCCCGCTACAGCGGCCTCACCGGTCAGCCTATCAGCTTCTCGGTGGCCAACGAACTGCTGCCCACCACCGAGCCCGGCCCCTTCACCATCCGGCTCTACACCGATAACCCCCGCATCACCCTGAAGGCCACCCAGCAGGGCACACCCCAGGAAGCCAACTTTGTCTACGACTGGCTGGCGGCCTGCCAGGCTTCGGAATCAGCGAACACCGCCCCAACGGTGGTGCTGCCTGTGCCGCCCCAGTCGGCCACGGTGGGGGTAGGCTACAGCTACGTCATCCCCGAGGGCACTTTCACCGATGCCCAGACCCCGGGTAGCCTACAGGTGAGTGCGCGGGGCCTGCCGCCCGGCCTGAGCCTGACAGGCTACACCCTGTCGGGGGTGCCCTCCACTACCGTTGGGTCGCCCTTCACGGCCACCCTAACGGCCACCGATCCGGGAGGCTTAGCCGTGAGCACGAGCGTGCTCTTCAGCATCGCCCCTGGTCTGAGTGTGCCCCCGGCTCCCAGCCAGCCCTTTGCCATCACGGGGGTGAGCATGCTCAGCTGCACACCCATCGCCGACCGGATCAACATCAACTTTGCGCCCCAGTATGTAGGCCTCAACGGGCAGGCCATCGCCTTCGAGGTGGTCAACGAGCTGGCGGCCACCAACGAGCCTGCTCCCTACAGTCTGACCTTGTACCGGGACAACCCCCGCATCACCCTCAGGGCTCGTCAGACGGGCAGTGTGGGGGAGGCCAGCTTTGTCTATGACTGGCTGGCGGGGTGCGCTAGTCAGGGCCAGGACAACACCGCCCCGCGGCTCAACAGTGCGGTGGGCAGCCAGACGGCGGTGGTTGGTCAGTCGTACGTGTTGAGTCTGGCCAACGTGTTTCTGGACCAGGAGACGCCCCAGAGCCTGACGCTGAGTGCGAGTGGCTTACCGGCAGGGTTGGCTCTGGTGGGCAGCACCATCAGTGGTACGCCTTCGGTAACGGGGGTGTCGACAGTGGTGGTGAGAGCGACCGATCCGGGCGGGTTAAGCCTGACGGTAAGCTTTGGCTTGACGGTGAGTGCGGCCAGTTCGCAGACGGTCACCCCCCCGGTGGGTGAGCCGGGGTCTTTCACCATCACAGGGGTACAGACACTGAGCTGCGTGGTGGTCAATGCCGGTTTACGAGCCGTGACGTTCCAGCCCCAGTATGCCGGGGTGACAGGCCCGCCGATCAGCTTTAGGGTGGTCAATGAATTGGCGGCTACCAGCCAGCCGGGTCCTTACACGCTGAATCTGTACACCGACAACCCGGCAGTCTTGCTCAGGGCTACGCAAAACGGGAGTGCGGGCGAGGCCTCCTTTGTCTACAATTGGCTGGCGGGCTGTAGCGGGGGTAGTGCCCGGCAGGGTGTCGAAGCTGTCGCCCCACTGGAGGTGCTCGTCCTGGGCAACCCCACGCCGGGCGATGTGGTGGAGGTGCTGGTGAAGGGAGCGGGTGGTCAAGCCCTAAGCCTGCGGGTAGTCGATGAACGGGGGCGGCTGATGAGTGAGCGCCGGGTTGGAGGTGAGGAATCTGATCAGCCTCAGCCAGTCCGGCTAGGACAGTCTGCGGGCCGCTACCTCATCCAGGTGAGCACCCCGAGCCAGCAGCGGACCGTGAAGGTACTCAAGCGGTGAAGGGGCTGTGGGGGTGATCAGACGGCCCTATCCGTACCTTGACGAGTACTTCTCCTTAAAAAAAGCCCGTTTTCCGGGCTTTTTTTAAGCCCATGCAACGAGAGCGTTAAAGAATGAGACGAGAGCGGCAATGATTTGGTGGGCTTTAGCGGTACTTGCGGGGGTCATTGCGGCTACTCATCAGCCCCTCATCATTCCCGTTTCGTGTATGAAAAATCACTACCTGCTTCGTCTTCTTTTGTTGATGTTGCTCTGCCTGAGCCTGACACCGACTGCCTGGGCTCAAACCGCGGCCTCCTACGTGTTTGCTCCCATCAATGGGGTGACAGCCGAGTCCACACCGGGCAATATCCTTATCAGTGCCTCGTCGACGTTCAATTTCCGGTCGAACCCGGTGAATATCGGCTTTACGTTCGTTTTCGCGGGTGTCAGCTACACCCAGTTCACGGCCGATGCCGGGGGCGTGCTGCAGTTCGGCGCGCAGCCGAACGGTGCTCCCGGCTTTCCCCGGGACAACAACACGCCGGGCCTGACGCCCGGCTCGGACAGCTTTGGCACCACCGGCTTCAACGGTGGCGTGAGCTACGGGGTGGTTGGCACCAGCCCCAACCGCAAGCTGGTGGTGGAGTGGCGGCAGTCGGGCGGTGGGGTACCCGATAACGCGTCGCGCCGATTCCAGGTGTGGCTCTTCGAGGGTAGCAACGCCATTCAGATGGTGTACGCGAGCGGGACCGCCGACGCGGAGCGGGTAACGGTTGGAATTGCGGCTTCGGAAACCGATTTTCTGTGCGTCGACCCTGCAACTAACCTGGCCAGCAGCACCGAGGTGCCCGATGCGGGGGGCTTCGCATACACGGCGGGCAGGTCGTTCCGGTTCGAGCCGGTGGTGGCGTCCACGGCACCCACCATTACCGGCTTCACGCCCACGACGGGCACTGAGGGCACCAGCGTGACGGTGAGTGGCACCCGGCTGACGGGCATCACCGCCATTCGCGTGAACGGCACAGCCGGCACCATCATGGGCACGCCCACGGCCACCGCGGTCACCTTCACGGTGGGTACTGGCAGCACCAGCGGGCGCATCAGCCTGAGCACCCCCGGCGGGCTGGCGGTGAGCAGCAGCTCCTTCTCGTTTGCCCCTGGCATCACCAGCTTCACCCCCACGAGCGGGGCTACAGGCCGGGACGTCACCATCACCGGCACGAACCTCTCGACGGTCACGGCCGTGACCGTCAACGGTACGCCCGGCATTCTCGTGGGTACGCCCGGCAACGCCAGCCTCACCTTCAGGGTGGGCACGGGCAGCACCACGGGGCCCATTAGCGTGGTGAACCCGGCGGGTACGGCCATCAGCAGCACCAATTTCACGGTGACGAACAGCGTGACGAACGTAGCGCCGGCGAGCGGGCCGGTGGGCACGGTGCTTACCATCACGGGCGTGGGCTTCACGAACATAACCGGCGTCCGGTTCGGGGAAGTGCCGGCCCCGTTCACGGTCAACTCCGACGCGCAACTCACTGTTACGGTGCCGCGCCTGGCCTCCAGCCAGCCCATTCGGATTACCCGAGGTAGCCCCGGTAGCCTCACTTTCTCGTCGGAACTGTTTACGGTGACGCGGCCCCTGACCGGCACCGCGTATAGCCTGGTGACGAGCGGGCTGGCCACCAATGCCAGCACCGGTGCTGTGCCAGCCCTGGCTGATTTCGATGGCGACGGTCAGCTGGATTTGCTCATTGGCCGCGCCGACGGCGCCATCAGCCATTTCGAGCAGAGTGCCGTCAACGCGGCCACCTTCACGCTCGTGACCCACAACTTCAACGGCATCAACGTAGGTGGCAACGCTGCGCCCACCCTCACCGACCTGGACGGCAACGGCCGGCTGGACTTGCTTATTGGCCGCGCCGACGGCACGATATCGTTGTACCGGCAGGACGCCATGAACAGCACCACCTTCACGCTTGCGGCAAATAACCTCGGCAACATCGACGTCGGCGACAATTCCGCGCCCGCGTTTACGGACTTCAATGGCGACGGCCTGCTGGATATGCTGCTGGGAAATGCTAATGGCTCGGTGAGTCGCTTCTCGCAAAGCAGCTTGAGCCCTACTATCTTCTCCAGCCCCACCAACTTCAGTGACTTGGCGCTGGGCAATGGCAGCTCGCCAAAGCCTTTCGTGACAGATCTCGACGGCAACGGTCGGCTCGATGTGCTCTTCGGCCTGGCCAATGGCACCATTAGTCGCTACGAGCAAACGGCCACCAACGCTACCACCGTGGCACTGGTGAGCAGTAATTTCGCCGGCCTGAGCGCGGGCACCGACGCGGCTCCCATCCTGACTGATATCGACGGCAACGGTGCCCTCGACCTGCTGCTGGGCCGCGGCACCGGTGCTGTGGACCGCTACGAGCAGACGAGCGCCGGGCCCACCATCACCAGCTTATCGCCTGCCAGCGGTCCGGCGGGTACGGTGGTCACCATCAACGGTACCAACCTGACGGGAACTACGGCCGTTGTGCTGCGTGGTATTCCGGTCAACATTACGCCCATCTCAAACACGCAGGTGTCGTTTGTCGTGCCCGCACAGGCATCTACCGGTCCCATTCGGCTGACTACGCCGGGCGGCACCGTACTGAGCGGCACGAACTTTACCGTAACGCGGGCCAGTTCGTCGCTCACCTATGTCCAACGATCTGCGTCGTTCAACAACATTGATGTCGGGACTTTTTCAACGCCCGCCATCACCGACCTCGACCACGACGGGCTGATTGACCTGCTCGTGGGCCGGGAGATAGACGGGCTGGTGAGTCATTATGAACAAAGTGCGCCCAACAGTCTTAGCTTCACACTTCGGGCTAACAACCTGAGCGGCCTGACGGGTCACTTCAACTCGCTGGTGTCGGTGACCGATATCGATGGCGACGGCCTGCTCGATATGGTGGTGGGGATCGGGGCGGGTAATTTCAAGCACTACGAGCAATCGGCCCCTAACAGCAACTCGTTCACGCAACTATCCAATGACTTCAACAACATCGTTGCTACAGGGGGAATAGCCTTCCAGATTCCGCACTTTACGGATGTTGACGGCGACGGCCTGCTCGATCTGCTGGTGGGCGACGAGTTTCTGAGCCGCTACGAGCAGACGGCCGCCAATGGGGGCACGTTTACCCAACTGAATAACCAAGACTTCGGCCCGACGGACGATGCGGGTAACGGTGGTGCTGCCGCCTGCGTGGTTGATCTGGACGGTAATGGGCGGCTCGATATGCTGATTGGGCGTCAAAATGGACAACTGTTTCATTATGAACAAAGCAGCGCGAATAGTACCGCTTTCACCCAGATTTCAACAGCCTTCAATGGATTGAGTTTATCGGGGTATACAACCCCCGCCATCACTGATCTGGATGGCGATGGGCTGCTCGACTTGCTGGTCGGTGGTGCTGATGGCCAGATCAGGCATTTCGAGCAGGCTGCTCCGCCAGTTTTCACAAGCGACCCTGTCAGCAAAAGCGTTTGTAGCGGCAGTGGCACCACGTTTACCGTGGCCACTACCGGAGCCAGTTCCTTCCAGTGGCAGGTAAACACGGGTAGCGGTTTTACTAATCTGAGCAATACCGGTCCTTATTCGGGCGTAACCAGCACGACGCTCACGATCAGCAATGTAGCGGGTCTTACTGGGTTTCAGTACCGTTGCGTTGCCACTGGGGACGGCATTTCCGTTAATTCAAATGCGGCAACCTTAACGGTGAACCCCCTGCCAATCGTCACCAACCCCACCGTCAGTACTGCTACCCAGGGCCAGGCCTTTAGCCAGGCCTTTACGGCGTCGAATGGGCAAACCCCCTACAGCTTTAGTCTGGCCAGTGGCACGTTGCCCACCGGCCTGAGTTTAACCAGTACGGGCGTGCTGAGTGGCACACCGAGTCAGAGTGGCAGCTTTCCCATCACGGTGCGGGCCACCGATGCCAATGGTTGTGTAGGCGTAGGGCCCACCTACAGCCTGACGGTGAGCAGCAGTACAGTTATCTGCAACAGCAGCCCCGACTATCAGCCCTTAGTCGATCTCTACAACGCTACCAACGGCCCCAACTGGAACAACAACACCGGTTGGCTCAGTGGCTGCGACCCCTGCACAGGCAACAACGGCAACCCCTGGTTTGGTGTATTCTGTCTGAATGGGCGGGTTAACCGCATCATCTTAGCCGCTAACCAATTGAGTGGCTCTATTCCGGCCAGCCTGAGTGGGTTGACTACTGTTAAATTTATTGAATTGGACGGAAATCGTTTAACTGGCGCTATCCCCTCCGAACTGAGTGGATTGCCCAGCCTTGAATTACTTAATTTAGGGAGTAATCAGTTGAGCGGGAGCATTCCGGCCAGTCTGGGGACGCTCCAAAATTTAAGAGCTCTTGACTTATTCAAGAACCAGCTAACGGGTAGTATACCGTCCGGTTTAAGTGCCGCTACCAACCTGGAAGTTATACGAATCAGTGAAAATCAGCTAACGGGCAGTATTCCGGCCAGTTTCACCACACTGACCAACCTTAGAGAGCTTATTGTAGGCGTTAATCAGCTAACGGGCGGCATTCCAACCAATATCGGTTCGCTCACTGCACTCACCACACTCGATGTTGCCTTCAATCCGCTTGGTGGGCCAATTCCACCCGGTTTAGGCACCTTACCCCTCATAATTCTGGAAGCCCAGAATGCTCAGCTAACAGGTTGCTTTCCCGCATCACTATCTGCTTTGTGTGGACGTGATATCCGGCTTGGCGGTAATCCTGGCCTGCCGGGCGGTGGCAATTTTGCTGCATTTTGTGCGACGGGTGCAGGCAGTGATGCCTTCGTGGCCCGCGCCGGAGCCAGCCAGTCAACTGTCTGTGTGGGCAGCGTGGTGAGTTTGAGTGCTTCGGGCGGGACATCCTACACCTGGAGTGTCCCGTCGGGAGCCATCCTGAGTGCTACCACGGGGGCGGTCGTTTCGGCTACCCTAACAACGGCAGGTCCCAAAACCTTCACAACTGTAGTGAGCAATGGAGGGGGCAGTTGCACGGCTACGGCTACAGCCAGCGTGACGGTGAACACGGCTCCGGTAGTCACCAATCCAACCGTCAGCACGGCTACCGTGAGCACCGCTTTCAGCCAGAGTTTCACCGCATCAGGTGGTACTGCACCCTACAGCTTCTCGCTGGCTAGTGGCACGTTGCCCCCCGGGCTGAGTCTGAGTACAGCCGGTGTGCTGAGCGGCACACCAAGTCAGAGCGGCAGCTTCACCCTCACCGTGCGGGCCACCGAGGCCAGTGGTTGCGTGGGCGTAGGGCCAACCTACAGCCTGACGGTGACGGCCCCGGTGGTGAGTCAACCCATCCGCTACGTGCGGCAGGACGGCACGGGCGATGGCACCTCGTGGGCCACGGCCTCGGGCAATCTGCAAAGCCAGATCGACGCACCGGGCGTGGAGCAGGTCTGGGTAGCGGCTGGTCTCTACAAGCCCACTACCACCACCGGCCCCAACAGCCGCACGATTAGTTTCTCGATGAAGAATGGGGTAGCCATCTACGGGGGCTTCCCGGCCACGGGCAACCCCAACTTTGCCCAGCGTGGCGCCGTCAACCCCGTTACGGGCAGCCCCAGCAGCAGTACACTCAGTGGCGACATTGGTACTATCGGCAACAACAGCGACAATACGTATAACGTTATCTACAATGGTCCGGGCTTAACGCTTACGGCCATACTCGATGGCTTTGTGATAACCGGCGGCAATGCCAACAGTAATCAGTTAAACATCGGTAGTCGGCGTGGAGGGGGAGTTTATAACGATGGAGGTGCCATTGATCAGGTTTGTAGCCCAACCATTCGTAACTGCCTGTTTCAGCACAACGCGGCTTCGGATAGGGGTAGTGCTTTGTTCAACGATGCCAATAATGGTTCGGCCAGCCCCCAGTTGACCAACTGTGTGTTCGAAAGCAACACGGGGGTCGCCATTTTCAATGAGTCGGATTTGGGTGCCAGCAGTCCCGTCATCACGAACTGCTCATTCCTGAACAATGCCGGAGGAGGCATCTTTATTAATGTAGTCCAGGACAATACGGTAAGCCAGTTAACCCTCGCCAACTGTCTATTTAGAAATAATAGCGCTTTTGAGGGAGGGGCTATCTTCGGCAATTATGAGATAGGCGCTGCCCAGCAGAATAATATTGTCCGCATTACTAATTGTGTGTTCGAAGAAAACTCAGCCAGTACCGGGGGTGGAGCGGTGACCGGACTTGGCAATAACCGGTATGAGGTGGTAGGTAGCACGTTCCGGAACAACTCGGCCAGCGGAAATGGAAGTTCGGGAGGTGCCATTTACTCAGCTGACCCCATAATGACCTTTACCAACTGCCTGTTTGAGGGAAATTCTGCCACACGGTCTGGGGGGGGGATAGAAATACAACGGGCAAGCAAGACTCTCTTTATTAACTGTTCGTTTCTAAACAACAGCGCTTCCAGTAGTGGTGGCGTAGTACGGTATGTAGCTGATGATAGCCTCGTACTCAGAAACTGTTCGTTTCAGGGGAATATTGCTCCTTATGGAAGTATCATAAATAAAGGGAATAGTAGTACTAAGGTAGCCTTGACCAACTGTGTCCTGTTTGGTAACGAATCAGAGATCCCAATCGGTGATGACAGTCAACAGGTGCGGGTCAGCTACAGCCTTCTTGAGCCTTCGGTGACAGGATACACTAGCGGACCGGGCAACCTGACTACGACCGTCTCGCCCTTTGCCAGCACCACCTCTACCCAGCTCAAGGGTTGCTCCCCGGCCATCAACGCCGGTGACCCGGCTACCACCACGGCCACTGTCGGCACCACCGATCTGGCAGGGAATCCGCGCTTCTTCAACAACGCCGGAGCGCCGGCCGGGCGCATCGACATGGGAGCCTACGAGTTCCAAGGTAACCCCACCGCTATCACCGTTACCAATCCAACCGTTATGACGGCGACGGTAAGCACTGCTTTCAACCAGACCTTTACGGCGTCGAATGGGCAAATTCCCTACAGCTTCTCGCTGGCGGGTGGCACGTTGCCCACCGGCCTGAGTTTAACCAGTACGGGCGTGCTGAGTGGCACACCGAGTCAGAGTGGCATCTTTCCCATTACGGTGCGGGCCACCGATGCCAATGGTTGTGTAGCGACAGGTGGGGTGTATAGCCTAACGGTAAATGCACCGGCCACGGTGCTGTCCATCGCCCGGGCGAGTGGTACCCCCACCAAGCTGACTGCCGTAGTTTATGTGGTCACGTTCGACATGCCCGTGGCAGGCCTGACAGCGGCCAACTTTAGCGTGGTGACGACGGGGCTGAGCGGAGGTGCCGTGACGGGCATCACCAATACCGGACCCAGCACCTACAACGTGTCGGTGAACACAGGTACTGGCGACGGCACCCTGCAGTTGCGGCTGAACAACGGCACTGGCCTGACGCCGTCCGTGAGCAACCTGCCCTTCGACGGCGAGGTGTACACCATCGACAAAACGGCCCCCACCGCAGTCGTGTCGAGCCCGGCCAGTACCAGCACTGCGCCCATTCCATTCGCAGTTGACTTCAGCGAAAACGTATCCAACCTCGAAGTAAAGGATATTCTGGTGACCAACGGCACGGCCGGGGCGCTGGTGGGCGGTGGCAGCAGCTACACGCTCTCCGTCACGCCCACAGACCCCGGCGCGGTCACGGTTCGCCTGGCAGCAGATGCCGCCAACGACCTGGCTGGCAACGGCAACCAGGCGTCCAACACCGTGAGCGTGACCTACGCCCCGGCCCCAACCATCACCGGCTTTGCCGCCCTGGACAACACGGTTTGTGTAGGCAGTCCGGTGACGTTTACGGCTACAGTGGGTAACGTAACGGGCTTCTACAGCTTCACCCTGACCGATGGGGTGACCACGCTGGCCAACTCGACCAGTATGAGCGCCTTCAGCCGTAGCCTGACCCCCAGCCAGACGGGACCGCTGACGGTGACGCTGATCACGGGTGACAACGGCTTCACCAGTACGGCCACTACGACGATCACCGTCAACGCCTTTAGCCCCGATTACCAGCCTCTGGCCGATCTCTACAATGCAACCAATGGCGCAAACTGGTCCAACAACACGGGTTGGCTCAACGGCTGTGACCCCTGCACGGGCAACGCAGGTAATCCCTGGTCGGGACTCACCTGCGCCAACGGGCGGGTTACAAGAGTTAGTCTGTTCTCCAATAATCTTGTCGGCACCATACCGGCCAGCCTGAGTGCACTGAGCAATCTGACCGGATTGATTTTAGAGAATAACCAGCTCAGCGGACCCATACCCCCCAGCCTGAGTGCGCTGAGTAATCTGACTCAACTGAATGTAGGGTTCAATCGGCTCAGCGGGGGCATTCCTTCCAGCCTGAGTGCGCTAACCAATCTGACCAGCCTGAATTTAGGGGTCAACGGACTCAGCGGGTCAATACCGGCCAGCCTGAGTGCACTGAGCAATCTGACCGGATTGATTTTGAGAACCAATGGGCTAAACGGCCCCATTCCTGCGGGCTTGGGTGCGTTGGACAAGCTAACGCTACTGGATTTAGGGACCAACGAACTAAGTGGGGCTATTCCTCCCAGTCTGGGTGCATTAGGCAATCTAAACCTATTGAATTTGTCCTTTAACCAGCTAAGCGGATGCTTCCCCGCGTCGTTATCAGCCCTGTGCGGACGTACTGTTAATTTCTCCAATAACGCAGCCCTGCCGGGTGAGGGTGATTTTGCCGCTTTCTGTGCAACGGGCGCAGGCAGCGATGCCTTCGTGGCCCGCGCCGGAGCCAGCCAGTCAACCGTCTGTGTGGGTAGCGTGGTGAGCCTGACGGCTTCGGGTGGCACAGCATATAGTTGGATAGCGCCCGCTGGTGTTACCTTGAGTAGCCCGGCCACGGGTTCCGTCGTCTCGGCTACGCTGGGCGTATCGGGCCTACAGACCTTCACGGTCGTCGCTAGCAATGGAGGCAGTTGTACCGCGATGGCAACGGTAGGTGTGCTGGTAAACCCGGCCGTGAGTGTCATCAATCCGGCCACCAACACCGTCACCATCAACACGCCTTTCAGCCAAACCTTTACCGCGTCGGGGGGAGCGGGTATCTACAGCTTCTCACGGGCGAGCGGTAGTCTGCCCAATGGCCTGACACTAAACACAGCCGGTGTGCTGAGTGGCACACCCACCCAGGGCGGCAGCTTCACCCTCACCGTGCAGGCCAGAGACGCCAATGGCTGTGTGGGGGTGGGCCCAGCCTACGTGCTGACGGTGAACGCCGTACCGACCATCACCGGCTTTGCTGCTGTGGACAACAGCGTCTGTGTGGGTAGTCCGGTGACGTTTACGGCCACGGTGGGCAACGTGATCGGTTTCTACAGCTTCACCTTGACCAACGGGGTGAGCACCATCACCAACGCCACCAACCAGAGCGCCTTCAGCCGTACCTTAACACCAACTCAGACGGGACCCCAGACCTTCACCCTGATTGCGGGTGACAACGGCTTCACCAGCACGGCTACCACCACTGTAACGATCAACGTCCTGCCGGTAGCGGGGCTGACCAACAACGGTCCTTTGACCTGTAGCCAAACCAGCGTGACCTTGACGGCTTCGGGTGGCACCTCCTACAGCTTCAGTGCAGGAGCTGACCAGCTTGGCAGCAGCAACCGGGCGGTGGTTAATACGCCGGGCACCTACTCGGTGATGGTGGACGATGGGAATGGTTGTGTGAGCAGCACCAGCACGACAGTGGTCAGTGGCACGGCGGTGGTAACGGTGGCTAATCCCACCACTAACGCGGTAGCGGTCAACACGCCCTTCAGCCAGACTTTCACGGCCAGTGGCGGAGTGGGTCCGTATAGTTACAGTCTGGCCAGTGGCGATCTGCCCAACGGGCTGAGTTTAGCCAGTACGGGGGTGCTGAGCGGCACCCCGCGTCAGGGGGGCAGCTTCCCGCTGACGGTGCAGGCCACCGATGCCAACGGCTGCGTGGGGGTGAGTGCACCGTATGTGCTGACGGTGAATGCCGTACCGACCATCACCGGCTTTGCTGCTGTGGACAACAGCGTCTGTGTGGGTAGTCCGGTGACCTTCACCGCCAGTGTGGGCAACGTAACGGGCTTCTACAGCTTCACGCTGACCGATGGGGTGAGCACGCTGGCCAACTCGACCAGTATGAGCGCCTTCAGCCGCAGCCTGACCCCCAGCCAGACGGGACCGCTGACGGTGACACTGATCACGGGTGACAACGGCTTCACCAGCACGGCTACCACCACTGTAACGATCAACGTCCTGCCGGTAGCGGGGCTGACCAACAACGGTCCTTTGACCTGTAGCCAAACCAGCGTGACGCTGACGGCTAGTGGGGGCAGCTCTGGTGAGCCGTTCTCTTACACCTTCACCGACAGTAGTGGTAGCGTGCTGGCTGGCAGCGGCAACACCCGCAGCGTAAGCGCATCGGGCACCTACTCGGTGATGGTGAGTGATGCCAACGGCTGCGTGAGCAGTACCAGCACGACAGTGGTCAGTGGCACGGCGGTGGTAGCGGTGAGCAACCCAACGACCACCGCCGTGGCCATCAACACTTCCTTCAGCCAGAGCTTTACCGCATCGGGGGGAGTGGGTCCGTATAGTTATAGTCTGGCCAGTGGCGATCTGCCTAATGGCCTGAGCCTGAGCACAGCGGGTGTGTTGAGTGGCACCCCGCGTCAGGGGGGCAGCTTCACGCTGACGGTGCAGGCCACTGACGCCAACGGCTGTGTGGGCGTAGGCCCAGCCTACGTGCTGACGGTGAACGCCGTACCGACCATCACCGGCTTTGCTGCTGTGGACAACAGCGTGTGCGTGGGCAGTCCGGTGACGTTTACGGCTACAGTGGGTAACGTAACGGGCTTCTACAGCTTCACCCTGACCAACGGGGTGAGCACCATCACCAACGCCACTAACCAGAGCGCCTTCAGCCGTACCTTAACACCAACTCGGACGGGACCCCAGACCTTCACCCTGATTGCGGGTGACAACGGCTTCACCAGCATGGCCATTGCCAGCGTGACGATCAACGCCCTGCCGGTAGCGGGGCTGACCAACAACGGTCCTTTGACCTGTGAGCAGACCTCCGTCACACTGACCGCTTCGGGTGGTACGAGCTATGTCTTCAGCGGGAACGCTACTCAGATCGGTACGACTAATCAAGCTACGGTCAACGCAGCAGGTACGTATTCGGTCACGGTGGCCTCGGCCAGTGGCTGTGTGAGTACTACCAGCACCAGCGTCGAGAGCAGCACGACCGCAGCTTCCGTCAGTATCAGCCCCGCATCGGCTCTGTTGACGTGTACTAGCCCTATCGTGAGTCTAACGGCACTAGGCGAGGGCGATGTGCGCTGGAGTACGGCCGAGACGAGTCCGATCATCTCGGTGAGTGTCGCGGGCAACTACTCGGTGACGCTGACCAACGCCAGCGGTTGCACGGCCACGGCCAGCGTGACAGTTGAGCAGGCCCCCGACCAGACGCTGGCCTTCACCCAACAACCCCTGTCGGCTACTAGCGTGACGGTGGGGGCGACCGTCACCACGGGTGTGGTTGTGAGCGGCAATCCAACGGCCTACCAGTGGTACAAGGACAACCTCAACAGTCCCGTGAGTGGGCAGACCTCAGCCACCCTGACTCTGACTAACATCCAGCTCACCGATGCGGGTAGCTACTCGGTGGTCGTCACCGGGGCCTGCAACATCGGAACGCCGACCGGCCTTACCTCGTCGGCCTTCAGCCTCTCGGTAGTCACTCCTGCAGTCCCCCTGGCTCTGACGCTCTCCGCCAGCCCCACTCAACTATTGACTAACCAAAGCACGACCCTGACGGCTATCGTCGCGGGCGGCACAGCTCCCTATAGCTACAGTTTTGCCGGACCAGGTATCCTTATATCCAACGGCAATACGGCCATCGTGTCGAGCCTGCCCGTGGGGGTACAGACGCTGACGGTGGTAGTAGCTGATGCTGTCAATCCCGCCCAGACGCTTACCGGTACAGTTAGCGTGACCGTCGGAGAGGTGGTTAGTGCGCCCTTCGCCATCACGGCGGTGACCACCATCAGTTGTACCCCGGTGCTGCCCAACCGCTACAGCGTCAGCTTTGCCCCCCGCTACTCGGGGCTCACCGGCCAGCCCATTAGCTTCTCAGTGGTCAATGAGCTCTTCCCCACCCTGGATGGGGGACCCTACACCATCCGGCTCTACACCGACAACCCCCGCATCACCCTGAGCGCCGTGCAGCAGGGCACCCCCGGGGAAGCCCTATTTGTCTACGACTGGCTGGCGGCTTGTCGGGCTTCGGAGTCGAGTAACACGCCCCCCACGGTGCTGATGGCGGTGCCGCCCCAGTCGGCCACGGTAGGAGTGGGCTACAGCTACGTCATCCCGGAAGGTACCTTCTCCGACGCCCAGACGCCCGCCAGTCTAGCCCTGTCGGCCCAGGGCCTGCCCCTGGGTATCGGCCTGTCAGGCTACACCCTCTCGGGGGTACCATCGACAACGGTGGGCTCGCCTTACTCGGTGACCCTGACAGCCACCGATCCCGGCGGCTTGAGCGTGAGTACGGTGGTGGGCTTCAGTGTCAGCCCGGCTACGGGCCCGGTGGCCCCCACGCCCCCCTTTGCCATCACGGGGGTGACCACCATCAGCTGTACGCCCATCTTCGACCGGATCAACATCAACTTTGTGCCCCAGTACGTGGGGGTGAACGGGCAGGCCATCGCCTTCGGGGTAGTCAACGAGCTCTTGCCCACCAACGAGCCCGGGCCCTACAGCCTGACCTTGTACCGGGACAACCCCGTGATTACGCTGCGGGCTACCCAGACGGGCAGTACCGAGCCGACCAGCTTTGCCTACCACTGGCTGGCGGCCTGTGCCAGCCAGGGCCAGGACAACACCCCGCCGGTGGTGGTCAACCCGATTGGGTCACAGACGGCGGTGGTAGGCGTGAACTTCGAGTTGAACTTCCTCAACACGTTTGTGGACCAGGAGACGCCGGGCCAGGGCGGCTTGCGCTACGCGGTGAGTGGCTTGCCAGCTGGGTTGAGTCTGGTGAACACCAGCCTGAGGGGCGTAGCTTCGGTGACGGGTGTCTCGACGGTGGTGCTAACGGCCACCGATGCCGGGGGCTTGAGCACGACGGTGAGCTTCGGGCTGACGGTGCAGTCGGCCCCGGTGAGTGGGCTGGCCCTGAGGGTGCAGGCCAACCCCACCCAGGTGACGGTCGGGGGCAGCGCCACGCTGACGGCCCAGGCCAGTGGGGGCACGGCGCCGTACAGCTATAGTTTCTCGGGCCCAGGCTCGGTGAGTGTGGTGGGCAACGTAGCAGTGTTTTCCAACCTGTCCCTGGGTGAGCAGGCCTTTATGGTAGTGGTATCGGACGGGAGTCAACCGACTCCTCAGCAGTTGAGCGTAGGGGTGAGCGTGACGGTGGCCGAGCCCAGCTCTCAAACCGGACCCTTCTCGATTACCGGCGTGCAGCCGCTGAGTTGCGTTGGGGTGGGCCCTGGTCAGCGGCAGGTCAGCTTCAGCCCTCAGTACGCCGGCGTAACCGGCGAGCCGATCAGCTTCTCGGTGGTCAATGAGCTCTTGCCTACTCAGCAAGCTGGTCCTTACAGCTTGCGTTTGTACACCGACAACCCCGTCATTACCCTGAGCGCTCAGCAGGGCAGCCAGGTGGTGAGCTACGCTTACCATTGGCTGGCGGGTTGCCAGGCTCCGGCCCGGCTGGGCTCGTCGGCATCGGCGGATGCTGTCCCAGGCTTGCAGGTGGTGGTGCTGGGTAACCCCATCCAGGGCAATCAGGTGGCGGTGGCGGTGCGGGGCGCCCAGGGGCAGGCCCTGCGGCTTGAGCTGACCGACCCGGCTGGTCGGCCCGTGAGCGAGCAGCGGGTGGAGTCGGCCGGGCGGATCGAGACGCTCACCCTGTCAGTGGGGGGGCAGCCGGCGGGTATACTCCTGCTGCGGGTGAGTAGCCCCAGTCAAACCCAGACCCTCAAGCTGCTCAAGCGTTAAAGGGATTTCCTGCATCAGCCAGTAGCCGGATCACTACTAGGTGATCCGGCTGCTTTTTTGCCCTTATTTTTCAAAATCTTTGGCGTGTTTTTAGCCCGGATCAGTGTCTTAAAACGCCCGATTTATGAAGCAGTGTCATGCATCAGTCAACCGTTCGTTTGCTCCTGCCAGGCTAAGTATCGACAAACCGTCGCTCGGCTTATATGAAACAACTGACCAATCTCTAAGATCGTATGCATCTTCAGGGCATACATGGTCTTAACCGCCCGTGCTTTTGCTTGAGCTTCTGGAGTAAGACCTTTCGGACGGCCTCCCACGCGTCCTCTGGCACGAGCCGCGGCTAAACCAGCTTTAGTACGTTCACGGATTAGGTCTCGCCGGGTCGCCGACGGTCAGCCGCGCCGGTGCGATCGAACTCGGCCAGCGAGGCAAACAGGTTGAATACTAAGCGACCTTGGGCAGTGGTCGTATCATCGGATCGCCGAAGCGACGGCATCATTCAGACTACGGAACCCAACCGCACCGGCGACCCGGGCCTTTGGTCTGAAAGTCATTGATCAAGGTGAAAAGTTCTTTGAGTGACCTGCCTAGTCGCCGGGTGGCCGGACCCATCCAGCTTCCATACAATAATTGTATCTTCTTCCCGAAGTACCTCCAGCATCTTTTGAAGCTGTGGTCGTATCTTGGCCGAAGACACCTTGTGGTCCGCCACCCCGGTCCTGAAAGATTTTTTGACAGCCGGCCTTTTTCAGATCATCCAGTTGCAGGGATAAGTTTTGATCCTGCCCGGGGTGGGGCGCCACTGCGACGCCGGTGCGGTTGATACGCGTGCATAGCCAAAGAGCATAAAAGTATCTGTACCGGTGATGTAGATCATTTTTGAGGAGATGCCACTAACTGTCAGCTGGTTGCATCTCCTCAAAAAACGATTTACGCCGTTATATTCAAGAAGTAGATTTATAAAAAATCCTTCAGCTCTTAGTGATGTGCTTAAAGAAGACGGGAATCCCAAAAATAGTCCTCGGTTCTAACCAGCTGAACGTACTGACTAAAGTCTGGATGTTCGGTATTGATAATGTAATTGTACTCGTAGATAATGATCGCTGAAGGAACCTTCAGGATCAGACTTTCCTGGCTGGTGTACCAGTTAGATCCAATTGTTTGTAGAGCAGGATAACCCGCCAGAGTTCGCCAGTTGGTGGGAAGCTCTTTGAGTTGAACGGTTCGCATCAGGTAATCATCATCGGCAATAGAGATGACCATCACCTTATAGGAGGAGGTAGGCTGAATGGCTCCCCGGTGAACTACTAGCTCCAGAGAAGCTAAGGAACGCGATGCGCCGGTATAAATAACTTGCTGGCCTTTGGTATTCCACCGATTCGCACTTCCTGATGAACGTAAGCTATGAGCATGAACATCTTTACTGATTCGAAATACCTCCATCCCCTATACATTATCTCCGTATTCCATGGCCGTTAACCGATCATCGACAAATTTTATCCCGGTGATGGTATTTAGATAGGCATTAGGGGTCCTGTTGTCAAAATAAAAGTTAGACCGATTCAGCCACTGGTCGAATTCTTTTACTGAGCCAAATACCTGAATGCCGTGCTTGATGAGGGCTAACAGCAGGAGGACCTGTTCCTTAACATTTTCTTTAAGGGTCGTTGGCGGCTTCTTGTATTCGCGGAAGGTTTTAACGCTCACATTGAGCCAGTGCGAAATGATAGTATCGTTAAAATCGGTTAAGGTCTTAATGGCATTAACATGCTGCCAGTTGACCTCCCTGGTATAAAGCAGGGAAAGGATTTCGCTATCATTAATGTGGCCAGGCACATCTCTCAGCAGTAGACTTTCAGGTGATGCAGCTCGTTTCATCGGGAGTTTGTTTTCGGCGTTGTCACAAACTTAGGCAAATTTACCTTTATCAAAAGGAACTATTTCACTTTGTAAATAATTCAGCTTTTCTGAGAATCCTATCGTCTCAAGGAGGAGCGTTTTCTGAGACTGTAAGACAAAGTCAAAATAATGGTGGCTGGCCCCTCGCTTTCCGACGACCACAGCCGGTACACCGGAGCAGGATCGTTTGACACTTGTTAGAATAACCCTTCAAACAAAGCCAGCCTTAGTTATAATCAGATGGCCACGCCCCGGCGTACGGGAAACCAGGGGAATAGCCATAAGCTAGTTACGTGTTAGTTGTCCTCATCGGGTAATTCTTTACGAATCTCATCCATCAACTGCTGCTCGGTTGGCAGGTGAAGCTGATACTTACTGGCAAACAAGTGGGTGTTATTCTCGGGTAAGGTGTAACGAACGACGGCATCGTTTTTGTCCGCACACAACAGCACGCCAATCGTCGGATTCTCATAAGACTCCCGAATGGCTCGGTCGTAGTAATTGACGTACATCTGTAGTTGACCCAGATCCTGATGGGTTATCTTGTCCATTTTCAGATCCAACAAGACGAAACATTGTAAGAGCCGATTATAAAAAACCAGATCGATTTTGAATTCATCGCCATCAATGAGAATGCGTTTCTGGCGAGCGACAAACGAAAAACCGTTACCGAGTTCTAGCAGAAACTCCTGAATGTGGGTGATGATGGCACTTTCCAGATCTTGCTCATAGTAGCTGGCTTGTGGCTTGAGGCCTAAAAATTCCAAGATCATCGGATCTTTGATAAGTTGATGAGCCTGAGTAGGCTTGGCTTCTGAGCGGGCGATGGTTAGGACACTTTCCTTATCTTGGCTCATCAATAAGCGCTCGTAGAGGAGGCTGTTGATCTGACGTTCCAATTGGCGTACCGTCCAGGCGTTCTTTTCGGTTTCGGCCATATAAAAGGCTCGTTTATCGGCATCTTCAACCCGAACTAAAGCTTTGTAGTGAGTCCAGGTTAATTGTGAACGCACTGAGTTCACATTTGGAAAAGTCTGATAGAACTGCCTGCTTAGTTGCAGGTTTCGACTGGAAAAGTTTTCGCCATATTCAGCCACGAGTTGAGTGGACAAGTTTTTGATGAGTGCTTTGCCATAAGACGCCCTCTGCTGGCCCTGTTGTTGATCCTCAATGATGAGCCGGCCGATCTGCCAGTACATCAAGGTTAAGCCATGATTTACCGATCGAGCCGCACTCTCACGGGCCTGGCTAATGATTAGTCGTATTTGGGATAATAGTTAATCCATGCACTCTAAGTAGGCCCCTGATACAGTAAGTTTGACGTATCAAATTTGCCAAGTGCGAAGATACTGGTTAGCGGTCATGTTGATTCTATTCAACTGATAAGCGATAGCCGATTGGCTAGCCTAACAGCGGTTCACGTTAGACTGGATATTCATGAACGTTTTCTCGTCTCAAGAGTGAGCATTTAGTGAGACTGTTAGACAAAACCCAAAAAAGAAGTGGCTGGCCTCTGTCATCACATTTCCGGCCAGTACAGCAGGTGTTACGGAGCGTAACCGTTTGTATCAGAAAAGTTGATAGGGTATAAAAAGAAGAGTAAGCTGTACTGAAATAATCTGTAATTAAAAAAGCCACCTTCATCGTAAGCGGCTTTTTTGTGACGGAAAATGTGCTGGTAGAATCACCCGGTTAAAACAGTATCGCAACAACTACTTCGCTAATTGTGCCGTAGAACTGACATTCTTTGCATTAGTAACAGGGACGACCTTCAGCTTGGGGCGGGACGATGAACAATAAAAAATGGCTGACCCGAAAGCCAGCCGTCAGATAACTGGTTCTGAACGCTTTTAGGATTAGTTGGGCAACCGCTCGCGGAAATAGCCGTACAGCCACGTACCGGTGATGGTACTCAGCAGGGTAACGCCGACGACCAGAAATCCGCTGCCGATCTGCGCAAACAAGGGACCCGGACAGGCCCCCGTGATGGCCCAGCCCAGTCCGAAAATCAGACCGCCGTAGATTTGTCCTTTCTGAAACGTTTTGGGGGCAATGCTGACGGCTTCGCCCTGCAGGGTTTTGATGTTGAAGCGTCTGATGAGCCACACCGACAGCATTCCTACCACGACGGCACTGCCGATGACGCCGTACATGTGGAAGGAGTCGAGCCGGAACATTTCCTGAATACGAAACCAGGAGATGATTTCTGCTTTGACGAAAACAACACCGAATATCATGCCAACGAGCATATACTTGAGGTTTGCTGTTGGGGCTTCTGATTTTACCTGCCTGTATGGTACCTCGCATACAGTGGCCGGTTCGTTGAACGAACGATTTTCTGGTGATGGTACTGACTGCATGGCTGGTTGATTAGTTGACGAGTTTGAAAATAAAGGGCAGCAGCAGGTGCGTCATGGCAAAGCCGCCGACCATGAAGCTGATGGTGGCTACCAAAGACGGCCATTGCAGATTCGACAGGCCCATAATGGCGTGGCCCGACGTACAGCCGCCCGCCCAGCGCGTGCCAAACCCTACCAGCAACCCACCGATCACAAAAAAGAATAACCCTTTCATTGTAAACAGGTTAGCCGTAGCAAACAGGTCGGCGGGCATCAGTCCCGAAAAATCCCGGATACCATACCCGCGTAAGGCCGTTTCGGTGGCGGGGGCTATTTCAACCGCGTTGGGGTTTGTCAGGAAGTAAGTGGCCAGAAAGCCGCCGAGCAGAACCCCGGCCACGAAGAACAGGTTCCATGCTTCTTTTTTCCAGTTGTAGGTGAAGAATGGAATGTTAAAGGGCAGGCAGGCCGCGCAGATGTGCCGCAAGGACGAGGAGATGCCGAATGACTTGTTGCCGATCAACAGCAGTGTCGGTACGGTCAGGCCAATAAGCGGCCCCGCCACGTACCAGGACCAGGGTTGGCGGATAAAATCAAGGAAATTCATAGGTAACTTTTGTTAATAGTGATAATTCAGCACAAGGTTAAGCTGGCTCATGTCCAGCCGATTGGGCGATGATCTGTTATCCTTGCGTACCAGCAGCATCTCGGCCTCCAATCCTCCAGAAAACCCCTACAATGGTATCTGGCTCTTAGATTTAGCTGCGAATAACTGGGCAGGCCGTTCTTATTCAAGCGGTAACTGGCACTATTCGGTAACTGTTAATAGCCCGTTGTCAGGTCCCAGTTCTAGTGTCGGCCGGCTTTGTACCGGACACTGCCGGTTACCGCATTCACGTTGCCCAGCCCTTCGTTGCGTTCGCGATTCAGGTACGTGTAAAACGGCTCCACGGCAAAGATGGTGCGTCGCAGGAGCGTACTCAGTAGCATTAATCACTAATCAACGAAAAATCGTTTGTTACCGAGCTACGGAAGCTAGTAATCCGGCAACACTCGCTCCTGGCCGGCTACAAACCGGCACTGCATTGCGCAGCAGTAGCCAGGGGTCAGGTGTGGCAGCAAATCCAGTTAGTTCGCTACTGACACGCCCGCTGCCCGGCACCGTTAGCCCACGATAGGTGGCTACAGGCTGACTCCGGTCAGCCCCGGCGTTAAACGATTGCCTTGTCTGGCGGAAACCAAAGGCTGTTCTATCAGACAGTTGCTTCTCGGGCTTCGGTTACCACCGGATTGCCCTGGTTGACCCACTCGTTTATACTGGCGGAGTAGTTCTGCACGTTGTCGAATCCGTGGCGGGCCAGCAGGGAGTAGCCGATGGTGGCCCGGTCTCCCGACTGGCAATAAATTACGACGGGCTTGTCTTTGCTGATCTTGTCGAGTTGCTGGGGCAGGGTGCCTACAAACACGTTTTCTGCCCCTTCGATGTGCCCGCTGTTGTATTCGGATGCCCCCCGCAAATCCACCACCTGCACATCGGGGCGGGTCAGGTACGTTTTGGCCGTGTCGATGTCGATAACATTGGCCTTTTGCAGGTCGATACCCAGCGTATTTACGTCGGTTACGTAACCATAGACCTTGTCTAAACCGATGCGCATGAGTTTACGGGTAAGGTCCTCGATCTGGGCATCGTCGGCGACCAGCATAAATGGTTCCTCGTAGGTCATAAACCAGCCCATCCAGGTGGCAAAAGCGTTGTTGCCCTGAATATTGATGCTGCCCGGCACGAATCCTTCGGCAAAAGCTACTTTGTTGCGCGTATCAATTAGCTTGATGCCCTTGTCGAGCGCAGCCCTGACGGCCTCCACCGTGAGTTTTTCGGGCGAGGGAACCGCCGTCAGCAGCGGGCGGTCAACCCGGTTGAGGTGTTTCATGCGGGCAAAATACCGGGGTGGTTCGGGTTGGTCGGCTAACAGGTAATTTACAAAACCCTGTAGGTCGTTGTCGTACTGAAACGCCCAGTTCCTAATTTTTTCGTAACCGACCGTCGTGCTGGGTACCGCTCCCAGGGTTTTTCCGCAGGCTGAGCCGGCGCCGTGGCCTGGCCATACCTGTAAAAAATCGGGTAGGGTGCTGAACGTATGGACTGACTCAAACATCTGGCGGGCACCGGCTTCCTGCGTACCCTCCAGGCCCGCTGCCTTTTCCAGCAGGTCAGGACGGCCCACGTCGCCCACAAAAACAAAGTCGCCCGTAAACAGCATAACGGGCACAGCCGAAGCGGGTTTGTCTGTCAGTAAAAAACTGGTACTTTCCGGCGTGTGGCCCGGCGTGTGAATCACGGCTAACGTCAGATTACCAACGGTAATGACATCCCCATTTTTCAGCCCCTTGTGGTCGAACTCGTACTGCCAGTCCGGTCCGCCTTCGTCCGACAGGTAAAGCGCGGCACCGGTGAGGGCCGCCAGTTCGCGCGCCCCCGACAGAAAATCGGCGTGAATATGCGTTTCGGTGATGTGCGTAATGCGAAGGCCATTTTGCCGGGCGACGTTGATGTAGGTATCCACATCGCGTTTGGGATCGATAACGATGGATTCGCCCGTTTTTTGGCAACCGATGAGGTAACTGGCCTGCGCCAGACTCTTGTCATAAATGTGCTGAAAAAACATAATTTATTTTGCTTTGCGACTGTCAATTGATTGCCTAAAAGTAGATCACGGAGGGACCGCGATCAGTGACTTTTGTCACTCATACCCGCTCATAAAAATACCTCCCGGCTGATGATGTACACGCCCATCACCAACACAAACCAGCCAAAGGTTTTCTTTAGCTTTTGGCCCGGCACAAATCGGGAGAGATACGTACCCAGCAGGATACCGAATACGGAGAACGATGTGAATTTTAGCAGGAAGGGCCAGTCGATCAGCAGATTAGCGGTGCTCTCCCAAAAGCCAATGAGCGCATTGGCGGCAATAATGAGCAGGGATGTTCCCACGGCCATTTTCATGGGCAAGCGAACCAGCAGCACTAAGGCTGGTATGATCAGAAAACCACCGCCCGCCCCTACAATGCCCGTCAGCAGACCGACCAGAATGCCGTCGAAGGCAATCATCGGCAAATTGAACCGGAAGGGAGCCGCGGAGAGCTGATCCGGCATCTTTTTGTCCCGGATCATGCTGACCGATGCCACGAGCATGACCGATGCAAAAAAGATCATGATGGCTATGTTTTTGCTGAGAACAAAGGTGTCGGTAATGAAAACCGGATCGGGAATTGCCGGTATGAGGTAGTGGCGGGTCAGATAGACCGCCCCGAAGGAAGGGACTGAAAACAGGATGGCGGCTTTGTAATTGACCTGCCGCTGCCGAATGTAATTGAGGGAACCAACCAAGGAGGTCGTACCGACGACAAACAGCGAGTAGGTGGTGGAAACAACGGGGTTAAACCCCAACAGATAGACCAGTACGGGCAGTGTAAGGATGCTTCCGCCCCCGCCGATCAGGCCCAGACTGACCCCGATAAGAATGGATGCCGAGAAGCCAGCCAGTTGTAAGGATGTCATATACACTTAAGTTTTTAAGCGAAATACGACTTCAGTACACAGGACTTCCGTGATAAATGTTACAAAAGATGGAAATCAGGACAGCATCGCGATCTTGTTGCGCATCAGTTTAAGGTGGCCATGCTTTTCCAGTTGCTTCAGCAGGCGGGATATGACCTCCCGCGAGGTGGCCAACTCCTGAGCAATTTCTTCATGGGTAATTGACAGTACACTGCACTGACAACTGGCAATCTTTTTTTGCAGGTACGTCAGCAGCCGTTCGTCTAATTTGTGGAAGACAACGTCATCGATGGTCGTCAGCAGGCTATCGAACCGCTTCTGATACGTTTGAAAGACGAACTGTTTCCAGGTCGGGAAGCGGCACATCCACTCGTCTACTTTCTCGACCGGAATGGCGATGAATTCGGTTTTTTCTTCCACCACCGCCGTGATTTCGCTTTGCTTCGTGCTCAGACAGCATGTCAGCGACATGGCGCAGGTGTCCATCTCGCCGAGGTAGTAGAGCAGCACTTCCCGGCCTTCGGGATCGGGACGCAGGATTTTGACCGATCCCTTTATGATAATGGGAACCGAACGGATGTACTCACCCGGCCGGATCAGGTACGACCCAACCGATGCCGTTCTGTACTGACCTGTTGCGGCCATTTCCTCGATGAGTTTGTACTCAAACTGGCCGTTGAGAATCTCGTGCAAGTGTTCGACTGTCAGTTTCATGGGCTACTCGTTAAAAATGGCCGGGTTACGGCATCGCAACACAAATTCATCGGGTCAGGTTGCTCAGGTGCATTATAAGCTTAGTCTTTATAAACGCCCGTTATTTATGCTATTACCGCCGTTGGTAAGCGTGGATCTATCGGGTAAGGCTGAATCGAGAGAACCTGGCACTCGCTACACTGAGCATGTAAGGGGTCTAACAAGACATTGCGGGAAGGTGACAGGGGGACCAGAGCGGAAGGTAAGGCCAAACATAAGCACTGGTAGCGCTCGAACTGCTGGTCAGCAAAAAGCGGCAAGCCTACAGGAGTGGCATAGGGATCATCCCAGCCAAGAGGCAGTTCTTCCACGCTAATTAAGCGGATAGAGTGGTCGGGTACGGTAATTTCACATAGGATCAGCGGAGGCAGGTCCGCTAAAGGCGTGCCGTCCAGCTGCACCATGTACTCCCAAAAACCTAGCTCCGGCGTAGTGGCTGTGTAGACCATAGGCCATCCTTTAGCATTCCAGCGCCCACCCCGCAGCTTAGCCCCTATCCCCTCCAGGATGCTATCCCGGTGGGCGTCAGTTTGGATACGATACAGCGTGATGGCCATTAGCTGAAGACACCATATTCGATCCGCCCCAAGATATCTTCGATCAGCTGGACACCGGTGGGACTATCTAGCAGATCTAAGGGGAACCGATCCCCTAACAGCCGTAAGGGTCGACGCAGCCAGCGGTTAAATTTGCCTTGATCCTGAAAAACGGTTGCTCCATAGTCAGCCAATCGACTCAATAGCAGCAGCTTTTCGGAGGTAGACGCATCCAGTCGCCCCACCTTGGCCTGTCGGTGGAAGGTAGCCACCGATTGGTTAAGCAGCCGAGCCATCTCCTTATCGGTAACACCGAGTAAGCCGGCAATTCGTCCGGCCTCAGTGCCCATCAGTCCCTGGCGAGAGCGGTCGATGAGTTGAAGAGCCGTCAGAGGTTGAGGAAAGTGGTTTTGTTCACCTATGTAAGCGAAAGCTTGTGTTGCCATGTTGCGCCACCAAAGAGGGCATGTGACCTCATTTGATAGTACTATAACTATCTTTTGATACTCCTGATTCCTGAATGAACTGGAAGTGTGAAGAAAGTTGGGTGAAAAGACGTCTACTTTTGGGGCGCATTTTCTAAGAAAGTTAGTTTGTTATCTAACCAACTTTATCCATCGCAAACTAATTGATCAACTACGCTTTGCTGAACATGATATCGCTACTTTGTTACTTGACCGTAATTGTACTGTCAGCCGGATTCCCTCTAGGAGTGTTGGCTCAATCAGTACCGTTTGAGATACCCCTAGGGCCCAAAGGGGCTCCTGGATTTGAAAATCGGCGGAATGAACCCGAGCAGGCCCAAGACTATTGGGTACACCATATTAATAATCCATCCGTAACCGTCTATCTACCCCCTAAAGAGAAAGCGACAGGGGCCGCGGTGGTTATCTGTCCGGGGGGTGGACATTGTCTTAGCCCCCTGAATGGTTGGACAAAATTGCAAAAACAGGTGGTGCGCCACTGCGATTAGTCCTACTACATTCAGAAATCATGAGCAAAATCAGGCGAACTTTTACTCCTGAAGACCGATATTCCATCGTTCAGGAAGCCATCCGCGACGGCCATGCCGACATTTGTCGCAAGTACAATGGCACGGGCCACCCCGCTGTCTCCTTCGTTGCTGCGGAAGTGGCGCCTAAAATATTTAAGCAAGGGAAAGGAAGGGCTGAGAGATTCCTATACACGGGTTGATCCCCAACTCCGTACCCTAGAGGAAGAAAATGAGCGCTTAAAACGAATTGTTGCCAAACAGGCCCTAGAACTGGAACCGCGGTGGCCTTTAGGTTTGTGGCATGGTAAGAATCTAAGAATTAGCTAGCTTTCTAAAAACATCAGAGCGGGCTTCCCTATCGCGGTGGCTAGGTACGACCCATGGTCCGATTCAGGTCCCGCTC